>JBGANQ010000003.1:0-231638 GCA_044222245.1 Polyangia bacterium | reverse complement strand
CCTCTGCCGCGCCGCGCTGGGCGGCGCACCGGAGCCCGCGGGCAGCCTCGCGGCCGCTCTACCTCCTGCGTCACGCGCTCCTTCGCTGAGCGGTTCTCGGTCGATCCGCGAACCCCTCACTCAAAGGAGACGATCATGGCTAGACAGCGACGTGCGCGCTCGCGCCTGCGGGCGCTCCTGCGCTATCCCTTTTGGCTGGTGTACAAGACCGGATTTTTCCTGCTCACGGTGTTCATCCTGGCGCCGGCGCAGGCGCTGCAGATGACGCCCAAGATCGAGCGGCCCGAGAAGAAGAACCGCATCGTGCAGGTCGAAAAGCGCAAGTAGGGCGGCGGCCGGCGCCGGTGCGGGCCTCGTCCCCTACGCCGGCAGCGAGTCCGGGCGGCCGTCGAGCGCCGGCGCCCCCCCGGACCGCGCCGGGGTCGGCGGCCGCAGCGCCAGGTACAGGTGCAGCGCGGCGATCGGCACCGCCGGGGTGGTCACACTCGCCCCGAGCAGGATGAGCCACAGCGGGCGCGCCGCGAGCTCGGTTTGCGCCGGCAGCCACTGCTGCAGCGAGCCGCTCGCCAGAAGCGGCAGCATGCTGCCAAAGCGCAGACCGCTCATCAGAAAGTGCATGAGGTACTCGGTGGTGGTCAGCCCGCCCAGGGTCCGCCGGCTCTCTTTTTCGCAGCGGACATCGAGGATCTCGATGACGACGCTGGCGGCGAACAGGGCGAGCGCCAGCAGGCGCCACAGGCCCCGCGGCTCGATGCAGTACAGCAGCGCGGTGAGCGGCACGAACAGCACCGCGTTCACCGTGTGCAGCCGGTGCTCGTAGCGCGAGGCGGGCCGCAGGTACAGGCGGTAGCGGTACAGGTGGAAATACAGTCCATCGACGCTGGCGATCGCGGTAAAGGCGGCCAGGCACAGCGCCGCGCCGAGCAGAGTCGGGAAGTTTGGATCGGTGGTCAGCATGGGGCACCGCCGTGGCCGCGGCTAGCCGGCGGACTCGGCTTCCGCCTCGGGCTTGCTCGGCAAAAGGTGTAGGAGGTCATGCTTGCGCAACCTGTAGTAGAGGGTGCTGCGGTTGATGCCCAGGGCGCGCGCGGCGGCGGCGATGTTGCCCTCCTTGTGCTCGATGGCGGCGATGATCTCGGCGCGCTCCTGATCCGAGAGGCGATCGGCCAGCGAGCGGGCACCGCTCGGCAGCGGCGGCAGGGCGGGCAGCTCGGTGAGCTCGGGCGGCAAAAGGTGGGTCGCGGGCGCCGGCGCCTGGGCGGGCGGTGTCGCCCCGGCGAGCGGCCGGCGGGCGGTCGGGCGCCCGAACTCCAGATCCGCCACCGTGATGAGCGGGCCGGTGGCCAGGATGAGGGCGCGCTCGATGAGGTTCTCCAGCTCGCGGACGTTGCCGGGGAAGCTGTACTGCATGAGCAGCTGCAGCGCCGCCTCGTCGATCGCCGGCCCGCGGCCCGGACCGTCCAGGTGCGGGCTGTGCTGCCGCCACTTCTGCATGAAGTGATGGACGAGCGCCGGCACATCGCTCAGCCGCTCGCGCAGCGGCGGCAGGGTGATCGGAAAGACGTTGAGGCGGTAGTACAGATCCTCGCGGAACTTGCCCTGCTCGACCAGCGTCTCGAGGTTGCGGTGGGTCGCCGAGATGACGCGCACGTCGACGCGGATGGTCTCGTGGCCGCCCACCCGCTCGAAGCTGCGCTCCTGCAGCACGCGCAGGAGCTTGACCTGGACCTCCATCGGCAGGTCGCCGATCTCATCGAGGAAGATGGTGCCGCCGTCGGCGATCTCGAACCGCCCGAGGTGCCGCGACAGGGCGCCGGTGAAGGCGCCACGCTCGTGGCCGAACAGCTCCGACTCCAGGACCCCGGGGGCGAGGGCGGCGCAGTTGACGCGGACAAAGGGCTTGCTCTCGCGCGGCGAGTTGATGTGGATGGCGTGGGCGACGAGCTCCTTGCCGGTGCCGCTCTCGCCGCGCAAGAGCACGGTGGCGGCGGTGCGGGCGACCTGCTCGCTGCGCAAAAGAGCCGCCCGCAGCGCCGGCGAGTCGCCCACCAGCTGGCCGAAGTTGAAGGCGCTGTGCCACTCCTGGTTGAGGTAGCCGGCGTAGCGCGACAGCTGCTCGGACAGGCGCGCGTTCTCGCGCCGCAGGTGGAAGCGCTCCAGGGCCTGCAGCAGCACCCCGCGCACTTCCTTTTTGTCCCACGGCTTGGTGATGTAGCGGTAGACGTGGCCCTGGTTTATCGCCTCGATGAGCACGTCGGAGTCGGTGTAGGCGGTGAGGATGATCGGCACCGCGTCGGGGGCGACCGAGCGCGCCTTGCGCAGAAACTCAAGGCCGGTCATGCGCGGCATGCGCTGATCGGTAAGGACCACCGCCACCGGCTCGTTCTGCAGGATCGCCAGCGCCTCGGTGCCCGACTGCGCGGTGAGGATGCGGAAGCTGCGCCGGAAGTTGAACTTGAAGGCCTCCAGGTTATCCGGCTCGTCGTCGACAACGAGGATCGGCAGGGCGAGCAGATCGAGCCCTGCCGGGGTGGTCTCGGCCTCGCTGCTGGCGCTCGCGCCGCCCGGACCAGCGCCGGCACCCGGCGCGTGGCTGCCCGGCGCGGGGTTGCCCGGCGCTTGATGGGCTTGATGGTGATGGACTTGATGGCTCGGGCGACCGGCGGCCGTCGCCCCGGCTTGTCCGGCCGGTTGCCCGGTGGCGCCGTTGCCCGAAGTCGTCCCCGAATCAGCTCCGCTCAGCATCGGCGGCAACGTAGCAGCGGGCGCGCCTGGCGTCTAGCTGCACGCGCCCGGCCCGCGGCAGTAAAAAAGTGGCCGCTTGGCATGCAAGTCTCTATCCACAAGGCTTTGACAGGCCTGTACACTCAACTTTACTATGCCGCTCATGAATGCGAACGTCTCAGGCAGCTCTACTTCAGGCGCAGGCAACGGAGACCACGTCGGCACCGCAGGCCAACATAGCCAGGTAGGTCTGGGTAGTCGTACTCGTCTTGGCCCGGCCGGGGCTGCCAAGGGTCGACTCGGACGCTGGGCCAAGGTCGGCGCTCTGGCCGGCATCGGCTGCGCGGTGCTGCTTGGGGCCTGCCAGTCGTTCCTCAACTACCTGTCGCTGGAGGCCGCCTTCAAGCCGCCACCGGCCGCCAAGGTAGCGCTGCAGGGGACCCTGCGGCTGTGGGCCGGCGACATGAACTTCCACATCTCGCCGCCCGAAGATCCCAAAGAGATCCGGCGCAGCCTGCGCGAGGCGCTGGAGCTCATCCAGCGGTCCAACCTGGACTTTGTCTACCTGACCCCCAAGATCCGCGCCCGCTTCTACGAGAACCCGGAGGAGTTTGAGCGGGTGCGCGGCAGCTGGCTGATGGTGCAGCAGACGCTGTCGTCGCTCAATGAGCCGCACCCGCTGCTCATGATGGGCGCGCAGTACTTCGATGAGCGAAGCGGCTCGGTGTCGCTGCTCCACGTCGACATCCCCAAGATCCTCACCGAGGTCTCTCGCGACGAGCTCAAGACCAGCCCGGCGGCGTTCCTCAACCTGGTGGCGCTGCGCGGCGGCATCCTCATCATCAATCACCCGCTGGCGACGCCGCTGCCGGTGCCGGTGGACACCGCGCTGCGCTATGCCAGCCGCGATCACAGCTGGCGGCCGATGATCCGGCCGGGCAGCGAGTATCCCAAGGACATCATCGCCGCCAACAACATCTACGACGGAATGCAGGCCTACAGCATCCCGGTGTCGGTGTGGCGCGATCAGTACGTGCTGGAAAACCCGACCAAGAGTCTGTCGGATGTCGAGACCCGGCTGGCGCAGGAGTCGGTGCGCAAGCAGCGGCGCCTGGTCGCCATGGGTGGCAGTGACAGCCGCGGCGGCATCATCCGCGCGACCACGTTCATCGCCGCGCCCGAGCGGACTCCCGAGGCGCTGCGGCGGGCGATCCTCCACGGCCGGGTC
Source organism: Polyangia bacterium (assembly GCA_044222245.1). Lineage (GTDB taxonomy): Bacteria > Myxococcota_A > Polyangia > Palsa-1104 > JAEUJZ01 > CALFML01. Next base: position 227,686 of record JBGANQ010000003.1, on the reverse strand, counting down.
TGCGTGCGCTCGCCGACCCCGTGCGGGCTGCGCGTGTACGCCGACGATCAGGGCGGCTCGGCGTTCGGCGTCGGCGACGCCTTGGTCGCCGAGCGCACCGTCCAGTTCCGCTGGGGCGATGACGATTCCGGCGACCTGTACCGCAACGGCGAGCGGCTGGGCACCTTCGAGGGGACCACGACCCAGGCCGCCAGCCGCGGCGAGTGCCACATCTATCAGCTCTACCTCAACAACGGCTACTCGGGCCCGGTCTACGTGAACTGCCCGTTTGCCGCCAACGTCCGGCCGTAGTCGCCGCTCAGGGTGAGCCGGGGGCTTGGGGCTCGGCGGCGCAGCAGCCGGCGAAGGCGGGCTGGCTGCCCGGCTTGGGGGGGGTGACCAGGGTCGCCGGCTCGCGCGCCAGCAGGCCGTCCAGCTTGGCCAGATCGCTGCGCACCTTGCGCTCGACGTCGCGGCTGATAAGGGGCGAAAGCAGCCGCGCGAGCAGGGTGCGGTAGTGGGCATCGCTCTTGTAGGTGAGCATGGTGACGCCGCCGCGCTCCTCCAGCAGGTACTCGGTGTCGTCCTCGAACTCGTCGGCGACAAGGTGCAGGGCGAGGCGCTGGCCGGGCTGCAGCGCCGTGACCTGCGAGCCGATCTCCCAGCGGCGGCCGTCCAGCTCGACGAGCTCCTTGCTGCGCGCCCCGACCCGCAGGCCGCCGCTGTCCTCGGGGATCGAGTCGATAAAGCCGCCCAGCCACTGCTTGAGGCGCGGCACCTCGACAAGCCACGGCCACAGCTGCGCCGCCGGATGGTTGAAGTACACCACGGTCTCGGTGTGGGCGAGCCGCCGCCCGCCGCCGGCCAGCAGCAGCCCGCCGGTGAGGACGATTAAAACGACGCCGATGGCGCAACCTATGCGCACAAGCCACTTGATCATGCTCGCTCCTCTTTGACCTATTGCTGCAGCTGCAGGTCGGGCAGCTATATCGGCCCGACCTGCGTTCCGTCAAGCCGGCCGGCCCGCCCGGGCGGCGCAAGCCCGAGCGATGGCCACGCTTTCGCGCGGGGCGGCGATCAGGTACGCTGGTCTGGCGAGCGCTGCGCGCAGCCGGTCGGGGCCGTGGTCCGGTGCCGGGAGCTCGCCGGAGGTGGAGTCGGAGGGGGGCACGGGCAGGTGCCGGAGAACGCAACTTAGGAGCCGCGATGGCCGCCAAGCCGCCGAGCAATCAGATCTTACCGTCCGATCCTGACGAGGAGCTCACCACGCCCGAGGTGCGCCCGGCGCTCCGCTCGGTGCACGGGGCCGCCGATGCCCTTGGGGCGCCGCCCTTTCTGCCGCCCGAGCTGGAGCTTGGTCCCGAGCTCGTCGCCGCCAAGGCCGCGGCCACCGCCGACGACGATGAAGTCACCCTCGTCGACCCCAACCGCCGGCGGGCGATCAACCTGGAGAGCTTGCCGCCGCCGCCCGATTTCCCGGATCTGGAGTAGCGCCGCCGCGCCGGCCGGCCGCCGCAGCAAGCGCGGCGCGACGGCGGCGCGGCGCTAGCGCTGAATCGGCCGCAGCATGGGCGCGACCGGCCGCCCGGCGCACGCCGCCGGCGGGGTCAGCTTGAGCACGTGGGCGAGGGTGGCCGCGAAGTCGACCATCTCGATGACGCCGTACTCGCCAGGCTGAAACCACGGCCCGTAAAGGACCACCGGGACGTCGGTGTCATAGCGGTAGAACGAGCCGTGCGAGGAGCCCTGCTCGTTCTCGCCGTACTTGCCCCAGAAGTAGAATGGCGCCGGCACCACCACCAGGTCGCCGGCGCGCGGCGGGAAGTAGCTGCGCGACACCGCGGTCGCGGCGTCGGTGGGGGGCAGCCACCCGCGCAGCAGCTGGGTGCGGGTAAAGAAGCCGAGCACGCCGGGCAGCTCGAGCAGCGCCTTGCCGGCGGCCTCCTCGACGAGCAGCGGGTCGACCTTGGCCTGGGCGATGAGCTTGGCCGACAGGTAGATGCTCGGGTCCTCCAGGGCCATCACCCAGTCGCCGGGGCCGAACTGCGCGACCAGCGCCTTCTGGACGGTGCTCTTGATCATGTCCTTTTTGATCCGCCCGGCCAGCATGTGGGCCTCGAGCACCTCGTCGGGGATGGGCGTGGCGCCGTGATCGGCGGTGAAGGCGACCAAGAGCTCGCCCGGCTTGAAGCGCTTCTCCAGCTCGGCGAGCAGCGTCGCCACGGCGCGGTCCAGGCGCAGCGCCATGTCCTGGTACTCCTGGCTGAACGGTCCGTACAGGTGGCCGACCAGATCGGTGCTGCTGATCGAGATCGCCAGCACGTCGGTGGCGGCGCCCTGCCCAAGCTTCTCCCCGGCGAGGGCGGCGCGGACAAAGCTCATCTCGGCGTCCAGGCCAATGGGCGTGTAAGCGACCGTCTCGTAGTAGGCGGGGCCGGGCGCCGAAAGCCCGCCGGTCGTCGGGTGGGGGAAGGTGCGGCCCAGGCCCATCAGGCTCGACTCGTGCGGCGCGTCGTCGGGCGTTCTGTACTGCTCGGCCGGCAGCAGGCGCTCCCAGCGGGTGCCGAACGCCTTGTCGACGAGCTTCTCGCTGTTCCACTTCTGCACCCAGGCCGGCAGCTGGTTCATGTAGAAGGTCGAGCTGGTCATCTCGCCCTGGTCGGAGAAGAAGTACGCCTGCCCAAGGTGCCCGCCGAGCAGGATCGCCCCCCGCCCCTTGAGCGCCACCGCCACCACCTTGGACTCCGGCCGCAGCAGCCGCAGCTCGTCGAACACCGTGCTGCCGATGAAGTTGCGCGGCGAGTTGTCGTCGTCAGCGCTCTGCTTCTTGTTGCCGAGGATCTTGACGCTGTCGTCGTAGAGCATCGACTCCGAGCGGCCGCTGCGCTGGTTCCAGAACTTGTTCTGGGTGATGCCGTTGAGATACCCATACGAGCCGGTGGCGATGAGCGCGTGCCCCGGTCCGGTATAGGTATTCTGCTGGCCGTAGTGGCCGATCGCCGTCGCCCCGCGCTGCAGGAGCCGGCGCAGCCCGCCGGCATCGAGGATCGGCCCAAGCCGCGTCAAGTTGTCGGCGCGGAACTGATCCGCCACCAGCAGCACCACGAGCTTGGGCGCCGCCGGCGCGACCTTGCCGCCGACCGTCGCGGCTGCCGCTGGCGCCGCTGCTCGGGCGGGCGCCGTGACCCCGCCCAGCCCGACCGCCAGGCCCGCCAGCGCTGCGACCCGGCTCAGCGTCGTGATCTTAAGTGCGTCGCGCCTGGCCGGCCGGCCCCGCCGCTCCGCAATCTCTGTCTGCGATAGCCTCACCCCGGACGGCATTCATTACACCTCCCTAGAATGGATGATGGTAGCGTAGAAGGACCCCTTCCATAAAGATCCAGCGGGCCTTGCCGGCGAGCGCTAAGTCCGTTTGGTCGCATCGCTTGCAAATCGGCGCGCGGTGTCGCTTGACACCACGCGCCGAGTCGCAAACGATGAGATCATGGTCAAGGGCTGTAACTGGCGTAGCAGCGCGATGAACCCCGCACCGGGTTCCTCGTCGAGTTCCCACAGAGAGACCCGAGCTGCGCGCTGGAGGTCGGCCACCGGGCCGGCGTCGACCGCCCTGGCCGGCCTCGTTTGTGGGCTGCTGTCGGGCTGCGTCGAGGTGCCGGTGAACAGCCTGAACGGCTCGCACGACATGAGCAGCAACCCCAAGGGGGACCTCGGCACCGACATGGCGCAGAACCTGTCGCCCGCCTGGCGCTGGGAGAGCCCGCAGCCGCAGGGCAACAACCTCCGCGCCCTGTGGGGCGTCGCCGGTGCGACCGCGGATCAGGATCAGGTCTATGCGGGCGGCGACAACGGGGCCCTGCTCATCGGCGGCAGCGCTGGGTGGCAGGGGCAGCGCAGCGGCGTGGTCGAGCAGCGGGCGATCCTCGGGCTCAGCGGCCAGAGCAGCGGCTCCTCGCCGCAGGTGCTGGCGGTCGGCTTCTTTGATCTGGCGCTGCGCCGCACGCAGGGGCTGTGGTCCGATATAAGTCCTACCCTGGGCACCGGAGACGGCGCGCTCACCGCGGCCTGGGCGAGCGCCACCGCCGGCGAGTACTTCGTCGTCGGGACCACCGGGCGCATCTTCCACGTCCAGGGCACCGGCAACACCTGGCAGCGCGAGGGGATGGGGGTCACCCCCGACTCCCTGTTTGGTCTGGCCGGCACCGGCAGCGGCGCCGCCATGGAGGTCTACGCCGTTGGGGCCAACGGCCGCGTCGTCCACCGCGTGGCCGGCACCTGGGTGGTCGAGGCCGACAACCTGGTCAGCTCGCAGCTCAACTCGGTGTGGATCGGCGACGGCGCCGCCAGCGGCGAGGTCTTCGCGGTCGGCGACAGCGGCATCGTCCTGCACAAGCAGGCCGGCGCCTGGACGGTCGAGCACGCGCCGGCCACCGCCCAGCTCACCGCCGCCTGGGGCGCCGGCGGCGACCTGTTCGCGGTGGGGGCCGGCGGCACCATCCTGCACCGCAAGGGCGGCAACTGGCAGACCGAGGCGGCGGGCCTCACCAGCGAGCTGCTCACCGCCCTGTGGGGGACGGTGCGCGGCGGCCAGATCACCTTGTACGCGGCCGGCAACCTCGGCACCCTGCTGCGCCTGGACGGCGGCCAGTGGCAGGCGCTGTCCTCGCGGGTCACCACCGCCTCGCTGAGCGGCGTGTGGGCGCGCAACCCGGGCGAGGTCTACGCCATCGGCGGCGGCGGTCTCATCATGCGGCGCAGCGGCACCGCGGCCCAGGGCACCTGGTCGACCGTCGGCAGCGGCGTCACCAGCGCCGGGCTGACCGCCATCGCCGGCTGGTCGGCCAGCGCCACCAGCGGCGAGGCCGAGGTCTACGCGGTCGGCGCCAGCGGCACCATCGTCCACAAGGCCGGGACCACCTGGACCATCGACGGCGGCTTTCTCACCACCCAGGACCTCACCGGCGTCTGGACCGCCCAGGACAGCACCTGGGTGATCGGCCGCGGCGGGCGCATCTATCACAAGCTCAAGGGCACCTGGACGATCGAGCTTGGCCCGATGGGCGTGCCGGTCAAAAACGATCTGTTCGGCGTCTGGGGCAGCGGCAGCGGCAGCGGTGAGGTGGTCTACGTCACCGGCGATCAGGGCCTGTTCTTGCGCCACGACATGCTCGGCTGGACCCAGGAGTCGCCGACCCTGACCACCGAGTCGCTGGTCGCCCTGCTCGGTACCAACGAGGATAACCTGTTCGCTTTCGGCAACAAGGGCGGGGTGTTCCGCCGCCAGTCGGCCGGCAAGTGGCAGGTGGTGACCGACAGCCCCTACGGCAGGGGCGCAAGCGGCATCGCCGGCGGCGTCATTCCCGGGACCCAGGAGCTGCTCACCATGGGCGATCAGGGCATCATCGCGCGGCGGACCGCGACCGGCTGGTCGCTCGAGCCGCTTTTGACCATGCTGCCCTACAGCGGCGTGTCCGCGGCCGCCCGCAACGACTACTACATCGTCGGCAGCAACGGCCTCATCCTGCACAAGTACTGAGCCGGGACCGCGGCGGCAGTCAGCCAGCTGGCACCCGCGGCCGTCGCGCCGCGACCCCGATCACTGCGCCGGCGGTCGCCGCGCCTTGCTCGTCTGCGCCGGCGGGGCGTAGTCGGCAAGCAACGCCAGCGCCGTTTCGGCATCGTCGCCCACCAGCAAAAGGCCGCGATCGTCGGCGGCGACGAAGCCTTCCCCCTGGGCGCGCGCCACGAACGCCAGCAGCGGTGAGTAGAAGCCGCGCCAGTTGATGAGCGCGACCGGCTTGCGGTGGATGCCAAGCTGCGCCCAGGTCAGGATCTCGAACAGCTCATCGAGCGTCCCGAAGCCGCCGGGCAGGGCGATGAAGCCGTCGGCCAGCTCGGCCATCAGCGCCTTGCGGGCGTGCATGCTGTCGACCACATGCAGGGCGTGCAGCCCCGGGTGGGCCAGCTCCTTGGTCATCAGCGCCCGCGGCAGCACCCCGATCACCTCGCCGCCCGCCGCGAGCGCCGCGTCGGCCACCACGCCCATCAGCCCGACCCGCGCCCCGCCATACACCAGGCCGCGCCCCGTCGCCGCGAGCGCCGCGCCCAGGGCCCGCGCCGGCTCAAGATAGTGCTCGTGCGCCCCCGGGCGCGACCCGCAGAACACACAGACCCGACGCAGCTCCTGCTTGCTCATCGCCGACTAGCAGTAGCACACAAACCAGGCCGCGGTCGCGGTCGCCGCCGCCGCTCAAAGTGTTACACTACAGACCGGCAGCGACGACTCGCGCGGAGGGGGCGAGGACATGGCGCAGGTCTCACTCGTGTTTCCGCCGCACTGGTACTACGCCTGTGTGCCGGCCGATCTGCTGTACACCGGCTCGCAGCTGCGGGCGCGCGGGCTGACGGTGCGCTGCTTCGATCTGCACGCCGAGCTGCTGCGCGATCTGCTGCGCCGCGAGTCGACCTTCGCCGCCCTGCGCGAGCCCGCCACCTACACCACCGCCGAGCGCTACCAGCAGGTGAGCGCCGCCGTCGACGCCGAGTGCCTGGCGGTGAGCGAGCGCTTCCAGGTCGACTTCAGCTTCTACAGCCTGGCTTTTCCCGGCGTCGATGAGGGCGCCATCCCCCAGGCCCTGGCGGTCGGCCTTGATCCGCGGCGCAACCCGGCGCTGCCGACCTTGGAGGCGGCGGTGCCGCGGCTGCTCGCCGACTCCGCCGAGTCGCCGGGCAGCGCGCCGATCCCTGCGGCGCAGCGGCTGATCGCGGTGGCGCTGGTCCACCCGGGGCAGCTGGTGCAGGCGCTGACCCTGGGCCGGCTGCTCCGAGAGGCGGGCTTTGCCGGCTTCCTGGCGATCTACGGCGCGCATGAGGACGTGCTGGCGCCCGAGGACTTCGCGCCCGACCTGCTGCCGCAGCCGGGCGCGCCGCTGCATCGCCTGTTTGACGACTTTGACGGCGTCATCATCGGCGAGGCCGAGACGGCGCTGCAGGCGCTGGCCGAGGCGCTGGCCGGGCAGCGCGCCGCGGCGTCGGTGCCGAGCCTGCTGTGTCCGCGCTGGGGCCTCGGGCAGCCGGTACGCGGCCAGGAGAGCGTGCGCGAGCTGGCGGCCGCCGATTTCTCCCTGGTGGACGGCTCGCTGTATCCGTTCCCGACGCCGGTGGTCGACCTGCGGCTGTCGCGCGGCTGCCCCTGGGGCCGGTGCACCTTCTGCGCCATCGCCCAGCACCAGGAGGGCTACCGCAGCCGACCCACCACCGCCGCGGTGCGCGAGCTGGAGGCGGCGCAGCAGCAGCTCGGGGCGCGCTTTTTTCGCTTCCGCGACGATCTGCTCACGCCCCGCCAGCTGCGCGAGCTGGCGAGCGAGCTCGGCGCGCTGCCGGCGGAGCGGCGGCCGCGCTTCTCGGCGCGGGCGCGGTTTGAGCCCGGCTTTACCCGCGAGCTCCTGCAGCAGGCCGCCGCCGCCGGGCTGGAGGAGCTGTGGCTCGGCCTGGAGTCGGCGGTGCCGCGCGTCCGCGACCTGATGAAAAAAGGCGTCGGCCAGCCGCTCATCGAGCGCATCCTCGTCGACGCCGCCGCGGCCGGCATCCGCGTGCGGGCGCTGTGCATGCTCGGCTACCCCGGCGAGACCGCGGCCGAGATCCGCCAGACCTTCGCCTTCCTCGCCCGCGTCCAGCCGCTGCTCGCCAGCGTGTCGATGACGCCGTTTTTCCTGATGCGCCGGGCGCCGATGGGGCAGGACCCCGCTGCCTTCGGCCTGACCGAGCTCACCGGCGCCGACGCCGATCCGGTGCCGCGGCACGAGCGGCTGCGCTTCGCCCTGCGCGCCCGCTGGCCGGGGGCGCTCGCGCCCGCCGAGCTCGCCGTCCTCATCGATGAGTGCGCGGCGCTGCTCGGGCCCGAGCTGGTCGCCAAGAGCGGTGGACCTTCGCTGGCCCACGCCTGGCTGCACGCCTCGGCGCTCCGGCACGGCTGGCCCGCCTGACCCGCGCCGGCGGCCGGCGCGCCGAAGCTCGACGCCCTTGGGGCGCATGCACTACACTATCTTGGCGCCAGCATGCGCAACTGCCGACATTGCCCGGCAGGGACCCGCGGCCCGGATACACCCCCCGGCGACCCCCGCACCGCAGAGAGGAAGCCCCATGCAGATCGCCAACTTTGACGGCCTCGTCGAGGTCCTTCAGAAGGAAAACGTCCCCTTCCGCGCCGACCGCGATAACCAGATCGTAGAGATCGCGGTGCACACTGGTCCGCTGCACACCGAGATGGTGATCCGCTGGGAGGCGCGGCTGCTCCTGGCGCAGTTCATCGTCGCCTTTCCCTTCCACGTCCCCGCCCCGCGCATCGCCGTGGTCGAGCACGCCCTGGCGATCATCAACCACCGCCTGATCATGCCCGGCTTCGGGCTGGACAACGACAAGCGGCTGCTCTACTTCCGCCTGGTCACGCCGCGCCAGGACGACGGCGCGATGAGCTACGATCACATCCACCGCCTGATCTCGGCGGCCGTGGACACCCTGCTCGACTTCTACCCGCTGCTCGTCGCGGTGGTCAACGAGGGAAAGGAGCCCGACGCGCTGCTCGACGCGCTCGCCCCCAGCCTGTCCAAGCTCCCCGAGTCGACCGAGGACGCTGCCGCCGCGGTCGCGCCGTCGGCACCGGCCACCGACGCCGCGGCGCCGGCCGCGCAGTCCTCCGAGCCGGCGACGCAGAGCGCCGGCCCCGCGGTGCAGTCTGTAGTCGCCGCCGCCGCCGATAATAGTGATGATAGTCCGCCCGCCGCCGAGAAGTCCTCGTCCTGAGCCGCCGGCACCCGCAGAACCGGGGAATTCCCTGGCAGCTCCAGCCGGCGCGGCTACTTTACGATCCAGCCCCACTTGGCAAAGATTGGCCGCGCCTGCGCGGACTGCAGGAAGTCCGCAAACTGCTGCGCGAGCTTGTTCTGCGCCGCCCGCTTCATAAGGACGACGCCGCACGACCTGTAGATCGTATGCTCTGGCTCGGTCTCAACCAGATCGGCGGCGCTGGGGTCGGCCTTGAACCAGATGTTCCAGATAAGGATCGCGTCGATGCTGGGGTCCGCCTTCCACAGCCCCTTGGCTTCGGCGCTGCTGGAGGTCGAAGTAAGAATATTGCGCCGCACCCCATCCACCAGCTTGACGTCGCCGGTGCGGCCGACCACGTCTTCCCACATCCCGACCTGTCCGGTCCCTTGTACGACCAGCAGCTTGATACCCGGTCGCGCCAGATCTTTGACTCCCTTTATCGCCTTGGGATTGCCCGCCCGCACCAGAATCGCCGACGGCCGCAGGTACAGCGTGCGGACTGTCGTGGCGTCCACCAGGCCCGGGAAATCCCGCTGCATGTAGTCGGTCATCATGTACTCGGCGCCGCTGAACAGGACGTCGGCGTCCTTGGCCGCCTGATCCTTCCACGGCGGCACCGGCCCCGCCGTCACCTCGACGCGCACTCCCTTGAGCTCTCCGAAGACCTTGGCCGCTTCTTTGATCGGCGGGCTCGGTCCGCCCGGTCCGTAGACCCGCACCGCCGGCGGTGGCGGCTCACTGGCCGCAGCCCCCGCATCCAGCGCCGCCAGCGCCAACATAATCGCCCACCCGACCACAATCGCCCTAATTGTCATGACAATCCCTTATCTTGAATCCTAACAGAAAATCCGACTCTATTTTCCCGGTTGGCCACCGCTGTCCTGCCGCAGCGACCCCATATCAATGACAAACCGATACTGGACATCTCCCGCCACCACGCGATCAAAGGCGGTGTTTATCTGCTGAATCGGAATCAGCTCGATGTCGGAAGTAATTCCGTGCTGGCCGCAGTAGTCGAGCATCTCCTGCGTCTCGGCGATGCCGCCGATGAGCGAGCCCGCCAGCCGCCGCCGCTGCAGGATGAGCTCGAAGCCCTCCACCTCGTGCGGGTCCTCGGGCGCGCCGACCAGGCACAGCGTCCCGTCGCGTTTGAGGGCGTGCAGGTACCAGTTCAGATCGTGCGCCGCCGACACCGTGTCCAGGATGAAGTCGAAGCTGCGCGCCTGCTTGTCGAGCGCCGCTTCATCGGTGGACAGCACCGCCTCGTGCGCCCCCAGCCGCAGCGCCTCGGCCCGCTTGTGCGCCGAGGTCGTAAACACCACTGTCTGGCACCCGAGCGCCCGCGCGAACTTCACCGCCATGTGCCCAAGCCCGCCAAGCCCGACCACTCCGACCTTCTGGCCGCTGCGCACCTGGAAGTGTCGCAGCGGCGAGTAGGTCGTGATCCCGGCGCACAGGAGCGGCGCCGTGGCGGCGAGCGGCAGCTGCGGCGGCAGCCGCAGGGTGAAGTCCTCATCGACGACGATGTGCTCCGAGTAGCCGCCGTAGGTCGGCACCCGCTGGCCTTTGGAGTCGGTGAACTTCTCCAGGCTATTATAGGTGCCGACCGAGCCGTTTTCACAGTACTGCTCTTGGTTCTCCTGGCAGCTCGCGCAGGTCCGACAGGAGTTTACCAGGCAGCCGACCCCCGCCAGGTCGCCGAGCTTGAACTTGCGGACCTTGCTCCCCAGGCGGCTCACCCGGCCGACGATCTCGTGGCCGGGAACCATCGGGAAGCGGGCGCTGCCCCACTCCTGCCGCGCCTGGTGGATGTCGGAGTGACAGACCCCGCAGTAGAGGATCTCGATAAGGACGTCGGTGGGGCCGGGCTCGCGCCGCTGGAAGGTGAACGGAGCCAGGGCGGCTTGCGGCCGGGACGCTGCGTAACCTCGGGTAGCAATCATGATGGGACCTCCGCGAATGGCGAAAGCCTACAGCGGCTTGAGTCAGAGCGCTTCCTTATGACCCAGATCACACAGGTCAGCCTGGATGAGATCGAGCTGGGCGATCAGGAACATCCCGCGCAGGTTGCCGCGCGGCGAGCGGACCGTATAGTCTGCCCACGCCTGCGAGCCCAGTCCCACCGGCAGCGTGCGGCAGGGAATCGGCGCCCGCCCGAGCGCCGGCAGGGTCACCTTGTCGACCGGCTCCTGGCCCGCGCGCTCCCAGGCGTACGGCACCTGGCTGAGCAGCCGGCGCAGCGGACTGTTTTGCCACAGCGATGGAGCGTCGCGGCGCGACAGCGCCCCGGTGGTCGCGTCCTGGTGCAGCGTGTAGGCGTAGCCGCCGGGAAACGGCGCGCTCGGCGACAGGGCGCGCGTCTGCTTGCGGAAGTGAAGGACGTGGCGCTCGGGAATGCGGTCGCCTTGATGCACCGCCCCGACCGCAAACACCCAGTCCCCGCCCTTATCGCCGACCACCTCGACGTGCAGCACGAACGGCCGCGTCCAGTGATCGTTGGCGTCGCGGTGCGCCACCAGATAGCGCCACCAGTCGCCCACCGCGAGCGGCGGCGGATAGGCGGCCGGCTCGTCGGCGGTGATGACCCAGCTCAGCTCCCGCCCGGCGAGCTTTGCCCGCTCACCCGGCAGCCCGGCGGCGCCGGCGATGATGCCGTAGACCAGCGAGCGCAGCATCGGGTGGAAGTGGGTCTGGCTGCTGCCCGGATCGCGCTCCTCGGCGGCGCTCTGGACCGCCAGCGGCTGCGGCCGCCACATCAGATCCGGGTGATCGTTCTGCGAGGCGCCGGTCCAGGCGCCGCTGCGCGGGTTAACCTTGTCGCCGGCGATGCGATAGGTATACGTCTTGGGCTGGCCGGGCGCGGGCCAGTTCTGGGTGCCGACGAAATCCGGCGCCACGCTGTCGTCGGCCAGCCACAGCCGCATCACCACGTCGTAGGTATCGGCCGCGACCTCGGCGTAGGTGCACGCGTAGCGGTAGGCGGGATAGTTCCACACCTCGCGCACCGGCTGGCTGGTCTTGGGGTCCACCGCATCCAGCTTGGTGTCAAAGACTAGACCCCGGGCGTCCTTGCCGATCGACTGCAGCACCATGGAGTGAAAAAGATGGGCGTCGTTGGGGCCGAGCTTGCGGATAAGATCCACCGGGTCGCCGTTGTGACAGACGGTGAGGAGTCCCTTCTGATCGCCGACGGTAAACAGCAGTCCCTTGAGCGCCTGCGGGCGAGTCGGCTCGGCCTCCAGCACCGCCGCGGCCGCCCAGCCGTTGCAGTGGCCCCAAAAGAAGGCCTTATAGCCGGTCGCCTGCTCCGTGCGGGTGTCTGACCAGTAGCGCCAGCGCTCAAACTCCCGGGAGCGCGGATTGGGCAGTCCCAGCGCGACGCAGTGCTGATCGTACTTGTCGAGCGGCCCGTCGTCGTCGTACAGGCTGCGATGAGCGGGGCGCTCGGCGCTGGTGGGCATCGGCCAAAAGGACCCTGACCAGGCGGGGCGCTCGGCTTCACCGCGGAAGACAAACTCGCTCATCGGACCCTCCACTGCTGGCGCCCGCCTTGCGGGGCGCTGCGGATCGTCTCGAGTGTACGGCCGGTGGACCCTGACAGGCAATCGCCGGCGCCGCGGCGAGCCGCGAGAAATTTCGCATTGATGGGGAGCGGCGCCCCCGCCCCGCCTATACTCAAAACAAACTCTGACATGAGCGGGAGGCGCCGGATTTGTAGGATCCGGAGGCTCCGCAGGAGTCTTTCCGTGGTCCGCATCGGCGACAAAATCGGCAACTATCAGGTCATCCGCAGCCTGGGCAGCGGCGCCATGGGGGCGGTCTACGAGGGAGTGCACGAGCACATCCAGTCGCACGTTGCCATCAAGGTCCTGCACGCCAACTACGCCCAGAGCGAGGACATCCGCCGGCGCTTCTTTCAGGAGGCCTACACCGCCAACCGCGTCAACCACGCCGGCGTCGTCAGCGTCTTTGATCACGGCGAGGCCGACGAGGTCGCCTACCTGATCATGGAGCTCCTGTCCGGCGAGTCGCTGCAGGCGCGGGTGCGGCGGGGCGGCAAGCTCATCGACCGACCGGCGGCGCTGCGCCTGATGCGCCAGCTGGCGTCGGTGTGCGAGGCCGCCCACCAGAAATCGATCGTCCACCGCGACCTCAAGCCAGAAAATGTCATGGTGGTCGCCGACCCGTTTACCTTCGGCGGCGAGCGGGTCAAGGTCCTGGACTTCGGCATCGCCAAGCTGCTCGATCAGGTGCGGGAGCCGGGGCAGGCGGCCAAGCAGTCGGTGGGGCTGTTCGGGACGCCGATGTTCATGGCTCCCGAGGCGTGGGAGGGGGCGCAGGCGGTCGACGCGGCGGCCGACATCTACTCGCTCGGGGTCATCCTGTTTGAGGTGTTCACCGGACGCTCGCCGTTTGAAGACGCCGGCGACAACATCGCCCGCTGGCAGGAGATCCACCGCACCGTCGTGCCGCCCGCCCTGCGCACCCTGGACGGCTCGATCCCCGAGGCGCTGAGCGACCTGACGGCGCGCATGCTGCACAAGGACCGCCAGCAGCGTCCCCCTGCCGCCACCGTCGCCCGCGAGCTTGAGCAGCTGGTCGGCGCCAACCTGCGCTTTCGCGCCGGCGGCTTTGTCCGCGACGGCGAGTTCTACGTGCGGCGGGCGGCCGACGAGGAGCTCTTCGCCGCCCTGCAGGGCCAGAAGGACTGTCAGGTGCTGGGGGCGCGGCAGAGCGGCAAGACCAGCCTGCGGGTGCGCACCGAGCACCGCCTGGCCATGCTGCGCGATCCGCTGCGCAAGCAGGGCGTCTTGTGCGCGACGCTGGATCTGCTGGCGCTGTGCCGCGACGGCCTGCGCCCCGACGGCTTTTACTTCGAGGTGCTGCGCTCGCTGCACCGCGGCCTGCAGCTCGCCGGCTTCCCCGGCGACTTCTGGCAGGAGCACGCCGACAAGCCGCCGGCGCAGCGCTTTACGACCTTCCTCACCGCGCTGCCCGGCCAGCTGACCCAGCCGGCGGTGATCTTCCTCGATCACGTCGAGGCGCTGCGCCGGCTGCCGGGCGCGGCGGGCGAGCTGTATCTGGCGCTGCGGGCGCTGCAGGAAAAGAGCGCCCAGGCGACCCCCGCCGGCTGCGTCAACTTCTGCCTGCTCGGCCTGTTGCCGCTGGAGGAGCTGGTGCCGCCGCGCGAGGGCAAGCTGAGCGGGCGCCAGCACGTCCTTATCACCCAGAGCATCACGCTGGCCGACCTGAGCCGGCCCGAGGCCGACGCGCTGCTGCCCGGCCTGCACGCCCTGGGCGAGGCCTCGCGCAGCGTCCTGTCGCAGGTGTACAGCTGGACCGCCGGCCACCCCTACTTTGCGCAGCGGCTGTGCGAGCACCTGGCGAGCCGGCCGCTGGCCGACGGCTCGGTGCAGAACCTGGTCGAGGCGGCGGTCCAGGATGTCCTGGTGGCGCACCAGCGCGGCGAAGAGGCGGCGCTCTTGCACGCCGACCGACTGTTGTCGCGCAGCGACGCCGACAGCATCAGCGCCCGCCGGCTGTACGGGCGGCTGCTCGGCGGGCAGACGGTGGCCGCCGACCCTGAGGACCCGGCGCAGCGCGTGCTCAACGACTCGGGGGCGGCGTGCGTGCGCGAGGGCCAGCTGCAGGTGCGCAACCTCATCTTCAAGCGGGCCCTGGACGCGGCGTGGCTTGGCGAGCGCGACTCAGTGCGGCCGATCGCGGCGCCGCTTCTGGCCTGGCAGGAGCACAACCAGGGCGAGCGCTACCTGCTAAGCGGCGTGGCGCTGCAGGCGGTGCTGGCGTGGGCCGACGGCCGCACCGACCTGAGCGTGCCCGAGCAGCGGCTCATCGCCGCCTCGCTGCGCCACGAGCGCGCCGGGCAGACCCGCAAGATTGTCTACCTGTCGTCGGGGTTCGCGGTGCTGCTGGCGCTGCTCGGGGTGAGCGGCTTGTCGCTTTACAACGCGCAGGTTGCCAATCGCAAGGTGCAGGCCAAGCAGGTCGAGCTGATAAACGCCATCGCCGCCGCCAACCTCGCCCGCAACGAGGCGATCGCCGCCCGCAACGAGATCGATGTCGCTCGCAAAAAGACCCAGCAGGCGCTGGATGCGGCCGCGGGGGCGCTGCGGGCGCAGGTGCGGGCGATGCACGCCCAGGAGAAGGCGCAGAGCGTCGCGGTGGCCCAGCGCGGCGTCGCCGCCGAGGCCAAGCGCCAGGCGCTGGAGGCGCTGACCGCTGCCGACATCGCCGCCGCCGAGGCCCAGACCGCCAACGTCAAGGCCGACCGCGCCGCCTGGCAGGTCGAGCAGACGGTGCAGAGCGCCGCCGCGCAGCAGCAGCTGCTGCGCGAGCGCCTGGCGAGCTGCGACGCCCGCGGCGCCCAGCTCGACCAGAAGATCCAGGAGCTGACGCAGCGCCTGGGCACCCTGCAGCAGCAGCTGGCCGCCGGCGCGCCGGCCACCCCGACCCGCGAGCCGGGCCGCGAGGCAGCCCCGGAAGCCGCCCCCCGACCCGCGCCACCGCCGGCCGCCGACAAGGAGCCAGCCAGCGAAGCGGCCGGAGCCGCACCGGCCGCCAAAGAGCCCCCGCGCGAGGGCCCCAAAGAGCCGGCCCGCGACCCCGCTCCCAGCAAAGAGCCGGCCCGCGACCCCGCCAAGGAGCCGCCCCACGACCCCGCCAAGGATGCGCCCAAAGAGCCGGCCCGCGACCCCGCCAAGGACCCCGCCAAAGACCCGGCTCACGAGCCCGCCAAGGACCGTGAGCCAGCGCCGAGCCGCCAGGTCGTGGGGCCGCCGACCGCCGCGCCGCCCGCCCCGACCGCCGTGCAGGACTTAATCTATCTCTAGTCCCTTCCGCGGGCGCGCGCCGAGCGACTACTTCTTGGCACCTGCCGGCGGCGTCGCCCCGACCAGGTTCCAGTTGAACTCGACGCGCCGCTGGGCCGGCCACTCGGTGCGCGGGTCGTCCAGGTGCAGCGTCAGGTGCGAGGTCTGCCGGCCGAGGTTGCCGTGGTTATTGAAGCACACCGTGCCGCCGCCGGTGATGATGTTGACGACGGTGGGCCGCTGCACCGAGCGGGTGATGTTGCGGGTGTAGCAGTTGTTGCCGTAGGCGTCGCAGATGCGCTCTTGCTCGGTGATATGATCGAAGACCACGCCGTTTACCTGGACCTGGGTCTGCGGCGCCGAGTCCTTGAACACCGGGCCCATGTCCTCGAACTTCGGCTCGCCGCGCAGGAACACCCGCCAGCTGCGCGGCTCGGCGAGGTCGGCGCGGTCAGAGGTGGTGCGCAGGATGACCTGGAAGCAGGTCTCCTGCTCGGTCATCGCGACCAGGGAGGCCTCGCTGGTCAGCGAGCCGGGCTGGATTCCGTTTAACCGCTCGCGCTGGGATTCCTGCGACTGCTCACTGTTCTGCTGGACGCCGCCGACCAACAGCGGGTGCTGGAGCTGAAATCCCGAGGTATCGACGCAGTTGGCGTTCCACAGAGCGGCCGGCACGGCGAAAAGGACAAAGAGGCGCTGGAGTGTCGTCACGAGGAATCTCCTTCTACATGAGCCATTGAAAAAAGGGAGCGCTTGCGCGCGGCGCAGCATATGCCAGCGCGCCTCGCAACCTCCAGCGCCTTTGTCGAGCTGGGTGACGATCCAAAAGCGCCCCGCGCCGCCGAGCTGCCGCCGGTTATCGGCGCAGGCGGCGGGCGGCGCCCTTCTCCAGGCGGCGCGCTTCGACGACGGCGCGCACGTGCTGACCGCGGAAGACCTCGCCCGCGTCATCGTGGGCCACGACCTCGAAGCGGTAGAACTTGCCCTCGGTGCCCAGGTAGCGCGCGGTCATGCGCACCGTGCCGCCGAGCGGCGTCGCCGCGTTGTGCTCGATGCGGACGATGATTCCCGCGGTCAGCTCGCCGGGCAAAAGGATCGGCTCCATCGCCCGCGCCGAGGCGAGCTCCATAAGCGCGATCAGCTTGGCGGTGCCGAGCACCCGCGGGAACAGGTTGTGCTCTGGCCCGCCGCCGGTGCCGCTGGCCGAGACCCGGTCGGCCAGATCTTCCTCGGTGACGACGTGGTTGACGGTCAGCTCTGGGTGGACCTTACCGGGACGTAGCATCATCCCCTCCGTAGGGAAGAAAGCGGTGGCTCGATTATAGGCGCCCGCTGGCGATTTTAAGCGCGGCGCGGCGCCCTTTTATGCCGACGCCCGAACGAAATAGCGAGAGGAAAAAGTACGTGCTAGCGTACCGCCATGCAGCCCCTCCGGGTCTCTCCGTCTCCGCGGCGCCCCGCCACCGGCGCCCGCCGAAGCGCGGTGCTGGCGCTCGCCGCCCTGCCGCTCTTTGGCACCGGGTGTCGCGAGCGGGCGCCGACGCTCCTGCCGCCGCTGTTCAGCGATTCCTTTGATCGCGCCGAGCTCGGGCCGGACTGGCGCGTCACCGCCCCCCCCGGCGTCTATCGCCTGGTCGATGGCGAGCTGGTGGTGCGCGGCGCCCACAACCACCCCGCCTGGCTCGCCCGCGAGCTGCCGCGCGAGGGCATCATCGAGGTCGATGTGCGCTCGATGAGCAATGACGGCGACATCAAGGTCGAGGCCTGGGGCGACGGCAAGAGCTTCGCCACCGAGCTCGAATACACCTCCAGCGGCTACGTGTTCATCCACGGCGGCTGGAAGAACCGGGTCACCGCCCTGTGCCGCCTGGAGGAGCACGGCCACGACCGCCAGCAGCGCCAGGATCGGCCGGTCATGCCGGGCAAGCGCTACCACTACCTGATCGCCCGCAAGGGCCGCAGCGTCCGGTGGTTTATCGACGGCGAGCTGGCGCTGCAGATGGAAGATCCGGCGCCGCTGGAGGGCCCCGGCCACGCCTACTTCGGCTTTGACGACTGGGAGACCGAGCTGCGCTTTGACAACCTGGTCATCCGGCCCGGCGGGTAGGACGCCGGCGCCCGACGGTAGCCGGACTGTTGGGCCACAGGCCAAAGCTACGCCAGCGTCCAGCGATGACGTCCTTGTATCGCCCCCGGCCGACTCTATATGCTGAGCTGGCATGGACCCAAGCGTAAATCCCGGCGGCAGTCCGGCGGCAGCGCCGGCCCCGCCGAGCCTCGCCCGCCGCGGCGGCGTCGGCCTGACGCTGCGCTGCTTCTACCATACGCTGCGCATCTCGGTGCCGACCGTCCTTTCGGCGACCGCGGGAACGCTGCGCCCCGAGCACAGCGACGCCCGGCTGCGCGACTGGGCCGAGACCCTGATCCGCATCACCCGCACCTCGCTGTTGGTCAGCGGTCACGAGCACATCCCCGAGCAGGCCTGCATCGTGATGTCCAATCACCAGAGCCTGAGCGACATCCCGGTGCTCTACGCCGCGATTCCCCACAGCATCCGCATGCGCATGGTCGCCAAGGAGGAGCTGTTCCGGGTTCCCATCTGGGGCCGGGCGATGCGCCTGGCGGGCTTCATTCCGATAAACCGCGGCAACCGCGCCCACGCCATCGCCAGCCTCGAGCGCGCCCAGCAGGCGATGGCCGGCGGAACCTTCATCTGGATCGCGCCAGAAGGGACGCGCAGCCATAGCGGCGAGCTCGGTCCGCTCAAAAAGGGCGGCTTCATCCTCGCCCGCGACTCGGGGCGGCCGATCCTGCCCATCGTGGTCTCGGGGACCCGGCAGATCGTTCCCACCCGCGGCATCAAGACCTACCTCGACAACCCGGTGCGCATCGTCATCCGCCCCCCCATCCCAACCGTCGGCCGCCCGGTCGACGAGCTCCTCGCCGAGGTCCGCCGCGCCATCGATCCGCAGTCTCTGGCGCCGCTGGGCTAGCCCGCCGCTCCCGCCTGGCCCAGTGCGGGGCAGTGCGGGGCAGTGCGGGGCAGTGCGGGGCAGTGCGGGGCAGCTCGGGGGTCGCTGCGGTGCGCACAAAGGACAGCCGGCGGCGCGCCTGTCGTGCGATAGTTAGGAGCGGATGCTCGACGCGGATTTCCTCGCGCTGCCTTTGGAGTTACAGCTGCGGGAGCTGGCCGGAGCGCTGCGCCGCCGCGACCCGCGGGAGCTCCTGTCCCTGTGCGCCGCCGCCCGCGACCACGCGCCGCTGTGCTGGCTGTGCGAGCAGCTGCTCGGCGAGGGGCGCTTGCTCGCCACCGCCGAGGGGCGGGACTATTTCGCCCGCTTCCTCATCGAGCTGCCCGAGACCGCGGTGCACCGGGTCCTGCTGGCGATCCTGCCGCTGCGCAGCGGGCGGGAGCTGCTCGGCGAGACGCTGCTGCAGGCGCTGAAGCTGGTGCCGCTTGGCAAGCTGTCGGCGCTGTGCCTCATCGACCGGGCGCTGAAGAACCACTTCCCAGCGCTGCGCGACCCGTGGATCGAGCAGGTGGTGGCGCAGGTCGCCGCGCTCCTTTCGGGCAGCGCGCCGGTCGCGGTTCCGCAGTCGCTGCTCTTGCATGTCCCGGGGCGGGCGCTCGGCGACCTGCAGCGGCGCGCGGCGCAGAGCGGGCCGGCGGTGCTGGCAAGCTTCGAGGCGCAGCGGCGCGAGCTGGCGCAGCAGGCGATCGTCGTCCTCGGCGAGGCGCCCAAGGCGGTCTCGCAGGCCAACGCCGAGGAGCTGCTCGCCCGCCGCGTCTACACCGACCCCGGCCACTTCCTGATCGAGCTGTTGCAGAACGCCGAGGACGCCAGCGCCCGGACCTTCCGCGTCGTCTTCGATCGCACCCGCATCCTGGTCTGGCACGACGGCAGCCCGTTTGACGTGCGCGATCTGGTCGGGGTGACCTCGATTGGGCAGACCACCAAGCGCAAGCAGCAGATCGGCTTTTTCGGTGTCGGCTTCAAGTCGGTCTACGAGGTCACCGAGCGGCCGCAGGTCTACTCGGATGTCTACGAGTTCGAGATCGCCGATGTGTCAATCCCGCGCGCGCTGCGCCGCCGCCCGAGCGAGCTCCCTGCCGAGGTGGCGCCGGCGCTCGTGGAAAAGGGGACCCTGCTCATCCTGCCGCTGCGCCAGCCCGACGATCCGGTGCGCTCGGCGCGGGCGCTGTACCGCAAGGCCAAGGCGCTCGACCCGTGCGTGCTCCTGACCCTGCGCAGCATCGCCGTCCTCGATCTGGTGCTGACCGCGGCGGCGGACGGGCAGGGTGAGCGCTACTCGCTCAAGGAGGAGGCGGTCGCCGCCGCCGACCCCCAGGGCGCCGCGGCACCGGCGGGCAGCTGTGAGGTGGCGATCCGCCAGAGCCCCGAGGGCTGGCTCCGCCGCTACGCGGTGGTCGACGACGAGTATGTCTACGACGCCGGCACCCGCGATCCCGGACGGCCGGATCGCAGCCGGGTGATGGTCGGGGTGCTGCTAGATGAAAAGGGGGTGCCGCAGCCGCTCGCCGATGAGGCGGCGACGGTCTACAGCTACCTGCCCACCGCCGAGCGCTCCGGGCTGCGGCTGTTTGTCCAGGGCCACTTCGACGTGCCGGTCGATCGCGAGCGGGTGACCCCCGAGTCGCCGTGGAACCGCTGGATCATGACCAAGGTGCCGCTGCAGCTGGGCGCGCTCGCCCACAAGCTGCTCGCGGCGGCGGCGCCGGGGGTCGAGGCGGGGACGGTCGCTCGCGGCCTGCTCGCCGTGCTGCCGCTAGAGCGCGAGCTGACCTCGCCGCTATTCCGCCTGATCCCGGCTGGTCTGGAGCGCGCCCTGGGCGCGCTGGCGCTGCTGCCGTGCAGCGATGGCCGGCTGCACCCGCCGGCCGCGGTGGTGAGCGCCGTCCCGGCGCTGGCGCGGCTGTTTCAGGGCGAGCCGCTCGCAGGCGCGCTGCTGCCGCCAGCGCTGCGCGGGGGCCGCGAGCTGTCGCCGGCGCTGTACTTCCTCGACCCCGAGCTGCCGCCGCGCGCGGTGGAGGTGGCGCGGGGGCTCGGCTGCGCTGCGCTCGGCACCGCCGAGCTGCCCGAGCTGCTCAAGGCGCTGCTAGAGCCGCTGCCGAGCGGCCAGCTCGCGCCCGCGGCGGCGCCCGCCTTCCTGCGCCAGCCACCGGGGAGCCTGCTGCCGCTGTACGACCTGCTGCTCAGCGAGCTGCAAGAGCTGGAGCGCAAGGGCCGCGTTCAGAAGGCGGCAGAGCTGTTGCGCACCCTGCGCGCGCTGCCGCTCATCCCCGACGAAGCAGGCCGGCTCCACCGCACCACGGCGGGCGAGACGCCGGGTCCGTGCTTCGCCGGGGCCGCGGTCCGCCGGGCGTTCGCCGGCCTGTGCGTCTTTGTCCACCCGGCTTTCGAAGACCCGGCGCCCGGAGACGGGGTGGCGCGCGGGCGGGAGTTCCTGCTCGCCCTGGGAGTCGGGCGCCTGGGCGTCGAGCGGCTGGCGGCGCAGACTCGCCGCGAGGACTGCGACGGGATGCTGCGCCTGCACCGCCTGCTCGCCGTGATGGCCGACGAGATTCCCCAGCGCGCCCGCCGGGCGCTGGCGCAGCAGCCGATCTGGCCGGACGCGACCGGCTACGGGCGCCCGCTGCACGGACCCGAGGCCGCCTTCCTTGCTCCCGATCCCGAGGTGCGCGCGCTGTTCCCGGCGGTGCCGCTGCTCCACCCCGAGCTCCTCGGCCTGGCGCATGTGCGCGAGCTCGGCGCCGCCAGCCTGGACGTGCGGGCGGTGGTGGCGGCCCTCGAGTCGGCCGCCGCGGCGCCGCTGCGCATCGAGCCGACACCGCACAACCTGGACGTGCTGCAGGAGCTGCTGGCCGCGCGCAAGGCCGAGCTGCTGGCCGCCTTCCCGCCCGAGCTGGCGGCCGATGGTCACCCGCGCAGCGCGCGGCTGGCGGCGCTGCCGATCTGGCGCACCATCGGCGGCCTGCTCATCGCCGCCGAGCAGGCGGTGGTCGGGGAGGCGCTGCCGGCGCTGCTGCCGCCGGGCTCGCCCGAGCGGAAAGAGCTCGCCGCGGTGTTCCTGCGTCCGCTCGATGCGGCGCGGCTGCAGGCGCTGGCGCCGCTGCTGACGGCTGGCTCCGAGGCGGCGTGGCTCGCCCGGCTGGTCGCCGAGCGGGCGCGCCCGGGCGAGCCGCTCGCCGCGCAGCCGCGCTTCCTGGCGACGCCGCGGGCGCTGGCGGCGGTGGTGGAGCTCCTAGACCGCCAGCTGGGCACCCCCGCGCTGCCGCTGCTGGACGCCGAGGGGCGGCTGGTCCTGGGCCCGCTGACCGCCCTGGGCGACGCCGATGACCAGACGCGGGCGCTGTTGGCTGGCCTGACGCGGCCCGCGGCGAGCCCCGCCCCTCCGACCGCACAGACTCCGCCCAAGGCGGGCAGCGCCCCGCAGTTCGGTGGCGCGCGGCCCGCGGCGAGCCCCGCCCCCGCGCCCGGCCGGACGCGGCCGCCGGCCCCCGCGCCCCCGGCCAGCCTGGCGGCCGAGCCGCTGCCCACGCTGATCAGCGTCGAGCTGCGCGACGCCCTGCCGCCCGCGCTGCGGGCTCGCCTGGCGCCGCTGCCGGCCCGGGCGGTCCTCCTCCTGCTCGCCGCGGTCGAGCTGCCGACGGACGACGCGGCGCGGCGGGTCGAGAGCCACCCGCTGCTCGCCGCCGCCGAGCGCCGCCGCGACCTGTACGAGTTCCTGCTCGCCCGTCAGCACGAGCTGTTTGCCGACCCCAGGGCCTGCGAGCTGCTCGCCCACGGTCGCCTGTTCCCGAGCCGCCGCGGCGTGCTGCGGGCGCCGGGCGAGCTGGTGCACCAGGAGGCCCTTGCCGACTTCGGCGACCTCGGCGACCTCGGCGACCTCGGGCTCGACTGGTCGCCCGCCGCCGAGATCCCGGCCGCCGTGCTGGCTCTTCTGACCCGCCACCTGGGCACCGGCCGCCCGTCGCTAGAGCAGCTGCGGCGGGCTCTTGATCGGCTACAGTTCCTGCCCGCCGAGCGCAAGCTCGACGCCGCCCTCGGCCTGGCGGCGCTGCTCGGCAAGATGGCGCGCGAGGTGACGGCCTGGGGCGAGCAGCTGCAGCTCGGGCGCCTCCCCTGGGCCCCCAACCGCCAGGGGCACCTGCGCCGGCCGCGCGAGCTATACCTGCCGAGCCCGCAGCTTGAGGCGGTGCTCGGCACTCCCCCGGATCTGTACGCCGAGGAGCGCCTCCCGGGCCTGCTCTCCGAGGTCGTCGCCGTCGCCGGGTTCCGCCGTCCCACCGACGTGCGGCTGGCCGAAGTGGTGCGCCACATCGAGCAGCGCTGCGCCCAGCGCAGCCCGCTGCCGCTGGCGGTCTACAAGTGGATGGAGGAGGGACTGAAGGCCGGCACGCTCGACGGGCCGACGCTCCAGCGCGAGCTGGAGGGGCGCCGCTGGCTGTGCGTTGACGATGGCACCTACTGGAACCACCGCCAGGTGCTCGGCGTCGTGGCGCCGCGCTACTTTGGCACCCGCCGCGGCTACTTCCAGCGCGGGGCCGCCGAGCTGCCGCTGCTGTGCCGCCTGTTCGCCATTCCCACTGAGGTCACCGCGCCCCTTATCGCCGAGTTTCTCGGCGAGCTTGGTGCCGACCTGGCGGCGCGCCCGCGTCCGGCGGCGATGGCCGATGCGCCCCTGCCGGTCGCGGACCCGGCGCTGCCCCGGCTGCTCCTTTCGTGCTACGCCCGACTCGGCAAGAGCGGCCTGGCGGTGGCGCGCGAGCTGCCGCTCATCCTGTGTACGCAGCGCGGCCCGAGCGACCTTGTCGCAGAGGAGCCCGAGCGCGCGGTCGGCCTGCTGCCGGCCACCGCGGCGGCGCTGTTTCGCAGCGACACGCCGCTGCTGGAGGCGCTGTTCGTCTCTGCCGGGACGCTGCGGCTGACGGTGCGCGGCGGGGCACCGGCGCCGCAGCCGGTGCCGCCCGAAGATCCGGACGACATCGAGCGTTTCTACGAGCTCATGGGCATCCCGCGCCTGCGCGAGGTGTATACCGTCGAGGTGGACGCCGCCGTCGGCGCCGACGTGACCGCGCAGCAGCGGCGGCCGATCCTGCGGCTGGTCGGCGTCTTGCGGGCGCTGCTCGGGGCGCTGCCGCGGGTGGCCGCCCAGCGCAAGCAGCTGCCGCGGGCGGCGTGGGTGTTCGCGACCCGCCTGCGCGCCGTGCTGGCCGACGGCGGGCGCGGCATTCGGGCCCTGCGGCCGCTCGGGGTGCTCTATGCGCTGCCGGGGGTCGGCCAGGTGCGGGCGGAGCGGGCGGCGGTGTTCAGCCCGGCGCGCGGCGAGCTGCTGGTCGATGCGGCGGCGCTCGCCGAGCCGCTCGCTCACCTGAGCGGCCTGGCGCAGGGGCTCTTGCCCTGCATCTACGACGGCCAGCAGGAGGAGCAGCTGGCCGACATCATCGAGATCCTGTTGCCGCTCGGCACCGCCGAGCGCATGCACGCCTACCTCGACCGGCGGCACTTTCCCAGCGCGCCGACGCCGCGCGATGTGGCGGCCCAGCTCGCCGACCGCATCGAAGAGCTGTTCGACTACGGCGTCCACCTGAAGCTGGCGCGCGAGTTCCCCGAGCTGCAGGGCGCTGACCTGCAGCGGTGGCGCGAGGCGGCGGTGCTCGCCGAGCTCTGCCCGAGCGCCGCGCCGGCCGCAGAGGTCGCCGGCGCCCGCCCGCTGCCGAGCTTCGCCGAGCTCGCGCCGGAGGTCGTGCCGCAGCTGCTGGCAGCGGTGGGAGTCGCGGCGCCGACCCCCGAGCTTTACCGCAGCCTCCTGTCCCTGTTCCTCAACCCATCGCTCATCGACCTGCCGTCCGAGCTCCTGCCGCGCGGGCAGCTCGTCGGGACGGAGTCTGCTGTCGAGCTGCTGGAGCCGGTGTCCAGCCTGTACCCGGATCACCGCTCGGCGGCCGACACCGCGGCGGCGTTTGCCGATCTGCGCAGCGAGATCTACCGCGAGGCGGAGCAGCGGGCGCCGCACCCTTACTCGGGGGCTCCGGTGGTCGAGATGAAGACCCAGCTGGCCGAGCTCGTAGCGGCGTCGACCGCCGACCGGGCCCAGCAAGCCCTGCTGCCATCAGGCGAAGCGGTGGGACTCGCTCCGACGGCGGCGACCCCTCAGGGCTCCGGCCTGGCCCCCGCGGGTCCCTTTTTGCTGGCGCCCACCGTGACTGCCGCGGCCGTAGGCGGCGCCGAAGCGCCGGCGGCCCCCGGCAGCGTCGCGGTGGGCGCGCCCAGCACCGCAGCGCCGGACCGACCGGAGGGCCCTGCGGCGGCCAGCGCTGCGGCGGCAGCGTCCCCCCGACCGGAGGGCCCTGCGGCGGCCAGCGCGGCGGCAGCGTCCCCCCGACCGGAGGGCCCTGCGGCGGCGGCCAGCGCTGCCGCTGCAGCGTCGGCGCGCCCGCCCGGCCAGCGGCAGGCGGTGGTCCACGCGCCGCGCGAGAGGTGGGGTCCGGTCCGCACTACTCTCGAGCCGCCGTTTCTCGCTCCGGCTTCTGCCGCCGCTGCCCCAGCGGGTCTGTGGAGCCGCCTGCGCAGCTGGGTGACCGGCGGCGACGAAGCCCAGGGCGCGGCGGCGCCGGGCGGCTGGGGCCAGGGCAGCAGCTTCGGCGTGCAGGCGGGTATCGCTGCGCAGCTGTGGGCCACGCCCGAGGCGCTGCAAGAGCTGCAGCACCAGCCGCCGCCGGCGCAGCTGCGGTTTGTGCCGGCGTCGCTGCCAGCCCCTTACCTGTATGCGGTGCATGCCCTGGGCGTGGTGTTCAATCCAGTCACCCAGGGCTTTGAAGATCCAGCCAGCGCCGACCCGTGGCCGGTGGTCTACGGCGGCGAGCTCGCCGAGACCGGCCGCACGGTGCAGTTTGAAGGGCTGCTCGCGCCCGGCGACAACCTGCTGCCGCTGCCGCTGTTCTCCCGGCTGCACGGCGAGGTCGAGCTGTTTGGCGGGGTGGAAGCGGGGCTCAGCCGGCGCTCGCAGGCTGGCCCGGGGCGGATGGTCATCCACGTCGCCGGCGCCCGGCCGCTGCGGGTGCGCTATCAGGTCGCGCTCCTGGAGGCTCCCTCGCTCACCCACAGCGAGGATCTGCGCCGGCTGCCCCCGCAGTGGCTGCAGCCGACCCTGCCGCGCAAGCGCCTGCCCGAGGAGGTGCAGGACTTCCTCGGCGCCCAGGCGCGGCAGCGGCGCTCGGCGTGGGCGCGCGCGCTGGCGGTGCAGAGCTTTGTCCAGTGGCGCTACCGCTACGACGCCCGCCTGCTCGGGCGACCGGCGGTGCAGGCGGCGCGGCAGCGGCTGCCGCGCGGGCAGGGCCACCACCACCTGGAGCTCTTGCACCTGACAGCCGACCAGGCGGCGCTCGGCTACGGCAGCTGCTTCGAGCTGAACCTGCTCATCGTCGAGCTGCTGCGTCAGCTCGGGGTGCCGGCGCTGGCGGCGGCGGGCTGGGCGCTTAGCGAGGGCCGCATCGACTCGCCGGATCACCTGGTAGCGCTGGCGATCCTCGCCTCATCGGCCGGACCGTGCCCGCTGCCGCTGGACGCCAGCGTCGGCCCCGGCGGTCCGCGGCGGCGGCTCGGCTCGCTCCGGCCAGAGCTGGCGCTGCCCGGTGAGCCGCTGGCTGCGGCCGGTGCCGCGGCAGGCGGCTCGGCCATTCCCGCCGTTCCCGGACCGTGGAGCGCCGGCGCGGCGGGCAGCGGTGGCCCCTCGCTGCAGGCGGTGCTCGAGTCGGTGCAGCTCAGCGAGTCCGAGCGCGAGGCGCAGACCGCCGAGCTGCTGCAGCAAGCGGTCGAGCGCACCAGCGCCCGGCTCGGCTTTCTCGCCCCCGATGGCCGCGCGCTGCGCACCCTCACCGCGGAGCAGCGCAGCCGCGAGCTGCGGCTCCGCCTGGGCGCGCTGCTCGGAGACGATTCCCTCATCGGCCCGCTGCTCGCGGTGCTGCGCGGCGAGCTGACCCAGGTCGCGGCGCTGACCCCCGAGCTGCAGCACCTGGCCAACCTGGGCCTCATCGCGACCCGGCCGCTGAGCTTGTATGAAGTCAGCTGGGCCGAGCCCGCCGCCGAGCCCTGAGCCGCCGCGCCGGCCCCGCGAAGCCCCGCTGACCGCCGCCGTGCGGTCGGCCCGAGCGGCGCGAGGCTTGCGAAGCCCCGCTGACCGCCGCGCGGTCGACTAGAGCCGCGAGGCTCGCGAAGCCCCGCTGACCGCCGCGCGGTCGACTAGAGCGGTGCGGAGCCCCGCGATCCTGCCCGCCTTAGCCGCGGGCGAGCAGCTCGCTGTCGGCGGCCTCCGGGAAGGTGATGAGGTCGACGCCGTTGCGCAGCAGCTGGCGCGCCGCGGCCGCCGCGCGACCTCCGCGCCCGTGCTCCAGGCACCACTGCGCGTGGGTGCACAGCAGCGACAGCTCCAGCGCCCGGCCCAGGGTCAGGGCGAAGCGGCGGGCGCCGGCCTCCAGGGCCCCGGGCTCCTTCAGGTTCTGCACCAGCCACGCGCAGGCGCGCTCGCAGGCGGTGTGCGCCGCCTCGGCGCAGGGGCCGAGCCCGGCATCGAGCGGCCGGCGCCGCGGCGCATCGAGCTCGGCCTTGAGGGCGCCCAGAGCCGCCCCTTCCTCGCTGCCCAGGGCGCGCAGGGCATCCAGTGACAGGACGTTGGTGGTGCCCTCCCAGATGGGCAGCACCTGGGCGTCGCGCAGCAGCATCGGCAGCCCGGTGTCCTCGACGTAGCCGGCGCCGCCGCACGCCTCCAGCGCCTCGGAGGCGAGCGCCACCGCCTGCTTGCCGGTGGTCAGCTTGGCGATCGGGGTGAGCACGCGCAGGAGGTGGCGCTCGGCCTCGTTGGCCGTGCCGGCCTCGCGCTTGCCGAGCAGCTCGACGGCGCGGAAGGCGAGCAGGAAGGCCCCTTCAAGCTCCGCCTGCATCATCGCCAGGGTGTCCTTGTGCAGGGGCTTGTCGAGCAGCTTGGCGCCAAAGGCCGCCCGTCGCCCGGCATAGTCGCGCACCAGCGCCATCGCCCGCCGCATGCCGCTGGCCGACATGACGGCGTTCCAGGTGCGGGTGATGTTGAGCATCGAGCTGATGTTGCGGATGCCATTGGCCAGCCCGGCGACCGGCGTCGCCACGGTGCCGTCGAGCGTCAGCTCGGCGGTCGGAACCTTGCGGGTGCCGAGCTTGTCCTTCAGGCGGTTCACCTGGATGCCGTTATAGGCCCCGTGTTCATCACAGACCTCGACGTAGAACAGCGCCAGGCCGCGGCCGCCGGGACCGTTGCCCTCGGGCCGGGCCAGGGTGAGCGCCATCTGCGCGGTGGTCGCCGAGGTGAACCACTTGGTCCCGTGCAGCCGCCAGGTCTCGCCGTCGCGCCGCGCCACCGTCTCGGACAGGCCGACGTCCGAGCCGCCGGTGCGCTCGGTCATCCACTGCCCGGAGGTCCACATGCGCCCCGGCTCGCGACTGGTCAGCCGCGGCACCGCGCGCTCGATGAGCGCCTGGTTGCCCAGATCGAGCAGCGTGCGCGCCGCCCCATCGGTCATCGCCAGCGGACAGGCAAAGACATCCAGCGACGGCGACAGCACGTAGGCGCGGGCGAACTGATCGACTCGCGAGTGCTCGCCGTGGCGCTGCTCGTAGGCGGTGGCGACCAGGCCGTGGCGGGCGGCCAGCGTCGCCGCTTCCTGCCACAGCGGCGTGACTTCGATCTGATCGACGCGGCGCCCCCAGGCGCTCCACTGCACAAGGCGCGGCTCGTTCTGGCGGTCGCGCAGCTGGAACTCGTAGAGGCGGCCGCCGGCCAGCTCGCCGAGCTCGTGCAGCGGCTCCTGCACCTGGGCGAGCGCCTCGGGCGGCAGCGTGCGCGCCAGGTACTCGTTGAGCAGGGAGTCGTCCGTGAGCTGGTTCTGCAGGCGCGGCGGTTCTTGGTAAAAGCCCATGCCCGGATTCTAGCCCGGGCCGCGCCGCCCCGCGCGGTGTTCGCACAGTGCCGGCGCCGCGGCCGCGCGGTGGTAACTTGGAGGACATGGAGTTTTCCGCTGACGCATATCACCAGGCCCTCCGCTTCGCCGCCCAGGCGCACGGCGAGCAGCGCCTGCCGGGGGCGCCGCTGCCCTACCTTGTCCACCTGGCCGGCGTGGCGATGGAGGTGATGGCGACGGCCCTTTTGCCGCCCGGCGCGGGAGCTCTTGACGGGTCGGGCGAGGCGGCGCCGTTTCCGCTGCAGCTGGCGGCGACCTGCGCCCTCCTGCACGACACGGTGGAAGACACCCAGGTCACGGCCGCGGCCATCGAGCGCGAGTTCGGACCCGCGGTGGCGAGCATCGTCGCCGCGCTGAGCAAGGACCCGCAGCTGCCCAAGCCCGAGCAGATGGGCGACTCGCTGCGGCGCATCGCCGCGCTGCCGGCGGAGCTTGCCCGCGCCGCGGCGATCGTCAAGCTCGCCGATCGCATCACCAACCTGCAGCCGCCGCCGGCGCACTGGTCGCTGCCGCGGCGCGCCGCCTACCAGGCCGAGGCGCGGCTCATCCTCGCCGAGCTTGGCCCGCTGTGCCGCTGGCCCCCGCTGACCCGGCGGATGGCGGAGCGGCTGCAGGCCTACTCCGCGTTCCTCGGCGCTCCCTGAGGCGCGGCCCGGCGCCGGTCTTGGGGCCCGCCGGCAAGTTTCTTGGTCTGACGACCGAAGTAAGGTAGAACGCGGCCAGACCGCCGTTTCGCTACCTACGGAGCCCAGATCATGGCCAAACCTGAAACACCTCCCGCGCAGTCCGGACCTTCGTCTCAAGGCGCCACCGGCAAAGGCCCCGCCGGCAAAGGCCAATCGGGCAAGGACGCCCCGGCCGACAAGGCCGGCGGCAAGGCCGACTCGCAGGGCATCACCCCGCGCGCCCAGAGCTACAGCGAGTGGTACCTAGACATCATCAAGCACGCCGAGCTGGCCGAGCACTCGGCGGTGCGCGGCTGCATGGTCATCCGTCCGCACGGCTTTGCCATCTGGGAGAAGATGCAGCGCGAGCTGGACGACCGCTTCAAGGCCACCGGCCACGTCAACGCCTACTTCCCTTTGTTTATCCCCCTTAGCTTCTTTACCCGCGAGGAGCAGCACGCCGCCGGCTTCGCCAAGGAGTGCGCGGTGGTCACCCACCACCGCCTCAAGTCGATCGACGGCGAGGTGCAGGTCGATCCGGACGCCAAGCTCGAGGAGCCGCTGGTCATCCGCCCGACCAGCGAGACGATCATCTGGAACCAGTACAAAAACTGGATCCAGAGCTACCGCGACCTGCCGATCCTCATCAACCAGTGGGCCAACGTAGTTCGCTGGGAGCTGCGCACGCGCCTTTTCCTGCGCACCGCCGAGTTCCTCTGGCAGGAGGGCCACACCGCCCACGCCAGCGAGGCCGAGGCGCTGGAGGAGACGCGGCGCATGCTGGACGTGTACGCCGACTTCGCCCAGAACGTCATGGCGGTGCCGGTGATCCGCGGCACCAAGACCCCTGGCGAGCGCTTCGCCGGGGCGCTGGAGACGATGTGCATCGAGGCCATGATGCAGGACGGCAAGGCCCTGCAGTGCGGCACCTCGCACTACCTGGGACAGAACTTCGCCAAGTCGGCGGACGTGAAGTTCTTAAACCGCGAGGGCAAGCTGGAGTATGTCTACGCTACCAGCTGGGGCGTCTCGACGCGCCTGGTCGGGGCGCTGATCATGACCCACAGCGATGACGTGGGGCTCATCCTGCCGCCCAAGCTGGCGCCGATCCACGTCGCCATCGTGCCCATCTACCGCAAAGAGGACGAAAAGGCGCGCGTTTTGGCCGAGGCCGAGGCGGTCTACAAGGAGCTGCGGGCGCAGGGTCTGTCGGTCAAGCTCGACGACCGCGACAACCTGCAGCCGGGCGCCAAGTACTACGAGTGGGAGTGCAAGGGGGTGCCGATCCGCATCGAGATCGGGCCCAAGGATCTGGAAAAGGGGGTGCTCTGCATCGTGCGGCGGTTCGTCGCCGAGATCGCCGGCGAGTCGCCCGAAGAGCAGCGCAAGCGCAAAAAGGCGTTCCTGCCGCGCGCCGAGGCGCTCGCCGGCATCAAGGACATCCTCGGGGCGATGCAGAGCGAGCTGCTGGTGCGGGCGCACGCGCAGCACCAGAGCCGCACCCGCATCATCGACAACCTGGCCGATTTCGAGCGCTTCTTCAAAGAGGAGGGCGGCGGCTTCGCCTGGGTCCACTTCGCCGGCGATGCCAAGGACGAGGAGGAGCTTGGGCGACGGTTTGAGACGAGCATCCGCTGCATCCCCTTCGCCGACCAGATTCCCGAGTCGGCGCGCGGCAGCGGGACCTGCATCCTGACCGGCAAGCCCTCGCCGCACCGCGTCGTCATGGCCAAGGCCTACTGAAGTCCGTCCACGCCCCCCAAGTTCCCTGTATCCAATACCGACCCCGACCCCGACTCCGCTTGGGGCCGGGCGCGCGGCCCTCTGCGCCGGCACCGCAGCGCCAGCGCTGGCCGGCGCCGGGAGGGCGGCGCGTGGCATTTGGCTCGTCAGCAGCGCGGTCTTTCATTACAGTGCGCGGCGCGGCTCGGCCTTGCGGCGGGCCCGCAGCTTCCCCTTGATTTGAAGGAGTCCTCCCGATGCTTAAGAAACAGCTACTTGGTGCAGGTCTGGCGATGCTCTTGACGGCTGTCGGCTGCGGCGGCCACCCTAGCCCCGGCCAGGGCGATGACCAGACGCCGCCGACCGTCGGCTACGAAGGGGTCGAGGCGTGGCTCGCCGCCGGCAGCTACAAGGCGTGGCACTGTGAGGCCAAGCCGCACGATCCGCGCTCGCCCTCGCCCCACCTCGGGCAGAACCGGATCTGCTCGAACAACCTGCTCAGCGCCGCCGGGCCGGGCGAGTATCCGGTCGGGTCGGCGGCGGTCAAGGAGCTGTATGACAGCACCGGCGCGGTCCTCAACGGCTACGCGGTGTACCTGCACACCAAGGCCGGCACGACTAGCGACACCTACTACTGGTACGAGCGCGTCCCGCTGTCGAGCGGCGCCCCCCACGATCAGGTGACCGGCGTGGTCGCCGACGGCTTCGGCGGCGGCATGGCCGCTCCCGAGGTGATCTGCGTGGGCTGCCACAAGGCGGCCGGCTCCGACGCCGGCCACTCCGGCCACGACTACGTCTACACCCAGGTCCGCTAGTAGCTCTGGCAAGAGCGGAGCGATCGCGCGCAGGGCCTTTGCGCGGCGCGGCCTCTGGGCCGTGAGCGATGCAGGCCCTGCAACCTGCAACCTGCGACCTGCAACCGAGCGCGTTCGCCGCCCCGCCGCGAAATCTAAAGCCGCCCGCCCAAGCTAGCACCTCACCGCCCCGGCCGTCGCCGCTGCCGCTATGCTGGGGGCAGGGAGCCGGCGCCGTCCTATGATTGAGGGGTAACCAAATCGCACCGCGCCAAGAACCTGGAGCGCGCCGGGTTGTCTCAGAAGGAGTGGCGCCCGCTGCCGGCGGCTCAAAGGACCTAGAGGATCGCATGAACTCCCGACGCTGCTCTGCGCTGATGTTGCCGGTCGCGGCGGCCCTTTGCGTCTTTTCGGGGGAGGCCAGCGTGCACGCGGGGCTGCCCATGCGGTCGCGCAGCAGCACGCCGCTGCCGAGCGTGCCGACCAGCCCGGCGCCCGGCCTCACCATGCGGCCGGCGCTCGGACCGACGGTGCCGCCAGTCGGCGCGCTGACCACCGACAACTACGGCATCAACCGCGACGTGGTGCGCCGGGTCATCTATGTGCACATAAACCAGGTCCGCCACTGCTACCAGCAGGCCCTCAGCAAGCAGCCGAGCCTGGCCGGGCGCCTGGTGGTGATCTTCGAGATCAACCCCAAGGGGCAGGTGGACGAGCTGCTCATCGGCGAGACCGCTCTCAATGCGCCGGCGCTGCTGCAGTGCATCGGCGACACCATGCGCACCTGGGAGTTTCCGCCGGCGCCCTATTACAGCGGCAACGTGCGCATCGTCTACCCGTTCGTGCTGCGGCCCAAGGTGCCCGAGCCGCCGGCCGGCATCGAGGTGAGCGATGAAGAGCTCGCCAAGCTCGGCATCGTCAAGGATCCCGAGCCGCCGTCCGCCGACGTCATCTTCTAGCCCGCGGCCGCTGATCTGCAGAAAAGTGCGACATCCAGGCCGCGGCTAGCATCCCAGTAGCCATGACACCCCAGCTTGGCTTGGTCTGCATGACGGCGGGCGATGAGGTTCGCTTCCGGACCGTGACCCGCACCCACCTGCACAAGTTCGCGCTGGACGAGCAAAAGCAGCGCCTGCGCGAGCTGTACCGCGACAACGCCGAGCGGCTGCGCCGCGGCTTTGACTTCTGCCGCGCGCACGGGATCTCGCTGTTCCGCATGAGCTCCGATCTGTTCCCCTTCTCCGACACCGACCTCGGCGCCGCGGTGCTGGACGAGCTGAGCGGCGAGCTCGGGCACCTGGGCGAAGCGGCGCGCGGGCTGCGGCTGGTCATGCACCCCGATCAGTACGTGGTCCTGAGCTCGGATCGTCCCGAGGTGGTGGACAACGCGCGTCGGGTGCTGCAGATGCACGCCACTATCCTCGATCTGCTCGGGCAGCCGCGCTCGCCGTGGGCGTCTATCATCATTCACGGCGGCAAGGGGGATCGCGGCGCCGCGCTGGCCGCGCAGGTGCGCCGGCTGCCCGAGGCAGTGCGCTCGCGCCTGGTTCTTGAGAACGACGAGCGCGCTTACGGCGCCGCCGCCATCCTCAAGGTGTGCAAGGACGCTGAAGTCCCGATGGTCTTTGACGCCCACCACCACATCGTCCACGAGCGCCTGACCAGCTACGAGCACCGCAGCGTCCAGCAGGTCCTCGGGCAGGCCCGCCGCACCTGGCCCGACCCGCAGTGGCAGCTTACCCACATCTCCAACGGGCGCGAGAGCTTCGGCGACCTTCGCCACAGCGACTTTATCGCCACCATGCCGACCTGCTACCGGGAGGCGCCGTGGATCGAGGTCGAGGCCAAGGCCAAGGATCAGGCGATTGCCCGGCTGCGCGAGCTTGGCTGGTAGCGCTGCGGCACGCCCGACCTGCGAGCGACGCGACCCCAGCTGGCCGCTTGCCCGCAGGCAATCGTTCGCCGCGCCCGAGCGGCCAGCGCGACGGGAAGCCGGCGCCACGGAACGCTTGACCGCCTGGCTCCGGCGGGGCCGACCTCAAGCCGGAGAACATCTTCCTGGTCGAAGATCCAGACAACCCGGGCGGCGAGCGGGTCAAGATCCTCGACTTTGGCATCGCCAAGTTCCTCAACGGCGACCCGGGAAAACAGACCTCGACCGGGATGGTGCTCGGCACCCCCAAGTACATCTCCCCCGAGCAGTGCGACGGTCGCGACCACCTGTCGGGCAAGGCGGATGTGTACTCCCTGGGGGTAGCAAGGGGCGGGGCCGCGCCGTCCGCGGCCGCCGGAAGCCCACCGCCGCCGGCCGCCGTGGCGCTACCCGGACCACGACTCAGGTGGTGGGAAGGCGGGGGCGACTCAGTCCAGGAAGGACCTGATGGCGCGGTTGACTTCGGCGGCGGCGCTCATGTGCGCGAGGTGGCCGTGGGCATTGATAAGCAGATACCGCGCCCCGGGAATGCAGCGCGCCAGGTACTCGCCCACCGCCACCGGCACCGCTACATCATCGCTCGACTGCACGATCAGGGTGGGCACGCGCAGCCCGGACAGGTCCTTGCGGTGATCTGACTGATAGACCATGCGCGCCACCGCGAGCGCGATGTCCGGCCGGATCGCCGACAGGGTGGCGACAAAGGCGGCTGCGACCTCTGGCCGCTCGGGGCTGGCGGCGACGATCGGCGCAAAGCCACTGGCCCACGCCTGGTAGTTGCTGGACATGGCGGCGTACAGGGCGTCGATGTCCGCCTGCTCAAAGCCCCCGGTGTAGCCCTGGTCGTTGAGGTAGCGCGGCGAGGCGGACAGAAAGATCAGCTTGGCGAAGCGCTCGGGCTCCTGCAGCGCGGCCAGGAGCCCGATGATGCCGCTCATCGAGTGACCCACATAGATGACGTCGCGCAGCTGCAGCTCGTCCAGAATCTCTAGCAGATCGGCGGCGTAGCTGTGCATGGTGCGATATCGTCGCGCGCTGTACGCCGCGAGATCAGACTTGCCAGCGCCCACCAGATCGAACAGGACGAGGCGATGGTCGGGAGAAAACTCTGCCTCCTGCTGGTACCAGGCCGTCTGGTCGGTCCCAAAGCCGTGCGAGAAGACCAAAGTCTTGGCTCCCTGACCGACGACCCGTACATGGTTGCGCTGCTGCGCTAGGGAAAAATGGCTCATGGCACTGCTAGGCTCCAGGCTGAGGCGATGCGTCCGGGGACTTGCGCTGGCTCGCTACATACATTAATTGATTCCGCACGGCCAGCCGCAGCGTTTATGCTTGGGACTTGAGCAGACCTGCAATCACGCGTATTTCGCTGGCGTGGCAAGCGAGGTCTGGCAAGGTCTGGCAACGCCCTACTTGCCGAGCGGCGAGCCGCGCCTGCCGTCAGCGCT
This sequence comes from Polyangia bacterium, assembly GCA_044222245.1. Taxonomy (GTDB): domain Bacteria; phylum Myxococcota_A; class Polyangia; order Palsa-1104; family JAEUJZ01; genus CALFML01. The sequence goes on along the minus strand of JBGANQ010000003.1, from coordinate 192,480 downwards.
AAGATCTAATACAACAGCTCTTGGGGGGTTACGGTCAATCGTGTCCGCTTCGAGAAGCGAGAGTGTAGGTGCCGCGCTTTCAGAATCGCACCCGCCGCGCCGGGCGGCACCTAAAAGACGCGGTGATTCGGGTCGGCAGGCTGGCGGTTCTCGCGTAAAATAGGACCGGCTTCCCATGTCCACTCAGCGCCTGCCTCCCGAGGACATTATCGGTACAGTCCTCAACTATAAGTATCAGGTCCTGCAGCGCCTGAGTCAGGGGGGCATGGGGGTCGTGTACAAGGCGCACCACCTGATGCTCGATGCGCCGGTCGCCCTGAAGATCCTGCTCAAGCCAGAGTCCGAGGAGGCGCAGCAGCGCTTCCTGTCCGAGGCGCGGCTGGCCTCGAAGATCCACCACCCGAACACGGTCTACATCTCCGACTTCGGAGTACTAGATGACGGGCGCGCCTTTCTGGAGATGGAGTATCTGGACGGGCGGACGCTCGGGGCGGAGCTGCGCAAGGGTCCCATGCCGGTCCTGCGCGCCTGCCAGATCGCGATGCAGATGGCCCGCGGGCTTCAGGCGGTTCATGACAAGGGCATCATCCACCGCGACATGAAGCCAGACAATGTCTTCCTGATGGAGCAGGACGGCTCCAAGGATTTCGTCAAGATCGTCGACTTCGGCATCGCCAAGGTGGCGCCCCGCGAGTCGCCTGCGGGGCCGCGGTCGCGGTCGCGGAACAAGGACGGAAGCGAGGACCCGAGCGCGGCGGCCGACAACTTCACCGAAATCGGGATCATCATGGGGACGCCGGGGTTCATGTCCCCGGAGCAGATCCAGGGGCTGCCGCTCAGCTTTGCCGCCGATCAATACGCGCTCGGCTGCATCCTGTACGAGATGATCTCCGGCCAGCGGGTCTTTCCGACGACCGATCAGCAGTCGCTGCTGATGAATCACCTGACTGCCGAGCCGACACCCCTGCGCGAGCGCTGTCCTTCTGCCAAGGTGCCAAAGGGAATAGATGCCCTGGTGCTCCGGCTGCTGGCCAAGGAGCCGCAGCAGCGCTTCGCCTCGATGAACGAGGTCAGCCAGGTCCTGGGGCAGGTCGTCGCCGAGCTGCTCGGTGAGCGCGGCGAGCGGGCCGAGCGCACGGCTCCGCCGCCGAGCGCTTGGAGTCTGCTCGGGGTGCAGCTGCACGGGTCGCACCTGCTTTTCCGCGGGCGTCAGGTGCCGGTGCGCGCGGCCCAGGTGACGCTGCTCGCGGCGGTGGTGCTGCTCGTGGCCAGCATCGGACTTCTGGGCTATCAGCTCCATCAGGCGCGGCACTCGCCGGCGCCGACTCTGGAGCCGGGCGAGCTGCAGCGAATCAAGGGAGAGGCTCTCTTATTCCTGCGGGCGGCGGTCAAGGGCCCGGGCCTCAGCCTGCCGCGGCGCCTGGATGCCATCGCCGCGCTGGGCCAGACCCAGGACGCGGCGCTGCGCCCCGAGCTCGAGGCGCTGCTCGGCGATGCCCAGGAAGAGGTGCAGATCGAGGCGGCGGCGGCGCTCGGTCGGCTCGGTGAGCGGGCGGCGAGCGGCGCCCTGCAGGCGACGCTGGAGCGCGAAAGCGGCCTGCGCCTGCGGCTCACTGCCGCGCGCTCGCTGCTCGAACTCGGCCAGCCGCGCGGCGAGAAGGTCCTTGTGCGAACGCTGGCCAGCGGGACGCTGGAGGAGCGCCTGCGCGCCGCCGCGCTCTTGTGCGACCGCCGGAATGCCACGGCGGAAAAGCTGCTGCTGCAGGTGGTGGATCAGGGTCTGCTCAAAGAGGACGCGGCCGCGCTCGACACGCTTGGCTGCCTGCTCAGCTCGCAGAGCGCCGAGGCCGCGCGCCAGCGCCTGCGCAGTCGACTCAAGGATGCACCGACGCCACCGCAGCAGATCGAGGTGGCGCGGGTGCTGGCGCGCCGCGGCGACGCGGAGGGGCGGCGGGTGCTGCGCGAGCTCGCCAGCCAGCCGGGGCTGGCGCAGCTGCCGGCGGCGCAGGCGCTGGCGGCTCCGGATGTGCCCGAGGTGGCGGAGCTGTTCCGCCGCGTGCTCACCGACCGGCAGGCGCAGGACGCGGCGCGGCAGCTGGCCAGCGAAGGACTGGGGCACAGCGGGCAGCTGCTGGATGTCCGCCTGCTCGGCCAGATCTTGAGCAGCGCGGCGGCGGAGCTCAAGGAAGTGGCGGCGGTGGCGGTGCTGCGGCTCGGGGCCGCGGACCCGACGGCGCTTGGGGACGAGAGCCTGCGCTGGGCGCGCAGCGGACTTGGCTCGGACAACTGGCGGCTGCGCCAGTCGGCGGCCCTGGTGCTTGGTGACAGCAGCTCTCCCGAGGCGGTGGCGCTGCTTCAGAGTCTGCTCGCCGACAGCGATGCGCGGGTGCGCAGCGGCTCGGCGCGGGCGCTCGGCCGCCGTTTTGAAGCCGGGGCGCTGCTGGCCCTGCGCGACGCGCTGCGCGACCCGGACGCCGAGGTTCGCCTGGAGACCCTGCGGTCGATAAAGCGGATCAGCCTGCAGCTGCGCACAAGTCAGGGCGACCGCGTGCTCGGGCAGGTCAGCGCGTGGCTGGGCGAGCTCTTGCGCAGTGGCCTGCCTAAAGAGCAGATCCTGGCGCGGGCGACGCTGCTGCAGCTCGGCGATGCCAGCCAGAAGCCGGCGCTGCAGGCGCTGCAGGGCGCTGCCGATCCGGCGCTGCGGCGGTTCCTGGTCGAGCAGGCCCCGGCCGAGGCGGGCCTGGCGGCGGCGATGCTCGGCGATGGCGACGCCGGTGTGCGGTTCGCGGCCGCGCGGCAGCTGGCCGAGGCCGGCGATGCGCGCGCGCTGGCGATCGTCAAGCAGACGATGGAGCAGGGCGGCGCGGACAGCATTGCCGCCTACGCGCTGATGAACCGGCTCGGACAGCGAGTGGCGGAGCCGGCGAGCCTGCAGAGCGTCCTGCAGCCGGAGCGGCCGGTGCTCGAGCGGATGGCGGCGGTCGAGGCGCTGGCCAACCTGCCGACGGCGCTGGCGGTGCCGCTGCTGTTCAAGGCGGCGCGCGATCTGGAGCCGCTGGTCCGCCGCCTGTGTGCCGAGATCGCCGCCGATCTGCCCGAGCCGACGCAGGGCGCGACCGGCTTCTCGGTGCTGCGCTTCTTGCTTGAAGACCCCGACCTGGGCGTGCGCAACCGCGCCGCTGCCCTGCTGGCGCGGGTCGCCCTGCCGAGCGCGCCGCCCGCGGACAAGCCGACCTCGCCGGCCGCTGACCTTGGAGCGCGCCCGGCCGCCGGCCCGCCGCTACCGCCCGCGCCGGCTGCTGACGGCGGTCCCGGCGGGCTCGAAGATCCAGACGACTCTGGCGAGCCGGGGGCCGCGGTCACCAGCAAGGGGACGCTGGCGCTGGAGGCTCCCGAGGGCACGCTGTTCCGGATCGACAGCAGCAAGTGGCGCACGACCACCGGCAAGAGCATCGCGCTGCCAGCGGGGCCGCACCATGTGACCACCCTGGGGGACGAGTACGAGGTCACCATCGAGCCCGACAAGAAGGCCCACCTCAAGCTGGGCGCCTCGCCGGTGGATGAGGCCGTGCAGTCGGGCAGCCGCGCCTACCAGCAGAAGGAGTTCGGCAAGGCGCAGAAACAGTACGATCGCGCCAGCGCCCTGTGCCGCCGCGACCGCGCCCACAAAAAGGCGTGCGTGGCGCTGGATGTCGCCCTGGCCGCCGATCGCGGCCTCATCTTCGAGCAGCAGAAGCGCTTCAGCGAGGCCATGGCCGAGTATCAGAAAGCCATCGGCGGCCCCCGCGGCAAGGGCCGGGTCCGCGCCGCCGAGGCCATCAGCCGCCTGGCGCCGCAGCTCGGCAAGGTCATCCTGCACAGCGCGGTCAAGGGCCGCTGTCAGGAGCGGGTGCAGTGGCTCCTGCCCGGCAAGAAGCAGCGCATCAAGGTGGGCAGTCACAGCCAGGCGGTCAACGTGCGCGCCGGCCAGACCGTCGAGATCGGCCAGTGCTCCTGACTCCCTGCGTTTCCAAGCGATTCCCAATGAGCTGTCAAGGAGGGCGCATGCGCAAGATTCTGTCTCTGGTGGGACTGTCCGTGGTCGGTTCACTGCTCGGCTGTGGCGGAGTCTTTCGTCCTTTTGCGTACGCTGAACCGGACAACTGCGCGCTCAATCCGGGAGTCTGCGGCGCCGGCTCTGAGTGCAACTTCCAGCGCGAGGTCTGCGAGCCCTCGGTCGCGCTGCCGCAGGTCGCGCGGCCGGTCTGGCGGCAGCAGGCCAAGCTCAGTGCCAGCGACGGTGGAATCGGCGATTTTTTCGGCGCCGCGAGCGCTCTGTCCGGAGATACGGTGCTGCTGGGCGCTCCCTTTTCAGATGTCGAGTCCACCGCCAACGCCGGTGCTGCCTATGCGTTCGTCCTCGACCCAGATCACGGAGTCTGGAAGCAGCAGGCCAAGCTGGTGGCCGGGGACGCCGCGACCGGGGCGCTGGCCGGATATGCCCTGGCGCTCGCCGGGGACACGGCGCTGCTCACCGCGCGGGCGGCCAGCCCGGGGGGAGTTGCCCAGGCGGGAGCAGCCTACCTGTTTGCGCGCAGCCCGGTGGCGGCTACCTGGGTGCAGCAGGCCAAGCTGGTGGCCAGCGATGGCGCCGCCGGCGACAAGTTCGGCAGCCAGGCCGCCCTGGCGGCGGATGTCGCGGTGGTCGGCGCCGCGGCCGCCGACTCGCTGGGCAAGCCAGACGCGGGTGCGGTCTACTTTTTTGCCCGCACCGCACCCGGCGGCACCTGGATGCAGCTGCAGCCGCGGCTTGCTCCCGCCGATCTCGGGCCTGGCGACAACTTCGGCGCCGCCATCGCCTTGTCCGGCGACACCGCGCTTGTCGGGGCACCGCTGGCAGATCAGGGAAACAGCGCGGATGCCGGGGCCGCCTACGTCTTTGTGCGCAGTGCCGCCAGTGGACTGTGGACCCAGCAGGCCAAGCTGGTGGCCAGCGGCGGTGCCGCCGGGGACGCCTTCGGCTCTGCGGTAGCGCTGTCGGGAAATACGGCGCTCATCGGCGCCCCGCAGGCGCACCTGGGCGACAAGGTCAGCGCCGGAGCGGCGTACATCTTCGAGCGCGACCCGGCCAGCGGCGCCTGGACCCAGCAGGCGAAGCTGACCGCCGCCGATGGCCAGGTCGGCGACTCGCTGGGCTTCTCCGTCGCGCTGTCTGCCGAGCGCGCTGCGGTCGGGGCCGTATATGCAGATGTCAACGGCCAGGTCGGGGCCGGCGCGGTGTATCTGTTCCGGCGGGAAGCTGCGGCGGCAGCCTGGCCGCTCGAGGTGCGGCTGGCGGCGGCGGATGCGGCGCGGCTCGACCGCGGCGCTTTTTCGATCACGCTCGCCGGCAATACGCTGGGAATCGGCGCGCCCGAGGCCGACCTGGGCGGCGCGATGGACGCCGGCGCCGGCTACATCTTCCAGTATGCCAAGCAGAACGGCGACCCCTGCACCGCTCCCCGCGAGTGCCACAGCTCATTCTGTGTCGATGGCGTCTGCTGTGACAGCGCATGCGGGAACTCCGATCCCACCGACTGTCAGGCCTGCAGCGCCGCCGCGGGGGCCCTCATCACGAGCGATGGCGACGGCACCTGCCGCCCGCGCCGGCCGGGCCGCCTCTGCCGCGCCAGCAGCGGCGGGACCGACCCCGCCGAGAGCTGTGACGGCCAGGCGCTCAGCTGCCCGCCCGACCTTCGCTAACCAAGTAAACGTCCCCCAAGCCAGTGCCCGGCGCCGCGGGGCTAGCGAGCTGCTTGTGCGCTGTTCTTCTCTGCGAAGGGAAGGTCGGCTGGGGCGCCGAAGACCTCTCTGGCTCGGCGGCGGCGTCGGCTCCGCGGCGGGGCCTGACCATGTTATGATCAAGCGTGCCAAAGCCCCCAAGCTCGCCCGCCGCCCCGGACCGAATTGACCGCGCGATCCTGGCGAGCTTTGTGCCCGCGGCGGTGCAGCGCCTGGTCAGCAAGGCGGGCGGTAGCTTGACCGAGGCCCACCGCGAGGCGGTGCCCGGGGCCGTGCTGTTTGCCGACGTGTCGGGCTTCACCGCGCTCACCGAGCGGCTCGCCGCCAAGGGGCCGGCGGGGGTCGAGCTCCTCACGCGCACCCTCAACACCTACTTTGGCACGCTCATCGAGGTCCTGGTGGCGCACGGTGGCGATGTCCTCAAGTTCGCCGGCGACGCGCTGCTGGCGAGCTTTGCCGAGGAGCCGGAGGACGGCGCCGATGCCCGGCGGCGAGCGGTGCTGCGCGCTGCTGCCTGCGGCCTCGCCGCCAAGAAGGCGCTCGGCGGCCAGCAGAGTAACGAAGGGATCGCCCTTTCGATCAAGCTCGCGGTGTCAGCGGGTGAGCTGGAGTGCGCATACGTAGGCGGCGTGTGGGGGCGCTGGGAGCTGGTGGTGTTCGGGGCTCCCTTGTCCGATGCCGGCAGCGCGGCGGAGCGCTGTGAGCCGGGGGCGGTGGTGCTCGCCCCGTCGGCCTGGCGCCTGGTGGGCCGGAGCTGCCTGGGGCAGGAGCTGGGCGGCGGCTTCGTCCGACTTGACGGTCTTACCGCCGCCGGAGCGCCGCCGCCGTGGCGGTCCAAGGCGCCGCTTCTGCTCAGCGAGTCCGCCGCCGCCGCCGCCTGGGCCTTTCTTCCCGGGGCGATCCGCAACCGCCTGCAGGAAGGACACGGTGAGTGGCTGGCCGAGCTGCGCAAGATCACGGTGATCTTCGTCGCGCTGCCCGGACAGATGAGCGAGGTGGGTCTTTCCCGCACGCAGGAGCTGGTGACGCGGCTGCAGCAGCTGGTCTACCGCGTCGAGGGCAGCGTCAACAAGGTCAGCGCCGACGACAAGGGGCGCTCGCTGGTCGCGGTGCTCGGCATGCCGCCGCTGGCCCATGAGGACGACCCGCGCCGCGGGGTAGTCCTGGCGCTGGACATGCGCGACCTGTTGCGCGAGTTCGGCTCCACCTGCTCGATCGGCGTCGCCACCGGCCGCGCGTTCTGCGGCGTCATCGGCAGTGAGCTGCGCCGCGAGTACACGATGATGGGCGACATCGTCAACCTGGCCGCGCGCTTGATGGTGGCCAGCGGTGGCAACGTCCTGTGCGATGCGGCGACGCGCGAGGGCGCCAAGGCGCACTTTGACTTTCAGGAGCTGCCCCGGCTCAAGCTCAAGGGCAAGAGCGAGCCGGTGGCGGTCTTCCGGCCGAGCCTGCGGGCGGCGAGTCACGCGGCGAGCGCCAAGGCGCTGGTGGGAAGGCAGGACGAGCTCAACGCGCTGGCCGCAGCGCTGGACGAGCTGGAGGCGGGCGTCTCTTCGGTCTTCATCATCGAAGCGGAAGCCGGCATCGGCAAGTCGCGCCTGCTGGAAGAGCTGCGCGCCCTGGGCCACCGCCGCGAGCGCATCCGCAGCCTGCACGGCTCGGCCGACGCGATCGAGAAGAACACCGCCTATCTGGCCTGGCGCGGTCTTTTGGCCATGCTCTTTGCCGACGAGGCCGAGGTCGGGCCGGCGGGGCGCGCGGCGGCGGCGCAGCGGCTCTTGCAGTCGCGGCCCGATCTGCTCGCCTGGGTCCCGCTGCTCGAGACCATCCTGCCGCTCGGCCATGCCGACACCGAGCTGACCCACAGCCTGGAGGGCGAGGGGCGCGCGGCGACTCTGCGGACCCTGATCGTTGCCGCGCTGCAGGCTGCCGCCGAGCGCGCGCCGCTGCTCATCTCCATCGAAGATACGCACTGGATGGACTCTGCTTCCTGGGCACTTCTGCTGGCCGCGGCGCGCGCGGTATCGCCGATGCTGCTGGTGCTCGCCAGCCGTCCGGTCAGCGAGGCGCAGCAGTGCGCGGAGCAGCTGGAGCTGTACAGAGACAAGCGGACCCGGATCCTGCGGCTCGAAGGGCTGCTCCCGCAGCACGCGCGGGCCTTCATCTGCGCCCAGCTCGGCGCCGACACCATCGCCGAGGAGGTGCTAGACCTCATCACCCGGCGCACCGAGGGCAACCCCTTTTTCACCGAGCAGCTGGCCCTGGCGCTGCGCGATGCCGGCGCGCTCATCGTGACCGATGGGCACGCGGCGCTGCGGCCGGGCGTCAATCTGACCACCGATGTCTCGCTGCCCGATACGCTCAATGGGGTCGTCACCCAGCGCATCGATCGGCTGGCGCCCACCGAGCAGCTGGCGCTCAAGGTCGCCAGCGTCGTCGGCCGATCATTTAGCGCGATGGTCGTCAACGACATCTTTCCCATCGAGGCAGTGCGCGGTCGCCTCACCCCGCACCTCGCCAGCCTCTCGCAGGTCGGCCTGACCAGCCCAAACTCCGACGGGATCGAGCAGAGCTATCTGTTCCGGCACATCATCACCCAGGAGGTGACCTATAACCTCATGCTGTTCGAGCAGCGCCGCGCGCTGCACTTGGCGGTCGCCGAGTGGTTCGAGAACAACATCCAGGATCTCTCCCCGTACTATCCGCTGATCGCCCATCACTTCATGCGCGCCGAGGCGCCGGCGCGGGCGATTCCGTACCTGCTGCGGGCCGGCGACCAGGCCCTGGCCAGCTCGGCCAACGCAGAGGCGCTGAGCTTCTTCGCGGATGCGGCGCGCCTCGATGCCGCGCGCCCGGGGGGACCCGATCCCAGCCGCCAGGCCCACTGTGCGATTCAGATGGGCTTTGCCCACTATTCGCTGGCCCGCATCGACGAGTCTGACCGCGAGTTCCAGCGCGGCCTGGCGCTGACGCCCGCGGCCCTGCCGCAGACCCGCTCCGGCATCCTGCGGGGACTGTTGAAAGAGGCCGCCATCCAGGCGCTGCACCGGCAGCTCCCCTCCCGCCTCGCGCCGCTGTGGCGCGCCGCGGAGACGCTGGAGCTGCGCCTGCTCGCCAACGCCTACAACACGCTGTCGCAGATCCGCTACCTGCGCAACGACCGGCTGGGAATCTTCTTCTGCGGGCTCAAGGCGCTCAACCTGGCCGAGCAGACCGGCGAGTCGGTCGAGCTGACCGAAGCGCTTGGGAGTATGGCGGTGGTGGCAACCTTTGCCAACCTGCGGACGGTGGCCGCATCCTATGCGGCGCGGGCCGAGCAGCAGCTGCCGCGGGTCGCCGATCCGCTGCGCCGCTCCAGCGTGCTCATATTCATGCTGCTGTATCGCGGCAGCACCTGCGACTGGGCCGGCGGGATCAAGTTCGGCGAGGAGATCGTGCAGCTCTCCGAGCGCATCGCCAACGCCCGGCTCCTGCAGGGGGGGCTGCAGGGGATCGCCCGCTGCGCGATGCGCTGGGGCCGATTCTCCGTCGCCGCGACCGCCTACGAGCGGATGTGGGAGCTCGGCCGACGCGCTGACAATGGGCAGGCGACCGCCTGGGGTCTGGGCGGCCTGCTGGAGCTGCAGCTCGCCCCGCACGGCGGGCTGTGGGCCGAGCGCATCGTCACCCTGCGCGAGGTGCTGGCAGCCGAGCGCGGTCGCGACCACCTGACCGATGCCGACTATGCGGTCTCGCACGGGCGGCTCGCCGGCGCGCTGTGGCGGCTGGAGCGGTTTGACGAGGCGGAGGCGGAAGCGGCGGCGGCGGCCGAGCTGCTGCTCAAGACCGACGCCGTGGCGACCCACACCGTGGACGCGCTGGCGACGGTCGCCGAGGTCTATCTGGGGCAGTGGCAGCGGCGCGGACACCTGCCCGCCGATGCCCGCTGGCTGCTCGAGCGGATCGTCAAGTCGCTGGATCAGTACGGCAGTCGGCTGGACTTCGGACGGCCGATCGCGCAGCGGATTCGCGGCAGCTGCCACTGGCAGAAGGGCCGCCGGCCGAGCGCTCTGCAAGACTGGGCCGACGCCCTCGCCTCGGCCCAGGTGCACGACATGCCCTACGAGGCGGCCCACAGCCACCACATGCTCGCCGCGCACCTGACGGCGGGGGCGGCGCGGCGCCAGTATCACCTGGACGCCGCCCGCACGCTGTACCGCAAGCTCGGCGCGAGCTTCGATCTGCAGCGACTCGCCAAGCTGAGCTGAGCCACCCTCCCGAGCCGCTCGCCGCTGTCCCCGGCGGTGCAGAAGCTCGGTCGCGCGCTCGGGGGAGTGCCGCCGCTCCCGCCAGGTTGCCGAGACCGTCAAAGAGTTCAAGAAGCACTTACGCCGAATCAATACGGTGTATATGAAGCCAATGTTGTAATCGAAGGGATCCTGAAGAAAGGGCGATCGAGCTTCTTCCCCAAGGACTGGACTCAGGAGCAAGTTGAGAAGGCGATTCAACACCCCTGCAGTCCTACTTCCAGAAAGTTTCCAGAGACCTATGTGAAACGCACTTTCTCGACGGCAATTTTTTAGCGTATGGTTCATCGTGACCTCAAGCCGGCAAACCTCATGATCTGTCCGGAGCCCGGAGCGGGGTCGGCGGCTGGCGGGGTGGAAGACCTGGGACGCCAGCGGGTGAAGGTGCTCGACTTTGGCATGGCCCACTTCGAAGATCCGGAGGACTCGCGGCGGCTGACCGAGACCGGGCTGGTCTTCGGCACCCTGCACTACATGTCGCCGGAGCACTGCCGCGGTCAGGACATCAGCGCCGCTTCCGACATCTACTCGGTGGGGGTGATGCTGTACGAGCTGCTGGCCGGCGAGGTGCCCTTCGATCGGAAAAATCCGGTCGAGATGATGACCCATCACTTGTTTGTGACCCCGCCGCCGCTCGATCAGGTCGGGGTGCGGCGCGCGGTGGCGCCGGAGCTGGCGGCGCTGGCGATGTGGGCGCTGGCCAAAAAGCCGGAGAAGCGGCCCACGGCGGCGCAGTTCCGTCAGGCGCTGCGCCAGGCGCTCAACAAGACCGATGAGGTGAGCCAGGTGCTGCGCAGCAGTGAGGAGCGGATCGCGGTCGCCGGCCTGCCGCGCGCCGACCGCGCGCTCACGCCGGCCAAGCAGCATGTGGCGACGGCGCCCGACCTGGGCACCGCGGTCGCCGCGGGGCAGGCGCCGCGGATTATCCTGTGGGGCTTTGATGAAGAGGGCGCGAGCACGCTGCAGGCGGCGCTGGCCGTCAATCACCTGGAAGCGGTGCGCTGGCCGCCCGGGGAGCTGCCGCCGGCGACCATCGAGGCGCAGCCGGTGCGGGCGATCCTGTTGCCCGATCGCGGCCACAGCGCCGAGCGGGTAGCCGGGCTGCGGCGGAGCGCGAGCGGCCAGCGGGTGCCGGTGCTGGTCGTCCAGGTGGCGCAGTCGGCGACGATTCCCGAGCTGATTCGCGCCGGCGCCTCGGATGTCGCGCTGGCCAGTACGGAGACCGGAGACATCTGTCGCAAGGTCTGGCGAATGGTCCGCAAGGGGCGTTAGGGAGGCGTGATGGAGCGCGGCAGCTGCAGCCAGTTCTTTTTTGCCGGGAGCGGTCGGCGGGGCGCGTCGCGGTCGGCGCTGCTGCTGTTCCTGCTGACCGCTGCCCGCGCTGTGGCCGCGCCGGCGGCGCCGGGGCCTGAGTCGGCGGCGACCTTGAACTACACCGTGCTCCCGGGCGATAACTGCGGGCATATCGCCAAGCGTCTGTACGGTGACTCGCACCGCGTCGATCTGATCCACCTGCACAACAACCTCGGACCGCTGCCGCACCGGCTGCGGCCGGGTCTGGTGCTGCGGCTGCCGGTGAGCGCCACCGCCGGCAGCCGCGAGCCCGACGCGCGGCTGACGTTTGTCCGCAACCAGGTCGAGGCCTATACGCCGGACTACCACCGCGGCCAGAAGAATGAGGCGCTGGCCGAGGGCAACCGCGTCGGCACCCTCGCGGCGTCCTCGGCCGAGATCTCGTTTGTCGATGAGACGCGCATGCAGCTCGGCGAGCACAGCATGGTCGTCATCTTCGGCGATGATGCGGCGGCAAGCGGCAGGCACCGCCGGGCCGCCGGCAGCCAGGAGGCGACGCTGCTGCGGGGGACGCTGCGCGCCAACCTTGCCGAGCTGGTGGGCCCGGGGCCGGCGCCGCCGCGCAAGCCAATCACCCTGACCACGCCGGCGGCGCGGGTCGAGCTGCCGGTCCACGGCAGCGAGGTCCACGTCGATGTCGATCCGCAGAGTACGACCCGGCTGTCGGTGCTGCGCGGGCGCTCGCAGCTGGCGGCTGCCGGTCAGCGGGTGCAGGTGCCGGCGGGCTTTGGCAGCCGCGCCAACAAGGGGAGCCCGCCGACGCCGCCGCGGCCGCTGCCGGGGGCGCCGCAGTGGACCGCGCCGCTGTCGGCAGTGCTGCTCAGCCGCGGCGGCCCGCAGTCGGTGGTGCTCGGCTACCGGCCGAGCGGCGGACCGCCGGCGGCGCTGTGGCACCGCCAGCTGGCGCGCGACGCCAGCTTCAACGACCTCATCGAAGACAGCCGGGTGCCGGCCGCCGAGCTGACCTGGACGCTGCGCGAGCTGCCTGCCGGCGAGCTGTTCGTGCGCATCAGCGCCATCGACGAAGATCGCTTCGAGGGTCCGGCGGCGCCGGTGCTCAAGACCCGGGTTGCGCCGGTGCTGGTGAGCCCCGGCGGCGTCGGCGAGCTGACCGCGGTGCAGCTGCCGCCGGACCTGCTCTGCGGGCTGGATGGCGAGCCGCTGCACCCCGGCGGCCGGGTGAAGCTGGCCGCGGCGCGGGCGCACACGGTGCGCTGCGCCGCGACCACGGCGCCGGAACAGGCAGCCGAGCTGCTCATCCCCGCCGCCGATAGCGGCCCGGTGCTGGCGCAGCCCGAGCACGGGCAGACGCGGTGGACCGCGACCCACGGCGAGCGCGACTTTTCGTTTCGCCTCGTCGATGGCGCCGGCGCGCCGCTCGCCCTGCCGGTGGCCGAGCTGCGGCTTGACACCGCCGCCGGCGTCAGCGCGACGCCGCTCGGGGCGGGGGAGCCGGGGGAATACAAGACCCACCTGCGCTGGCCGATCGCGGTCGCCGACCTCGGGCTGGCGGTGCAGCTTCAGGGGGTCCAGCTGGCGGCGATTCCCCTTGTTCCCGATCCCCGGGAGTCCGAGCCGCCGCCCGAGGTGTCGCCCGTGCTCTTGGCGCCGCCGCGCTTACAGCCCGTGCCCGCCGCGGCGCCGCGGATCTGGCTGGACGTGGGGGCGGCGGGCCTCGCGCTGTTCAACCAGGGCAGCTACGGCTTGGGCGGCGGTCTGGAGCTCGGGCCGCGGGTCCGCCTGCCGTTTGGCTCGCTGGGCATCGCCGTGCGCCTGAGCGTGGAGCAGCACCTGCAGCCCGAGCCCGCTCCCTTGCTGCTCAACGTCGGCGGCGCGCTCACCTACTTCATCGCCCGACCGGCCTGGCGGGTCAGTCCCTACCTCGGCCTGCTGGCGCAGGGCCTGTTCCCGCGCGCCCCCGCGCTGCCCCTTGGGACGCCGCCGCCGCCAACCACCCGCGGCCTGGCGCTCGGCGGTCTGGTCGGGGCGCAGGTGCGGCTGGGGATCGGCGGCCTGTTCGGCGAGCTCGGCTACCGCGGCGCGGTCTACCAGCAGCAGCCGATTGACTCGCCGGTCTGGAACACCTTCTTTCTCCTTCTCGGCTATCGGGTCAGCACCAACTGAGCCTACAGCCCGTCGTGGTGCAGCTGGTCGACGATGCGGCGGTACAGGTCCTTGTGGTTGAAGCCGCTCACCGCATCGGGCAGAAGGTGCACGAGCTGCCCGATCTCATCGAGGTGATCGGCCGGCACACAGCCAAGGAAGGTGCCCCAGCGCGCCGACTCGACCGCCACCAGGCCGTCGCTCGGCGTCGGCACAAAGGGGTTCGGGCTGGTCAACGAGAACACGGTCGCGGGCAGCACCAGCAGCGGATCGAGCAGATCGATGCGGCTGGAGTTTGTCCATAAGCCCCCGGCGCACTCCGCCGCCGCCACCCGCGTCGCGCTGCGCCCGGCGACGCTGTAGTACTTCACCTGCGGATCGTTGCGGTTGCCCGGGTTGAAGTTCTTGCTCATGTTGTCGCGGGTGAACTGCTGCAGCGAGGCGCGGATGTGCGCATCGCCCGGCGAGTGGGCCAGCGACCCGTACAGAAACTCGAGGATGGCGTCGATCACCACGGCCGACACTCCCGGGACAAGGCCGAGGGCGGCGTCGGCGATGGGGGTGCCAAGGTGCGGCGTGCTGACGGTGGTAAGCGACGCCACGCGGCTGCCGTAGTGCAGGGTGCTCACTACGTAGCGGCCGTCCAGGCCCCCCTGCGAGTGGGCGATGAGGTTGACCTTGCACGCCCCGGTCGTCTTTAGCGTGTTGTCGATGGCCGCCGCCAGGTAGCTGCCGCGCACTGCCGAGCTCTCAAAGGGCGGCACCTGCGACTCAACGACCGTCTCACCGCGGGCGCGCAGATCGGCGGCGACGTTGAAGAAGTAGTTGACCGGGCCGACCTTGTCCCAGCCGGCCATGCCGTGCGCCAGAACGATGGGGTAGGGGGCGCCGCGGCAGCTGTCGATGAGCGCCGGAAGGCTCGCGGCGACCTGGTCGTCGGCGAGCTCCTCGGGGGTGAGGGGTCCGCAGGCGGCGGTGGTGCCGACGGCGAGCAGGAACAGTCCAAGCAGAGAGGTAGGCGAGGTCATGACGCTGACTCCTAAGTTAGGGATGGCTCAGCCGCGGTCTTGATGCACTCGGCGAAAAGGTTCACGCCGGTCGCGTCAAAGCGCGTGCTGGTTGCGGGCGCCTTGAACTTCGAGGCGGTAAACAGGCGATCCATGTCGGCCTCGGTGCGGTGGATAAGCCGCCACTCCAAAAGGTAGTCCATGATCGCCCGGGTCTGGTTGCGCGGGTGGAAGTTGCCGAGGATGACGCGGCCGCCGGGGGCCAGCACGCCGAAGATGAAGTCGAGCATCTTGACCACCATGCGATCGTCGAAGTAGTCGATAAGGCCGATGCTGTAGACCAGATCCTGCGGCGCCACCTGCAGGCTCGCCCGCCCGAGCGCGAGCGAGATGAGGTTCTGGTTGAGCAGCTGGATGCGGCTCTTGAGCCCCGCCTTGTCGCGCCAGTCGGCGACGAACGCCAGCGCCTGCAGGTCGATGTCGAGGCAGGTGGCGACCAGGCGATTGCGATCGCCCAGGCTGGCAAATACGTCGGCGATCTCGCGCGCCGGGCCGCAGGCCAGGCTCAGCACCCGCGCCGGTCGGTTGACTGCGGCGTGCTCATCGACGGTGCGGCGGATCTCTTCGGCCAACAGGCCGCGCCGGTTGCGCACCGCGACCGCGGCCGGCATCTCCAGAAACAGCCGGTCGACGACGGCGCCGATGCGGCCGGCACCCTCGGGGTGGTTATTGTAGATCTTCTCGATGGTCAGGTAGTCGCCGGCGTAGCCGCGCGGCTTGGAGTAGCAGCGCTCGATGGTGGAGGTGAGCAGCACGTAGGGCAAGAGCTCGGTCTGCAAAAGGCCCCCGAGCTGCTCCTTCATGTACGGCGTCAGCGGCGACACCTCGCCGAGCAGGCGGTAGGCCAGGGCCTGCAGCTCGGTGCTCTTGGCGGCCAGCTTCTGGTAGGTCTCCTCCGAGACGCCGTCGGCCTTGATCGACTCGTGATCGGCGGCGACGAGCATGCGCTTGAACTCGGACATCGTCTGCAGCGCGGCGCGCCAGTCGTCGTTGTCGAAGGCGCGCTCGGCCTCGGCGCGGGTGAAGGTGCGGCCGGTGCGGCTCTGGCTGAGCACGCGCAGCCGCTGCGACAGGGTGACGGCGATGGCGCGGAAGAAGTCGCTGGCGAACACCGGATCGGCGGCGACCTGGGCGGCCACCGTCTCGCGCGACAGCTCTAGAAGGTGGGTCTGCTCCAGGGCGACCAGCGAGGCGGCGGTCGGGTCCTGATCGACAAACGACATCTCTCCGACCACGGTGCCGGGGCCGGCGATTCCGATCTGCTTGCCGCCGGCATACGCCCCAAGGAGGCCCTCGGTCACGATGTACATCGAGCCGATCTGAGTCCCCTCGCGAATCAGCACCTCATTGGCATCGATGCGCTGCTCGGTGCTGTGGTTGATTATCCAATCGACTGACTGATCGGCAAGGAGCTGAAAGAGGGGGATCATCGCGACTTGGCCTTTGCTCTGTCCTTGGGGTTTCGGTTGCGGACCAGCGACGGAATTACCCGCGCAGCGGCGGACTTGGGGAGGAACGCGGCGGACAATAGCCGCTTTGCCGGGCGGGATCTACGCCTGCGTGCTGGCGCGGGGCCGTGCGAGGTGCAGCCCTCAGGCGAGAAACTGCAGCAAATGCAGGCTGCGCAGAATTGCTGGATGCTACTCGGCGAGCGTGATGTGGTGGCGCGCGTACCACAGCACGTAGAGCAGCTGCAGGTTGCAGCCGGCGCAGAAGTACCCCGGATCGGTGGGCAGGGCGACCCGGCCGTCGATGAAGTGGTGCAGCACGCGCCCCTGCGCCTGGTCATACAGGTGCTCGTGGATGAACGTGAGGACGAAGCTCGCCTCGCTGAAGTAGCGGCGGTCGTGGGTGTTCTGGTAAAGGACGAGCAGCGCCAGGGTGAGGTAGTTCTGGCTCGACAGGGTGCTGTAGTCGGCGGTGCGGGCGCCCATCTCGGCGGCGCTGTACGGCGAGTTGTAGCCGCCGCGGCCGAGGTTGCGCAGCGGCTTTATAAACTCGAACAGCCGCTCGGCGGCCTGCAGGTAATCGGCCTCGCCGGTCTGCTCGTACAGGCGGGTCAGCACCAGCATCATCATCGTGTTGGGATAAAGCTCTAGCAGGTCCTCGCCGGGCTTTACGCGATAGCCGTCGCCAAGCTGCGCCTTCTGCTTTATCGCCACGACCAGCTCGCGGGCAAAGTCGACCCGCTCTCTGGCCTGCGGGGTGGCAAAGTAGGTCGCGTACTGCAGGTTGAGCAGCGCCACCGCCGCCGTGATCGCGGTCGGTCCGTAGGTGCTGGTGGCGAACTTGCCAGCCTGGATCTCCAGATACTTGCCAAGGCCCAGGGTGATCGAGTCGATGGTGTCGATGAAGTCTTCCAGCGCCGGCATGACGCTCGGGTCGCCGGTCTGGGCGGCGTACTCGCACAGGCCCAGGGCGGACATCATCACCTCCTCGAGGTTGGCGAGGAAATAGGGGCGATCGCGCCCCGCCTGCTCGACCACGCTCAGGGCGTAGCGGCGCGACTGCGCGGCAAGGTCGAGGTAGTCGGCGCGGCCCTGAGTGGTGCCGGCGCGCACGTAGAAGGCGGTGCCGTAAAAGGGCGGATCGCCGTTGTTCAGTTCCCACTGCCCGCCGGTTCTTGGGAAGTGAGCGGCGTCGTACTGCAGGCGCACGTAGAAGTCTTGCAGCCGGGACGGCAGAGTCGGGCCGGGCTCAGTCTGGCAGGCCAGCAGCAGCAGCGCGGCGCCCAGCCAGGGCAGCAGCCAGGCAGAAGACGCGCGGCGGGCACCGAACAAGCTCAACAACGGAAACGGCGTGACGAGCGGGGTACGCATGGCAGCCTCCTAGGGAGTGTGGAGGCACCATATCAGATGGGAGGATGCGGCTTTGCGCCCGACGCCCCGCCGGCCGGTGGCGGGCGGAGCGTCCGGCGCGGGGCTTACTTGCGACGACGGCGGCGGCTGAACAGCAGGGCGGCGCCGGCCAGGAACATGTCGGACACCGAGCTCCCAAAGGGCAGCGAGCCGCCGTACTGGCAGCTGCAGCCGCTGGAGGAGCCGGAAGAACCCGACGAGCTGCCAGCGGCGATGACGGTGATCGTCACCATCTGCGGGCTGCTCTGCACGTTCCCATCGCTGCCGATCGCCTGCAGGACGATCGGGGTGTCGGTGGTGACGGCGGGGGCGCTAAAGTGCGGGTTGGCGCCGGTGTCGCTCGACAGCGTCACCGGGGGGCCGCTGACCTGGCTCCAGGTGTAGGTCACCGGCTGGCCGGCGTCCTTGACGGTGGAGGCCAGCAGCTGGACCAGGTACCCCGAGGGGACCCGCGCGGCGTCGCTGCTCACCTTGATCTCGATGCTGCTCGTCGGCGCCGGCACGCAGATCCCGCGGTCGGCGACGCGGCTGCCAAACGGCGTGTTCTGCAGGTTGTTGAACGCCACCTGCTGGACAAACCAGCCGGAGAAGCCGCTGGCCTGGTCTGTGCCGCCGCGGAAGCGCACCCGCACGGTCTTGCCGGCGTACGCCGCTCCCAGGTCGACCACCGTGTTGACGTAGCCGGGCACGCCCAGCACTTCGAAGTTCGTGCTCTGGCCGCCAAAGGCCATCCGACCGGCCAGGGGGTTGGTCGAGGTGCCGGCGACCAGGGTGGCGTTGTAGCCCTCCATGGTGATCTTCGAGCCGAGGTCGGTCCAGGTCTGGCCGCCGTCGTCCGAGATCTCCAGCACGCTGCCGTCGTAGTAGTCGGGCGGCACGGCGGTGTCGTCGACCTCCCAGTCGTAGCGGTGGGTCACGGTGAAGTCGAAGTTGCCGGTGGCCTTGATCTGCAGCGGCGGGGTGATCAGGTAGTGATCGGCGGCGCCGTCGTGATCCGGGCAGTGCCAGACGCCCGTGGCGCGCGGACCCGGCAAGAGCTCCCACTTGAAGCTGCTGTCGAGCGACGGATCGGTGGAGTTGGCGACCATCCACGCCGGATCGGCGAAGTTGCCGTTGCCGGTGGCGCTGGTCTTGACCACGTCGTCGAAGTTGCCCAGGCCCTGGTAGGTCTGGCTGATCGTCCGCGGATCCGCCAGATCTGGATCGGTCACGTCGACCTGGATGTCATACGGGATGATGCCGGCGGCGCCGGACATCGCCACCTGCGCGGTGATGGTGGCGCTCTGCGAGGGCTTGATCGTCGGCGCGTTGATCATCATCGAGGCCTGGCCGTTGAAGGTCACGTTGGCCGAGCTCGAGGTGAGCTTGAGGGTGGTCGCGGCCAGGTCGCCCGAGCCCATGTTGCGGATGCGCACACTGACCAGGCCGGTCTCGTTGTTATCGAGCACGCCGTCGCGGTCGCAGGACTTGACCGCGTCGCTGACCGTGAGCGACTCGATCGCCAGGTCGTTGCCGACTTTGAAGCTCTCGGTGACCGGCGAGTTGCTCTGATCGTTGCGATCCGGACCCAGGGCGCCGACGCCAGCGCCGCGGCGGGCGAACGCCGCCCAGAACAGCTGGAAGTCCTTCTGATCGGTCGCGTAGGCGGCCGCCAGCAGGGCATCGCGCGCCTCGAGCATGGTCGGCGCGTTGGGCGTCATCTTCAGCGAGGCGACCAGGTACTGCCGCATGCGCAGGTTGGCCTGATCGAAGGTGTAGCGCGCGGTGTCGCGCAGCAGGCTGACGTAGCAGTCCCACAGCATCGACTGCCAGACCTCGCCGGTGTTGTGCACCTCGGAGTTGCTGGCGCCATCGGCACCGAAGGCCGGTGCCGGCATCATCGGCAGCGCCGTGCCGTCCTCAATGTGCCCGAAAGTCAGCGGGTTCTTGGTCATGTCCGCCGAGTAGGGGTAGCGGCGGATGCCCTCGTACCAGATCTTGCTGCCGCGCGCCCACTCGGCCCAGGCGCCCACCGGGTAGACGCCGTTCCAGTTATTGTTGGAGGGCACGGCCGCGTCCTCGGGACGGACGGTGGTGAGCATGGCCACAAAGTCGCTCCACCCCTCGCCCATGCCGCGGCCCTGCAGGCTGGACAGACCGGTGGCGTTGCCGATCAGGCGGTTGGACATCGTGTGGCCCCACTCGTGGGAAACGATGCCGGTGTCGAGCGAGCCGTCGCGGATGACGCCGTTTACCAGGCTTACGGTGAGCGTGGTGCCGGCGGCCAGGGTCGTCTTGAGCAGCGCACCATCCTCCAGGCTGATGCCGATGGCGGGGATATTGATCGTCGTATCGCTGCTGCCCGGCCCGAAGGGCCCGCCCAAGGGCGTGCCGGTAGCGTTGCTGTTGGCGATGATCACTCCAACGGCGCCGTTGACCTGGGCGTTCTTGATCTTGACGTCGAAGGTGCAGCCGCCGCGGTCGAGCAGGGCGATCTTGCCAGTCACGGCTGCCTTGTTAGTAAACGTGGCGCTGCAGGCTCGCGTCGGGGTGGCAGAGCCGTCATTGACCAGGACCACGGACTGGGTGACGTTATACCGGAGGCGGTTGGTGTTCGCGGAGCCCCCGCGCAGCGGGCCGGCCATTCCCGCCGGGGCGGTGATCATCGACTGGCTCAACCCGGGCGTCCACAGGTACATCTGGATGCGCGGCGCGTTGCCGTCAGCAGGGGTGCTGGCGTTGGCGTTGTTGGTGCCGCCGGAGTCCTGCGCCTCGGCACGGATGGCGTCGCCGCCCAGGCCGCCGCGGCCGAAGTTGTCCTTCTGCTGGTTGTACGAGTTCTCGTCCCAGCCCGCTTCATAGAAGAAGTCGTGCATGTAGTTGAGGACGTAGAACAGGTGGGTGCCGACGCCCGGCGCGACTGTCGCCGCCGAGTCGGCCAGGGGATCGAACATGCGGTCGAAGGTCTGCGGGCCGGTGGTGGTGATCCGCAGATCCCCCGGGCCGAAGCCGTCAGGGGCTGCCAGGTCAGCGTAGGCGAACACGTTGTTGCCGTCGGCATCGCTGGCGTCGGCGGGAAGCCAGGGGTCGTTGCGGCGGTTAAACGGCGCGTTTTGCAGCTTGACCAGGGTCGAGGGCAGGGCTCCCGCGGGCTCGCTGTTGTCGTTCATGCCCGTCGGGTGCGGCGTGAAGTCATTGCCGGCTGGGCTGTCCCAGGGGGTGTAGCGGCCGCTGTTGTCGGCCCACACCCGGTAGGAGAAGGCGTCGGACTCGGTGAGGTTTTTGGTGAACAGGATCTCGCCGTCCACCGCGGAGACGACAAAGGCGACCATCTGCGAGTCGGTGGAGTCGCTGCGGCCGGCGGTGAGCTCGACATAGTACGCGGGCAGGAGCCCGGCGCTCGTCGGATACCACAGGCGCTTGCTGCGCGCCGGGCCGACCATGCTCACGCCGCTGGCAGCGCTGCCGGCGAACGCCAGCGAAGTGTACTGGCCCGGCGCGGAGTCGGCGTCGCTTGGGTTTTTGGTGCGGTGGACGTCGTTTACCACCACCTGGCCGTTCTGCATCGCGTGGAACGCCGCCGCCACCGCCGCCGTCTCATCCAGGGCAAAGCTGGTGGTGATCGGCCGCACCTGCGGGGCCAGGTAGCCTGAGGCGACCACCGGGGTGGCGCTGCGATCCATGCTGATCTTCATGCTCGAGCGAAACACCTCCATGCCATCGACTTTCTGGTCGAACTGGGCGATGAGAGGGCCATTGCCGGCGTCGTGAACGGTGTGCAGCTGCGCGGTGGCGAGCGCCGCCTCGCTCAGGCGGTAGGGCTTGGCCAGCCCGCGCAGGGTGCCGAGCGCCACATCTTTGGGGAGGCTGCCCGGGGCCACACTGCGCCTTGGCTGCAGCCAGGCGATGGTCGGAAGGTTGACCGAGCGGTCGCGGTGGGCGACGTAGGCGTCGACTTCGAGGGTCGGTCCGACAGGGGTCTGCGCAGGGACCGCGGCCGGGGGGGCGGGCTCGCCGCCGCAGCCGTAAAGCAGCGCTGCGGTCCCAAGGATAAGTCGTGATCTGAACCAGATCTTCTTCATGTTCACTGCTCCTTAACGCGGCGGGCCTAGGTGCTGCTCCCGTCCGCGGACTCGGCACTGGCCCACTGCGGACAGTCGCAGCCGGGTCAGGCCGTCAGGTTATTTTATCATCCAAGCTACATTTTCACGCCGCTTGGCGTCCGGCCAAAGCCTATTAGTGAGGCCGCCGCCAAGCGGTCGAGGTCCTAGCGTTTCCGCAGCACCGTGCCGCCATCGCCCAGGAACCACAGCTCAGTCTTGGCCGCGACCACCACCCGGTTCAGACCGGTGCTGGCGCCGGTGGCCACCGGAGTGAAGCTGTTGCCGTCAAAGCGCAGCAGGGTGCCGGCGGCGCCCGAGAAGTAGACCTCGGTGGCCGAGCGTCCGCTCACTCCCGAAAGCGGGCTGGTGGTCCCCGCGCTCATCGCCTTCCAGCTCGTGCCGTCCCAGCGCAGCACGGTGCCGGCGTCGCCGGCCGCCCAGATATCGCTCGGGCCGCTGCCCCACACCGCGCGCAGGTTCATGGTCGCGCCGCTTGTAACCTTCTTCCAGCTCGTGCCGTCAAAGCGCAGCACGGTGCCGGCGTCGCCGACTGCCCAGACGTCGCTCGGGCCGCTGCTCCACACCGCGTTCAGGTGGTCGCGCACGCCGGGATCGACGCTCGCCCACTTGCTGCCATCGTAGTGGGCCGCGGTGCCGACGTCGCCCACCGCCCACACATCCTTGTCGCTGCTGCCGGTGACCCCGCGCAGGTGCTGGTTGGGCAGGGCGCTGGTGTTAACGGTCGACCAACTGGCACCATTATAGCGGATGATGGTGCGCTCATCACCCACCGCCCACAGGCTGCTCTCGCTGCTGCCCCAGATGTCGTGCAGGCCCTGGGTCACGCCGCTCTGGTCACGCCGCCAGTTGACGCCGTCCCAGCGCACCACCGTGCCGCCGCTGCCTACCACCCACAGCGCGTCGGCGCGCGAGCTCCAGCCGCCGCCCAGCGAGTCGGCGAGCTGGCCGCTCACCGCGGTCCAGGCGCCGCCGGTCAGGCGCAGCATCGCGCCGTTATTGCCGACGCCCCAGCCGTCGCCGGAGTTGCCTTCCCACAGCCCGTTGAGGGCGACCGACACGCCGCTTGAGACCGGCTGTATAGTCTGTCCGTCCCAGTGGTAAAGGAGCCCGTTCTGACCGGCGAACCAGACGTCCTTGCCCGAGCTGCCGGTGACCCCGGTAATCGAGTTGACCGTCGGCTGGCTGAACGATTTCCACGCCGTGCCATCAAAGTGCAAGATGTTGCCGATTGCGCCCACCGCCCAGATGTCCAGCGCCGAGCTGCCCCACAGGCCGTAGAGGATGCGCGCCGGGGAGCCGCCGGTGACGATCACCGGGTTCCACTCGCCGCCGACCGGATCGAACCTGAGCAGGGTCCCCTGATCGCCGCAGGCGTACAGGAAGTTGCTGCTCAGGCCCCACACCGCGTACAGGTTGAGCGTGACCCCGGTCGTCTGCTGGGTCCAGGCGGTGCCGTCCCAGCTGAGGATGGTGCCGCGCTCGCCGGCGGCGTAGATGCTGCTCGGGCCCAGTCCGAATACCGAGGTGAGGTGGGTGGTGACGCCGCTCTTGCTGGGCGCCCAGGCGGTGCCGTCATAGTGGATGATGGTGCCGCCGCGACCGACCGCCCACACATCGTCGGTGCCGGTCCCCCACACGCCGGTCAGGGTGGTCTTTACGCCGGTGTCGACGGCAGTCCACAGCTGGCCGTTCCAGTGCAGCGCCAGGCCGCCTTCGCCGACGGCCCAGACGTCATTTTTGTTCACGCCCCAGGTCGCCTGCAGGGTCGAGCCGATCGGGCGCGGATTCTCCCAGCAGATGTTGTCGGCGCTGCAGATGCGCGTGCCCAGGGGGTTGTACTCAAAGCGCGCCGAGGCCTGCTGGGTGCCGCCGAGCGTGAGCTTGCAGGTGGTAGCGCTGCCGCTATTGCTGCAGTCGCCGCCCCAGCCGACAAAGTCCGAGCCGGCACCCGGGGTTGCGGTGAGGGTGATTTCGGTTCCCGTGGTCAGCGCCAGGCTGCACTGGGTGCCGCAGCTGATGCCATCGGGCATGGAGACCACGGTGCCGCTGCCGCTGCCGGTGCGAGCGAGCAGCAGCGTGCTCTTATTGCCCTGGTTCTGGTTGGAATTGGAGCAGCCAGTGATTCCCAGCAGCGCCACGGCCGAGATGGGAAGCCACAGCGGCAGCCCACCGCGGAGAAAGGTCCGGTGAACAGGAGGTTCGGGAGTGTACTTCATAAGAAAATCTCTCCTTGCGATCAGTCGAGCTGGAGTCGGATGATTCACTTCGCCGCGGCGCCAGGCGGGGGCCCGGGCAGTGCCTGATGCCGCAGTTTGGCTAGCTTCCAAGGTACCAGAATACTTGGGAAAAAACTGCTACTTGGTAATTCCGAGCAGCGCTAAGCAGACGACTGGACTCGATAATTTGTCGGCTTTTTTCGGACCCATAGTCCAGTTAAGTGGCGCCGTAGAACGCACAGCGGGATACGCTGCGGTACAGCTGCCTACAGGGTTTTTCCGCAGCTGCGACCGCAGTTATTGCGCGTCGCCGCTTGTGAACCCTTCAATAATCCGCGCGCGCGGGAGCCGAGGCCCTTTATGCTGGCAGGTATGACTACCAAGAAGCGATCGCTTGCCCGTCGTCTGCTCGTCTGGGGTGGAGTTTTTATCGCGCTGCTCATCGGCGCTGGCTGGCTGGCCGTGCTCGTGCTCAGCAAGCCCCTGCCCCGCGGCGAGGGCGGGGCGCGCGCTGACGAGCTGGCGCGGGCCATTGAGAAGGCGATCGACAAAGAGGCCTGGGCCCGCACCGGGGCGGTCAAGTGGACCTTCCACGGCCAGAACCGTCACCTGTGGGACCGCCAGCGCAACTTTGATCGCGTCATCTTCGGTGATAACTACGTCCTGTGCGATCTGAACCAGAAGACCGGGGTGGCGTTCAGCCGGCGCAAGCGGGTGGGCGCCGCGGCAGAGCGCAAGCTGGTCGCCAAGGCGTATGCCGCCTGGATCAATGACTCGTTCTGGCTAAACCCGCTGGTCAAGCTGTTTGACGATGGAGTGACGCGCAGCGTGGTCCCCCTTTCTGCCGGCCAGCCCGAGGGCCAGGTCGAGGGGAAGAGCGCCGACAGCGCGGCCCTGCTTATCACCTACGGCGGCGGCGGGCTGACGCCGGGCGACTCGTACCTGTGGGTGCTACCGGCGGGCGCCGGGGCGGGCGGGGCGGCTGCCCGGCCGCTCGGCTGGCGCATGTGGGTGTCGATCATCCCGGTCAAGGGCCTGGAGACGAGCTGGGACGGCTGGACGCAGCTCGCAAGCGGCGCCTGGGTGGCGACCCACCACCAGCTGAGCGGCACCGGCGTCAAGCTGGACCTGACCGATGTCGCCGGGGCGGCGACCCTCAAGGACCTGGTGCCCGGGCCGGATCCGTTCGCCATGCTGGTCGGCGGCGGCGACCTGGAGCTGGCCCCAGAGTAGGGCAGGGCGCGAGCCGGCTGAGTCCTTTGGGCCGGGCGTCTCAGGAATCTGAGCCTGGCGCGCCCCCGGCGACCCGCTGCGAAACCAAGCTCCCGTCGCTGCGCTGGCCGCCCGGCGTCGCTCGGCGGATGCGCTGCGGTTGGCATAAAGAGTGCACATCACTCCCCCACTGGCCTGCGGGCCGCCTGTCTCTTTATTCCCCTGATTCCCCTGGTAGGAGATCTCGATGCGTAAAACCGTCCGCTCTTCGTTGACTGCTCGCCTGCTCGCCGTGGCCGGCGGGGCGGCCCTCTGCCTGTCGGCGGCCAGCGCGCTCTATCCGACCGACGCCATCGCCTGCGGCTGCTTCGCCCCGCCCGACCCCTCGGTGCCCATCGTCCAGGCCGGCGAGCGCATCCTGTTTGCCCAGAGCAACGGTCAGGTCACCGCCTACATCCAGGTCCAGTACTCGGGCAAGCCCGGTGAGTTCGGCTGGCTGCTGCCGCTGCCGGCGGTGCCCAAGACCAAGGCCGGGACCGATGGCATCGACGTCGGCGTCGACGAGCTGTTCTCGCAGCTGTTAGCCACCACCCAGCCCAAGTATCGCCTGACCCGGGTCTACGATGAGTGCGGCAACAACCCCAGCCGCAACAGCCCGACCGCTGCCTTCGGCACGGCGGACTCTGGCGCTCCGTCGCCGCAGTCGCCGCCGAGCCCCCTGGTCGTGCAGGACTCGGTGGGTCCGTACGACTATGCGGTGCTCAAGGCGGACAACAAGGACCTGATGGTGAAGTGGTTAAATGACAACCACTACTTCATTCCGACCGGCACCCTGGACGCCGCCGCTCCCTACCTGCACCCCGGCGCCTTCTTCCTCGCCCTGCGGCTCAAGGCGGGCCTGGCGGCGGGCGACCTGCAGCCGGTCGTGCTGCACTATCAGTCCGATCTGCCGATGATTCCCATCATCCTGACCTCGGTGGCGGCGCAGCCCAACATGGGGGTCCAGGTGTGGATGCTCGGCGCCGGGCGCGCCATTCCCCGCAACTACTATCACACGGTGATCAACGACTCGCAGATCGACTGGCTGCATCATGCAGAAGGTCCTCAACCGGCCCGGCCGCTTTGGCGATCCGGCGCTGCTCGCCCAGGTCAAGGACCCTGCCTCGTTCGTGCAGGCGGTGCTCAGCAACGGGTTCTCCGTCAACGGCCAGCTGACCGCGATCCTGTCGCGCTACATTCCCGAGCCGGCGGCGCTGAAGGCGCAGAACGTCTCGCTGGCGAGCTACTACCAGCAGCTTGGCTACTACCTGGGCCAGGACCGCCAGATGAACCCCGGTAAATACGCCGACATCGAGGCGGCCCTTTTAGCCTTCGATCCCAAGGCGGCCAGCGATGAGCTCAACGTCAAGATCGCCCAGCCGACGCTCGAAGCCGGGCAGATCTTCGACGCCTATCCCTACCTGACCCGGCTTTACACCACCCTGTCGCCCGCCGACATGAACAAGGATCCGGTGTTCAGCTACAACCCGAGCCTCCCGGACTACTCCAACATCCATGAGGCCAAGCTGACCTATCACTGCGCCGGCTTCTTCTCCAAGGATCGCTACAGCAACGCGACCCTGCAGACCGCCAGCGGCTTTACGCTGCAGATGTCCGCTGCGGATGCCGATGCCAACAAGTGGTCGGCGCCTGCCGTCCCCTACAGCCAGCAGATCCAGACCCTGCTCGAGGTCGGTGAGCCGCAGACCCTGGTCGACAATACCTCGCTCATCAAGAGCGGCCTTGGCACCGGCGGCTGCAGCGTCGCCGGCTTTGGCGGCGCCGGGGCCTCGTCGGCCGCTGGGCTGCTGCTCGGCAGCGCTGGCCTGCTGCTGGCGCGCCGCCGGCGCCGTAGCTAGCGCCCGGGCGGGGCGCAGTCGCGCTCCGGCCTGGCGCTGCTCGCTCACCCGCGCTGCGCGCTGCTCGCTGCTTCATGTAGCGCGGGCAGCGCGAGCTGCGGGGGGCCTACCGCGTATAGATAGACCCCCTAATGGGCCAGGCAGGCCCAGGCGGCGCGTCCAGTCTTTTGGGGCAGTACCCGCCGCCGCTCTGCCCCGGTCCCCTCCAGCTTCGGCGACCCTAGACAACCCCAGCCCATTACGATGCGGTCGACGTGATGTCGACCGCGAGCCGCGCCTAGAACGGACAGAACGGCGAGCCGCCGAAGGTATTTATCGCCGGGGTCACGTAAGAGATGGCAAAGCACATCTCATCGGTTGTGCTGTCGCCGAACTTCTTGCCGTATCCGGAAGGATCGTAGGTGCAGGTGACGCTGATCTTGTCGCCCTTTTTGAGCGCCACCGCCTTGGGTCCCTTCCAGTCGGGGAAGGCGCCGAAGCGCTGCTCCTCAAAGGTATAATCATCATCCCAGACCACGGTCTCGCTGCCGGTCCGGCCGGCGCTGATCTTGATGTGCTTGCCCGTGGTGTGCATGTGCGGGAACACGGCGAAGAACGAGGTGTCGTTGCTCACCGTGCAGCTGCCCGAGACGGTTCCCGGCGCCTTGATCGTAAAGTTGACCGGCCCGATAAACGGCACCGTGGCCAGCTGGTAGCCCTCATCGCTGTCGGCGACGACCACGTCCACCGCCGCGGTGCCGTTGATGTCGCCGGTCGGGCGGGCGTTAAACAGGTGCAGATCCAGCACCAGCTTGGAGCCGGCGGGCACCTTCAGCGCCACCCCCTGGGGCATGTCCAGCGAGGGCGAGCCCACCCCGGAGGCGAACAGCGGCCGCCAGGTCGTATCGAGCGGCCCGCAGCGGCTCACGCCATCGGGCCCGTTGCTCGGATCGATCGCCAGCACCTCGTGGTGCACCCCGAGCGGCGACACCGGCGTAACCTTGAGGATATACAGGTCCTTGTCCGCGGTGATGCGCTGGCACTGATAGCGCTCGCTGCCCGGCGGGATGGTGTAGTCCGAGGAGATGAGGTGCAGCAGCCGCGTATGCGGCGGCAGCGGCTGCGCCAGGTCGGCGCTTGGCCCGCTCAGGTCCGGCGGTGTGACCCCGCTGTCGGGGGGGTCGCCGGCGCCGGCGGGAGTGCCGCTGCAGGCCGCGCCGAGGACCGGCATCGCTACCGAGAGCCAGAACAGGCACGAGGTGAACATGGGGGCGCGCTGCGACATACCCAATCTCCTTGCAAAGGTGAGCCGCCAGGCGGGTCGGCGGGCCGAATCAAACAACTCGGCCAAATCAGGCGGAAAAGTGAGGCGAAAGCGAAGCGGAAAATAACATGGAAGCGGCGCGCCCTTTCAAGTCCGAGTTTGGTCAGATGGAGAAATTAATTTCCCACAAGACTTAGGGGTCGCGGCCGATGGCCAGCTCGGCGGCTGTGGCGGTGGCCGACCGGCGCCGAGTTCACCGACGAAGATACTGGACAGTAGGAGGGCAATGCATGTAGAACTCTGAGACAGATCCCTCAGGAGGACATGATGGCTGTAAACCTCGCGCACTTTACCGAGCTATGTGAAATCTGGGCCAAGCTGGACCTGTTTGGCAGCGAATCCAAGGTTCGCCCCAAGCTGGGGAACGCCGCGGCGATCAAGGCTGCGGTGGCGGCCGGCTCGGCGCAGATCCCGCTCGCCTACCGCGACTCGTATGCCGCTGCAATCATGCGAGAGCTCGAGAGTGTTCTTGGGCAGACCAAGGAGATGTCCGCTGGGGAACGGGAGTCGATCATCGAGCAGTTCTACGCCCCGGTCTACCAGCACGGCACGATCGCCGGCATGGTCGATGTGCGGCCGGAGCTGCGGCGGTTCCTCGCCGTGGTGTCCAACCTGTATCGCTCGTTCGTCAACGCCAAGAAGCGCGAGAGCTTGCAGGTGCCGCAGGTCAAGGCGCCGACGCCGCTCGCCTTCTTCCAGAGCGACGGCGGCCAGGGCCCTTATACGATTACCTCCGAGTCGATGCAGAAGATCTTCAACAGCCCCGTGGCGGTGGTCAGCCTGCCGGCGACCTATCGCAGCCATGGCCTCCTGTGGTGCAGCCTGGCCCACGAGGTGTGCGGCCACGACGTGGTGCACGCCGATGAGGAGCTTGTGCCCGAGCTGGTGGCCGGGGTGCGGTCGCTGTTTACCGGCAACTCGTTTGCGCCCAACGGCCCGCTGTCGCCGAACCTGCTGAGCGCGCTGCTGTGGTCGTACTGGATCGATGAGGCGGTGGCCGATGTGTACGGCGTCCTCAACATGGGTCCGACCTTTAGCCTCAACCTGGCGGCGTTCTTCTCGGCGATGATGTCGTGCGCGATGAAGGAGTCCGGACGCCCGGTGCCCGGCATGCCGTTTCTGCGCTGCAACGCCGGCCCGCGCGATCCGATGGGCGGCGACAACCACATGGACGAGCACCCGGTGGACGTGCTGCGGCTGTACCTGGCGATCGGCGTCATCGACGCGCTGCCCCACCTGTCGACCAAGGTCAAAGACGAGTACATCGCCGACATCGAGGCGGTGGCCAAGGCGGCGGTGCACGGCAACACCGAGATCAAGGTCCAGGGTCAGGTCAAGATCACCCATGCCAACTGGCGCATGCTCGATGAGACGATCCCGATGGCCGATGCCGCCGACGCGGCGCGGCGGGTCGGCGCTTTCCTGGTGACCACCAAGCTCAAGGCCCTGGGCAACCACAGCATCCAGGACGTCGAGACCTGGGATGATGTGGACGAGGCCGCGGCCCAGGACGCCGCCGCGCGCGTGGTCGCCAACAAGTGCCTCATCGGTGCCGGCGATGACGCGCAGCTGTTGGCCGGCTGCAACATCGCGATCTTTTCTCAGCCCGGTCTGTACAAGCAGATGTCGACGCTGCTGGAAGAGGGGCTCGACGAGAGCTACAACCGCGATCCGCTGTGGGGCTCGGTGAAGCCGCACCTTATGATCGCGCCCGCGGTGCTGTATGACTATAAGGCGTCGGTGTCAAACTGCGCGCCGGGCAAAGCTCCCAAGGCAGGCAAGGCCAAAAAGGGGAGCCGCGGCAAAGCCGTCAAGGCGAGCAAGGCCGCCAAGGCGAGCAAGGCCAGCAAGGCGAGCAAAGGCAAGGCAAGCAAAGGCAAGGCAAGCAAAGCCACTGCCAAAGCGTCCAAGCCCGCCCGCGGCAAGGCCAGCCGCCGCGCCTGAGTCCCCCGCCATTCCCTCCTTGCCGCGCCCCGCAAGCCCGGCACACCCCAGCAAGCAGTCGCTCCATACAGCTCGCCCCAAATATTACCGATAGCGGAGCCGGGTAGGCGTGACCGTCACGCTCAGCCGTACTTATTCTCGTGGGCGCGCAGGATCGGCTCGGCATTGTCGAGCGCCTTGCGCAGGAGCGCGGGAACTGAGGTGCCGGGGGTCCCGGCATTGCTCAGCACTGCGCTGTGCGCGGCGCAGAGATGCTCGACGTCCCGACAGCTCTCGGTAAACTCCGCGGCCCAGCGGCGGAAGTCGCTGGCGGCTCCGGCACGCCGCTGCAGCGCCTTGGGGAGCATCGGATGGATGCGCACAAGACCGCCGGGGACAAGCAGGCGCAGGGGCCAGGGGAAGGGAAAGTAGACGAACGTGTCGTCCACGTGGAGCGTCCGTGATGCGCGGTGCACGAGGAGTACCGAAGAGGTATGCACCGACTCGTCCGCGGAGATGAAATCCACGCCCCGCGGCACCGAGAACTCGAAGTCCTCCGCGAACAGAGCGTGCATCGCCGGATCCTCGCATTTGGTCGGCTCCCAAGGGAGGTCGGCGAACAGCGACAAGTGGCGGGCCGTGCCGTAAAGTCGCGCGCTTGGGAAGGCGCGGTGCATCGCCCTGACGTGGACCGTGTGGAACGGGTGCAAGTTCACGATCGCTTCGACGTCTTTACCCCCGCTGGTGAGGGCGTCGACCGCAGCGCGGGCGGCCGCGCTCAGCGTGTAAGAGTCCAGGAACACGAACTTGCCGTTGGCGCGCCGGACCAGGGAGGCCTGGGTGCCGATCTCCAAGATCCCGCGGAACTTGTACGAGCCGCGGACATTCCAGAAGTTGGCGGCAAGGGGGATGATGTCTGTGCTCATGGGGTGGTGCCTCGTCTCGCTCGTGGACCCGGTACGCCCGGCCGCTGCGGCCGCCAGCTGCTCGGATTCTATCGGGATTCTTCCTCGGCGGAGCTAAAAGCGGTGGCTCGCGTCGAGACAGAGACCGACGTCGCCCTCCCGCAAGGCGGCGGTCAGCTGCGCCGATGTGCGTAGGCGCGGTGACTGCGGTGGGCGGCACTCAGGGCACTCGGGTCAGCGCCCGCACCCCCAGCCGACCCAGCGCCGCGATGCCATCGGTCACAAACGACATCACTGACTGACGGTCGGTGGACAGCCCCCAGTGGAGCCCGACCGTCGTGTACTCCTTGTCGACGTAGGCGAGCCAGAGGCTGCCCGAGTCGCCCGGCTCGGACATCGGCTGCTGCTGGATGAGGCACAGCCCGTAGTGGTCGTCCTGCGTCCGGCGCGGCCAGTAGGACACCACCATGCCCTGCCGCCAGACCCGGCTCGCCGCCCCCCAGGCGTAAAGCGGCGTCGAGGTAAACAGCCACTCATCGATGCTGGCGGTGTCCACGGCCGTGGCGAACAGCTGCGGCGCCAGCGGGCTGCGGCCGGGCGTGAGCTCGGGGTCGACCTCGATGACCGCGACATCGACCAGGTGCTGGCCCGCAAGAGCCGAGCCGCGCTGCCCGTACAGCTCCTGGCGGCTGGCGGTGGGCAGGCGGCGGATGCAGCGACCCAGCCGCAGCGGTGGATCGACGCTGCCGTCGTAGACCAGCTCGTCCAGGCCGACTACATGGGCGCTGGTCACCAGCAGCGGCCGGCCATCGGCGGCGTGCGCCGCGCAGGCCACGGTTCCCCAGGCCCCGCTCTCGGTGTACAGCGGCGTGCCGTAGCCCCAGCCGGTCGGCGCGGTGAAGACCGGCTGCCGAGCCGGCGCCAGCTCGCCGCGACCACTGTCCAGCACATCGGTCGGATAGCCGGCGAGAGTGCGCGGGATCAAGGCGCTGTGGCTCAGCGCCGCTTGGGCCAGCTTCTGCGGCACCAGCAGGTGAATCGCCAGCGTCGTCGTAGGCGCCCCATCGACAATCTTGGGGCCGATGCCGGTCGCCAGGACCCCGCGCATGAACAAGGGAGCCCCCGGACCATGCAAGCTGTCGCGCACCGCGCTCAGCTCACGCATTGCCGCCATCGGGTTCATCTTCATCAAGGTGGGGCCTCCGCTCGGCTCAGCGCGGCAGCGGCGGCCGACCCGGGTTGGCGGGGCGCCCGGGCTCCACCGCGGCGGCCGGGGGCGGCCCGGCGCCGTCGTGGTTGACAACCACCTCATCCCAGCTCTCGCTCGCCTGCGTCGCCTCGCGCGGCGGCCGGAAGCTGGGGAGCTTGCTGCAGTCTGGCTCGGAGTCCTTGGTCTGCGGATACTGCAAAAGGGGATAGATGCCGGGCTTCAAGGTGATGGTCTGGGTGCGGCGGAAAAACCGCGTGCGGCCGCTCTGGGCACCGCTGCCGGTGGCGCGCGAGGCGGTCTGGGCTCCCGCGGCGGCCGCCTTGGCGGTCGGGTTGAGCGTGGAGCCGGCGAGGTTTGACACCGCTTCGATCATCTTTTGGAACACTTCGCTGTTGTTGACCTCTGTGTTCAGCGCCGAGATCTTCCAGCCGTCGACGAGCTGGATCTGAACCTTCTGCGAGCCGACGTGATCTTTTTCGATGATCGTGTACTGCTGGCAGTAGTCGGGCAGCCAGACGATCGAGGTGACGGCGGCGCTGTCCTCGCGGCTCGGCTTGCCCTCGCCGCCTTCGGTCCAGCGCTCGCTGCCGCCGCCCTCTTCGCCCGCCTGCGCCCCGGCTGTCGGCCGCGCCGGCGGCGCCCCCACCGGCGTCGGGCTCGGACGCGCCGGCGCCACGCCGGGCTCCGCCGGCTGGCAGGCGGCCTGACCCGCCTCGCACGCCACCACCCGGTGCAGCAGCGTCTTGTCGATCGGGCTCATCGCGTAGAGGCTCTCGCTGCGGTTTACCTCGACCGCCGTCTTTACAAGCAGATAGGGGGCGGGGAGAAAGTAGCGCACCCCGGGAGTGTCATAATCATTGCTGCGAACGTGGGAAACCAGCACCGTACTGCAGCCGGCCGCCGCCAGCATCGTACCCGCGAGGTAGAGCAGTGTTTTCACATGGCCTCCGAATCGGAGAACTCTACTGCCGATTTGGCGAGCCGGTCAAGCCGGCGGGAAAAGGCGCAGCGACGCGCTGCGCTGCGGAGCCCCAGGCGGTGCCAGGTCGGCGCCGCTCCGCGGGGCGCGGCGAGCCCCTTGGGGCTGCGGCAGCCTGG
Source organism: Polyangia bacterium (assembly GCA_044222245.1). Lineage (GTDB taxonomy): Bacteria > Myxococcota_A > Polyangia > Palsa-1104 > JAEUJZ01 > CALFML01. The sequence continues at coordinate 159,182 of JBGANQ010000003.1, read as the reverse complement.
TCTCAGCGTCAGAGCCATGTTACAGGATAAGAGTATCCCTTTTTGGAGGCCCCCATGCTGATCTCCGTGGTCAACCTGACCAATCGCCCCGACAGTGAGATACAGAACGTCATCCGCGCCGTCAACCGGCAGATTCGCGAAGACTTCACCCCGGTCTGGGACATAAACGGAGTGCTGCGGCTAGAGGGCCACGCCGGTCACCGGCCCGCGCACCAGCAGGTCCCGGACATGCGCGGTGACGCCATCCTGTATGTCTGGGAGAAGATGGACGTGGCCGACGCGCTCGGCTATCACGCCAACAACCACCGCGGCATTCCCTATGGCATCGTCTCGATCAAGCTGTCCGAGGCCCTCAACCAGCCGTGGAGCCACACCTTCTCGCACGAGGCGCTGGAGCTGCTGTCCGACCCGCAGTGCAACCTGCTTGTCGAAGGGCCGCACCCGCACCACGAGCGGCGCAAGGAGCGCGTGTTTCGCTGGTACGAGGTGTGCGACCCGGTCCAGACCGAGTTCTATGAGATAGACGGGCAGGTGGTCAGCAACTTCGTCCTGCCGCTGTACTTTACCGAAGACGACGAGCGCTCGGGACGCAACGCCTTCCACCACCACCCCAAGGCCCGGCTCTCGAGCTTCGGCATCAACCCGGGCGGCTATGTCGGCTACTACGATCCCAAAGAGGGCAAGCACCTGACCTGGGCGCCCGAAGATGATGCGGTGGCGCAGAACATCCTGGCGGCCAAGCGCGCGGTGGCTGCTATCGGCCGCCCCTCCCGGCGCGCCGGGGAGCGCGGTCGCTCAGAGCGCGGCCATATCACTCCCTAGGCCGCAAGGAGCGGTAGCGAGCCAGCGCCCACGCCGGAAAGTAGGCCTTATACAGCCGGTAGTCGAGCATGGCGGTGCCAAAGAACACCCCGTTCTGCGCCTGCTGCGGGAACGAGCCATCGGGCAGCTGCGCCGCGCTCAGCCAGGCGATGCCGCGCTCGATGGCGGCGTCGGTCGCCGGCGGGCTCTCGGGCTCCACCTCCAGCAGGGCCAAGAGCGCCCAGCTGGTCATCACCACCTGGGTCTGCGGGTGCTCGACGTACTTGTCGTCCAGGCAGCTGGAGTAGTGCTCGCCCCAACCCCCGTCCGCCTTCTGCTTGCCAAGGAGCCACAGGGCGGCGCGGCGCAGGGCGGGATCGCTGGCCGGCACGCCAGCGGCGCGCAGGGCGGTGACTACATGAAAGATCCCGTAGGTGAAGTTGATGCCCCAAAAGCCCGGGAAGCTGCCGTCGCTCCGCTGCGCCCGGCGGAGCAGCGCGACGCCGTCGCCCAGGGCGGCGGTGATGCCGTGCCACAGCGCGGGGCTGAGCCGCTGCCCATAGCGCGCCTTGACCGCGGCCAGGGCGCGCAGAGACGAAGCCGTACACTCCAGGTACGAGCGCTCGGTCATGCAGCTGCCGTACATCTCCGAAGGGTTTATCGCCTCCAGCAGCGCCGAGCCGCGGCGGCGCTCGTAGGTGCCAAAGCCGCCGTCGGCGTTGCGGCGCTGCAGGATGAAGCGGCTCGCCTGCTCGATCTGCTCAAGCGGCGTGTGCTCGGCCGACGGAATCAGCGCCGGCCCCCCGGCCGCGGAGGGGCCCTCCAGCTCCAAGAGGGCGGTCACCGCCTCGGCCGTGCAGTCGCTCACCGCCCAGCGGTGCTGGCCGTCGGAGAAGCAGAAGCCGCCGAGGATCGGATCGCGGTGCTCGTGCTGGTAGCTCGGCAGCTCGGCGGTCATCTGCAGGCTGCGCAGGTGGCGGTGGGCGCGCTGCAGCGCCGCTGCCACCGCGGGGTCACTGCGCGCCGCCGTCGGCTCGGCGAGCAGCGACTGGACGACAAAGGCGGTGTCCCAGGTGTTGCTGCGCGCCCCGCAGTAGCGGATGCCCTCCTGCTCGTCCTCCCACTTCCACGCCTCCAGGCCGCTCAGGCTGGGCGCGAGGTCGGGGTGGTGGTGGCTGTGGGCATAGAGCGCCAGGCAGTTGAGCAGGGCGTTGACCGGCGAGATCCCCTGGTAGCGACTGGCCCGCTGCTCGAACAGGATGCGCTCCAGGCAGTAGGCCAGGGCGCGCTGGCGCAGGCCGCGCAAGGGCCGCTTCTCGTAGGCGTAGACTACGTCATAAGCCGCCCGCAGCGCGGCGCTCGGCCGCACGTATAGATCGCTGGCCGCGATCGTGTGGCGGTACTGCGAGAAGTCGATCGAGTCATAGGGCTGCGGGTAAAGCTCTGCCCGCAGCTCGCCGGTGAGCGGTCCGAGGTCGATGCGAAACCGCCGGCCATACAGGTAGGCGATGGCAAGATAAATGTAGCGGGTGTGGCAGTAGTAGTGGACCGGGTGCACCGGCAGCCACTGCGGCAGGATGAACAGCTCGGGCGGGAAGGGGTTCACCCCGTCGTAGCCATACAGGCCGCACATCGCCAGCCAGAACTTGCCCCAGGTCGGAATCGCCGCAACCCCGCCCTCGGGCTGGCGGTGCAGGAAGGCGCGCGCCGCCGCCAGCAGCGGATCGTCCTTGGCGACTCCCAACAGGCGCAGCGCGACGTAGGCCAGCGCGGTGAAGAACACATAGCCCTGCGACTCGCTGTGCATGCCCCAGGCGCCGTCCGCGGTGCGGGTGACGCGATAGTGCTGGATCATCTGGCGCGCGGTGGCCGGCGGAATCACCCGGCCGACCGCCCGCTGGACGATGATGTACTGCGACAGGATCATCGTGTTCCATACCATCTCCCCCTCCCAGCCGCCGTCGGCCTTCTGGAGAGTGAGCAGCTGGGCCACCGCCGCCGCATGCGCCCTCCGCGCCGCCTGGCCGCCCCCGGTCCTGCCCCCGGTGCCCGGGGTGTCGCCACTTCGCTCCATCCTGTCCTCCTTGCTCACTGCAGCGGCACCGCAAGCTCCCCGGTCGCTGCGCTTGGCTGACTGGGGCGACGCACTCGGTCCGGCGTCGCCCCAGCCCCGGTCAGTGCGCCCGCAGCTGCGTCAGCGGGACCGTCTTTTCCGCACCGCGCGTCGCCAGGTACTCCTCCCACTTGCGGATGGTGAGCTGCTGAAACTGCGCCACCGCCGGACTCAGCTCGGCGATCGGGGCGTCGTAGTGCTCATCATAGCCCTCCTGCTCGGCCGCCACCGCGACGCCGTCTTCCATGATGAGGGGGGTGATGTGCAGCTTGTTGGCGACCGCCAGCACCTTGTTAAGGACGCCGTGCGGGATCGTCAGGTTCACCACCGGCACCACCAGCTTCTTGAAGTAGAAGAGGAAGAAGGCGTGGGTGAACTTCTCATCCATCGGCAGGACGAAGCAGTGGTGCTTGATCTTGTTGTCGATGTTGGACCACTGGTAGGGGTACTCGTAGCACAGGTCCATCTTGTCGGTGTCGACCTCGCGCCGGTTGACGAAGTACTGCGCGATGCGGCCGCGGCCGACCTTGGTGTCGTACGACAGGTGGACCCGGTCGCCGATGGTCTCCAGCTTGGTCAGCTTGGCATCGGAGAACGGCTTGTACTTGCGGTGCAGGTAGGCGTGGGTGAAGTCACTGACGTTGTCCAGGACCATCGAGTGGTGGCCGCGCCACTTGAAGTCGATCGACACCAGGCCCCACTGGTCCGCGCCCTCTAGCTCGGGGATGTCGGGCAGGCGGTGGACGTCCTTGAGCTCGGGGTTGCCGGGGAAGATCCAGATAAGGCCATAGCGCTCCTGGACCGGGAACGAGCCGATGCGGATCTGCGGGAACGGCTTGTTGAACAGCTCGTGCGGGATGTTGACCAGCTTGCCGTCGGCGTCAAACTCCCAGCCGTGGTACATGCACACGAGGTTGCAGCCCTTGACCTGACCGAGCGAGAGCTTGACCTGGCGGTGGGCGCAGCGGTCCTCGACCGCGTGCACCTGGCCGTTGTGGTCGCGGAAGATGGCGATCGAGCGCCCCCAGAACTTGATGCCGAGCGCCTTGCCGCGCTTTAAGCGCTCGGACTTCTCGGCCGGGTACCAGTAGTCGGGGTGCATGCCCGCCGAGCGGGCCTTCTGGCGGCGGTTCTTGGACTCCAGAAAGCTCGGCGCCCCGGAGCCCGCTGTGGTGGACTTGCTGTCGTAGCGAATCATGATCGACTCCTCTACCGCAGGCGCTTAAAGCGCGCTCGGAGCTTGGGTTTGCGTCGCCGCGGTCGTGGCAGGATCCGTGGGAAGGGCCTGGGCCAGCGGCTGGCGGCGGCGGTAGCGGACCAGGCAGGGCTGGATCGGCCCGATGACAAAGCCCGAGTAGTCGGGGCGCGGCTCGCGGCTCACCAGCTCGAGCTCGAAGTGGCGTAGCAGGTAGCTCATGATGGCGCGCACCTGCAGATACGCGAACGCCATGCCGATGCAGCGGTGCTTGCCGCCGCCAAAGCCGATGAGGGCGTAGTTGGTCCTCTTGTGCTCCTCCCGCGGCGGGGCGAAGCGCTCGGGATCGAAGCGCTCGGGGTTTTGGAACGACTCGGGGATCATGTGCGAGATCGCCGGCGAGATCATCGCCATCCAGCCCTTGGGAATGAGGTACTTGTCGAACGTGAAGTCGCGCAGCGCCTTGCGCATGACCATGATGAGCGGCGGGTGGGTGCGCTCGGTCTCGTTGAGCAGGCGCTCCAGCAGCACCATGCTGCGGGTGGTCTCCATGGTCATCTCGGTCTTGCCGCGCATCACGCTGGCCTGCTCCTCCAAAAGCGGCGGCAGCAGGTAGGGGTGCTGTAGGAGCTCGATCACCGCCCACGCCGCCATGACGGCGCTGGTGTGCTGGCCGGCGAACAGCAGCGCCAGGACCAGGCCGGTGATCTCGTGATCGGTCAGCGGCCGGTCATCGTGCTTGTAGCGGGCGCTCATCAGGGTCTGGACGAAGTCCTCCTCGACCACCCCGGTGCGGCGTCGCTCGGCGGTGATCTGACCGCACAGCTTCATGATCTCATCGCGCGCCTTGTCGCGGCGGCGAAACGCCGGCAGCGGCAGCTGCGGCGCGAAGAAGGCGATGAGGTTAATGCCCCCCTGCAGGTCGTGATAGAGCTTGGCGAAGTGGGCCGAGAGGTTATTGCGGAAGTCGCGGCCGAGCAGGCAGCGGCTGGCGATGAACATCGTCAGCTCGTTGGTGGTGGTGTAGATGTCGGCGGTGCCTTCGTTGCCCCAGGTCGAGAAGTAGCGCTCGCACTCTTCATTGAAGTAGGTGCAGTAGGTGCGCAGGCGCGAGTCCTTGAGCGCCGGGAACACAAACCCCAGCTGCTCGTCCATCACCGCCGGCGGCGAGTCGTACACGACCCCCTTGCCGAACACCGGCACCATCATCTGGTAGGCCTCTTTGGCCGAGAACTGATCATCGGGAGCGCGGAAGAACGCCTCGTTGGCCTTGGGACCGCTGAGCACCGCGGTCATCTGCCCGGCCAGGTTCAGCGCGAACACGTCGCCGAACTGCCGCCGGCCCTCCATCATCAGCGGCACCGGCTTCATCTTGAGCGCCAGCGCGTGCCCGAGCAGCGGCACATAAGAGGAGTTCTTGCGTAAAAGGGGTGGAAGGACGTGGCCGGAAGAAGCTGAATCGCTGGGTGTGGTCGAACTCACGGGCTGCTCCATTTATATCAATGTCCGCGCCGGCTCGGGCGACCTCGGACTTGGCGTCCGGCGGCCGAGCGCACCCGCCGCGCATCGGAAATTCGGCGGGCGCAGCGACGCAGACGGGGTCGGTCTAGTGGGCTACTGGGCAGCCTCCGGCGCTGCCGCTGTGCGGCCAGACGGCGTCGGCGGCCGGGGAGGCGGTGGCGGGTCCGCCGAGATCGATGATCCGCCGCGGGTTGGGGTTCTTGATGGCGCCGCGGCGGGCGAAGAACTCGTAGGCCTCCTCGCAGGCGCGGCGCACCGAGGTGGGCTGGTAGCCAAGCTCGGTCTTGGCCTTGGTCAGGTCGGCGTGCCGCCGCAGCTGCAGGATGCGCACGGCGCCGGGGGTGAGGCGCTGGGGAAAGCTCGGCGCAAACCGCGTCAGCAGCGGGCTCAAGACCGAAGCCACGGCGCCCATGAGCGGCGCCGGCAGCTTGAGCCGCGGCCGCGGCTGGCCGGTGATCTCCGCCCACTGCACCATGAGCTCGGGGAGGGTGACAAACTGCGTCGCGAAGACGTACTTCTGCGCCGTCCGGCCGCGCTCCATCGCCAGCACGTGGCCTTCGACGATGTCGCGCGCGGCGACGAACTCGAAGCCGCCGTCGATATAGGCGTGCAGCTTGCCGTTGGCGAAGTCGCACAGGGCGCGGCCCATGCGGCTGGGCTTGTAGTCATGCGGCCCGAGGATCGCGCACGAGGTGGCGATGCGCACATCAAGACCGCGGGTAGCGGCGATCATGCACTCGTGCTCGACGAAGGCCTTGCTGCACTCGTAGGGCATCATGCGCTCGAAGGGGTAAAAGCGCATCTCTTCGGTGCTCGGCAGCGAGGGCTCCAGATGATCGTAGCCGACGGCGCTGAAGCTGCCGGTGACCACCGCGCGCTCGACCCCGTGGGCGAGGCAGGAGGCAAGCACGTTGCGGGTGCCAAGGACGTTGCTGTCATAAATCGATCGCTGCAGCCGCGCGTCCCCATACAGCGTCGAGACCTGCGCCGCCGCGTGGTAGACCCGCTGGCAGCCCTTGACCGCCGCGTCCACCGCCGCCGCATCGCGCAGGTCGCCGTAGACCCGCTCGACCGGCAGGCCGTCCACTGCGCTGTTGTTGCTGCCGGCGCGCAGCAGTACGCGCAGCGCGTGGCCGTCATCGAGCAGACGGCGGCAGAGGTTCGCGCCGAGGTGGCCGCTAGTGCCGGTGACGAGCACCCGCCCGGAGGGCGCCTTGCTGCCCCCGTTGCCCGATTCTGGCCGCGACGCTGGCGGTCCGGCCGACTCCTGTCCCGATCGCGAAACACCCATCTCGTACGCTCCTAATCCAGGTAGGAAAGACATGGCTGTATATCACAGCGACCCCCGCCGCGGATCGGCTTTCCGCTGGCAGTTTCCGTCGCTGTTCGATTTCGCACAGGGCCGCCGCGGCGGGCGCGGAATCAGTGAAGAATCGCACCAATTGACCGCGACCTGCCGGTCTTGGTCCGCGCCTTGATGCGAAGCCGCACCCTGCAGGGCGCTGCAGATGTCTGCAGATTCGGCCAACCGCGGCCGGCGCGCGGCTGCCGCAGCGGCTCCGCGCGGAAGGGCGCGGCGACCGCGCCCGCGCGCTGGCTGTGGGGGAGGCTAGAGTAGAGTAGAGGGGAGTAGAGGCGAGAGCGCGGGGACCGGAGCTCTAGGCGGTGGCGGCAGTGACCGGCAGGGAGTAACTGCTCCCCGCCTGTCCGGGCCGCGCGGTGCGAATCAGCTTGCCGTTCTTCACCAGCCCGGTCAGGCTGTTCTCGGCCTTGCCGCCCCGGCCCTGCTTCTGCCAGTGCTGGCGGATCTCGCTGGTGGTCGCGCTGCGGTTCTTGGCCAGGAAGCTGAGGATGAACTCCTCGGCGGTCTGATCATACTTGGCCCGCTTGCCGCGCTTGCCCTTGCTGACGACCTTGGGCTTGGGGCCGCGCTTGGCCTTGCCCGCGGCCTTGACCTTGCCGCGCGTCTTGCCGCCGGTCTTCGGCTTGGCCTTGCCTCTTGCACCCTTGCCGGCGCTGGCCGGGCCGCGCTTGCGCCCACCGGGCGACTCGAACAGGTGCGCCAAGCCGAGCTGGCGGAAGGTAGACTCGATCTCCGCAAGGGCCGATTCGTGCTGGCGGCGGATGGTGCGGAGCTTGTGAATAAGGTCGGTCAGTTCACTTGCGCTACGGGGTGCCATGTTTCTTCCTTACTAGGGTTTAGTGGAATCTTCAGATGGGAGGGAAACTACACGACCGTTCCGCAAGATACAAGGGGAGACAGATTATTCCGCTGCCGTTCCACATTTTATACTTTTGACTACTATTGCAGAATATGAAGGAATGCCTGCAGTCCCGGCTGGCCGGGGTACGAGCTCGATATGGAAACCTTGATCACCCCGCGCCTCCTTCTTGAGCCCTTCACAGAAGAGCACTTTGCCGACCTCCATCAGCTCAACAGCGAGCCCGCAGTGATGCGATTTCTCGACGGCGTAAGGACGCCCGAGCAGAGCCGGGCGGAGCTTGGTCGGATCCTTGCCGCCGGCGCCATCCCAGGCCTTGGCGGCTGGGCGGTGCGGCGGCGCGCCGATGGCGTATTTATTGGCCGCTGCGGCATCAAGCTGGCGACCGAGACCGCAGAGCATGAGCTCTTGTATGCCTATCGCCAGGCGTACTGGGGCCACGGCTATGCCGCGGAGTCCGCAGCCGCCGTCCTGCGGCACACCTTCAGCCTGGGCGTCCCGCTGGTGATCGCCTGCGCGGTGGCAGAAAATACCGCCTCACTTGCGGTCATGCGGCGCATTGGGATGTCATTTGCCCGATGCGCGCAGATGTACGGCCGCGAGATGCTCGTCTACCAGGCCGACCGCGCCGCCGACCCGGACCCGCGCTGAGCCGGTGCTGAGCCGGTGCTGAGCCGATGCTGCGCCGATGCTGCGCCGGCAGTGGCTGGGCCCTGAACCCGTGCGCAGTCGGCGCTCATCGCGGCGGCGATTAAAAAGCTGACATTTCCTGCCGCGGCCGATGTAGAGTGATTGCAGATACGGTATTTGAAGCGAACTGATACGGCCTTTCGAACTGTCTCGTCAGCGTCTCAGCGTCAGCCCACAACTCCCGTACCTGAATTGAAGAGCACACGAACCGTCGGCAGACCGCCGGCACAGGACCCGTCGCGGGCCTGAACAGGACCTGAACAGGAGTAGATCCATGGGCAAGAAGCTATACGTTGGCAACCTTGAGTACGGTGTGACGAGCGCAGACCTCGAGCAGTGGTTTGCCGAGCACGGCACCGTCACCAGCGCGCAGGTCATCGAGGACCGCGACACCGGCCGCAGCAAGGGCTTTGGCTTCGTCGAGATGGGCAGTGACTCGGAGGCGCAGGCCGCCATCCAGGCGATGAACGGCCAGTCCAAGAACAACCGCACCCTGACCGTCAACGGCGCGGCCGCGTGAGGGCGGTGGCGGCGGTGGCTACGGTGGTGGCGGCCGGGGTGGTGGCGGCGGCGGCGGCTACGGCGGCGGTGGCGGCGGCGGTGGCCGCGGCGGCCGCGGCGGCGGCGGCGGCGGCGGTCGCTGGTAGCAGCGCCTAGCCACGGCGAACCGGGCCCACGCGAGAGCGTGGGCCTTTTTTTTGCCTGGCTCTGGGGTAACCGAGCCCTCCCGCCCCTGGGAGGCGGGAGGGTCGGCAGACGGGCGTTAGCCGATGGGGACGGTGATGCAGTTGGTCAGATCGAAGAGCAGGAAGATGAGCGCCTGCTCCTGCGGGCTGAGCGCCGGGCTCTTGCAGCCGGTGGGGAACGGCGTGGCGTTGGCAGCGCTGTTGGCCCGCGAGGTGTCGCCGTTGGCGTTGCCCGAGCCGGACACGTGCATGTCGGTGAACACCATCTGGCCGCACTGCTGACCGGCGGCGGCGCCGACCGGCGCGTTGAACGAGAAGTACTGTGACGCCGGCGCGGCCACCCCGTCCGCTGCCGCGTTCGGATCGGTAAAGTCGGCCCAGTTGGTGGTGAGCGCCGCGTTGCGCGACTTGAGGGTGACGCGCGAGTACGTGATCGGCAGCTGGCCGAGCGTGATCTTGCCCTGCGGGTTGGCGTTGACCAGCCACTGCGCCAGGCTCTTGCCCTTGTCGAAGCTCTGGTTGATGATCGCCGTGATCGGGTTGCCCGAGTCGTCCTGGAAGCCGCCGGTGTTGAGGAAGGAGGCGACGGTGGGCACCATGCTGGACGGCGTGGCGCCGGAGATCCAGATGTTGTGCCAGTGCGAGGCGAACACGCGACCGCCCTTGGCGATATAGGTCTCTAGCGCGGTGTGGGCGCTGGGGGCGCTGCCGTTGGCATAGATGTTCTGGCCGCCCTGGCAGGAGTGCAGCACGATGTCGTACTTGGCGAGGTTGGCGGCGCTGTTCCACCACGGATCGGCGGCGGTGAAGGCGGCGGCGCCGTTGACGCCGGTGGTGTAGTGATCGGTGCCGTTGCCGGCATACAGGTTCACCCGGCCGTTGCCGGTGGCGGGGGTAAACTCCGAGGCGTCAATGCCGAGCTTGGGACCGCGCAGCAGACACTCCAGGGCGTCCGCGTTGCCGGTGGTGAGCGCGATCTTGGGGATGTTGCCCTCGCTCTGGTTGCGCGGCAGGCGCGTCTGATCGGCGGTGAGCGGGGTCGAGGTGCACGAGCTGGCAATCGGCGGCATCATCACCACGCGGCGCCACTTGCCCACGCGGATGACCACCGGGAACGGCACCCCGACGGGCACCGGGCTGAGGGTGAACTTGCCATTGAGGTCGGTCACCGCGCTGGCGATGCCGGTCTGCGCCGAGTCGCAGCGGTCGCACGAGCCGTTGGCGATGTCGATGCCGGTGGTGATGGCCGGCAGGTTCGCCGGATTCGGATCGGTAGGAATGTAGACCTTGGCGTTGTAAAGGGGGAGCGTCCCCGACGGGATGTAGACGGTGCCCGAGATCGAGGTCGGGTTGGTCGGGGTGCACTTGGACTCGTCGACGTTGCACTCAAGACCGACGCAGCCGGCGAAGTCGGGCGGTCCACCGCCGGTGCCGCCGTCAGTGTCGGTGTTGTTGCCGCCGATGTTGCCGCCGCTGCAGCTCATCGTTAAAGGGAGAGCCAAGGCCAGCGCAAAATAGGATTTCTTCTTCATGTATTTAGGTCCTTCTGGTCTGCCGACACATGTCCCCAAGTTAAACGGAAAGCGGTTCGCCCCTTGCAGCCCGCCCCAGCGGGCACCCTGCGGGTGACGAATCGCTGACTTTCCTACTTTTTCTAGTATGCGATAGGAGCGCCACCCTTGGCTACTACCTTCAGCATCTCCGCTTGCCGCCTAGAAGTAGGCGCCTGTGCCCGGCGCGTGGCCGACCGCCGCGGCCTCGCCTGGCTGATCGGACCAGCCAGGGCCGATTTGAAGGTCACCGTCTCTGCAGTGACTTTCTGCCTGACCCCGCATGGGAACGAGTCGAGGAAGAAGAGCACTTGTGAGCGCAGCCTTGCGCTACTCTTTAAAGGGTACGGCCAGGTTGAGGTTGAAAGGAGACATGTATGTCCATGCGTGCATTATTGCTGGGAGCTCTGGCGATCGGATGTGGCGGCAGCACTCCACCGCCTGTGATGGCGGCGACCCAGGTGATGGGAAGCTTTCTCGACAAGCCCTTCACGGCGACCCAGGCGGTCGCTTTTAGCGCCCCCGGCTCCCTGGGCGCTGTGGGCATGGTCGTCATCTCGACTTCAGCGGGGCTCTGCTCGGCTCTGCAGGCCGGTCACCTCCCGCCCGAGTCGCGCAACCTCGTCATCGAGGTCTTCGATCTCGACGCCACCAGTCACAGCACCGCTCCGGCCTCGCCGGGGCGATACCTTGTGACGGATCAGGTGCTCGGTCCGGACCGGCTCGCGGGCTGCAGCTATGTGGAGACCGATGCGGCCTGCCGCTTCCTGGCCAGCGAGTCGTCGGTTGTTCAAACTGGCATCGTGACCCTCACCGACGTTGCCAGCGACGTTTACGCGGGCAGCCTGAGCATCTCGATGAACCCCCAAGACAGCGCCTTTGGAACCATCCAGTCAGCGCCCTGCCCGGGGGCAAGCCTGGCTCGGCCAGCACCGGGCTGCTAGCCGGCTGAGGCACCCTATCCCGAGCTCAGAAGCACGGTAGTTTGGCAACTTCGAGTCCAAGGTGCCAGGACGGCCGACCGCGTTCGCGACCTTCAATAGTTTCCCAAGCTGCTGTAAGGTATCTTCATGTCTCACCTGAACAGCTTGGCAGGCCTTGCGCGCCGGCCTGGCCGGTCTGGCCGGTCTGGCCGGTCTGGCCGCCCGGCAAGCGCCGCGGGGTCGGACCTCGGGCGCGCGGCGGGCGCGGCGCGCACTCGCAAACCGGCGCCGCCGCGGTAGACTGCAGGCAGGATCAATCGGAGACCTCTTTTTTGGCCAAGACTCGCACCACGCGCGGGCGTTCTCGCAGGGCGCGCACCCTGATTGCCGGGGTGCTGGCGCTCCTGGTGCACGGCGCGGTGGGGGTCTTTCTCTCGGTGTCGGGGGCGCTCGCGAGCCTGCTGCCATCGGCGCTGCCGCCCATGGTCGAGGGCCTGGACGCGCGCGAGGCGGTCAGCGACGAGCCGCTCACCGTCGAGTCGCTGGTCGATGAGCTCGACCGCCCGGTGACTCCCAATCAGCAAGAGCGCAAGGTAGAGAAGGAAGTAAACGAGAAGGACGCCAAGGGGCAGGTCGTCGACATCGCCCGGCCGGCCATCGAGCAGCGGCCGGACGAGGCCAAGTTCGCCGCCGAGTACGACTCGACCGTCAGTCACCAGACCAAGGGTCCGGCCGGGCTGAGCAAGGCCGGCGCGGTGGTCCCCGGCGCCGTGGCGACCCCGCCGAGCGAGGCCGCCGCCCCGACGCCGCCGCTGCCGAGCGGGGCCAAGGCCAAGACCCCGGCCCCCACCGCGCTGGCGCTGCGCGGCCCGGTGGGCACCCGCGTCCCGGGCCCGGCCGGCGCCGACAGCACGGTGCGCGAGCTCGGTCCCGACGGCGATCAGCCGCACCCGAGCGGCCAGGGCGCGGTCCGCCCGCCCGAGGTCCCCGGCGGCGGCGCCCTGCCCGGCGGCGCGCCGCGGGTCAACCTGGCGCCCTCCTCGGCGCTCTTGCAGCAGGCGCTGGGCGAAGGCGCCGGCTCGCCCGACTACCTGCACGACCTGGACGAAGGGGACGCGACCGGGCTGAACGCCAAGAAGTGGAAGTTCGCGGCGTTCTTCAACCGCATGAAGTCCCTGGTGCGCGGCGAGTGGCACCCCGACCAGCTGCTGTCGCGGCACGATCCGAGCGGCAACATCTACGGCGCCAAGGATCGCGTCAGCGTGCTGCGCGTCGAGCTGCAGCTGGACGGGCGGGTCAAGGAAGTGAGCATCAAGCAGAGCTCGGGCGTCGAGTTTCTCGATGAAGAGGCGATGAGCGCCTTCCGCCGCGCGCAGCCGTTTGAGAACGTGCCGCAGCCGCTCGCCGACCCCGATGGGGTGGTGCGCTTCAACTTCGCGTTCATCGTCCAGCTCTCGGGCCGGACGAGCTTCAAGGTCTATCGGGAATAGCCCGGCCGCGGCGGGCGAGCGCCCGGCCTCTCCTCCTCGATGGCGGCGGCGTCCCCGGCCGCGCGGTCGCGCTGAGCGCCCACTTTTCCCAGCGCCTGCGCCCACTTAGCCGCCTGCGCCTTGACGCGACCCTATCTGAACTTCAGAATCAAATGATGAATTCGGATTCACCTTCAAGAACCGGCGTTCAACCCAAGCTCCGGGTACGGATCCGTGAAGCCACCACCAACGAGATCCTCAGTGCCGCGGACTCTCTGTTCAGCGAGCGCGGGGTCGAGCGCACCAGCATGGCCGACATTGCCGCGCGGGCCGGGCTGGCGGTCGGCACCCTGTACAACCACTTCCGCGATCGCGAGGCGCTGCTAAACACCCTGCTCGACAGCCACCAGTGCAAGCTGCTGCGCGAGCTCGACACCGCCCTTTCGACCTGCGCCGAGCAGCCCTTTGTCGATCAGCTGCGCACCGTGCTCACCAACTTCTTCAAGAGCTTCGAGCGCTATCGCCCGCTCATCGAGTCGCTGCTGCAGAGCACCGGCGACCTGCCCACCGCCTCGCGTCGGCCCCAGGTCATGCGCGAGATCTACGAGCGGTTCGAGGTCCTGGCCAAGCGCGGCCTGGCGCAGCGGGTGCTGCACGAGCCGCTGGCGGACCTTTTGCCGACGCTGCTGCTCGGCGTCGCGCGCACCGTGCTGGTGGCGCCGATCCTCACCGGCGCGCCCAAGATGCACCCCGCCGACATCGAGCGCCTCATCCTGTTTTTCATGCATGGAGCCAGCGCCCCCAGAAGCGCTGGCGCCGGGGCTGCTCGATGAGCGAGCCCGCCGCCGCTCCCGTCGCCGCTGCCGCCCCGGCCGCGCGGCCGCCGGTCAACAAGTGGCTGACGACCATCTCGATCACCTTCGGGACCCTCATGGGGACGATCGACTCGTCGATCATCAACGTCGCCATCCCCCACCTGCGCGGGGCGCTCGGCTCGACGGTCGAGGAGATCACCTGGGTGACCACCGGGTTCGCCATCGCCACCGTGCTGGTGATGCCGCTCACCGCGTTCCTCGGCCGCCTGTTCGGGCAGAAGCGGGTCTACATGTTCGCCCTCGGGCTGTTCGTCCTCGGCTCGCTGTTGTGCGGCCTGGCGCGCTCGCTGCCGACGATGGTGATGGCGCGCGTCATCCAGGGGCTGGGCGCCGGGGCGCTGCAGCCGACCGAGCAGGCGATCCTGCGCCAGACCTTCCCGCCGGAAGAGCAGGGCATGGCGATGGCGATCTTTGGCCTCGCGGTCATCCTCGGCCCCGCCTTTGGTCCGACGCTGGGCGGCTACATCGTCGACAACTACAGCTGGCCGTGGATCTTCTTTATCAACCTGCCGGTGGGCGTGCTGGCGCTGTTCATGGTCTCGCGCTTTGTCGTCGAGGACGAGGAGATCCGCCGCGCCAACCAGGCCCTGGCGCAGAAGCAGCGCGACCACGTCGACTGGCTGGGCATCGCCCTTCTGTCCACCTGCCTTGTGACCCTGCAGTACGTGCTGGAGGAGGGCTCGAGCAAGGACTGGTTTGACAGCACCGTCATCCGCGCCTGCCTGGGCGTGTCGCTGGTGGCGCTTTTCGCGTTTGTGTGGCGCGAGCTGACGGCGCCGGCGCCGGTGGTCGATCTGACGCTGTTCAAGAACGAGGTCTTTTTGTCCGGGACGCTCATCGGCGCGGTGATGTTCGCGATGCTGATGTCGCTGACGTTCCTTCTGCCGCTGTTCATGCAGGAGATGCTCGGCTTTACCGCCACCCAGTCGGGCATTGCGCTCATGCCGCGCTCGCTGGTGATGATGCTGTGCATGCCGATTGTCGGCCGGCTCTATAACAAGGTCTCGCCGCGCGCCTTCATCGGCTTTGGCATCCTCCTTTTTGTCTACACCGCGTATCGGATGAGCCACTACACCCTGGACACCACGGCGCGCGCCGTCGTCGATGTCCTGGTCCTGCAGGGGGTGGCGTTCAGCTGCCTGTTCATTCCGCTCACTACCATGGCCTTAAGCCAGATCCCGCGCACCCGGATGGCCGATGCCACGGGTCTAAACTCGCTCATCCGGCAGATCGGCGGCTCGATCGGTCTTGCCGCCTTCGTCTCGCTGATCAGCCGCTACAGCACGGTGGCCAAGCACGGCCTGGTCGCCCACCTGGACCCCGGCCGCCCTGAGGTCGTCACCCGCCTGGCCCTGCTCACCCGCGCGATGGTGGCGCGCGGCATGGATCACAGCGCCGCCGAGGTCGCCGCGCGCAAGGCGCTCGGCGGCATGGTCAGCCAGCAGGCTGCGGTGCTGTCGTTCGAGAAGCTGTTCCTGCTGGCCGGAATCCTGTTCTTGATGGTTATGCCGCTGCTGCTGCTGCTCAAGGCGCCGGCGCAGAAGCAAGAAGCAGCCCACGTTCACATTGAGGTGTAAGTATGGACCCCCAGAGCCCAGCTCCCAGCCCGGCGCCGCCCCCGGCCAAGCGGTCGCGCCGCGGTCTATTTATCGTCCTTGCCATCGCCGTTGTCATCGGCGGCGGCTACTTCGCCTACCACACCATGACCGCCGGCGATCAGGACACCGATGACGCCCAGGTCACGGCGGACACGGTGCCCATTGGCACCCAGGTCGCGGGCCAGATCATCAAGGTGCACATCAACGAAAATCAGCTGGTGAAAAAAGGCCAGCTCATCGCCGAGGTCGAGGACGCCGACTACAAGGCGCGGGTCAAGCAGGCCGAGGCGGAGCTCGCCACCGCGCAGGCGCAGGCGCAGGCCGCCGACGCGCAGGTCCAGGTCGTGCAGGCAAGCGCGCAGGGCGGATTAATCAGCGCGCGGGCGGCGTTTAGCGGCTCGTCGGTCGGGGTCGGCAGCGCGGCGGCGCAGGAGGCCTCGGCGCACGCGGCGCTTCTGCGCGCCCAGACCGAGGCGCACAAGGCCGAGATCGATCTGCGCCGCGCCCGCGAGCTCCTGGCCGCCAACGCGGTGCCGCAGGAGCGCCTGGACAGCGCCCAGATCGCCTACGACTCGGCGCAGGCGCAGCTGGCGCAGGCGCGAGCGCAGGTGGCGGTGGCGCAGGAGTCCAAGGCGGCGGCCAAGTCGCGCGTCCGCGAGGCCAAGGGACGCCTGGATCAGAGCGCTCCCATCGACGCCCAGATTGCCGCCGCGCGCGCCCAGGCCGACCTCGCCCACGCCCGCGTGCGCAGCAGCGAGGCGCAGCTCGATCTGGCGCGGCTGCAGCTGTCCCACACCAAGATCACCGCTCCGGTCGACGGCCTGGCGGCGCGCCTGTCGATCCATGAGGGGCAGCTGGTCGGCGTTGGGCAGCAGGTGCTGTCGCTGGTCCCGGTGGCCACCTATATTGTCGCCAACTTCAAGGAGACCCAGATCGGCCGCATGCACCCCGGTCAGCTCGCCGAGATCGAAGTCGACGCCTTCCCCGGGCGCAAGCTCAGCGGCCGGGTCGAGAGTCTGTCGGGCGGCACCGGCACCAGCTTCTCCCTCCTGCCGGCGGACAACGCCTCGGGGAACTTCGTCAAGGTGGTGCAGCGGATTCCGGTGCGCATCACCTGGGAGAACCTGCCGCCGGATCTGGTCTTCCGGGCAGGGATGTCCGCTGACGTCACGGTTCACACAGGTCGCTAAAATGACACCCTCTCTGGTTCGCCTTTTTTTGCTCCTCGCGCCAGCGTTGTGCGCGCTGCTCACGGCGGGTCTCGCGCGGCCGGCCGCGGCGGCGGAGGCGCGCAAGCTTTCGGTCGCCGAAGCGGAGCAGCTGGCGCTGTCTTCCAGCCCGGCGCTGCAGGCGGCGCGGACGCGGCTGCGCGCCGGCGACGATATCCTGCGCAGCGTGCGCGGGCGGCTGCTGCCGACGGTGCGCATCAGCGAAGAGTACCAGCACTACGCCAATCCGTTCGTGATTCCCTTTCCCGGCACGCCGCCAACCCAGATTACGGTGCGCAGCCAGGATACAAACACGTTTGTCGTCTCCGCAGAGCAGCCGCTGCTCGGCCTGACCCGCGGCATCGAAGAGTATCGCGGCCAGAAGCTGAGCGCCGCCGCCGGCCAGGATCAGCTGAGCGCCGCCGCGGCGACCCTGCGCGAGCAGGTGCGCGTGGGCTACCTGCGCTACTACGAGGCCAAAGCGCTGCAGGAGATCGCCCGCTCGTCGCAGCAGGAGCTGGCCGAGCAGGTGACGGTGGCGCAGGCGCGCCTGAAGGCGGGGGTGCTGACCAACGCCGACGTGCTGCGCGTGCAGGTCGCTCTGGCCAACGCCCAGCAGCAGGAGATCGTCGCCCGCACCCAGGCCGAGATCGCCCGCGGCGGGGTGCTCATCACCTGCGGCTTCGCTCCCAATGACGCGACCGTCGAGCTCAGCGAGCCGACCGCGCTGCTGGAGGCGGGACAGAAGCCGCTGCCCGAGTACGGCGGCGCTCACGCGCAGTCGATGCGCCTGCGCCCCGAGCTGGTGCAGGGCCAGCACCTGGCCGCCGCCGCCGACCGCCAGCGCCGCGCTCGCCTTTACGCGCTCTTGCCGGACATCAACCTGGAGGCGGCCTACGTGCGGGTCGACGGCCAGGGCTTCGCGCCGCCCGACTCGCTGTACGTCGGGCTGAAGGCGCAGTGGGCGATCTGGGAGTGGGGGACGACTTACTACGGCTACAAGGCGGCGCGCGCCCAGGCCGAGGCGGCGCTGCTCGATCTGGAGGCGCAGCGGCGCCAGATCGTCGGCGAGGTGGCCACCGATCTGGCGCAGGCGGCGGCGGCCCAGAGCGCCGTCCAGCTGGCCCAGCAGTCGATCAAGAGCGCCGAGGAGGCCTACCGGGTGACGCAGGCGCTGGTCAAGGCGGGCGCCGCCACCACCACCGATCTGCTCGACTCGCAGTCGGCGCTCACCCAGGCGCGGCTGAGCTTGACCCGCGCCCAGTACCAGCAGGCCATCGCCCACGTCCAGCTCACCCACTCGCTGGGGGAGGGCTCGTCCTGATAAGCCCGCGCGGCGCCTGCGGCCGGCGCCGCCCCGGATCGCTACCTGACCTTGCAGGGGACTGGTTCATCCTAATAGTCGCTCTTAGGAATCTAGCGGACCTCCGTGCCTTGGCTACTTTGGCTACCGCCAGGTGCTTTGGGGGCAACACGCTCATCCTGGGCGGCTCCGTCATCCTTTTTGCCGCCATCGGCCGCGCCACCCCGTGGTGGCTGATCGTCGCCCAGGGGTTTGCAGCGTCTCGCTCGTGACCGCGCTGTTTGTCCCCGATCGCTTCCACTGCGCGGCGCCGCAGATGATCCGCGGCATCCACAACGCATTTTTTTGTCTTGGCGGGCTGACGATCCTGTCTACAGTCGTGTTTCGCGGACTGAAAAACACCGATGGCGACAACGTCAGCTTGCACAAGGGTAGCGCTCGGTAGCGCGGCGGGCATCCGGGCGGGGCGATGAGCGCCGGCCGACAGGTCTGCCCGCGCTGCCGCCGCCCGCGCGTGGTCTGCTACTGTGCTCACCTGCTGCCGCTGCCCACCCGCACCCGGATCGTCATCCTGCAGCACCCGCGCGAGGCCCGGGTGCCCATCGGCACCGCGCGCATGGCGCACCTCATGCTGCCGCACTCGCAGCTTGTGCACCCGCAGACCTGGCACTCGGGCGGGCTGCAGGAGGCGGCGCCGGCGGGGCGCGGGATATTTTTCGGCGAGCGGCCGTGGGAGACTGCGGCAGACTCTGGAGCGGCGGCAGTGGCGCAGGCCCTCGACACGGTGGCCCTGCTGTTTCCCGGCCCGGGGGCCGAGGACCCGGCGCAGCTGCCGGCCGGCACGGTCAAGACCCTGGTCGTCATCGACGGCACCTGGGCGCAGGCGCGCAAGGTCCTCAAGCAGAACCCGGCCCTTTTGCAGCTGCGCCGCGTCGGCATCACCCCGACCCGGCCGGGCAACTACCGCATCCGCCGCGAGCCCGCCGCCGAGTGCCTGGCGACCATCGAGGCGCTCGCCCAGGCGCTGGGCGTCCTGGAGGGCGAGCCCGAGCGGTTCGCCGGCATGCTCGCGGCCTTCACCTTCATGGTCGATCAGCAGCTGGCGCACGCGGCGGCGCGCACCGAGCCGGCGCGGCGCTGGAAGTCGCGGACGCGGCAGGAGCGGGCGGCGGCGCAGCGGCGCGAGCGGCTGGCCCGAGCGGTGGTGGTGCAGGCCGAGGTGAACGCCCACCCGCGCGGCACAAGCCTCCCCGGGCGGGCCGAGCTCCTGCACCTGGTCGCCGAGCGCGTCAGCACCGGCGAGCGGTTCACTGCAGTGCTGGCGCCGCGGCGACCGCTGGCCGGCAGCACGGTGTATCACCTGGGCCTGGATGAGGCAGAGCTTGGCGCCGGCGAGACGCTGGCGGCGACGCGCGCCCGCTGGGCGGCGTTCCTGCGCCCGACCGACATCTTGTGCGGCTGGGGCTCCTTCACCGCCGAGCAGCTCGCCGCCGAGGGGCTGCCCGGCGGCGAGTGGCTGGATCTGCGGGTGCTGGTGGCGGCGCGCCGCAACGCCAGCCCGGGCTCGCCGCCGCAGGCCGCGGAGGCCCTATCAGCGCCGCCGCGCGAGCCGCAGGGCCGCGGTCGCGCCGAGCGCACGGTGAGCCACCTGCTGCGCATCGTCGGCGCCCTCCTGTCTCCGTGAAAGACCGCGCAGCGCGCTAAAGCTTGAGATACTCGTGCCAGGGCCAGAGCTCTAGCTGCTGCGCCAGGTCCGTCGCGGTGGGCAGGGGGTAGCGGCGCAGCACCCGCACCACCGCGCGCCCGAGCTCCAGGCTGGTGAGCAGCGGGATCTCGCAGTCGATGGCGGCGCGGCGCAGGGCGAAGCCGTCGGGGCGTCCCTGCTCGTCGTAGGCGCGCGGCAGGTGCAGGACCAGATCGACCTCGCCGCTGCGCAGGAGGGACAGCGCCGCCGAGTCGCCGCCGGCCTCGCCCTTGTCGACCGCCACGCACGGCAGGCCGGCCCCTTGCAGCTCGGCCGCGGTGCCGGCGGTGGCGTACAGGTGCAGGCCGAGCTCGTGCAGGCTGCGCGCTTCGGCGATGAAGCGCGCCTTCTGGGTCGGCGGGCCGAGCGACAGCAGCACGCCGCGGCGCGGGAAGCGGAAGCCGGTGGACAGCAGCGCCTTGGCCAGCGCCTCCTCAAACGTCCGGCCAAAGCAGCCCACCTCGCCGGTGGAGGCCATCTCGACGCCGAGCAGCGGGTCCGCCCCGGTCAGCCGCCGGAACGAGAACATCGGCGCCTTCACCGCGAAGTACGGCAGCGCCAGCGGATCGCGCGATGCCGCCTCTGGCAGGGCCGGCGGCGCCCCCAGCATCACCCGCGTGGCGGTGCGCACGAAGTCGCAGCCGAGCACCTTGGACACCAGCGGAAAGCTGCGCGAGGCGCGCAGGTTGCACTCGATGACCTTGACCTCCTCGCCGCGCGCCAGCAGCTGGAGGTTGAACGGGCCGCTGACCTCAAGGGCCCGCGCCAGCTGCGCGGCGATGCGCCGCACTGCCTGCAGGGTCGCCGGCGCGATCCCCAGCGGCGGCAGCACCAGGGTCGCATCGCCCGAGTGGACGCCGGCGTCTTCGACGTGCTCGCTGATCGCCCACAGGATGATCTCGCCTTGGGCGGCGACGCCGTCGAGCTCGAGCTCGCGGGCGTGGCGCTCGAACTTGCTGATCACCACCGGGTGCGCCGGTGAGAGCCGGGCGGCGCGGGCGAGGATGCGCTGCAGCTCGGGCGCGCAGCTGGCCACCCGCATCGCCGCCCCCGACAAGACATACGATGGGCGGACGAGCACCGGGAAGCCGCCGAGCGCCGCCACCGCCGCCTCCAGCGCGCCCGGTCCGCTGCCCGCGACAGCCTCGGTCCAGCGCGGCTGATCGATCGCCAGCGCATCGCACAGCGCCGAGAACTGCGCCCGATCCTCAGCTCGATCGATCGCCGCCGCCGCCGTCCCGAGCAGCCGCACCCCCGCCTCGGCCAGCGGCACCGCCAGGCGATTGGGCGTCTGTCCGCCCATCGCCCCGAGCACGCCCAGGAACCCCGGCGGCCGCTCCCACAGGTCGAGCACGACCTCCAGGGAGACCTCATCGAAGATCAGCCGGTCGCACTGATCGTAGTCGGTGCTGACGGTCTCCGGGTTGCAGTTGAGCAGGGTCACCGGGTGGCCAAGCTCGCGCGCCGCCTGCACCGCGGCGACGCAGCTGGCGTCGAACTCGACGCTGGAGCCGATGCGGTAGCACCCCGAGCCGAGGATGAGCAGGTGCGGCCGCGCGTCCGCCGGCTGCCCCTCGGGCGCCAGGCAGGCGGCGGCGTCGCCCGGATAGGACAGGTACAGGTAGTTGGTCTGCGTCGGATACTCCCCGGCCAGGGTGTCGATCTGGCGCAGCTGCGGCCACAGGTCGAGCTCGCGCCGCCGCCGCC
This sequence comes from Polyangia bacterium, assembly GCA_044222245.1. Taxonomy (GTDB): domain Bacteria; phylum Myxococcota_A; class Polyangia; order Palsa-1104; family JAEUJZ01; genus CALFML01. The sequence continues at coordinate 137,577 of JBGANQ010000003.1, read as the reverse complement.
GCACCGCCGCCTCCGAGCTGCCGAGCAGGCGGCCGAGCGCGGCGTCCGAGAAGCCCGCCGCCTTGGCCGCGCGCAGCTCTGTCAACTCCAGCGCCGCCAGCCCGCCGCTCTCGGCCAGGCGCTGGCGCTGGGTGATGAGCGCCTGCATCTGGCGCAGGAAGAACGGATCGATGGCGGTCAGGGCGTGCGCCTCGGCCACCGTCATGCCCAGCGCCAGCGCCCGCGCCAGCGCGAACACCCGGTAGGTGGTCGGCTCGGCCAGGGCGCTGCGGGCGGCGGCGAGATCGGCGAGCTGCAGGTGCTCGGGATCAAAGCCGTCGGCGCCGACCTCGATCATGCGCAGCGCCTTCTGCAGCGCTTCGCCAAAGCCAAGGCCAATCGCCATGACCTCGCCGACCGATTTCATCTCGGTGCCGATGCGCAGGTCGGCGCCGTCGAACTTCTCCAGGTCCCAGCGCGGCACCTTGCACACCAGGTAGTCCAGCGCCGGCTCGAAGCAGGCGCTGGTGGTGCCGGTGATGGCGTTGCGCAGCTCGGGCAGGGTGTAGCCGAGCGCCAGCTTGGCGGCCACGTAGGCCAGCGGATAGCCGGTCGCCTTGGACGCCAGCGCCGAGGAGCGCGACAGGCGGGGGTTGACCTCGATGACGCGGAACTGGCTTCCGCGCGGGTCGAGCGCGAACTGGATGTTGCACTCGCCGACGATGCCAAGGTGGGCGATCGCCTGCAGGCCGGCGTCGCGCAGCATCTGGTGGTCGCTGTCCGACAGCGTCTGCGCCGGGGCGACCACGATCGACTCGCCGGTATGGACGCCCATCGGGTCGACGTTCTCCATGGTGCACACGGCGACCGCGTTGCCGGCGGGATCGCGCAAGAGCTCGTACTCCAGCTCCTTCCAGCCGAGCAGGCTCTCTTCCAGCAGCACCTGCGGGGCGCCGTGCAGGGCGCGCGCCGCCGCCGCCGCGAGCTCGTCCGCGCTGCGCACCACCGCCGAGCCGCGACCGCCGAGCGCGAAGCCGGCGCGCAGCACCAGCGGGAAGCCGATCGATGCGGCGGCCGCCTGGGCCTCAGCAACGGTGCGGGCGGTGCGGCCGCGGGCGAGCGCCAGCCCGAGCACCTGCAGGCTGTCGGCGAACAGCTGGCGATCCTCGCAGGCGCGGATGGCGGCGATCGAGGTCCCGAGCACCCGCACCCCGAGCCGCTCCAGGGCGCCGCTGTCGGCCAGCTCGAGGCCGCAGTTGAGCGCGCTCTGGCCGCCGAAGCCGAGCAGGATGGCGTCGGCGCGCTCGCGGGCGAGGATCGGCGCGACAAACTCGGCGGTGACCGGCAGGAAGTACACCGCGTCGGCCAGCCCGGCGGCGGTCTGCACCGTGGCGATGTTCGGATTGATGACGACGGTATAGATTCCCTCCTCGCGCAGCGCCTTGAGGGCCTGCGAGCCGGAGTAGTCAAACTCGCCCGCCTGCCCGATCTGCAGCGCCCCCGAGCCGAGCACGACGACGCGCCGCGGCCGCTCCCCCCAGGCGCGCGCCGCCGCCGGCCGGCTCACCCGCGGCTCCGCTTGGTCGCGGCGACCACTCGCAGGAAGTCGTCAAACAGCGGCGCGCAGTCGCGCGGACCGGCCGCTGCCTCGGGGTGAAACTGCACCGAGAAAAAGGGCTGGCTGCGGTGGCGGATTCCTTCGTTGGTGCCATCGTTGAGGTTGCGGAACCAGACCTCGAAGTCGTCGGGCAGCGAGCTGTCGGCGACGGCGTAGCCGTGGTTCTGGCTGGTGACGAAGGCGCGCCCGCCCAAGAGCTCCTGCACCGGCTGGTTGTGCGAGCGGTGGCCGTAGGGCAGCTTGTAGGTCTGCGCGCCCGCGCACAGCGCCAGCAGCTGGTGGCCCAGGCAGATGCCGAAGGTCGGCAGGCCGCGCGCCAGCACCGCCCGCAGCCGCGCGCACAGCGGCAGCAGCGCCTGCGGATCGCCCGGTCCGTTGGTCAGGACCACGCCGTCCACCGCCTCGAGCAGCGGCTCCCACGGCGAGCTCGCCGGGGCGCGCAGCAGGTGGGCGCCGCGGGTGAGCAGCGCGCGCAGGATCGACTCCTTGGCGCCAGTATCGATCACCAACAGGCGCGGTCCGCTGCCGGGATACTCGCGCAGGGTCGGCGGCTCGACCGCGCGCACCGCCTGCGTCAGGTCCACGGCGGCGGCGGCCTGCCAGGTGCTGGGGTCGGTAGGACCGGCGAGCAGCGCGCCGGGCATGGTCCCGTGCTCGCGCAGCCGCCGCGTCACCGCACGGGTGTCCACCGCCTCCACTGCCGGCACCCCGGCCGCCCGCAGCCAGTCGCCCAGGCTCTGCTCGGCCAGCGGGTGGCTGGGCACCTGGGTGTGGTGGGCGACCACCAGGCCCTGCACCTGAATCCGTTCGCTCTCAAAGGGACCGGCGGGCACGCCGTAGTTTCCCTGCAGCGGGTAGGTGAGCACCAGGATCTGCCCGTAGTACGAGGGGTCGGTCAGCGCTTCGACATAGCCGACCATGCCGGTGTGGAACACCACCTCACCGCGCACCTGGCGGTCGGCGCCCAGGGCGCGGCCGCAGAACGTGCTGCCATCGGCCAGCACCAGGCGCCGCGTCCCCAGAGGCCCGACGGCAGGGCAGGTCATGGCAGCAGCGCCGGCGCTATCCGGCGCTGCCGAGCGATGCGGTGGCCACCTCCGCCGTGGCCAGCTCCTTCTGCTCGACTGCGACCAGGCTCGGCTTCTCTTCCGGCGGGCCCTCGGGCGGCATCGACTCGCGCAGCCGCCGCAGCTGGGTCTTGAGCAGCACCGCCGCGAGCAGCGACGAGAACACCAGCAGCGCGAAGAAGCGCGAGTGCGGCCAGCTCGGCCACACGAGCTCCGCCAGCTTGCCGGCCAGCTTGTTGCCAATCGAGGTGGCGATGAACCACACGCCCATCAGCATCGCCGTCATCCGCCGCGGCGCCAGCTTGGCAATCAGCGACAGCCCGATCGGCGACAGGCACAGCTCGGCGATGGTGATGACGAAGTAGCAGACGATCAGCCACCACATGCTCACCCGGCCCTTGTCGCCGCCGACCAGTGAGCCGCCGACCATGAACAGATAGGAGGCCGCGGTGAGCAGCATGCCAAGCCCGATCTTCACCGGAGTCGACGGCTCGCGGTTGGACTTGCGCAGCCAGCCGAAGAACCAGACGAGCAGCGGCGTCAGAACGAGGATGAAGATCGGATTGACCGCCTGAAACCAACCGGGCGGAATGTCGAAGCTCGAGGCCTTGCCGCCCAGGCTCGGCAGCGTCACTGTGCGCAGGGTGTTGTCGCGCGCCCACAGGCTGAGGGTGATGGCGTTCTGCTGGAAGGCCATCCAGAACAGCATGACGATGCCGCAGATGATGAGCACGGCGATGATGCGCTTGCGCTCGACCTCGGGCGGGTCGCGCGGGTCCTCGTACTCTTGAGGTAGCGGGATGTCGAGCACGGCGGCGACGCTGGAGCGGATGTTGGCGACGGCGACGTGGTGGTGGAAGCCGGCGAAGATCACCATGCTGATGATCATGCCGACGCCGGCGACGGCGAAGGCGGCGGGGAAGCCGTAGCGCTGGCGGACGATCTCGCCGACAAACGGGGACAGGAAGGCGCCGATGTTGATGCCCAGGTAGAAGATCGAAAAGGCCGAGTCGCGGCGCGGGTCGCCCTGCGGGTAGAGGTTGCCGACCTGGGTCGAGATGTTCGGCTTGAACAGGCCGTTGCCCAGCACCAGCAGGCAGACCGCGGCGTAAAGGGCGATCGTGCTGTCGAAGGCGAGCATGAAGTAGCCGGCGCTCAGCAGCCCCGCCCCGAGCAGTACGGCGCGGCGGTAGCCGAGGTAGCGGTCGGCGAGCAGCCCGCCAAAGAACGGCGACAGGTAGACCAGGGCCAGGTAGTTGCCCATCCAGCCGGCGGCGCGGTCCTCGGCGAAGTGCATGCGCTCGGTGAGGTAGAAGATCATGAGCGCGCTGAGCAGGTAGAAGCCGAAGCGCTCCCACATCTCAGTGAAAAAAAGGACGTAGAGCCCTTTGGGGTGTTTTGTTGCCATGCCTGTATCTACTGATTTTTCAAGATGTAACTACGGGAGAGCAAGCCTTTAATGTACTCATAAACGCGCCTGGCTACGCAAATAGAAGCGCAGGAAAATTTTCCCGAGCTGCACGTTTGCCCAGAGGGGAAACTTCCCCACCCCGCCCGCGCCAGCCTGCGGGGCGCCACCGCCACTGGTAGCAGCGACGGAAAATGGCCCCCGGGCGGCACCTCGCCGCGGCCGCAGCTCGACCGTCCGCCGGGTGCTGCGTGCCGCTCAAAGTAGAGTCCGGTGGTTACGCTGTACGCTGTACAATGATGAGCCATGGCTCATGATCCGTCGCCTCAGCTGACCGTCACCCTGCACTCGGCGATTGGGAGTCCTGCCCCAGAGACGCTGGCGCCCGGCTACCTGCTGGTGGTCGAGTCGGGCTCGTCGGCCATGTTCCAGCTGCCGCAGAGCGGCGAGGTCGTCGTCGGCCGCGCCCCCGAGTCGGCGCTGCGGGTGCAGGACCCCTCGGTCTCGCGGCAGCACGCCCGCTTCCGCATCGCCCGCGGCGAGGTGGTCATCGAGGACCTGGGCAGCCACAACGGCACCCGGGTCAACGGCGAGCGCATCACCGCCCCGCGGCGCCTGCTGTCCGGCGACGTCATCGTGCTGTGCGATGTCGCGATCATCTATCAGCTCAATCACCACCACGGACCCGGCGCCGGTCAGGGGCCGCGGGTGCGCCCGCTGCACGAAGACCTCACGGTCCTGCGCCATCGCCTGGAAGAAGAGGTCGAGCGCGCCCTGTGCAGCCACCGCCCGCTGTCGCTGTGCGCCTTATGGACCGGGCCCCTTGCGGGCAGCGCGCGGTCGCAGCTCGCCCAGGCGCTCGGCGGCGCGCTGCGGGTGATCGATGTGGCGGCGTGGGGAGGCGCCGACCACCTGATCGTCCTTCTGCCGGACTCCGAGGCGCAGGGCGCGCAGGCGGCGGCGGCGCGTCTGGTCGATGCGGCGGCGGCGGTGGCGCCGCTTTCGCGCGCCGGGCTGGCCGGCTGTCCCAGCGATGGCTATGACGTCGATGCGCTGCTCAGCGGGGCGCGCGCGGCGATGGACGGGGCGCCGCCGGGGCAGGTCGGCCAGGCGGCGGCGGCGGCGCAGACCCTTACGATCGGCGACCGGACCGTGGTGCTCGCCGACCCGGCGATGGTGCGCCTGTACAAGCTGATCGACCGCCTGGCGCAGAGCGACCTGCCGGTGCTCATCACCGGCGAGACCGGCAGCGGCAAGGAGATCGCCGCGCAGACCCTGCACACCCGCTCGCGCCGCGCCGCGCAGCGGCTGGTCAGCATCAACTGCGCCGCCCTGCCCGAGAGCCTGGCCGAGAGCGAGCTGTTCGGACACGAGAAGGGCGCCTTCTCCGGCGCGGTGGCGGCCAAGCAGGGGCTGCTCGAGGCGGCGCACGGCGGCACCGTGTTCTTCGACGAGATCGGCGAGCTGCCGCCGGGCGTGCAGGCCAAGCTGCTGCGCGTGCTGGAGACCAAGAAGCTCATGCGGGTGGGCGAGGTGCGCGAGCGTACAGTCGATGTCCGCATCATCGCCGCGACCAACCGCAAGCTCGCCGAGGAGTCGGTGGCCGGCCGCTTCCGCCAGGATCTGTTTTTCCGCTTGAGCAGCGCCGTGCTGGTGCTGCCGCCGCTGCGCGACCGCCAGCGCGAGCTGCCGATCCTCGCCCGGACCTTCCTGTCCGAGGCGTGCGCGCGCGCCGGGCGGCCGCCGCTTCTCATCGCGCCGGCGGCGATGGATCTGCTGCTGCGCTACTCGTGGCCGGGCAACCTGCGCGAGCTGCGCAACGCCATGGACTACGCCGCCACCGTAGTCACCGAGCCGGTGCTGGAGCCCGAGCACCTGCCGCCGCCGATCCTGGCGGCGCTGACCACGCCGCGCTCGGCCCGCCAGCCGGAAGAGGAGTCTTCTTCCCTGGCGCAGCTGGCGCGGGTCATCCTGCGCCTGCCGGTCAGCGACAAGCTGGACGCCATCGAGAGCGCGCTGGTCAGCGCCGCGATGACGCTGGCCAGCGGCAACAAGAGCGCCGCCGCGCGGCTGCTCGGCGTCCACCGCAAAGTCGTCGAGCGGCGCATGGACCGCAAGGAGCAGACTCCGTAGCCGCCGCGCTGACCGGCCGCCGGACAACCCGCCGGGAGTTGGCGCCGCTACAGCACGTCGTCCCAGAGCTTTCGCTCCGCGGCGGCCGGATCGCAGACGACCTCGCACTGGCTGTCAAAGCGCAGAGTCGGCCGGCGCTCGCTGTCCCAGCGCGGCCAGGCGGGCAGACCGGCGTGGCCCGGGTCACCGCTGCGGGCGAAGGCGACCCAGGCCGGATGCAGCTTGTCTGCCAGCTCCTGCGGCGGCGTGCCGGCGATGCCGCGCGCCTGCTCGTTATCCAGCTGATCGAACACGAACGGGACCTCGAGGAAGTGACAGGCGCCGAACTCGCCGCCGCGCGCTGTGGAGCGCCAGGCGAAATCGTACATCCAGGTGCCGGCGTGGTGCCTCGCTTGCGCATCGGCCAGCCGCAGGGCGGGAATGCGGAACAGGCGGTCGGTCTCGGCCGCGGCGGCCAGCTCGTGCGGCTGCGCGTCGGGGCGGCTCGCCTTGTAAGCGGTCAGGACGTCGCGACCGCTGCGGCCCGCCGGACGCATCACCCGGTCGAGCAGGGCCTCGACCACCGGCTCGCTGAACAGGGCCTTCATTTCGACCATGAAGATCTTCGCCTCTTCGGTGGTCGTGCCCACCAGCAGGTCGATCCCAGCGGCGGCACCGCGAGCGATGGCGGCGATCGGGCGCTCGGGCAGGACCTCGGTATCAAAGGTGGGCTGCAGCAGGATCGGCGAGCCCACTGCTTCGCCGAAGCGCTCGCGGTCGCGGCTCATCACAAGCTCGGCGCTGAGCCGTATCTGCGCCTCTAGCACCCGCTCGGGCGGGACGGCGAGCAGCGCCTGCAGGTCGCCGCGCGCAACGCCTAGGTGCTGCAGCAGATGGCCGGCGATGCGCGCGGCGTTGGCAGCGCTGAAGGCGTTGTGGGCGGCGCCGCTCTGGGCGACCGCGCGGCGGAACAGGCCCCGCGCCCGCGGGGTGGCGAGCAGGGTGCCGACGCTCATGCCGCCGGCGCTTTCCCCGGCGATAGTCACGTTGCCGGGGTCGCCCCCGAAGGCGGCGATGTTCTCCTGCACCCACTGCAGGGCCGCGACCTGATCGAGGAGGCCGGCGTTGCCCGAGTCGCGCAGCTCGGGGAAGTGCTCGGCCAGGTGACAGAAGCCCTGCGCGCCCAGCCGGTAGTTGATGGTCACGCAGACCACGCCATCGCGGGCGAAGGCGGCACCGTTATAAACGGGCGCGGTGCCGCTGCCGCCATAGAAGGCGCCGCCGTGAATCCATAAAAGCACCGGCAGCCCGCGCGCCCCGGGGTCCGGGGTCCAGACGTTGAGGTTCAGACAGTCGTCGCCGGCCTGGCCCTTGGGCGAGCCGAGCGCCCCGAACACCCCGGGCATCGGCTGCTGCAGGCACACCGGGCCGGAGCTTGTCGCCGGCCGCTCGCCGTCCCACCGCGCCGGGCGCTCGGGCGCCGCGTAGCGCCGCGGGCCCACCGGCGGCGCGGCGAAGGGAACTCCCAGAAACGCGTGCACGCCGCGTTCCTCCAGTCCGCGCAGTACCCCATAGGTCGTCTTGACGGTCGCAGTCATCTTGGCGGCTCTCCTTTCCAGCGGTAACGAGGCGTGGGCGGTGCCGGCCCGCCGCGAGACCGCGCGCGCCGTCCGAGACAGCCGGTGCTGCTGCACCCGCGGCGCCGCCGACCCTGCTACTTTAGCCGATCTGCTGGGCCGGTCGCTGCGCTTCGAGCCAGAGGCGGGCCTCCTGCTCGGTCTTGGCGAAGTGCAGAGGCATGAGCGTCGGCCGAAACAAGGCCAGGCTGCGCAAAAGGAGGGTGATCACGGTGCGCGCGGGCAGACTCGCGCCGTACATCGCCGTGGCGCGGCAGGCGAAGCGCCGCGACTCTAGCGCCATCCAGCGGCGCGCCGCGGCGTCGATCGTTCCCATCTGGCTGATATCGGCCAGAATCACGAACGAGCCCTCATCCGCCTGGACCTGCTCCAGCAGGACGAACAGCTCGCGGGCCTGCTGTGCAGTAAAGTCTCCCTGCAACATGCACTGCACCACATCGCCTTCTACGAGGAAGGTGTGGCCCCCGATCGCAACCTGCATAGAAGTGAAGATGCAGCACCGGGTCGCGAGCGCGCAACAAAGTAGATGACGCGACTCTGGGAAAAAGCCTAGCGGGCTAGAAGCGCTTGCGGGTGGCGACGAAGGTGCAGCGATCGTCGCCGCGGCTGCGGCAGGTCACCTCATCGCAGGCGAACGACTCCGGCTGGCTGTAGATCCTGGTGTAGTAGGCGGCGTCGAGCGTCGGGCGCTCGGTCAGATCGCCGACCCACAAGAGGTTCATAAGGCCCGCCACTCCGCCCATGTGGAGAAAGCACGAGCCGCGTGCGCTATGACCATACATGGCGAGGCGACCGTTGGACTCGTAGCTGCCAAAGACCTCGACGACCACTCGCTCGCTCGGGACAAGCTCGGTGGTGCGCCAGCAGCCCCAGCCGAAGGCGTTGACGCAGGCGACGACGCCGTGGAACCAGTCGGCCTTGTCGCGGCACATCGGCTGGATGAGCGCCTCCCACTCGACCGACTGGGCGATGCCGCCGAAGGTGTTGAAGGCGCAGCGGTGGCCGGCCTCGATGAGCGCCAGCCGCACCGGCTCGACGAGCGATGGGTGCTGCTCGCTCACCTGGCGCTCGAAGTCGTAGCAGACGCGGTTGTAGTAGTTGGCGTAGTGGCGCGTGAGGTAGACGCCGAACACCGGGATGAGTCCCTCTTCGTTGCCTTCGATCGGCAGCTTGCGCACCGCATCAATGATCGCCTGCGCGTCGATGTTGCCGGTCAGACCGAGCGGCGGCGCTGCCTGGCGGGGCGGTCTGCCCTCGCCCACTGAGGTCGGCAGCAGACGGGCGGGGTGGCAGAGGCGGATGCGGAACTCACAGTGATCGCTGTGCACGGCGGCGCAGTCGGTCTCGACCGCCTCGAAGCTGCCGGCCGGCAGTCCGGCGGCGGCGGCGAAGGCGGCGGCGGCAAAGCCGCTATGGAACCAGCAGGTGGGCTCGGCGCGCCGGCTGTACTTGCTGCGCCAGCCATAGGAGTAATGGGAGCGCGGCATGCGCGCCGTGCCGCCCTGTTCATTGCCCTCCAGCTGCAGCAGCCCAAAGCCGAGCCGCCGGCTGATCTCGGCCGCCGCTGCCAGCCGCTCGGTGAACGAGCCGAGCTGCGGATTGCACGTCAGCACCGCCGCCACCTGCGGCGTCACGACCTCGGTCGCGGCATCGGTGAGCAGGCGCGCGTAGCCCTCGGGCAGGCACTCTTCGATGGCCTGCTGCAGGGCGATGTTGTAGTGGTGGCAGTGGAACACCAGCGGCTCGCCGCCCCAGAGGAAGGAACCCTGGTCTTGGCGCAGCTCGCTGGGCACTTGCAGGTTCGGTATCGACATCCGGTTACATCCTTGGGGTTGACGCTAGGGAGCGAGGTTGCGCTCGGCGGTGAGAGCGCGGATGGCCTCGTCAAGGCGTCGCTCGACCGCGGGGTCGTCGATCTCGGGCGTGATGTTGTCCGGGATGATGCGTGCCCGCAGGATAAGACGCGACATCAGAAACGGTGCCGCGGCTCCGCTAAGAGTCAGCTTGAACTCGTTGAGCAGCTGGTAGGCGCGACCCTTCATGCAGGACTCCGGGGCGGCTGCCACCGCTGGGTCTGAGGCTTGCCGTGGGCTCGCGAGGCGGCATCGCTCATGCGCAGTTCCTGGTGAGAGCGCCGCCTCGCCGCTCGGCCGGTGGGAGTCGGTGCAGCTCCAGGTGATGATGAACGCAGTCCAGGCAGTGGGTGCACAGGCGGCTGTCGATGCGCAGACCGCCATCGCTCGCGTCGTAGCCGAGCGCCGCGGCGTGACACAGGCGCGGACACTCGGCGCAGCTGGCACCGTGCTGCGCCCGCTCCAGCTGGGTAAGGAGCTCCGCGATGACTGACCGCGGCGCCTCCTTGCGCAGCTGCGCCTGCAGCCGGCCGGGGCTTACGTAGAGGCGAAAGTATCCCTCGCGGTCGATGATCGCCAGCTGACCGGGGACGACGATGACCGGCTCGCCGAAGGGCTTGAGGTGCTCGAGCAGCGCCGCGGCAAACGTGCCGCCCGTCGTGGGCCGGATCTCCAGCTTGCGCGCGTCGCCATGGCAGTCAAAGTCAAGCTGCGCGCAAAACCCTGGGCCCTGGTAGCTGCACCGCTGCCCTAGTCCATCGCTGGCCTCGAGCTCGCTCCACGCCATCAGTACCCTCCAATATTAATCCTAGCACGGATGACTTGGGCGGACGGACAAATCCCGGGCGCGCCGGCTGGGCAAAATGGTCGAGGTGGCGACCGACCTCGCGGCGGTCGGGCAGTAGACCGTCGTTTACTGACAAGCCGGCCGGCGTGCTAACTTGAGTTAAAGCGCGCCAGACTTTACCTGAGCAGATTACTCAGCTGACCCGGCCGTTTTGGCGCCAAGAGGAGATCTACATGCGACTGCGTCCTGATCCATCCTTTTATCCTTCGCCGCGCATGGCCATGGCCGCGGAGAAGGAGAAGCTTGCCTACGTCACCGCCTTTGACGCCGCGGCGGCGCTCGGGCGCCCTGGTCCCCACCTGCACGACGCGCTGGCGACCATCGACCTCGACCCGCAGTCGTCAAGCTACGGCAAGATCATCGACCTCGCCGAGGTGCCGACCTTCGGCGATGAGCTGCACCACTCGGGGTGGAACGCCTGCAGCGCCGCCCTCTGCCCATATGCACCGCACCCGCATGTAGAGCGGCGCTATCTGCTCCTGCCCTGCCTGCGCTCTTCTCGCATCTTCGTCTTCGATGTGAAGGCCGAGCCGGGCAAGCCGCGCCTGCACCGCATCATCGAGGCCGAGGAGATCGCCAGCCGCTCCGGCTACTCGCGTCCGCACACCCTGCACTGCGGACCCGACGGCATCTACGTCTCGGCGCTCGGGAGCCCGGCGGGCGATGGGCCGGGCGGGATCTTCCTTCTCGACTGCGACAGCCTGGATGTGCTCGGGCGGTGGGAGATCGATCGCGGGCCGCAGTATCTCCACTACGACTTCTGGTGGCACCTGGGCTACGACACCCTGGTCTCCAGTGAGTGGGGCACCCCGAACATGATCGAAGGGGGCGTCATTCCCGAGCTGCTGCTCGGCAAAAAGTACGGTCACCGGCTGCACGTCTGGGATCTGCGGCGGCGCAAGCACAAGCAGGTCCTCGATGTCGGCGATGAGCACCAGATGACCCTCGAGCTGCGCCCGGCCCACGATCCGACCCGCGCCTACGGCTTCATGGGCTGCGTGGTCAGCGTCAAGGATCTGAGCGCCTCGGTCTTTTTGTGGCACCGCGACGGCGACAAGTGGGCAGTGCGCAAGGTCATCACCATCCCCGCCGAGCCGGCGAGCCCCGAGCTGTTGCCGCCGCTGCTCAAGGGCTTTGGCGCGGTGCCGCCGCTGTGCACCGACATCAACCTGTCCCTCGATGATAAGTTCCTGTACGTGTCGTGCTGGGGCACCGGCGAGCTGCGCCAGTACGATGTGAGCGATCCGGAGAATCCCAAGCTCACCGGCTCGGTGCGCCTGGGCGGCATCGTCGCCCGCGCCGCTCATCCCCGATCGGGCCCGCTCACCGGCGCGCCGCAGATGGTCGAGGTCAGCCGCGACGGCAGCCGCGTCTACTTTACAAGCTCCCTGTACGCCGCCTGGGACGAGCAGTTCTACCCGCCGCCGACGCCGGTCACCGGCTGGATGGCCAAGGTCAACGTGCAGCCGGGCGGTGGCATGACGCTCGACCCCGACTTCTTTGTCGACTTCGGCGGGCGCCGCTCGCACCAGGTGCGGCTGGCCGGCGGCGACGCCTCGTCCGACTCGTTCTGCTTCCCATGAGCGGCGGCGTGCTGCGCTGGGTGACCCTTGCGGGACTGGGCCTTTACCACGGGGCCAATCCCGGCATGGGCTGGCTGTTCGCGGTGGCGCTGGGCCTGCAGGAGCGCAGCGGACGGGCGGTGCTGCGGGCGCTGCCGCCGATCGGACTCGGGCACGCGGCGTCGATCGGCCTGGTCGTCGCGGTGCTGTTCGCCGGCACCCAGGTGCTGCCCGGCCCGGGGCTGCGCTGGGCGGTGGCGGCGTGCCTGGGCGGCTTCGGGCTGTACAAGCTGCTGCGGCCGCGCCACCCGCGCTGGGTGGGCATGCGGGTCGGCTTTGCCGATCTGACGCTGTGGTCGTTCCTCATGGCCACCGCGCACGGCGCAGGACTGATGCTGCTGCCGGTGTTCCTGCTCAGCGAAGGGGCGGCGCCGCCGTGCCATGGCGAGGCCTGCAGCGCCGCGCTCGGCACGGTGGCGCAGGGCTGGCCGAGCTACCTGGCGGCGGTGGCGGTGCACACCGCGGCCATGCTGCTGGCGGCCGGGGTGGTGGCGCTCACCGTCTACTACAAGCTCGGGCTGTCAATCCTGCGGCGCAGCTGGCTGAACCTTGATCAGGTGTGGGCGGTGGCGATGATCGTGGGCGGGGTGCTGGCGGTTGTGCTTTAGCAGCGATCGGGCGAGCGGAACGAGCCCGGGCCGCCTGCGGTGCGCGTATACTGCGGCCCCATGAAGACGGACGATGACCGGCCGCCGGGGCAAGACGCGCTGCGGCGGCTGCCGCAGGTCGACAAGGTGCTGCGCGAGCCGGCGGTGGCGGCGCTGCTCGCCGCCGGGCCGCGGTGGGCGGTGGTGGCTGCGGTGCGCGCCGAGCTGACCCTTTTGCGGCAGCAGGTGCTCGCCGGCAAGAGCGGGCCGCTCGATGCGCAGGGGCGCTGGCGGGTCGAGCCGGCGCGGCTTGAGGCGCGGGTGGCGGCGCTGCTCTTGCCGGGGCTGCGGCGGGTGATAAACGCCACCGGGGTCGTCCTGCACACCAACCTCGGTCGCGCGCCGCTGGCGCCGGCGGCGCTGCAGCGGGTCCAAGAGCTCGCGGCCGGCTACTGCAACCTGGAATATCAGCTGGCCCCGGGGCGCCGCGGCAGCCGGCAGGAGGCGGTGGACGCCCTGCTGGCGCCGCTCACCGGGGCGGCGGCGCATCTGGTGGTCAACAACAACGCGGCGGCAGTGCTGCTGATGCTGTCCGGCCTGTGCGCGGGGCGCGAGGTGGTGGTCTCGCGCGGCGAGCTGGTCGAGATCGGCGGCTCGTTCCGCGTTCCCGATGTCATGCGCGCCTCGGGAGCGCTTTTGCGCGAGGTCGGCACGACCAACCGCACCCACCAAAGAGACTATGAGCAGGCCGTCGGGCCGCAGACTGCGGCGCTGCTCAAGGTCCACCGCGGCAACTTCGCGCTTGTCGGCTTTGTCGCCGAGGTCAAGGTGGCGCAGCTGGCGCAGCTGGCGCACGAGCGGGGGCTGCTGTGCCTGTATGATCTCGGCTCGGGCGCGCTGGTCGAGCCGACGGTGGCCGAGCGCGAGCTGACGGCGACGGACTGGGACGGTGAGCCGGCGGCCGAGACGGCGGCGGCCGAGCCGACGGTGCCGCAGGCGGTGGCGGCGGGCTGCGACGTGGTGGCCTTTTCGTGCGATAAGCTGCTCGGCGGTCCGCAGGCCGGCATCCTCGCTGGCTCGCGCGAGGCCATCGGGCGGCTGCACAAGCACCCGCTCATGCGGGCGCTGCGGCCCGACAAGCTGACGCTGGCGGCGCTCGTGGCCACGCTCGAGCTCTATCGCGACGGGCAGCTCGACGCGATCCCGACCCAGCGCCTGCTGGCCGTAGGACCCGCCGAGCTGCGCGCGCGCGCCGAGAAGCTGCAAGCGCTGTGCGCCGCGGCGGGCGTGCAAGGGGAGGTGGTCGCGACCCGCTCGGCGGTGGGCGGCGGCTCGCTGCCGCTGGCGCAGCTGCCAAGCTTTGCCCTGGCGGTGCCGGCCGGCGCGGCGCTGGCCAGCGCGGCCGGCGGCCAGGATGCGCTGGCGCGGCGGCTGGCGGCGGCCTTGCGCCAGGGCGACCCGGCGGTGGTGGCGCGCGTGGCGGCGGGCCGCCTCCTGTGTGATGTCCGCGCGGTGCTGGATGAAGGTGAGCTGGCGCAGCTCGCCGGGGCGCTGGCGCGCGCATTTCCGGCTGCGGCCGCGGGCACTTAAGGGCCGGCCGCGGGCCGGGAATCGGATAAAATAGCCCCCCAAGGAGCTCTCATGACCACTTCCCACACAGTCCAGTTCACCGCTTCTCCCGAGACCGGAGCTGCCAGCGGCTACCTCATGCGGCCGGCGGCGGGGCGGCCGGGCCTCATCGTCCTTCAGGAGTGGTGGGGCCTGGTGCCGCACATCAAGGACCTGGTCGGTCGCTTCGCCGAGCAGGGCTACGTCGCGCTGGCCCCGGACCTGTACCACGGCAAGAGCACGGCCGAGGCCGAAGAGGCGCAGCACCTGATGCAGGGCCTGGACTGGGGCCGCGCCGCCCGCGAGATCGCCGCCGCGGTGCGCCACCTGCGCGAGGTCGAAGGCTGCACCCGCGTCGGCGTGGTCGGCTTCTGCATGGGCGGCGCGCTGACCGTCATCGCCGCCAGCCAGCCCGGCGTCGACGCCTACGCCGCCTTCTACGGCTTCCCGCCCAAGGGCGCGGTCGATCTGGGCAAGATCAAGGTGCCCGGCCTCATCCTGTTTGGCGAGCACGAGACCTTCTTCTCGGTGCCCGCTGCCCAGGCGTTCGCCGCCCAGCAGCGCGAGCACGGCATCGCCACCGAGGTCGTCGTCTATCCGGGGGCCGGGCACGCCTTCTTCAATGACACCCGCCCCGAGGCCTACCACAAAGAGTCCGCCAACGACGCCTGGCGGCGCACGCTCGCGCTGTTCGGCAAGACCGTGCGCGACACTGCCCAGCCATGAAGCAGGCGGGGGCGGCGTCAGTCCCGGGGATCGCCGACGGCGCGGCGCCTTATCAGCTCGACGCTGGCGATCGCGGCGGACTCACCGCCTACCTGCACCGCCAGGGCCTCTTGCCGGCCGGCGAGCGCGTCGTCACCGCGGCGCGCGCCGGGGACGGCAACATGAACCTGACCCTGCGGGTGACCACCGCGGCTCGCAGCTTGATCGTCAAGCAGGGTCGCCCGTGGGTCGAGAAGTACCCGCACATCCCCGCCCCGGTGGCGCGGACGCTGGTCGAGGGACACTTCTACGCGCTCGCCGCGCGCAGTCCCTGGCTGGCGGCGCGCATGCCGCGCCTGTACGCCCTGGATCCGCAGTCGCACATCCTGGTCCTGCAGGATCTGGGCGCGGCGCGCGAGCTCACCGCGCTGTACGCCGGCGCCCGGCTGAGCGAGGCGGCGACGGTGGACCTGGCCGACTATCTGGGGCACCTGCACGCGCTGACGGTGCCGCCCGCGGATCGCCTGGTGCTGCGCAACCCGGCGATGCGCGCGCTCAACCACGAGCACATCTTTCGCCTGCCGCTCGACCCGCACAACGGCCTGAACCTCGACGCCATCACCCCGGGACTGACGGCGCTCGCGCGCGAGCTGGCCGCCGATGCCGCCTACAGCGACCGGGTGCAGCGGCTCGGGCAGCTGTACCTCGCAGATGCCGACGGCCCGCTGTGTCACGGCGATTTCTTCCCGGGCAGCTTGCTGGAGACCGCCGCGGGAGTCTTCGTCATCGATCCCGAGTTCTGCTTTCTCGGGCCGCGCGAGTTTGATCTGGGCGTGCTGCTGGCCCACCTGCACCTTGCGGGACAGCCGGAGCCGGCCGGCGACACGCTGCTGCGGCGCTACGAGCAGCGGGCGGCGGTCGATCGGCCGCTGCTGTGGGCGCTGGCCGGGGTCGAGATCATGCGGCGCCTTATCGGCGTCGCCCAGCTGCCCGTGCGGCTCGACCTGGAGGCCAAGCGGCAGCTGCTCTCGCTGTCGCGCCAGCTCGTGCTGGGAATTTAGAGCGCACGCCGGTCAGGTGCTGAGCGGGCGCCGCTTGACCGGAAACAGGAACTCCAGCGGCGAGCGCACGACCCGCCCCCAGACGGTGCGCAGCAGGATGAACAGGTCGCGGCGGTGAACCTCGCGAGCGCGCAGCGCCACCGCCAGCGCCAGCGAGAAGCTGACGCCGAAGTTGGCGAGCAGGATGACGACGATGCCGAGCCACGACAGGAGCAGCGGGCGGGCGAGCAGGGCGTGCCACCCGTGCTCGAAGACCTGCGTCGAGACGGCGAAAGTCAGCGCCCCGGAAGATAGGGTGACGTGGCGGACCTCGGACGGGATGCCGAAGAACTGCCCGACCACCGGCGACATGCCGAGCACGAACCCGAGCGTCACCACGCCGCCCACGCCCGAGATGTGATACGCCAGCGAACGCCCGAGAAAGCCGGCCACCCGGGGGCCGACCAGCCGACGCAGCCGGCGGCTGCCGGCGATCGCCTCGGGCAGGTGGTGATAGACCGCCCAGTTCTCCAGCCAGCCGGCGGCGAGGCTCGACAGCCACAGGTAGACGCCGGTGAGGATGGCGAAGGGCAGGGCGCGCAGCGGCTGCAGGGACTCGATCGTGTGCTCGGCCCCGTGCTCGTTGAGAAACGGGTGGCCGGTGCGCAGCCGGTACAGCCAGTCAAACAGCAGCACCGATGGGATCACCGCCCCAAGGTTGCCGAGCGCGGCGGCCAGCTGCGAGCGGGTGATGCGGGCGATAAGATCGACCATGCCCTTGAAGTGCTCGGCATCGAGCCGCCCCGACAGAGCGCCGGCCAGCGCCGCCGCCGTCATCGACGGCTGCTTGGTCGCCAGGGTGAAGTGGCACAGCTGAATGATGACAAAGAAGGTGGCGTAGTTCAGCGAGGCGAAAAGTCCAGCGAAGAACGCCGGCAGAGGCATGCCGGTCGCGATGAACTTGATGACCGCGGTGCCGGCGGTGAGCACCCCGGCGCCGCCGCCGGCGAGCAGCATCGCCCGCCACTCGGCGGGGGTCTCGGTGATGTACTTCTCGCCGCTTTTGCCGGTGCGCTCGACGATCTTGCGCGCCAGCTGGTGGGTGCTGGTGCGGAACAGCGCCCGCAGGCTGCGCCGATGCACCTGCGCCTGGATGAGCTCCGAGACGAAGTGCGCGCCCTCGTGCCCGGGCCCGGCCGAGCCCTGCCCGAACAGGAGCTTGAGCAGCTCCTCCAGGCGACCGAGCATGGCGTTGATCAGCTCGAGGCGATAGACCAGATCGACGCTGACGCCGTACTCTTCGAGGTGCCCCAGGACCTGCTGCACCGCCTGCTGACAGTCCTTGATGACCAGGAACGCCTCGGTGACGTGACCGCTGCCGCCCGTCGCTGCCGGTCCGTCGCCTGCCGCGCCTCGCGAGCCCGCGGTCAGGGCGTCGCAGACTCGCTGCAGGCGCAGAAACGGCAGCTGCTCCAGCGGCGTCTCGGGCAGGCGCTCCCACACGTCGTTGGCCAGCCCGAGCGCGCACACCCGCGCCGCCAGCACCGTCACCGCCTCCAGGATCGAGCGCCGCAGGCTGCGCCACTCGTCGCGCCGCTCCTCATCGCTGTCGTGCAGGAGGCTGAGGAACTGATCGAGCAGCGCGCGCGGCACCCGCAACAGCCACTGCGCATCTTCAATCGTCGGCAGGATGCGCGCCAGCAGCTCGGAAAGCTTGGTCGGGCTGGGGGCCCGGGGCAGCAGCGACTCGCTGAGGCGCGCCGTCGCCTCGCGCCAGAACCCGGGCTCCTGGGGGCGGCGGCGGCGCGCCCTCGCGGCGGCGCGGCGCGGAGGCGCCGTCATCCCTGGGGCATCCTTGAACTAATGTAGGCGTCGCGGCGGCTGCGCGGCTTGCTGGCTCAGCTGGCGCCGATGTCGGTCCGGTACTGCATCTGGGCGAAGCGGACGTGCGACAGGCCGGCGTAGGCGTGCTCGCGCGCTGCTTCGGCGGTGTCGGCTTGGGCGACGATGGCGCCGACGCGGCCGCCGCGGACCTTTAGCGCTTGCCCGCTGAAGCTGGTGCCGGCGTGGATGAAGCAGCGCTGCGCGGTGGTCAGCGCTGGATCAAGCTCGACCGCGGCGCCGGGGCTCGGGTGGTCGGGATAGCCTGCGGCCGCCAGCACCACCGCGCAGGTCGGGCGCGGATCGACCGCCAGGCGGAAGTTTGCCAGCTCGCCGCGAGCGGTGGCCCGGCACAGGCGCAGGAACTCGCCCGCGGCAAGGCGCGGCAGGATCGCCTGCGCCTCGGGATCGCCCAGCCGGACGTTGAACTCCAGGAGCCGCGGTCCCTGCGCGGTCAGCATCAGGCCGACAAACAGGAACCCGACAAACGGCGTACCGCGCCGCTGCAGCTCGCGCAGCACCGGTTGCACGAACTGCGCCGCCACCTGCGCGGTGAGCGCGGCATCGACCGTGGGGTTCGGGCTCACCGCGCCCATGCCGCCGGTGTTGGGCCCGGCGTCGCCGTCGCGCAGCCGCTTGTGGTCGCGGGCGTGGGGCAGCGCCAGGCACTGCTCGCCGTGGCAGGCAAAGAACAGCGAGGCCTCGGTGCCGAGCAGCCGCTCCTCCACCACCAGCTGTCGCCCCGCTTCGCCGAGCGCCCCGCCAAGGAGCGCGCGCGCGCGCTGCTCGCACTCGGCGAACGAGGTGGGAAGAAACACTCCCTTGCCGGCGCAGAGTCCATCGGCCTTGAGCACCGGCGGTCGGGTGAACTGCTGCAGCGCCGCGCTCACCTCCTCGGGGGCGCTCAGGGTGCGGTGCGCCGGACTGGGAATCCCTAGCGTGTGGGCGAGGGTGCGGGTGAACACCTTGGAGCCCTCCAGCGCCGCCGCCGCCTGCGTGGGGCCGCAGCACAGCACCCCGGGCAGGCCGCGCAGCGCATCAGCCAGGCCGCGCACCAGCGGGCCTTCGGGGCCGGGCACCACCAGCTCGATCTCGGCGCGGCGCACGAGCTCGACTAGGCCAGCCACATCCTCGGCGGCCACCGCGACGTTGCGTCCGAGCTCGGCGGTGCCGGGGTTGCCGGGAGCGCTCAGGAGCTGACAGTCCGGCGCGCTGCGAAGCGCCCGCGCCATCGCGTGCTCTCTGCCGCCACCGCCTACGATCAAGACGCGCATGAGGGCCTCAGTGTCGGAAGTGGCGGCGGCCGGTGAACACCATCGCCAGCCCGAGCTCATCGCAGGCGGCGATCGACTCGGCGTCGCGCACCGAGCCGCCGGGCTGGATGATGGCGGCGATGCCGGCCGCGTGCGCCAGCCGCACGCAGTCAGCAAAAGGGAAGAAGGCGTCCGAGCCGAGGAAGGCGCCGCGGGCCCGCTCACCGGCCTTGTGCAGCGCCTGCGCCACCGCTTCGACGCGGCTCACCTGGCCGGTGCCGGCGCCGAGCAAGCACTGCTCGGCAGTGACCGCGATGGCGTTGGACTTGAGCGCCGCGGCGGCGTGCAGGGCGAAGCGCAGCTCGGCCTCCCAGCCCGCTTCCAGGCCCCGCCGGGTGACGACCGCGAAGTCCGCGGTCTCCCCGTACGGACCCGGATCCGCAGTCTGCACGAGCAGCCCGCCGCCGATGCGGTGGCTCACCCAGCCCGGCAGCGGCGAGCCGGCCGGCGCCTCGACCAGGCGCAGGTTCGCCCGCTCGCGCAGCACCTGCTGGGCCGCCGCGGGAATCTCGGGCGCGATGACGCACTCGATAAACAGCTTGCTGTCGCGCAGCGCCAGCGCCGCTGCTTCATCAAGGGGCCGGTTGAAGGCGAGCACGCCGCCAAAGGCCGCCACCGGATCGGCGGCCAGCGCGCGACGGAAGGCGGCGGCCGCGCTGTCGGCGCAGGCCAGGCCGCAGGGGTTTGTGTGCTTGACGATGGCGCAAGCCGGCGCTGCCAGCGGATACACGGCGCGGTACGCCGCATCGAGATCCAGGTAGTTGTTGTAGGAGAGCTCCTTGCCTTGCAGGGCCCGCGCTTGGGCGACCCCGCCGGAGCATCCGGGCTCGACATACAGATGGGCGGCCTGATGCGGGTTTTCGCCGTAGCGCAGCCGGGTGCTGCGCAGAAGCGACCCGTGACGGTCGGCAAAGATCCCTGCCGCTTCCCCGCTGCGGGCGCTCAGCCAGTCGGCGATGAGTGCGTCGTAGGCCGCCACCTCGCGGAACGCCTGCGCCGCCCACCGCCGCCGCAGCGGCAGCGGCACCGCGCCCCGCTGGCGCAGCTCGTGCAGCAGCGCCGGATACTCGGACGGGCTGACCAGCACCGTGGTGCCGCCCTCGGCGTTCTTGGCCGCCGCCCGCAGCAGCGAGGGTCCGCCGATGTCGATCATCTCGATGGTCGCCGCCGCGCTGGCGCCGCGGGCCAGGGTCTGCGCGAACGGATACAGGTTGCCCACGACCAGATCGATGGGGACAAAGTCGCGCGCCGCCAGCTGCTGCAGGTGCGCCGGCTCGCGGCGGTCGGCGAGCAGGGCGGCGAAGATCCGCGGGTGCAGGGTCTTGACGCGGCCATCGAGGAGCTCGGGCTCGCCGGTAAACTCTTCGATCGGCGTGACCGCAAGGCCCGCCGCGGCGAGCGCGCCGGCCGTGCCGCCCGAGGCGAGCAGCTTGACTCCGAGCTCGCCCAGACCCCGCCCCAGCTCGACGATGCCGCTCTTGTCATGGACCGAGAGCAGGGCCAGCCGGACCGGGCTCTCGGGCAGCTCGGGTCGAATCAACGCGTCGTACATGGTTCCTCCTGACCGCCCGGGTTTGCCAGCCGCGCGCACAAGAGCCACACCGCGCGCGGGTAGATGACGTGCTCGACTTCGGTCAGGATGCGCTGCGCGAGCCCGGCCTCGCCTTCGTCGCCCCGGACCTCGAGGGAGCCGCTGAGCAGGATCGGCCCCGTGTCGACCCCGGCATCGACATAGTGGACGGTGGCGCCGGCCACCCGGACCCCGGCCCGCCACTGCCGCGCCGCCGCCCCGAGCCCGGGAAAGTCAGGCAGCAGCGACGGGTGGATGTTCAGCACGACGCCGGCGAACTGGCGCAGGAACGCCTCGCTGAGGATGCGCAGGTAGCCGGCCAAGAGCAGGTGCTGGGCGCGGTGCCGCTGCAGGCAGGCGAGCAGCTCGGCTTCGTGCTCGGCGCGCGGGCGGTCGCGGCTCGGGCACAGCGCGCGCGCGACGCCGCGCGCGGCGGCCCGGTCGAGGATGGCCGCGCCCTCGCGATCGGCGATCACCACCGCCAGCTCGGCGGGCAGAAACCCGCTGGCAAAGGCGGCCATGAGGGCCTCGGCGTTGGAGCCGCGGCCCGAGCCGAGGATGGCAAACCGCGGGCGCGGCGCGCCGGACGGATCGGCGGCGACCGGCTCAGCCAAGGTCCACTCCCTGCGCGCCGGCGACTAGCTCGCCGACCCGCCGCCACCGGGTGGCCGGCGCGGCGAGGATCCGCTCGGCACCCGCGGCCGAGACGCATAGCAGAAAGCCGAGCCCCATGTTGAATGTGCTCGCCATCTCCAGCGCCGAGACCTCGCCGGCCTGGGCGATCACCTGGAAGATCGGCAGCTTCTCATAGGAGTCCGGCCAGATGCGCATGGCCAGCCCTTCGCGCAGCAGCTTGCGCGCCCGCCCCAGGAGGCCGCCGCCGGTGATGTGGGCGGCGGCGTGGACCTCGCCGGCGCCGCGCTGCAGGGCGTCCAGCACCTCGCGGACATAAATTGGAGTGGGGGTGAGCAGCGTCTCGCCCAGGCTCTGCGCAAGGCCCGCGGGCTGCGCGGTGAGCTCCAGGCCGGCCCGCTCCAGCGCCCGGCGGGCCAGGCTCAGACCGTTGGCGTGGACGCCGCTGGCCGGCAGCCCGAGCACCTGATCGCCGGCCGCAAGAGCGCTCAGCCGCGGAGTCAGGGTCGGCTCGACCAGGCCCACCGCGAAGCCGGCCAGCTCCAGCTCAGCGGCCACGCCCGGCATCTCGGCGGTCTCGCCGCCGAGCAGCGCGCAGCCGGCCTGCTGGCAGGCGGCGACCATGCCCTCCATCAGCTCGCTCAGCGGCTGCGCGTCCAGGCGTCCGGCGGCCAGGTAGTCGAGGAAGAACAGCGGGCGGGCGCCACACGGCAACAGATCGTTGACGTTCATCGCCACCAGATCCTGGCCCAGGGCGCGGAAGCGGCGCAGCCGGGTGGCCAGCAGCAGCTTGGTGCCGACCCCATCGCAGCTCGCCGCGAGCAGCGGTCCCTCCGCCCCCAGCCGATACAGTCCGGCGTAGGAGTCGGTGTAGGGAGTCACCTCGGGGCCGTGGGTGCGCGCCGCCAGCCGGCGCAGGTGGTGGACCAGGGCATCGGCGCGCCCGATGTCGACGCCGGCGGCGGCATAGGTCAGCGGTTGCGGCGGCGCGGTGGTGGTGGGGGCTGAGTCGCTCACAGGGGGTAGCTCCCGTTCATGCAGGCCAGGCAGGCCGCGGCGTTGCCGGTGGCCCGGCGCAGCCGCTCCTCGCTGAGGTAGCGCAGGTTGTCGACGCCGACATGGTCGCGGACGCCGGCTTCGTCGCCGTGCGCGTTGATGATGAGCTCCTGCCGGCTGGGCATGTCGATGCCGAGATAGCACGGCCAGCGCAGCGGCGGCGAGGCGACGCGCAGCCAGACCTCCAGGGCGCCGGCTTCGCGCACCATGCGCACAAGCTCGCGCGCGGTGTTGCCGCGCACCAGCGAGTCATCGACCAGGAGCAGGCGCTTGCCCGCCACCAGCTCGCGGTTGACCGAGAGCTTGAGCCGTACGCCCTGGGCGCGGGCGTCGTGAGTGGGCAGGATGAAGGTGCGGCCGAAGTAGTGGCTGCGCAGGATCGCCCGCTCGTAGGGGATGCCGCTCACCCGGGCGTAGCCGATGGCGGCGGGGATCCCCGAGTCCGGGACCGGCACCACCAGATCCACCGGCGGCATGCAGCCATCAAGCTCCTGATCCTGCTGCGCCAGCTGCTCGCCCATGCGCGTTCGCGCCGCCTGCGCATTCTGACCGAACACGATCGAGTCCGGGCGCGCGAAGTACACAAGCTCGAACACGCACGGCGTCGGCACCTTGGCCGGGGGCAGCAGCTGCCGCGAGTGCACGCCGGCCGGTCCGATCTCGATGAGCTCCCCGGGCGCGACCTCGCGCACAAGGCGCGCGCCGAGCGCATCGAGCGCGCAGGTCTCCGAGGCCAGCACCCAGCCGCCGGCGCCCAGCTCCCCGAGCACCAGCGGCCGCAGCCCGTGGGCGTCGCGCAGCCCGTACAGCCGGCCGGCGCACAGGATGGTGAGTGAGTAGGCGCCGATCGCCCGGCCCGCCACCTGCTGCAGCGCGCTGCCGAGCTCCGGCGCTCCCGAGCGCGCCAGCAGGTGGACCAAGAGCTCGGTGTCCATGGTCGTGCTGAGGATCGACCCGGCCTGCCGCAGCTCGCCGGCCAGCTCGGCGGCGTTCTTGATGTTGCCGTTGTGCGCCACCGCGATCTCGCCGTACGGCGTGCTGGCGAGGAAGGGCTGGACGTTCTCGGCCCGATCGGCGGCGACGGTGGAGTAGCGGACGTGGCCGATGGCGCGCCGACCCGGGAGCTTGCAGACCCGCGGCAGCGGCAGCGCCTCGGTGACCAGGCCGCGGGCGCGCAGCTGGTGCAGGCGGCCGTCTTCATCGATGGTGACGATGCCCGCCGACTCCTGACCGCGGTGCTGCAGGGCGAACAGGGCGCGGTGGGTGAGCGGAGCGGCGTCGGCCTGGGCGCTATAGATGGCGGTGACGCCGCAGAACTCCTTCAGCTCAGGACTGGACATGCGAGCTCTTTGGGGAAAAGGCCTGGAGGAGCAGGTCCAGGGGCAGCGGCGCAAGGCCCGCGAGCTCCAGCACCTCGCCGCCGCTGGTGCCGGCGCTGTGCCAGGGTACGCCGGCGGCCTCGGCGTCGCGGCAGAAGGCGGCCGTTTCGGCGGCGGGCACGGCGACCCAGGCCTGCGCCGGATACTCGCCAAACAGCAGCCAGTCAGGGCGGCTCACGGCGGGCAGCTGCAGGCGCGCGCCGCAGCCGCCGCGCAGGCACAGCTTGGCCAGCGCCACCGCCATCCCGCCCACTCCGGTCGGCTGACTGGCGCGGATGCGGCCGCGCTGCGCCTGGGCGACCAGGAAGTCGGCGAGGCGGCGCTCGGCGGCCAGATCCACCGCCGGCAGACCCGCGGCAAACAGCCCGGTCTGCAGCTCGCCATAGCGCGCGGTGACCGGCTCGCCGCGCGGCGCGCCCAGCCAGAGCAGCGTCAGCCCGGGCTGCAGCGCGGCGCTCGGCACCAGCTCGGTGTCCTTCACAAGCCCCAGCCCGCCGAGCATCGGCGTCGGCGGGATCGGACCGCTCGGCGACTCGTTGTACAGCGACACGTTGCCGCCGGTCACCGGCACCCCGAGGGTGCGCAAGGCGTCCCCCAGGCCGGCTATGAGCTCGGCCAGGCGGCGGCTCTCCAGCGGGTCGCGCGGCGAGGCGCAGTTGAGGCCATCGCTCACCGCGACGAGCTCGGCCCCCGCGCAAGCCAGGCGGCGCAGCGCCGTCGCCACCGCCGCCTGCATGCCCAGGTAGGGATCGGCGGCGCACAGCTGCCCGCGCCCGGTCAGCACCAGGGCGAACCCGCGCGCGCTCGCCGGCAGCCGCAGCACCGCGGCGCTGGCCTGGCCGGGTCCGCGCACCGTGCGGTTGCCGACCGTCTGATCGAAGCGGCTGTAGATCGGCTCCTTATCGGCGATCTCGGGCAGCGCCAGCAGCGTCAGCAGGACTGCCGCGAGGTCGGTCGGCACCGGGAAGTCGGGATAGACGGTCGCCGCTGGCAGCGCCGGTGCCAGCGGCCACTGACTCGGCGGTGCCCCGCCAGCGACCAGCGCCGCCGGCAGATCGGCGAGCACCGCCCCGCGCGCCCGCACCTTTACCCGCGTGCCTTCGCACAATCGGCCGATCACCGCGGCGTGCAGGCCGTGGCGGTGGAAGTGCTGCAGCGCGGCCTCCTCGGCGCCGGCGCGGACGACAAACAGGAACCGCTCCTGGGACTCGGAGAGCAGGATCTCGATCGGCGACATGTCCGGCTCGCGCAGCGGCACCGCGTCAAGCTCCAGCGTCGCGCCGAGGCCGCCGAGGGCCGCCATCTCGAACACGGCGCACGACAGCCCGCAGGCGCCCAGGTCCTGACCGGCGATCATCCCAAGCTCGGCCGAGAAGTGGACGCACGCCTCCAGCAGCTTCTTGCCGCTAAACGGATCGCCGACCTGCACCTGCGTCCGCTGCGCCACCTGCTGGCTCGGCTCGCGCAGCGCCTCCGAGGCGAACGCTGCGCCAAGCACGCCATCGCGACCGGTGGTCGCCCCGACATACACAAGCGCGTTGCCGATGCCCTGGGCGCGCGCGGTGCGCAGCTCGCCGTGGCGCACAAGGCCCGCGGCGAGCACGTTGACCAGGGGATTTTCTTCGTAGCGGCGGTCGTAGCTCACCTGGCCGCCGACGTTGGGCACGCCGATGGCATTGCCGTAGCCGGCGATGCCGTCGATGATCCCGCGCTGCAGGTGCCGCGTCCGCGGGCTGCGCGGATCGCCGAAGCACAGCGAGTCGAGCAGCGCGCACGGCCGCGCCCCCTGGGCGATGATGTCGCGCAGGATGCCGCCGACGCCGGTGGCGGCGCCCTGGTAGGGATCGACGGCGCTTGGGTGGTTGTGGCTCTCGATCTTGAAGGCCACCGCCCAGCCCTCGCCGACATCGACCACGCCGGCGTGCGCCCCGGGTCCGGCCAGGACGCGCGGCCCCGACTGCGGCAGGCCGCGCAGCAGGTGACGGCTCGACTTGTACGAGCAGTGCTCGCTCCACATGCCGGCCAGCACCGCCAGCTCGGCCGGAGTCGGCGGGCGGGCGAGCGCGGCGCTGGCCGCTGCGAACTCCGCCTCGCTCAGCCCGAGCGCCAGCGCCTCGGCGACCGTGGTCGGGCGCGGGGCGGCGACTGTCGGCGCCGTCATGGCGAATCCCCCAGCGCCGCGCGCAGGTGGCGGGCCGCCGAGGCGAAAAGCGCCATCCCATCGCTGCTGCCCAGGCGCGGATCGGCGGCCCGCTCGGGGTGCGGCATGATCCCAAGGACGCGACCGCTGCGGTCGAGCAGCGCCGCCGCATCTAGATGGGAGCCGTTGGGGTTATTGCAGTAGCGCAGCGGCACCCGGTCGCCATGCTCCGTCGCATCCGCCGGCGGCTGGTAGCGGCCCTCGCCGTGGGCCATGGGCAGGTTCAGCCGCGCTCCGGCGGGCAGCAGGCCAAACCACGGGCTGCCGGCGGCGCTGGCGCTGACCTCCAGCTCGACCCAGCGGTGGCGGAAGCCCGGCGGGGCGTTGTAGCCAAGCGCCCCCGGCAGAAGGCCCGCCTCGACCAGGATCTGGAAGCCGTTGCACACGCCGATGACCAGGCCGCCGCCGGCGATGTGCGGTGGCAGCCCGCGCACCGCGCGGGCGCGGCTGGCGAGCATGCCGGCCCGCCAGTAGTCGCCGTAGGAGAAGCCGCCCGGCAGACCGACCAGCGCCACATCTTTGGGCAGCGGCTCATCGGAGCGGCACAGCTGCACGGCAAACGAGGCCGCGCCCAGCGCCTCGGCGAGGTCGCGGTCGCCGTTGCTCCCGGGAAAGACGATCACCGCGGCGCGCAGCGGGGCGGACCGGGCGCTCATGCTCCGCCCTCGACAAGGCGCAGCTCGAACGACTCCAGGTTGGGATTGACCAAGAGCTCGCGGCACATCTTTTCGACCTCTGCCCGGGCGCTGGCCGGGTCCGCCGCCAGAAGCTGCAGGCGCAGGTAGCGCCCGACGCAGCTTACCTGCGGCGCGCCGGCCTGGGGGTGCGAGAAAAGACCCTGCAGCGCCTCGGTCACCGCCTCGGCCTGGGGGTCGCGGACTCCGCGGCGCGGAGTCACAATGAGCTCTGCCGTGAACATCTTGTATTCCATCGCGCTGGACCCACCCCTTTTTCTCTGTTAGGGAAGCCGGTACATACTCCTTGGTAGGCTTACGTACCGGGGCCGGAGCTTGCCGCCCGCAGCCGCTCATAGACGATCTGGTAGCCGCGCAGTAGCTCGCCGGTGCCCTCGCGGAAGACGTCCTTGTCCAGGCTCTCCCCGGTGCGGGCGTCGCGGAAGCGGCAGGTGTCGGGAGAGATCTCGTCGGCCAGGACGAGCCCCTGGGCAGCGCGGCCAAACTCAAACTTCAGATCGAAAAGCTTCAGGTCGGCCTGCGCGCACAGCTCGCGCAGCAGGCCCGCGGCGCGCAGCGCCTGCGTCTCCAGGGTGTGCAGCTCGACAGGGGTCGCCAGCTGCAGCAGCCGGATGTGCTGCGCGGTCAGCAGCGGATCGCCCAGATCGTCGCGCTTGTAGTAGAACTCGACGATCGGCGGCTCGCACAGTGTTCCGTCCGGAAGGCCGGTGCGCTTGCGCAGCGAGCCGGCGACCTGAAACCGCACCACCACCTCCAGCGGCACCATCTGGACATACTCGGCAAGCAGCGTCTTGTCGTCCAGTCGGCCGCGGGCGTGGCTCGGCACGCCGCGGGCGGCCAGGTAGGCGAACAAGAGCTCCGAGATCTCGCTGTTGAGCCGCCCCTTGCCGGCGAAGCGGTCGCGCCGCTGGCCGTTGAAGGCGGTGGCGTCGTCTTTGTACTCGAGCTCGACCAGGCCGTCGGCGCGCCGCCGGACTCGCTTGGCCTTGCCTTCATAGACCGGCGTCGGGCCGGCTGTCTCCGTGTTCAGGGTCATGGGACCTGCACCTGCTTTGCAAATCAACGCATTACTCCTGACCAGCCTAATCGGCTAAATCAATGAACCAAATCGATTTGCCTTATCGATCAGGCAACCTGATCAAGTCGATCTGGTCCTATGGAGTAATACCAATCAGGAACCCGATTCAATAATTCCCCAAACGGCAAGCGAATCGGTTTTCACTTGCCACCGCTGAGTCGAGGTCTATTCGACTGAAGGTGCGGGACCTTTAGTTCAGGCCCACCCTGATGTCAATAATATTTTTTGCAATTCCGCCGTTTCTCCTCGGGAAAAGCCGAGACTTCGGTACCTTGGAGGGGGCGCGGGCGATCGCTTGCGCGGTTGCGAGTCTGTCACCTGATTGTAACAATAGACCTCTGCGCCTGGCACCGAGTCGCTTTTAACTATTTAATCGCAATCTCCTTGACGCGCTAAAGACTTATGGAGTAGAAGCCCGCTCAGAAGAGTCCCTGGTATTTAAGGGGTAGCCGCCGAGATCGCAATCCGGCCGCCTGCCGCTCAAGTGCATATGGTGATAAGCGAGGTGCCAATGACGATGGACTCTGCAGCTTCTGGGCAGAAGGCGGCGGGCGGGCTGGCGAGCTGGGTCGGACGCCTCTGGCTCGGCTCTCCTTTGGTCATTGCCGCCGGGCCGTGGTCGGCGGGCGAAGCACCGGCGCCGACGCTGCCGGCCGAGGCCCAGGCGGCCGGCGCCCTGGTCAGCAAGACCGTCACCCTGCGGGCGCGGGCGGGAAATCCGGAGCCGACGGTGCGCGCGGCGCCTGGGGGTCTGCTCAACCGCATCGGCCTGCGCAACCCCGGGGTCACCGAGTTCCTGGCGCAGCGGCTGCCGCGGCTGCTGGCGCTGCCGGCCCCGGTGCTGATCAGCGTCGCCGCCGAGCAGCCGGGCGAGCTTGCCGAGCTGCTCGGTCAGCTTGAGGCGGGGACCGAGGAGGCACGGGTGGTCGGCTACGAGCTCAACGCCTCGTGTCCCAACCTGGAGGGGGAGCCGCCGACGCCGCCGCAGCTGCGCGAGCTCCTGATTGCCGCGCGCCGCCAGACCGCGCGGCCGCTGTGGGTGAAGCTCGGGTACGCGGAGCGGACCTCCCTGTGCGAGCGGGCGCGCGCCTGTGCCGAGGGCGGCGCCGATGCGCTGGTCGCGACCAATACAGTGCCCGCGCTGGCGGTTTCGGTCGTTGGAGCACGACAGCTAAATGAAGAGTCGCCGCCGTTTGTGGGCGGTCTGTCCGGAGCTTCGCTGCACCCGCTGGCGCTGCGCGCGGTGTGGGAGCTGACCCGGGCGCAGGCGCTGCCGGTGATCGGCTGCGGTGGGGTGCGCAGCCTGGCCGAGGCGCTTTCGTTCTTTGCGGTGGGAGCGGCGGCGGTGCAGCTCGGCACGGCGCTGTATCCGCCCGCCAGCGGCGCGCCGGAGCCGGTGCTGCCGGCGCTGCAGCGGGAGCTCGCGGAGTACCTGCAAGCGCGCGGCGTTCCCTCCCTGACCCAGTATCTGCAGGGGCGGCGATGAGCGCGCTCGCCAAGTATGCTCGCGCGCTGGCCCGCGGCGGCCTGTGCGTGGGCCTTGACCCCGAGCCGAGCCGCCTGCCGGCGGCGGTCGGCGGCGATCTCTTGCAGTTCCTGCGCGCGATCATCGACGCGACCGTCGATCTGGCGGGCGCCTACAAGCTCAACGCCGCTTTCTTTGAAGCGCAGGGCGCCGCCGGCTGGCAGCTGATGGAGCAGCTGCGCCGGGCGGTGCCGGCCGACACGCTGCTCATCCTGGACGGCAAGCGCGGCGACATCGCAAGCAGCAATGGCGCCTACGCCCGCGCCGCCTTCGACGCGCTGGCGGTCGACGCGGTGACCGTGCACCCCTACCTCGGACTGGAGCCGCTGGCGCCGTTTACCGAGCGCGCCGACCGCATGACGTTCATCCTGTGCGCGACCAGCGAAGGGCGGCTGTTGCAGACCCTGCGCCTGGCCAGCGGCCAGCCGGTGTACCTGTGGGTCGCGGCGCAGGTCGCCGCCCTGCAGCGGCCGCACTGCGGGCTGGTCGTGGGGGCGACCGCGCCCGCCGAGCTGGCCGCGGTGCGCGCCGTGGCGCCGGGGCTGCCGCTGCTCGTGCCGGGGGTCGGCGCGCAGGGCGGGGGCTGGCCCGCTGGCGCGGCGCTGGTCAATGTCTCGCGCTCGATCCTTTATGCGTCCTCTGGTCCTGACTTTGCTGCCGCCGCGCGCGGCAAGGCGCAGGACCTGCTGGCGCCGCGGCTCGATCTGGAACCTGCAACCGAGGCACGGCCATGAACACTCGCTCGCTCGATCCCCGCCGCCCGCTCGCCCAGCTCTTGGTCGATACCAAGGCGGTGCTGACCGGGCACTTCCTGCTCAGCTCCGGGCTGCACAGCGACCGCTATGTCCAGTGCGCGCTGCTGCTGCAGCACCCACAGCTCGCCGAGCGCGTCGGCCAGGACCTGGCGGCGTGCCTGCAGGCGGCCGGCCTCGCTGCCGACGCGGTCGTCGGGCCCGCGCTTGGCGGCGTGGTGGTGGCGCACGAGGTGGCGCGCGCCCTGGGCACTAGGGCGCTGTTCGCCGAGCGCGAGGGCGGCGGGCTGGCGCTCCGCCGCGGCTTTGCCATCACCCCGGGCGAGCGGGTGGTGATCGCGGAGGACGTGATCACCACCGGCCGGTCGGCGCGCGAGACCGCCGCGCTGTGCCAGGCCGCCGGGGGGGTCGTCGTCGCCTATGTCGCGGTGGTCGAGCGCGCTGAGGAGCACGGCCTGGCGCCACTGTTCTCGCTGTGGCAGGTGCGCCCGCAGACCTTCACCGCTGGCGACTGTCCGCTCTGCGCCGCTGGCAGCGCGCCGACAAAGCCGGGCAGCCGCCCGCTCGCCGGCGCCGGAGCCTTCGCCCCATGACCACGTCCGCCCCGCTGCGTCGCCACCTGCTGGATCTGGAGGACTTCTCGGCCGCCGAGCTGGAGGCGATGCTCAAGCTGGCCAGCGAGGTCCGCGACGCTCACGGCCGCGCCGGCGGCAAGCTCAGCTGGCTGCGCGGCAGTGTCCTTATCACGCTGTTTTACGAGAACAGCACGCGCACCCGCGCCTCGTTCGAGATCGCCGGCAAGGCGCTCGGCGCCGAGGTCGTAAACCTCACCGCGAGCAGCAGCAGCGTCGCCAAGGGCGAGTCGCTGCGCGACACCATCGCCACCCTGGACGCGCTGGCCGCCGATGCGATCATCATCCGCCACGATCAGTCCGGCGCGGTCGAGGCGGCGAGCCGCTGGAGCCGCGCCTCGATCATCAACGCCGGCGACGGCTGGCACGCTCACCCGACGCAGGCGCTGCTCGATCTGTTCACACTGCGCGAGCGGCTGGGGACGCTTGTCAACAAGCGCATCCTGGTCGTCGGCGACATCCT
Source organism: Polyangia bacterium (assembly GCA_044222245.1). Taxonomy (GTDB): domain Bacteria; phylum Myxococcota_A; class Polyangia; order Palsa-1104; family JAEUJZ01; genus CALFML01. The sequence goes on along the minus strand of JBGANQ010000003.1, from coordinate 106,317 downwards.
GCACAGCCGGGTCGCGCGCTCGAACTGCTGGGGGCTGACCGCCCTCGGGGCGCAGGTGATGCTGTGCGGGCCGCCGACGCTGCTGCCGCCCGGCTTTGCTTCCGCATTCCGCGGGCGGGCGGTGCAGGTCGAGTACAACCTGGAGCGGGCGCTCGCCTGGGCCGACGCGGTGATGGCGCTGCGGCTGCAGCACGAGCGCATGGGCTCGGGTCACCTGCCGTCGCTCCGCGAGTACCGCAACATCTACGGCCTCAGCGTCGAGCGCATGGCCGCCCATCCCCACCTGCCGGTGCTCCACCCGGGCCCGGTCAACGGCGGGGTCGAGCTGGATCCGGCGATCGCGCACGGGCCGCAGTCGCTGGTCGGCCGCCAGGTGCAGAATGGCACGCCGGTGCGCATGGCGGTGCTCTTGTGGGCGACCGGCCGCCGCAACCTCGAGCCTGGAGTGCCCCCTGCAGAGGTCTGTCATGCTTGAGCCATCTCACTCCCCACCCACTAGCCCGCTGTGGCTGCGCGGCGGTCGTCTGATCGATCCGGCGCAGCGCTGGGACGGCCCCGGCGACCTGCTAGTAGCGGGCGGCGTCGTCCAGGTGAGCGGTGACCCGGCGGCGGTGACCCAGGCCGCCACCGCCCTGCAGGCGCAGGGCCGCGCGCCGCGCCTCATCGAGCTCGCCGCCGACCAGGTGGTCGCTCCAGGATTCTGCGACCTGCACGTCCACCTGCGCGAGCCGGGGATGGAGGCGCGCGAGACCATCCACACCGGTGCCCTGGCGGCGGCGCGCGGCGGCTTTACCACCGTTTGCTGCATGCCCAACACCCAGCCGGTGCTCGACAGCCGCGGCGTCATCGAGTGGGTCCGGCAGATCGCCGCCCCGGCCAGCGCGCGCGTGCTGCCCATCGCCGCCATCACTCGCGAGCAGAAGGGCGAGCTGCTCACCGAGATGGTCGAGCTGGCGGCGGCCGGCGCGGTGGCCTTCTCGGATGACGGCAAGCCGGTCCGCTCCAGCGGCATGATGCGCCACGCGCTCGGCTACTCGCTGGTCGCCGACCGCCCGATCGTCAACCACTGCGAGGACGTCGAGCTGGTCGGCCGCGGCGTCATGAACGCCGGCGAGGTCAGCACGCGCCTGGGGCTGCGCGGCTGGCCGGTCTCGGGCGAGACCATCATGCTGGCGCGCGACCTCGAGCTGTGCCGCATCACCGGCGGGCGCTACCACGCCGCTCACCTCAGCGCCGCCGGTAGCATCGAGCTTGTCCGCCGCGCCAAGGACGCCGGGCTGCCGGTGACTGCCGAGGTCACACCGCACCACCTGCTGCTCACCGAGTCGTGGGTGGCGGGAGAGCGCGAGGGGATCCTCGGCGGAGCGGCGGCGCCCCCCGGCCACCGCTACGACACTGCCACCAAGGTGAACCCGCCGCTGCGCACGCTCGCCGACACCCAGGGCCTGCTGGCGGCGCTGCGCGACGGCACGATCGACGCCATCGCCACCGACCACGCGCCGCACTCGGAGGTCGAGAAGTGCTGCTCCTACGATGAGGCGGCGTTCGGGATCTCCGGCCTGGAGACGGCGCTGCCGGCGCTGCTGGCGCTGCATCACCACCACGGCCTGCCGCTCGCCACGCTCATCGCGGCGCTCACTACGCGGCCGGCGCAGTGCTTCGCGCTGGCGGCGCGGCTGGGCCGCCCGGTCGGCACCCTGGCCGCGGGCGCCGTCGGCGATGTGGTGGTTTTCGACCCCTACCTGCCGTTTGTGGTGCAGCCGGCGCGGTTTGTGTCCAAGGGTCAGAACTCGCCGCTGGCGAACCTGACGCTGCGCGGGCGCGTGCTGCTCACCGTGTACGGCGGGCGCGTGGTGCACGAGGAATAGGAGCCCCCATGTCGCTGCCCAGCCCCTACCTGCCGGTCCCGCCCGACTCCCTGCCGGCGCTGCTTGTCCTGGAGGACGGCGCGGTGTTTTCCGGCCGGACCTTCGGCGACACCCAGCGCCTGCGTCGCGGCGAGCGCTGCGGCGAGGTCGTCTTCAACACCGCCATGACCGGCTATCAGGAGGTCTGTACCGATCCCTCCTATCGCGGCCAGATGGTGGTGATGAGCTACCCCCTTATCGGCAACTACGGAATCGACCCCGACACCTCGGAGTCGCGCCGCCCCTGGCTGTCGGCGCTCATCGTCCGCGAGTACTGCGAGGAGTACTCCCACCACGCGGCGCGGGAGTCGCTGCACGCGTTCCTTTTGCGCCACCGCATCCCCGCCCTGTGTGAGGTGGACACGCGGGCCCTGGTCACCCACCTGCGTACCTGCGGGACGCTGCGCGGCGTGCTGCGGGCGGCGCCCAGTCTCGACGAACTGGACGTGCCGGCGCTGATCTCTGCGGCGCAGCGGGTCCGGCCGCTCGCTGCGCTCGATGTAGTCGACGAGGTCGCCGAGACCCAGCCGCAGTGTCTCTCGCCCGCCGGCGCGACCGGGCCGCAGGTCGTGGTGATCGATACGGGCTACAAGTACAACATCGCCCGCTGCCTGCTCGATCGGGGGGTGCGGCTGACTCTTTTGCCGCCGCGCACGCCGCTGGCCGAGCTCCTCGCCTGCCGCCCCGACGGCGTCATCCTGTCCAACGGCCCCGGCGATCCCGAGACCGTGAGCCACCTGGTCGCGCTGTGCCGCGAGCTGTTCCAGCTGCGCCTGCCGCTGCTCGGAATCTGTCTCGGCCACCAGATCCTCGGCCTGGCCGCCGGCGCTCGGGTGAGCCGACTGCCGTTTGGCCATCACGGCTGCAACCACCCGGTGATGGACCTGCGCAGCGGGCGGGTGACCCTGACCTCGCAGAACCACAACTTCCAGATCGACGGCGACTCGCTCCCCCCGGACAGCGGGTTCTTTGTCAGCCACCGCAACCTCTCGGATCAGTCGGTCGAGGGCCTGGCACACCGCAGCCTGCCGATCCTGTCGGTCCAGTACCACCCCGAGGCGGCCCCCGGACCCGAGGACAATCGCGCGGTGTTCACCGAGTTCTTGAACCTGCTCGGGCAGAAGTAGCCGCAAGCCCGCAAGGAGTCGCATGCCCCGCATCCCAGGGATCCACAAAGTCCTGCTCATCGGCTCGGGCCCGATCGTCATCGGCCAGGCCGCCGAGTTTGACTACGCCGGCACCCAGGCCTGCCGGGCGCTGCGCGAAGAGGGAGTGACCTCGGTCCTGGTCAACTCGAACCCGGCCACCATCATGACCGATGAGGGCCAGGCCGATGTGACCTACATCGAGCCGCTCACCGTCGAGGTGCTGCAGCGCATCATCGCCCGCGAGCGTCCCTGCGGGCTGCTCGGCACGCTGGGCGGACAGACGGGGCTAAACCTGTCGGTGGCGCTGCACGAGCGCGGCGTGCTGCAGGAGCTCGGGGTGCGGCTGCTCGGCACCAGCGTAGAGTCGATCAAGGCGGCCGAAGACCGCGAGCAGTTCAAGCAGCTGCTGCTGCGCCTGGGCGAGCCGGTGCCGCCAAGCTGCACCGTCGGCACGGTCGAGCAGGGGCTGCAAGCGGCGCAGGAGATCGGCCTGCCGGTGGTGGTGCGTCCGGCCTTCACCCTCGGCGGCAGCGGCGGCGGCGTGGCGTGGACCAGCGAGCAGCTGGGGGCGGTGATCGCCGCCGGGCTGGCCGCAAGCCCAGTCGCCCAGGTGCTGATCGAGCAGTACCTGCTCGGCTTCAAGGAAGTCGAGTACGAGGTCCTGCGCGACGCCGGCGATACCTGCATCACGGTCTGCAACATGGAGAACTTCGATCCGGTGGGCGTGCACACCGGCGACAGCATCGTCGTCGCGCCCAGCCAGACCTTGAGCGATCGCGAGTACCACCAGCTGCGCGCGGCGGCGCTGCGCATCGTGCGCGCGCTGGCGGTGGAGGGCGGCTGCAACGTCCAGTTCGCGCTCGACCCGCGCAGCGGCCGCTACTTCGTCATCGAGGTCAACCCGCGGGTCAGCCGCTCTTCGGCGCTGGCGAGCAAGGCGACCGGCTACCCGATCGCGCGCGTGGCGACCCAGGTGGCGCTCGGCTACCGGCTGCACGAGATCAAAAACGCGGTCACCGGCCGCACCAGCGCCGCGTTCGAGCCGGCGCTCGATTATGTGGTGGTGAAGATCCCGCGCTGGCCGTTTGACAAGTTCCCCGGCGCCGATCGCAGCCTCGGCACCCAGATGAAGGCGACCGGCGAGGTGATGGCGATCGATCGCACCTTCGAGGCGGCGCTGCACAAGGCACTGCGCTCGCTGGAGCTCAAGCCCGACGCGGTGGCCGCGCCCGGCAGCGATCCGCAGGCCGCCCTCGCGCTGACCAGCGCCGCGACCGATCAGCGGCTGTGGCACCTGCTGGCGGCGCTGCGCCGCGCCTGCGCCGCCGGGGCGTCCGAGGCGGCGCTGGCCGAGCTGCACAAGAGCACCGGCATCGACCTCTGGTTCCTTACCAAGCTGCGGCGCATCGTGCGCATGGAGGCCGAGCTCACGGCGCGCGGCGCCAGCCTGGATGAGCCGCTGCTGCGGGCGGCCAAGCGGATGGGCTTTGGCGATGCTCAGCTGGCGCAGCTGTGCCAGCGCAGCGAGGCCGAGATCCGCGAGCTGCGGGCGCGCTTTTCCGTGCAGCCGGTGTTCAAGACCGTCGACACCTGCGCCGGCGAGTTCGCCGCCCAGACTCCCTACTTCTACAGCACCTACGAGACCCAGAACGAGGCGGCGCCGCTGCCCGGCCCCAAGAAGGTGGTGCTCGGCTCGGGCCCGATTCGCATCGGTCAGGGGATCGAGTTTGACTACTGCAGCGTGCGCGGCGCCATGGCCCTGCGCGAGGCGGGCGAGCGCAGCATCCTTATCAACTCGAACCCCGAGACCGTAAGCACAGATTTCGATCTGTCCGACCGCTTGTACTTCGAGCCGCTCGATGAAGAGAGCGTGCTCGCGGTGCTCGACAACGAGCGCCGCGGCGCCGCGCCGGGCGAGCCGGCGCCGGCGGTGCTCGTCCAGTTCGGCGGCCAGACGGCGCTGAACCTGGCCGGGCGCCTCGCTGCGCGGCAGATTCCGGTGCTCGGGACGACGCCGGACCGCATCGATCTGGCCGAGGATCGCCAGCGCTTTGACACCCTCATGGCGGAGCTCGGGATTCCGCGGCCGCGCGGCGCCCTGGTGCGCAGCGGCGAAGAGGCGCTGGCGGCCGCCGCGGCGCTCGGCTTCCCGCTGGTCGTCCGTCCGTCCTATGTGCTGGGCGGGCGGGCGATGGAGATCGTGCGCAGCGAGGCCGCGCTGCGGCGCTACGTCGAGCGCGCGCAGCAGCAGTGCGGCGATCGCCCGCTGCTCATCGATCGCTACCTGCGCGGCATCGAGATCGAGGTCGACGCGATCTGCGATGGCGAGCAGGTCCTGATTCCCGGCATCATGCGCCACATCGAGCGGGCGGGGGTCCACTCGGGCGACAGCTTCGCGGTGTATCCGGCGCTCGGGGTGCGCGATGAGGATCTGGCGGTCGTGGTCGAGCTGACCACGCGCCTGGCGCGCGCGCTGGGGGTGATTGGCCTGCTCAACATCCAGTTTGTCATCACCGAGCCGCCCGCCGCTGGCAGCGAACAGGGGTCCGCCGGCGGCCCCGTCCCGCCCACGGTCCTGGTGCTGGAGGCCAACCCGCGCGCCTCGCGCACCGTGCCGTTTCTGAGCAAGGTCACCGGGGTGCCGATGGTGACGGTGGCGACGCGGGTGATGCTCGGGGCGACGCTGCACGAGCTTGGCTACGCCGGCGGTCTGTGGCCGACGGCGCCGCTGGTGGCGATCAAGGCGCCGGTGTTCTCGATGGGCAAGCTGCGCGGCGCCGACACGGCGCTTGGCCCGGAGATGAAATCGACCGGCGAGGTGATGGGCATCGACTTCTCCTACCGCGCCGCGCTGCAGAAGGCGCTGCTCGCCGCCGGCATCGCCCTGCCCGCGGTGGGGGCGGCGTTCCTGTCGATCGCCGACCATGACAAGCCCGAGGCGCTGCCGATCGCGCAGGCGCTGGCGGCGCACGGATATACGTTCTACGCGACCTCGGGCACCGCTGCCTGGCTGCACGCGCACGGCCTGGCGGCGCAGGCGGTGCGGCGGATAAGCGATGGCGGCTCGCGCATTCCCGAGCTGATTCGCGGCCGCCAGGTAGCGCTGGCGATCAACACCATCACCGGCGGCAACGAGCGCATCCGCGAGAGCGGCGAGCTGCACGACGGCATGCTCATCCGCCGCAGCGCAGTGGAGTCCGGGGTGCCGTGCTTCACCTCCCTGGACACCGCGCGCGTGGTGGTCGAGATGCTCGCTGCCCCCGCCGAGTACGAGCTGCGGCCGGTGGGCGAGTACCGGCAGGGGCGGCCAGCGGTCGCAAGTGCAAAGGAGAGCCCATGATCGAAGTCGGCCTGGTAATGGGAAGCGAGTCGGACTGGGAGGTCATGCAGCACGCAGCGCGCACGCTGCACACCTTTGCGGTGGGCCTGGAGGCGCGCGTCATCTCGGCGCACCGGACTCCTGATCTGCTGTTTGAGTATGCGGCGACGGCGGAGGAGCGCTGCCTGCGGGTGGTGATCGCGGGGGCCGGCGGCGCCGCGCACCTGCCGGGGATGCTGGCGGCCAAGACGCTCTTGCCGGTGCTGGGGGTGCCGGTGCCGTCCAAGTATCTGGCCGGTCAGGACTCGCTGCTGTCGATCGTGCAGATGCCGCGCGGGGTGCCGGTGGCGACCTTCGCCATCGGGGAGGCGGGAGCGGTGAACGCGGCGCTGTTCGCGGTGGCCCTGCTCGCCCGCGAGCAGCCGGCCCTGCGCGCCCGGCTGAGCGCCTTTCGCGCCGAGCAGCAGCAAGCTGTGCTCGCCATCCGGCTGCCCGAGGCCGCGGGATGACCTCGGCCATCTTGCCCCCGGCGCGGCTCGGCATCCTGGGCGGCGGCCAGCTCGGCCTGCTGCTGGCCGAGACGGCGCGCGCGATGGGCTATCGGATCACGGTGCTCGATCCGAGCCCCAGCGCCCCGGCGCGGGCGCTGGCCGATACCTTCCTGTGCGCTGAATATGAAGACCCCGCCGCGCTGCACACCCTGGCCACGACCTGCGCCGCGGTGACCACCGAGTTTGAGAACGTCAGCGCCCGCGCGCTGCGCTGGCTGGCGCAGTTTATCCCGGTCTCACCGTCGGCAGAGTGCGTGGCGGTGACGCAGGACCGGATTGCCGAGAAGGCGCTGGTCCGGCAGGCCGGGCTGCCCACCGCTCCCTATCGGGTGCTGCGCAGCGCCGCCGACCTGCAGGGCGATCTGGCGCCTTACCTGCCGGGGATCCTCAAGACGGCGCGCCTTGGCTACGACGGCAAGGGCCAGCGGCCGGTAGGCAGCGCGGCCGAGGTGGCAGCGGCGTTCGCCGAGCTCGCCGGCCAGCTGAGCGTCCTTGAGAAGCGCCTGGAGCTGGAGCGTGAGCTGTCGGTGATCGTCGCCCGCACCGCGGCCGGCGCGGTGGAAGTATTTCCGGTGGCCGAGAACCGCCACGCGCGCGGCATCCTCGAGGTCAGCATCCTGCCGGCGCGCGTCCCCGACGCGCTCGCCCGGCAGGCGCAGCGCCAGGCGATCCAGCTGGCGGCGGCGCTTGACTACGTGGGCGTGCTGGCGGTCGAGTTCTTCGTGCTGCCAGGCGCCGAGCTCCTGGTCAACGAGCTGGCGCCGCGCCCGCACAACTCGGGCCACGCGACCCTGGAGGCGTGCCTGACCAGTCAGTTTGCGCAGCAGGTGCGCACGCTGTGCGGCCTGCCGCTCGGCAGCCCCGAGCTCTTGTGCGCCGCGGCGATGGTGAACCTGCTGGGTGAGCTGTGGGACAGCGATGGGACGCCGCCCGACTGGGAGTGCATCTTGAAGGTGCCGCACGCCAGGCTGCGGCTCTACGGCAAGGAAGCCGCCCGCCCCGGTCGCAAGATGGGTCACTTCTGCGTGCTCGCCCGCGATGGCGAGACGGCGCTGCGCGATGCGGAGTCGATTCGCCAGCAGCTCCTTTGTATCCAGAGCGCGCCGCCGCGCCGCGCCGGCCGGCTTGCGCCCGCAGATGCCCACGCGGGCGAGCCGCCCCGCTAGAACTTCAGCCGGTCGATTTCACCGGCGAGAAAGTCGGGGGCCAGGTGGCTGTAGGCCATGGTCTGGCTGATGTCGCTGTGGCCGAGGATCTGCTGCAAGGCGAGCAGGTTGCCGCCCGACATCACAAAGTGCGAAGCGAAGGTGTGGCGCAGCGCGTGCCACGGTCGCTGCAGCGGCCGACAGCCAGCCGCGAGAAGGAGCGCCGGCAGCTCGAGCAGATCCTCGCGGGTGCCGACGCGCGGCTGCGGGCCGCCGACGATCGGGAACACCACCCCTTCGGGCAGGCGCGGACACTCTGGCTGCCACGCCTCCAGGACGGGGACCAGCGCGGCGGGCAGGCGCAGGTGGCGCGGCTTGCCGCTCTTGGGGGTCGTGCGATAGCTGCGGGCGACGGTGAGCCGGCGCGTGGTCAGATCCACGTCCTGCCAGCGCAGCCCGAGCAGCTCGCCGCGCCGCAGCCCGGTGTGCAGGGCGGTGAGCACGCAGGCTCGGCGCAGACGATCAAACAGCGTCCCGCTCGCCGCCAGCTCATCGACCCGCGAAAGCAGGCGGCGCACCTCGTCCCGGGTCAGGTACTCAAGGGCGCTCGGCGCCGCCGGCTTCTCGATGCCGCGCAGCGGATTGGTGGTGACGATGCGGCTCTTTACCGCCCAGCCGAACATCGTGCCGAGGTAGGTCAGGGTGCCGCGCACGCTGGCCGGCGCGTGCGTCTTGCCGAGCTGCAGGCGCAGGCGGTCCAGGTGCGCCGGCTCTACCGCGTCGGCCCGCAGCGCCCCGAGCAGCGGCAGCGCCCGCCGCAGCGCGGTGCGGGCGAAGCGGCGGTAGGCGTCCAGATCCTTGACCTTGGGGCGACTGTACTCGCCGAGAAACCGCGTCACCAGCTCGCGCACCGTCGGGGCCGGCGGGGCCGGCTCGGGGATGCCGACCAGGCCGCGCGCCACCCGGCCCTCGACCTCGAGCAAGAACCGGCGAGCCTGCGCCTGCGTCTCCTGATGGCTGGCCCGCATCCGCCGCCGCCCGTCGGTGTCTTTGTAGCGGATGTACCAGCCGATGAACCTGCCCTTGCGAACAAGGCGTACGATGTCCCCCACGCTCAGCGACCTCCATCGTCCATTGGTGGCGTCATCCCCAGGTCATCCTGCGGCGCGCTGTAGGTGCCCGACGCGCGGCCGCGCTGGGTCGGGATGACGGCGTGCGGCGGTCCGCGCAAGCTGGCGAAACGACTGGCTCGGGCGGCGCCGCGGCGCAGAACCCGGGCTCCTGCGGCAGGCCGATGTCCGAGAACAGGCGGGTCGCCTGCATCTGCCCCAGGACCGACCGCATGAGCGCCGAGAAGGCCGCCCGCCACGCCGGCACATGGGTCAGCACATTGACCAGGAACTGCAGGTGCAGCGTCCGCGGATCATTATCCTGAAGGAGGTTGAGCGAGGTGTGCCGGCTGCTGCGCGGCCAGCCGTGCCGGTGCAGCCAGCTGCTCAGCTCCTCCAGCCAATCGAGCTGGGTCTCTAGCGGCCAGTCCGCGGCGATGGCAGAGAGCAGCGCATGCAGCCGCAGCACGATGCGGCTCGTCGGCGCCTCGGGCAGGAAACGGTGGCCCATGACCAGCGGATCGGGCACTGCAGCGCCGCCGCTGGCGCCCGGGACCAGACCCGGGCCCGGACTCGCAGTGTGGTCCGCTGAGGGGGCGGGTATCGCTGTGGTAACTAGAGGCGGAGCAGCACTCACATCCCCTCCGGGGCCCGTGCGGGCGACGAGAAAGCTCCACGTAGAGTACCACGACTGCGCCGCCATTGTCGCAGGCCGTTTTCTTCAGCCAGTGGGCGGGCTTGACCGCGCCCGAGCAACGATGCAACGCTAGATCGATGTCTTCCGGGGGCACCTCACTAAAGGTGGGCGAGGTAGGCGAGCTGTTTCGCCGGCACGGGGCGATGGTCTACCGCCGCGCCTTTCGCCTGCTCGGCCGGCGCGAAGACGCCGAGGAGGCGACGCAGGAGGTGTTCATCCGGGTCATGCGCAGCGGCAGCGGCTTTGAGGGCCGCAGCGGCGTCACGACCTGGCTTTATCAGATCACCACCCACTACTGCCTGAACCTGCTCCGCGATCGCGCCCGCCGGCGGCAGCTCTTGCAGGAGAACGCTCCGGAAGGGGAGGCCAGCGGCGCGGCGGCTCCGGCGGCCAGTGAGCTCCTGCACCTGCGCCGCCTCCTCGCCGAGGCCGACGAGCAGCAGGCGCGCGCCGCGGTCTACGTCTACCTGGATGGCATGAGCCACGAGGAGGCGGCCGAGCTGCTCGGCGTCTCCAAGCGCACCGTGGGCAACCTGCTCGAGCGCTTCCTCGCCTGGGCTCAGCAGCGCAGCGCCACCGTCGACAAGCGCCAGTCCTGAGAGGCCAGCGGCTTGGGCCGGCGCCTTCCCACGACCACCGCGACCACCGCGGGCCCGCTCCCGGCCCCCCACTGGAGAGCTGCCGTGCTCCTTTTGGGAACTCTCTTTGAGGTTGGGTCCGCCGGAGTGAAGCGCAGAATTAGCGCCCTCTGGGCTTGACTTTTGTTCAGCTGCCTGTGGTAGCTTTCCCCACAGGTGTCATGGCTGACCAACTTCTTACCGATCTGGCCTCGCTGCGCATCTCTCGCGACGAGTCCCCCGACGGCGGACCGCCGCGCCGCGGGCCGCTCGGCTTCCTGGCGCTCGGCGGGGCGCTGCTCGGCGCCGCGCTGCTCGGCTATCTGGTGGTGTATCCGGCGGTGCAGGCGCGTCTGTTCAAGACCCAGGTCGCGCTGACCGAGATCGCCCTGGTCTCGCCGGCGCAGGCGCAGATCGAGCTGACCGCCACCGGCTACGTGGTGCCACAGACGCTGTCCAAGGTCGGGGCCAAGGTGACCGGCCGCGTGGCGCAGGTTCTGGTCCGTCAAGGGCAGCGGGTGCGCAGCGGCGAGATCCTGCTGCGGCTGGATGCGATCAGTGAGCGCTCGGCGATCGCGGCGGCGCAGGCGCGGGCGCTGTCCGCGGCGGCGCGCGTGCAGACCGCGCGCGCCAATGTCGCCGAGACGGTCGAGCAGGCGCGGCGGGCGCGCGGCCTGTTTCAGCGCGACGTTGGACCGCTGGCCAGCGCCATCGATCTGGAGGCGCGCGCCGAGGCGCTCAGCACCGCGGTCAAGGCCGCCGAGGCCGAGGTCCGCGCCGCGCAGGCCGAGGTGGCGACGCAGAAGGCGGCGCTCGAGCAGCTCACCGTGGTGGCGCCGATCGATGGCACGGTGCTGACCAAGCCGCCCGAGCTTGGCGAGGTCGTCGGGCCGACGCAGAGCCTGCTCGAGCTGGGCGACCTCTCGCAGGAGTCGCTGGTCGTCGAGACCGATGTGCCCGAAGGGCGACTATCGCGGGTGCGAGTCGGCGGCCCGTGCGAGATCGTGCTCGACGCCTACCCCAGCCAGCGGCGGCGCGGCCAGACCCTGGAGATCCTGCCGCGAGTCAGCCGCGCCAAGGCGACGGTGGCGGTGAAGGTGCGGTTCGCCGATGACGTCGCCGGCGTCCTGCCCGACATGGCAGCGCGGGTCAACTTCCTCAGCAAGGAGCTCAGCCGCGAGACCCTGGCCCAGGCGCCTAAGGTCCTTTTGCCGGCGGTGGCCCTGGCCGAGCGCGGCGGCGCCAAGGTGGTCTTCGTCTACAACAAGGACACGGCGCGGGTCCACAGCACCCAGGTGGTGCTGGGCGCGGCGCTCGGCGGCGGCTTCGAGCTGACCGCCGGACCGCCGCCCGGGACCCGCGTGGTGCGCGATCCTGCGCCGACCCTCAGCGACGGTCAGCGCGTCCAAGAAAGCGAGAGTAGCGAGCGATGAGTGAGCTGTCCATGCCCAGCCCCAGCCCCGATTCCGCCCGCGCCGAGGCGGTGGCCGACCACGTCCTGCCGAGCAGCGGCCCGGCCCTCATCCAGGTGCGCGGCGTCGGCAAGACCTACTACCGCGGCAAGGAGCCGACGGCGGTGCTCAAGAGCCTCGACCTGCAGGTCCCGCAGGGCGCCTTCGAGGCGCTGATGGGCCCCTCGGGCTCGGGCAAGTCGACGCTGCTCAACCTAATAGCAGGCCTTGATCGGCCAAGCTCGGGCAGCATCCTCGTCGCCGGCGCCGACCTCACCCAGCTGTCCGATAGCGCCCTGGCCAAGTGGCGGGCGCGCACCATCGGCTTCATCTTTCAGACCTACAACCTGATGCCGGTGCTCACCGCGCAGGAAAATGTCGAGCTGCCGCTGCTGCTCACCAGCCTCCCGGCCAAGGAGCGGCGGCGGCGCGCCCAGACCGCGCTGCGGGTGGTCGGGCTGGCGGATCGGATGAGCCACTACCCGCGCCAGCTCTCCGGCGGTCAGGAGCAGCGGGTGGCGATCGCCCGCGCCATCGTCAACGACCCGCTGCTGCTCGTCGCCGACGAGCCGACCGGCGACCTCGATCGCCAGAGCGCCGATGAGATCCTGACCCTGCTGACCACCCTGAACCGCGATCTGAAAAAGACCATCATCATGGTTACCCATGATCCGGCGGCGGCGGCGCGGGCCACGCGCACGCGGCGCCTGGACAAGGGGGCGCTCATATGAACCTGGTCGGCGTCTCGGTAAAAAATGTTGGCCGCAACAAGCTCCGTACGCTGCTCACCGTGCTGGGCATCGCGGTGGCGGTGGTGGCGTTCGTGCTGCTGCGCACCGTGCTCACCGCGTGGACGGTAGGGGCGGACTTCGCGGCCAAGGATCGCATCGCCACCCGCAACAAGGTCACCTTCATCGTGCCGCTGCCCAAGCGCTACATCGAGACGATCCGCAGCGTGCCCGGCGTCGTCGACTCCTGCTACTCCAACTGGTTTGGCGCCAAGGACCCCAATCACGAGCGCGAGTTTTTCGCCTCGATGGCGGTGCAGACCCAAAGCTTCTTCTCGGTGTTCGACGAGATCGTCGTCTCGCCGGCCGACAAGGAGCGCTGGCTGAGCGACCGCAAGGGCGCCCTGGTCGGCGATGTGCTGGCGCGCAAGCTTGGCTGGAAGGTCGGCGACACGGTGACCCTGACCGGGTCGATCTATCCGGGGGACTGGCAGTTTCAGATCGCCGGGATCTACGGGGCCAAGCGCAAGGTGGTGGATCGCTCGACGTTCTTTTTTCACTGGGACTACCTCAACGAGTCGCTGCCCGAGGGGGCGCGGCAGCGCGATCAGATCGGCTGGGTCATAAGCCGCATCAAAGAGCCCGGCCGCGCCGCCGAGATCAGCCAGGCCATCGACCGGATCTTCGATGACCAGGAGATCCAGACCCTCAGCATGAGCGAGCGCGCCATGAACACGTCGTTTCTTGGAATGCTCTCGACGGTGCTAAAGGCAATAGACATCATCTCGCTGGTGATCCTGGCGATCATGATGCTCATCCTGGGCAACACCATCGCCATGGGCGCGCGCGAGCGGACGCGCGAGTTTGGCGTGATGCGCGCCATTGGATTTCTGCCCCACCACATCGCGATCGCGGTGCTCGCCGAGTCACTGGCGGTAGGAGCTCTGGGTGGGGGGCTGGGCCTGGTTCTGGCCTATCCGGTGGTGCAGGGCGGCATGGGGCGCTGGCTGGAGGAGAACATGGGCTCGTTCTTTCCGTATTTCCGCGTCGCCGAGACCACCGCGCTTTCCGCGATGGGGCTGGCGCTGCTGCTGGCGCTTTTGGCGGGTCTTTTGCCAGCGTATCGCGCCTCGCGGCTGCACGTCATCGAAGCCTTGCGCAGGGTAGGGTAGGGGGCGGCCATGATTCCTATTGCTTACAATCTCCGGAGTATGGCGGTGCGCCGCACGACCACGCTGGCCAGTGTGCTCGGCATCGCGCTCGTGGTGTTCGTGCTGGCGGCGGCGCTGATGCTCGCAAACGGCATCAAAGAGACGCTCGGGCGCAGCGGCAGCCCCGATGTGGCGGTGGTCTTGCGCAAGGGCAGCGACGTCGAGATGGGCTCGAGCATCGAGACGCCGACGCTGGCCCTCATCCTGTCGGCGCCCGGGGTCAAAAAGGACGAGCACGGCAACGCCCTGGGCCTGGGCGAGGTGCTGGTGGTCGCGACCATGGACAAGGTCGGCTTTGATGGGGTGTCCAACGTCCAGATCCGCGGCGTGCCCGACAGCGTGATGCAGTTCCGCAACACGGCGCGGATCATCGAAGGGCGGCGCGCCCAGCCGGGTACCGATGAGGTGATCATCGGCCAGCGGCTGCGCGGCCGCTTCAAGGGTCTGGAGCTTGGCCAGACCTTCGAGCTGCGCAAAAACCGTCCGGCGCGCGTGGTCGGCATCTTCACCCACGAGGGCTCCTCCCACGAGTCCGAGGTGTGGGCGGACATCGACGCAGTGCGCGCGGCGTTCGGGCGGGCGGGGCTGTTCTCGGCGGTGCGGGTGCAGCTGGAGTCGCCGAGCAAGTTCGAGGCGTTCGAGGCGGTGGTCGAGCAGGACAAGCAGCTCGGCCTGGACGCCCTGCGCGAGGATCGCTACTACGAGAAGCAGTCCGAGGGCACCTCGCTGTTTGTCAGCGCGCTCGGCACGGTGGTGGCGGTCATCTTCGCGATCGGCGCCATGATCGGTGCCATGATCACCATGTACGCATCGATCGCCAGCCGCAGCCGCGAGATCGGGACGCTGCGGGCGCTGGGATTTTCCCGCCGCAGCATCCTGCTCTCGTTCCTGCTGGAGGCGCTGGCGCTGGCGCTGCTCGGCGGCGTCCTGGGCGGGCTCGCCTCGCTGCTGCTGGGCAGCGTGAAGTTCTCGATGATGAACTTCGCCAGCTGGTCGGAGATCGTCTTTTCGTTCACGCCAACGCCGGCGATCCTTATGACGGCACTTTTTTTCGCCGGCATCATGGGCCTGTGCGGCGGCTTCTTCCCGGCGCTGCAGGCGGCGCGCATCTCCCCGGTGCGCGCTATGCGCGAGTAGCCGCGGTCAGCGCGCAGTTGGTGAGCCGCCAGTCCATCAAAGCTCTGGCGGCGCTTCCTTCTTCGGCGCCTGGCTCTGGGTCAGGTGCTTCATCGCATACTTGGCCAGCTGGGTCAGCAGGAGGGAAGACAGGCTCACCACCGCGGCGCGGCCGATCTCCTCGGCGAGCGGGCGCTGCTCGGGGTGGCCGGCGCGCTCGGGGTGGCGGAAGACCTCGACCGCCGCGTGCAGGCGCTCGGGCAGCGCCGGGTGCAGCCGCTTGCGCGCCTTATGGGCAATCAGCCAGCCGCCGCCGACCAGGGCGACCACGGCGCCGGTGCCGGCGAGGACCAGCGGTATCGGGCTGTGAGTCACCTCGTGCGCGACCTCGACCACCTTCTGCTTGCGCTGGGCGAGCGACTCTAGGGTCTGCGAGAGCTGCAGGCGCAGGTGATCGGCATCGGCCTGCAGGCGCTGCTGCTCGGGATCGGAGCTTGTGCTCTTATGAGCCGCCGCTTCATCTTCGGGCGTGCTCGTCGGCTTGTCGCCGGGGAAGGTCAGGTGCTGGCTGCCCGGCGGGCGCGGCCGCTCGCTGCGCAGGTGGACCCGGATGTCCGGAATGTCATGCTTTATCAGGTCGTGCGCGTTCATGTTCCTGCTCCTTGATTCCTCGCTACGCCGCGACAAGCGCGCGGCTCGGGCGCTCCGCGCTCGCGGTTACGCCAGACGCTCCTTGAGGAGCCGGACATCTTCCTTCAGGTTCTCCTGCGTCTGCGGCACGGGCTTTTTGGGCAGCATGCCGTAGGCGATGCCGACCGTGCCGCCCGCTATCACCAGCAGCGCGCCGCCAGCAATCGCGGCCACGTAGGCCTGCGGCGAGATCGCCAGCACCGCCGCCACCAGCAGCAGCGACAGACCCAAGATTGCGACAACGCCGCCGATCGCCGCGGCGATGGCGAAGCGCTTGAGCGCGCTGACCTCCTTGAGCGCCTCGTGCCGCGCCAGCGCGACCTCGGCCTTGATGAGAGCCTGCGACTCTTCAAAGGCTTCCTTGATTAACTCCACAGTGGACAGCTCGGGGCGAGGATCTCTCTCCATGGCAGAACTCTCCTGCGCGGTCGGCGAAAGGTCGCGGTCGGCAACCGCAGACTCACCGGCAGCGGCGCGCTCCAGGTTGATTATGTTGCTATAAAGGAGCATCCAGTCGGTGTACGGCAGCTTGGTGTCGTTGATGATCCGGGCCAGCGCTGGCAGCTGGTTCTGCACCCGCGCGTAGGGACCGTCCACTCCGGCCCGCGCGAGCTCGCGCCAGAGCTTGCCCAGGTGCTCCTCCAGCTGCTGCGCCTTGGGATCTTCGGTCAGGTGGGCGGGCGCGACCATCATCTCGCGCACGATCGCGGCCCGCACGCGGCTTATCAGCTCGGGAGTTCCGCGGATGAGCAGGTCCGCCGGATAAAGATATATCTGTACCGCCTCGCCTGCGAGCATGTGCGGGTTGCTGGCGATAAGCGGCTCAAGCGCGCCGCGGCCAAACCACTTGAGGACCCGGGTCGGGGCCTGCATCACCTTGGGCATCGGCTTTAGGTGGACCTCCAGGTGCGCTTTGTCGCACGCCGCGGCGAGCTTCTGCAGCACCTGCTCGTTGGCGCCCTCGCTGGGCTGGATGAACACATGCTCGTCTTCCCAGCGCCTGGCGATCGACAAGAGCTTCAGCACCGGCACGACGATGAAGGTAATCAGGAACGACAGGCACATGCCCAGGGTCAGCGGATAACCCGAAAGGACTGTGCGCAGCAGGCTGCCGCGCTGCTTGCGCGCCGGCACGATCCACGCAGTCAGTCCGCCTACGATCATCGGCACGGAGACCGCCAGCACAATCCAGATGATGCGCAGCGCCTCCTTGCCAATCCAGTCGTGCAGCGGGACAAAGGCCACCGCCCACGCCGACACCTCGGGTACAAAGCAGCCGACGACCAGCAGCGGCCAGACGATCGACAGGATCAGCGCGACCGACAGTCCGTTCTGCTTGCGCGAAGAAAGCTTGCCGAACAGTCCCGAGATCGACCAGCCAAACAGCAGCTGCAGCAGATCGCCAAGCTTCTTGCTAAGCAGAGACAAGAGTGCCGAGATGACAGCCATGACGTCCTCTGGGAGTGGCCTTTAGGAGATCGGCCATTCACGCGCCATGCCAACCTAACCCGGCGTCGCTGTGGTCTTTCCCGCGGCCGGCCGGAATGTGCGCTCACAAGACAGTGTGCGCTTTTGCCGCGCCCAAGCCTTCTCAGGTGAGCCCTGCCCTTACACCCAGGCAGCGCGGCGCGCTAAATAGCACACTTTTTTGGCCGGCCCACTTTCAGGTTGCCCAAAATAGAGGTCCTACGGGTCATAGCTAGACAGGAAGCGAGTGGCACCATGAATGCCCAAGATTTTGCCCGCCTGCGCTCGGGGAAGGATGACTGTCCTTCGGATCTGGCGCTCGATCGACTGCACGCCGGTGAGCTGCCGAGCGCCGAGGCGCAGCGCCTCACCGGCCACATAAAGGGGTGCTCGCTGTGCCCGGAGCGGATGGCCCTGCGGCAGGCCGGCTTCGACGCCCTGCCCGAGGTGGACGCGCGGCCGATCCTCTCGACCATCCGGCGCCGCCTGCACGAGTCCGAGCAGGTCCCGGCGGCCCGCCGCTGGCTGCGCCAGCTCAGCCTGCTGCTGGCGCCGATGGCGGCCGCCACCGCGGCGCTGGCCGTCCTCCTTGTGATCCGCAAGGCGCCCGAGCATCCTCCGGGGCCACCGCCGACCGCCGCCGAGCCGGACACCGATGTCGTGCGCGCCAAAGGCGGCCTGGGCCTGCACGTCTACCGCCAGGGCAAGAGCGACGGCCCGACCGAGGCGAGCGGCCAGGCGACGGTCAGCGGCGAGCAGTTCGCGCCCGGCGACCGCCTGCGCTTTGTCGTCGACCTGCCGCGCAGCGGTCAGGTCACGATCGTCGGCATCGAGGCGACCGGCGAGCTGTACGTGGCCTGGCCGAGCCCGGGCAGCGCCGAGTCGACGCTCCGCCCCGCCGGCCAGGGGCAGGAGCTGCCCGGCGCCGTGGCCCTCGACAGCAGCCGCGGCCGCGAGACGCTGTACCTGGTCCACTGCCCGCAGGCGAGCGCGCCGCCGCAGTGCACCTCGCAGGGGGCCCAGGCGCGTCCGCAGTGCGGCACCGGCTGCGCCATGGTCTCGTTTGTCATCAACAAGGAACCCGGATGAGCCAGCGCGTGCGGTGGGGGCTGCTCGCGCTGTGCATCTTTTTTCAGCTCGGCGTGGCGCAGGCGCTGCCGGCCGACAGCTGGCTGGTCGCCATCGGCAGTAACCTCGGTGAGGCGGACGAGCTGGCGCTGCGCTTCGCCGAGCGCGACGCCCAGCAGTTCGCCGATGTGCTGCGCCAGCAGGCCGGGCTCACCAGCCGGCGGACGCTGATGCTGCTCGGCGAAGACGCGGCCACGGTGCGGCGGGCGCTGCAGGATCTGAACGCCGAGATCCGCGGCCAGGTGGCGGCAGGACAGCCGAGCGCGCTGGTCGTGTTCTACTCTGGCCACGCCGACGCCGGCTCGCTGCACCTGCGCGGCTCGGTGCTGCCGCTCGATGAGCTGCGCAAGCTCGTCCAGGGCTCGGCGGCGGCGGTGCGGCTGCTGGTGGTGGACGCCTGCCGGTCGGGGACGATCACCCGCGTCAAGGGCGTGCAGCCGGCGGCGTCGTTCGCCCTCCAGCTGGAAGAAAAGAGCGTCGCCGAGGGCATGGCGATCCTGACCTCCAGCGCCGCCGGCGAGTCGAGCCAGGAGTCGGATCGGCTGCGCGGCTCGTTCTTCTCCCATCACCTGGTTAACGCCCTGCGCGGCGCCGCCGATCGCAACGGCGACGGCCGCGTCACCCTCACCGAGGCCTACGCCTACACCTACGATCAGACCCTGCGCTCCAGCGGTCGGACGCTGGAGCTGCAGCATCCGACCTACGCCTTTGATGTAAAGGGCCGCGAAGACCTGGTGATCTCGACCGCCGGCATGCCGCAGGGGCAGACCGGGCGGCTGCGGCTCGGCGATGCCTCGCTGTACCTGGTCGCCGAAGAGCGCGAGGGCGGTCCGATCGTCGCCGAGGTCGCCCCGGCGCACGCCCAGGCGCAGCTGCTGCTGCCGGCGGGCAGCTACTTTGTGCAGCAGCGCCTGCGCGCCGAGTACCGGGAATATCAGGTCAAGCTCGCCGCCGCCGGGGATGTCCTGCTGCAGGCGCTGCCGTATCGCTCGGTGCAGTACGATCGCCTGGTCCGGCGGCGCGGCGGCGCGGCGGCGCGGGTGCACGGCCTCAGCCTGCTCGGCGGCGTGCACGGGCCGCTGGTCGCCGGCGAGGGCGTGGCCCCGCAGCTGGTGGTCGGCTACGGGGTCGATCTGCCGTGGCTGTCGATCGGGGCGCGGGTGCGCGGGTCGCTGACCAGCGGCACCGCGGTAGACGGGATTCTCGGGCAGGATCACTTCGCGGTCGGCGTCGGCCTGCTCGTCCAGCGCTTCATCGACCTGCCGCACCTGAGCTTCGCCATTGGCCTTTACGCCGAGGGGGTCTACCACCGCCAGCAGTTCACCGGCGGCCGGCAGCTGACGGCGCGCACCGCGCTCGGCTTTGGTTTTGGCGGCCTTCTGTCGATGGAGGTGCCGATCTGGCGCGGCCTGGCGGCGCGCCTTGAGGCCGGTCCGCTCACCGAGCTGTTTCCCCAGGCGATGAGCCAGAGCGGCGCCCAGGTCGGGCAGAGCGTCGCCTCCCCATTTACCTACTGGACCGCCGGAGGCCTGACATGGCGATTTTAGGCTGGCGAAGCGGGCTGCTGGTTTTTGCCCTGTGGGCCGCTGGCTGCGGCGACGCGCTGGTGGACAACCAGTATCAGGGCAACGTGCTGTACACGCTGCGCGGCAACGTGATGGGCGCAAGCGACGAGGTGGGTCCGGCGGGGACGGTGCGCATCGCGGTGTTCTGGAGCCCGCAGGGCTCGCGCACCATGGGGACCGCGGGGCTGGTCGAGCAGCCGGCGGCCTCCGATCAGGCCACGCTCCCTTTCAGCTTCACCCTGAACCTGTTCGATCCACCGCTGCCGGCCCAGATCTACTCGCCCGCCGATGGCGACCCGTATGCCATCGCCCAGGTCCTTGGCTACCCCGACCGCAACGGCAACCGGCTGCGCGACGCCGACGAGCCGATCGTCGCCGCCTCCGAGTCGCGGGCGCTGCTGTATGCGCCGACCGAGCTGGCCGCCAGCCGCTCGCCGACCGGGATCCTCATTCCCGCCGGGTATCACCTGATCTTCTCGTCGATTCCGTGCGGACCGCGGCCGCCGACCATGCCCAGCCCGCCGCCGGGCGCCACCTGCACCGTCCCGCTCGGCGTGCCCTGCATGAACGACAGCCAGTGCTCGCCCGGCATCTGCCTGCGCGACTTCTTGCTGCCGTGGCCGATGGGCAGCTGCGCGATGAACGATCCGCCGCCGCCCGGCTGCGGGCCGCCGAGCGCGGTCAGGGTCACCCAGCCCGGACCGATGGGCGGCCCCTCCTACTGGCTCAAGAGCTGCAAGGCCGACGCCGACTGCGGGCGCGACTTCCCCTACCAGTGCGACCTGGCTCTGGGGGCGTGCGCGCCGACGCAGATCTTCCTCATGCAGCTTGGCGATCCGCCGATGGTCGCTCCGTGGTGCCGGTAGCCCGGCCGCGGGCGCGTCAGTGGAGGGAGAACGGGTAGGTCACGATCTGGGCCTTGCTCGAGGGCGGGAAGGGCAGGCTCTGGACGATGCCGCGCACGCAGGCGAGCAGGCCATGGTTAATAAGGTACGCGGGGGCCTCCAGGCGGACGCCGCTCACCTTGCCGCTGCGCGGGACGCGGAAGGCGACGGTGATCTGGGCATCGAGCTGGGCCTCGCCGCGGGCGTCGTCGATGCAGCTGATGATGCGGCTCTGGCGGGGCCGGAAGACGGCGTCGAGCTCCTCTTGCGACAGCTCGTGGTCGCCGCCGCTCGACTCGGCGAGGTTAATCACCTCGGTGCCGGTCAGCTTGTCGCCGACGGTCACCAGCTTGCGCTCTTCGGGCTTGAGCGGGGGCGGCGGTGGGGGCGGCGGCGGCGCTTCCGGCTCGGGCGGCGGGCTCGCGGTGGGCGAGCCGGGGTCGGGGGTGGTCGCGACCACCGGCGGCGCGGTCGGGTTGGTCGCTCCGGCAGCGCTGCCCGCCGGTCGGGCGCGGCCCGGGCGCTTCTTGGTGACCGGCGCGGCCGGGGTGTTGGCGACGACGCACAGGCCGGCGGCGCAGCGGGTTCCGGTGCTGCACACGCGACAGGGATCGGGCTCGGGGACCAGGCGGAAGCGGTAGTAGCCGGCGGCGGCCAGGGCCGCTGCGAGCAGAAATCCAAGGACGAAGTTGCGCACGGGATCAGCGTCGACCAGAACCCGGCACGTTGCAAGCCCGGCGGTGACCGCGGCCCACTTTGGCGGTGCGGCAGCAGCTCGCCGCCAGCCCGACAGCGGCCGCTGTGAGCCTCGCCTGTTGGCGGCACGCGGTCGCTGCCAGCACGGCCGGCGCAGCGCTCGCCTGAAAAAAACGAGCGTGGAGCCCGGCGGCAAGCAGGAGTGAGCACCGGAGCGCCGCGACGAAGCAGTCAGACGGGTTTCGCAGCAGTCGGCTCGGCATTCTTAAGTACGGGCCCGCTAAATTCGTGCCCGGCGCAGCCGTGCTCCGAGCTCGCGCTGCGTTGAACTAAGTCGGTGCGAGCGCATCCAGCGCCTGCCGCAGCAGCGCCGGCAGCCACAGCATGAGCTGGCGCAGCTGCGGCAGCAGCGCGTGGGCGCCGAGCAGCAGCACGGCGAGCCCCAGCAGGCTGCCGGCCACCGGCGCGCGTCGCCGCTGCGGCTGCCTCGGCGAGAGCAGCCCGCCGCCGAGCGCGAGCAGCAGCTCGGCCAACAGCTGCGCCCCCAGCAGCGGCAGCGCCAGGCGCAGCGCCACCGCGAGCAGCTGGCCGCTGAGCCCCGCCAGACTCTGTCCCGCGGGGGCCAGGGACGTCCCGACGGGAGCCGCCGCCAGCGGCAGCACCGGCAGCAGCTCATAGCTTGCCGCCAGCGCCGTCACCACGATGCGCGCCCCGCCCAGCCCGAAGAACAGCGCCAGCGCCAGCGCCCCGAAAACCGGGGCCGCCACCCGGCGCGGCGCGGCGTCGTGCCCGCGGCCGCCATCGAGCAGCGCGCCGACTGAATAGACCACCGCCCACGGCAGCGCCGCGGCCAGCGTCAGCACGCCGCCGATAAGGAGCTCGTGCAGGGCGAGCGGGACGAGCCGCGGCCCGAGCCCGGCGCTGGCCGGCAGCGCCGGCGCCAGCAGCGGGGCTGCGAGCAGCGTGCCCAGCAGCAGCGCCGCCCCGCGACCCGCCCAGCCAAGACCCGGCACCGCCAGCAGCAGCGGCCCGCAGCGACACCCCGCGAGCAGCAGCGCGTCGCTCGGCGGCAGCAGCGCGGCCTCCAGCGCCACCGCCATCTAGGAGCCCAGAAGCGGCAGCGCGGTCCACAGCGCGCCGGCAAAGCGCGCCAGCTTGCCGGCGACCGCGGGTCCCAGCGCGAGCAGCGTCAGCAGCCCGACTCCCAGGCGAGCAGCGGTCGGCAGCCCCGGGGTCTGCGCGCCCGCCCGGCGCTGCAAAAGGTCCACCACCGCCCCCGCCCCCGCCCCGGCGAGCACCGGCAGGCCGGCGCCATACAGCACCAGCCACAGCCCCTGCTCGGTCAGGCGGAGCAGCGCGGCCTCGCTCATGCGTACCCCAGCAGCAGCCCGCGCAGCATCAGCTGCCAGCCGTTGCCCACAACAAACATCAGCAGCTTGAACGGCAGCGCGACGGCGCGCGGCGACAGCGCGCCGAGCTCCAGCCCGGAGAGCAGGACCGCGCACAGCAGATCGATGAGCAAGAGCGGCAACAGCAGCCCGAACCCGAGCAGGAACGCCGCCCGCAGCTCGCCGAGCGCAAACGCCGCCGCCACCACCGGCAGCTGCTCGCCCGTCGCTGCCGGGCGCTCGGCGGTGGCGGGGGCGAGCCGCCGCGCCAGCGCCAGCACCGCCTGCTGCTCGGCGGCCGGGGTGTGGCGCTGCAGGAACTCCCGCAGGGGGGCGCTGCCGGCCTGCACCAGCTCCTGCGCCGTGGCGGTGGGCGGCTGGCCGGCGATGGCGGCCTGGCAGCGCTCGGCGGTGGGGACCATGGCCAGGGTGGCCAGCAGCAGCGCCAGGAGCCCCAGCACCGAAGCCGGCGGGACGCCCCCGCCAAGGCCGCGCCGCAGCACGGCCAGCACGACGCTGATCTTGATGAACGCCAGCGCCACCGCCGCTCCGGTAAGCAGCAGCGGCAGCAGCGCCCGCAGGGTATCGAGCGGCAGCGCGGTCAACGGCGCTCAGCCCTTCTGTCCCAGCCGGCGCGCGGCGGGCGGCCCCGCCGGCTCGACTGTGGCAACCCCGGCGATGCCGACAACGCTGGCGTCCAGGCTCGGCCCCGCGGGAGCGCCCAGCAGGCGGGCGCGGAGTCGCTGCAGCAGCGTGTCGGCGCGCCGCTCGGCACCTTCACCGCCGGGACTTGGCACCTGCGCCGGATCGAGCTCGGTGAGCAGCGCAAGGCCGCCGCCGGTGCCGCCGAGCAGCAGCAGGCGTCCCGCGGCGCGCACCAGGTACAGCTGCTGGCCGGCCGCCAGCTCGAGCTGGGCAACGACCGCCAGCGGCCCGCCAGCGCGCCCCCGCCCGCGACGCGGCAGCAGGAAAAGTCGCAGCGCGACCAGCGTCGCCACCAGCAGCAGCAGGACCGCCAGCGTCGAGCCGGCGAGCCCAGACCCGAGCTCGCCAAGGGACGCAGCAGGGGCCTCTACAACCTGAGCCAGCATGATTTTATGAGAAGCGCGCTGCCCGCCCGTGTCAACCCAAAAACCCAGCGCCTGGGCCAGGTTTCCCTGCGCCCGGACCCGCTGGCGGCGCTTGACTCTGCGGGGCCGTGGGCGCCGGGAGGCGGGTCGCGGCGGCCCGGTCGCAGCGGGCGGGCGCTCGCGGCGCGGCTGCCGGCGCTCGGCTTTGCGCTGGGATGCGGGGGGGATTCGGGGTAGCCTGCAAGCCTTGACCGGACGGGTGCTATGGGCTCGGATATAGAGGCAGCCAGGAGCTCACCGCCGCCTGGCGGGACGCCGCCGGCGGGCTTTGCCGCGGCGCTGGCGACGGCCGCCGCGTGGGTGCAGGGGGGCCAGCGTTTCCTCGTCGCCGCCCACGCTCGACTCGACGGAGACGCGCTCGGCGCGATGCTGGTGTCGGCGCACGGCCTGCGGGCGCTCGGCAAGCAGGTCTTCCTTTATAATCCGGATCCGGTGCCGCGGCGCTTCCGCTTCCTCCCCGGCGCCTCCGAGGTGCGGCGGCGGATTCCCGGTGAGCTGCGCTTTGACGCCACGCTGATCCACGACTGCGGGGCGCGCCACCTGCTCGGCGAGGGCTTCCCGCCGCCGGCGGTGAGCGGGCCGCTGCTGGTGCTCGATCACCACGAGGTGGTCAGCGACTTCGGCGATCTGACGCTGCGCGACGCCGCCGCAACTAGCGCCGGCGTGATTGCCTGGCGGCTGCTGGCGGCGCTCGGGCTGCGCGAGGAGACGATGTCCGGCCCGCTGGCCACCGCGCTGCTGGTCTCGCTGGTCGAAGACAGCGGCTGGTTTCGCTACCCGGGCACCAACCCCGAGGCGTTTCGTCTCGCCATGGCGTGCAGCGCCGCCGGCGTGTCGACCTGGGACACGGCGCTCGCCCTGGACGAGTCGCTGTCCGAGGGCTCGCTGCGCCTGCTCACCCTGGTGCTGCCGACGCTGGAGCGCCACGCCGACGGCCGCCTGGCGCTGCTCACCCTGACCGATCAGATGCTGCACGATGCGCGGGCGGTTCCCGATGATATAGGCAAGCTCGTAAACTACGCGCGCGCCCTGCGCGGGGTCGAGGTCGGCGGGCTGCTGACCATCGGCGACGATCGGATCTACGTCAGCCTGCGCGGCAAGGGGCGCGTGCATGTCGGGGCGGTCGCCAGCGGCTTTGGCGGCGGCGGGCATCGCAACGCGGCCGGCTGCACGGTCTCGTTTGCCGCCGCCCCGGGTGGCGGCGATGCGAGCGGACCCGCGCGCGCCGAGCGCATCGCGGCGGCCAAGGCGCGCCTGGTGCTGGCCCTGCAAGAGGCGATCGGTCCGCCCTAGCCAGCCCGCGCCCGATCGGCAGGGCCGATCGGCGGCGCCGGCGATCGGCGGCCGGCCAGCGCGAGCCGGGCGCGCAGAGATCCGGCGCGCAGCGTCGCTGTGAAAAAAAACTGAAACCAGATCGCTCCCCGGCTCACGTACGGATGTGATGCCCGTAGCGCGTGTCTTGACGATGAGTCCCCCGAAGTCCGATTCGCCACCCCCACTTCCGGGCGACGCCGCCGCGCCGTCGCCCGCTGGCGTGGCGATCGCCAAGGCGCGGCCTGTCGCAGTCGAGTCGGCGGTGGTCGCCATCGACGACCCGCTGGTGGTCCGCGCCCGGACTGGGGATGCCGCGGCGTTCCGCACTCTGTTTGAGCGGCACAGCCCGGGCGTGCGGCGCTACCTGGGCGACCTCTTGCGCGACGAGGCTGCCGCCGACGAAGCGACCCAGGAGACCTTCGTCCGCGCCTACGACCGACTGCTCTCGCTGCGCGAGACGGCGCGGGTCCAGACCTGGCTGTTCGGCATCGCCCGCAATGTGTTTTTGGAGCAGCACCGGGTGCGCAAAGAAGCCCGGCGCGCCCTGCCCGAGGGCGAGGGCGAGGGCGAGGAGCTGGCGCTGGTCGATACGGCGCCGACCCCCGACGCGGTCCTGCTCGGGCAGGAGGCGGAGCGGGTGCTGACCGAGGCCCTTACCTACGTCGGCGAGCCGCGCAAGAGCGCCCTTTTGCTGCGCCTCGATCACGGCCTCGCCTACGAAGACATCGCCGAGGTCATGGGGTGGAGCGTGGCCAAGGTCAAAAACGAAATTCACCGCGCCCGGCTGCAGCTTCGAGCGCAGCTGGCGCGGTACCTAGGAGGAGCACCGTGAGTTCTGAACTGACGAATAACGAAGCGGCGATTGCCAAGCTGCCCTGTGGGGTCACTACCGTCGAGCAGCTGGAGAATCTGGTGCGCGGGACGCTGAGCCCCGAGCTGGCGGTCGAGGTCGCGGCGCACGCCGACTACTGCCCGGTGTGCATCAAGGAGCTGGCCTGGCTGCGCGCCGAGACCGAGCTGTTCGCCCAGCGCGCCCGCGGCGTGCCGCCTTCGAAGGTCTGGTCGCAGGTCGAGGCGCAGCTGAGCCACCGGCTGGCGGCGCAGCTGGCCAGCCAGAAGCCCACCGGCGGGCGCTGGCACAAGCGCCTGCGGTCGCAGAGCCTGCAGTGGATCGCTGTCGGCGCCGCCGCGGCGGTGATGGGAATCGTGGCGGCGAGCCCGCTGTCCCCGCTGCGGCTGCGCGACTCGCTGCACGGCCTGCTCGGTCGGCCGCTGGCGGGCTTTGCGGCAAGCACCCAGGGCCCGCAGAGCACCAAGGGCGCCGCCATGCTCTCGCACTTTGACGACTATGACGGCGAGGACGGGGGCGATCACGACGACGACCAGGAGAACGAGACGCTCACGGCGCAGGCCGCGGTCTCCGGTCCCACCACCGTGGGGGTCGAGACCCGCTCGGGCGATATCGAGGTGGTGGCCGGCAAGGCCGGTGAGGTGCTGCTCACTGCCACCGAGACGGATGCCCATGCGGTCA
Organism: Polyangia bacterium; assembly: GCA_044222245.1. Classification (GTDB taxonomy): domain Bacteria; phylum Myxococcota_A; class Polyangia; order Palsa-1104; family JAEUJZ01; genus CALFML01. Next base: position 79,525 of record JBGANQ010000003.1, on the reverse strand, counting down.
AGCTGGTCGACAAAGGCAAGGGCCGCCTGCAGGCCGAGTTTGACGGCAGCGTGCACGCCGGCAGCGGCCAGCTGCGCCTGGTGCTGCCATCCGGCAGCGGCCTGGAGGTCAAGACGATCTCGGGCGACGTGGTGATAAGCGAGGTCCATGGCGATGTCGTGGTGCGGAGCGTCTCGGGCGACGTTCACGTCCGGGGGGCGGCCAAGGTCACGGTGAATACCACCAGCGGCGAGGCCCTCATCGAGCGTGCCAGCGGCGCGGTGATGATGGAGACGACCTCCGGCGACCTGCTGCTGCGCGGCGACGTCGCGGCGCCGGTGAAGTTCACCTCGACCTCGGGTGATCTGCAGATTCAGGGCGCCTGCAAGGCCGGCTGCCAGGTCAGCGCGACGACGACCTCGGGCGATGTGTCGGTGCCGGCCAAGAAGGCCTCGCTGTCGGCGCGGCTGCGGTCGCGCTCGGGCGAGATCTCGGGCGCCGAGGGGCTGGCGATCGAGATGCGGCGGCGGCCGCGCGAGAAGTCCGAGTGGGTCGTGCACGTCGGCAAAAGCGAAGGCCGCCTCGAGCTGGACAGCGAGTCGGGCGGCATCAACCTGGGCCTGTCCGACTAAGAACGCCTAGCCGAGCTCCGGTCGACCCCGGGTGAGTGCGTCGTCGCTGCGCGCTGGTGCTCACGGCCCAAGGCCGCTGCGCGCCGGCGCCTACTCCTGCTTGCAGCCGGGGCTCCTCGCTACATCTCGCTCCGCATCTCAAGCCGCGCCGCCGGGGGTCGCGGGCGACTGCGCCGCTGCGGCCGAGGCGGAGCGCGGCCGGGCGGCAGCCCGGGCCGTCGTGCTAGTCTGACAGGCATGAGAGCTCGCCCGGCTGCGGGTTGCAGCAGCGGAGACAGCGGCCCGACCGGGGGTCCTGGCGGCTCGCGGTCGGGGGGCCGCTGGCCGCGCCGGCTGGTCCGGCTCGGTTGGCTGAGCCTGAGCGCCTTTTGGCTCGGCTGCGATCCCGGCGGTGAGCTCGCCCAGCCGGGGACGCTGCCGCCCCCGAGCTGCCCGCAGGTCCGCTGCACCGGTGGAGTGTCCTTCGCCGCCGACCTGGCCGTCACTGCCGCCGACGCCGCAAGACTCGAGCTGCTGCTGTGCCGCAACAACCTGTGCTCCACGCTGCACCCAAGCCCGAGCGGCACCTATTTCGGGTGTGACTTCGCCGGCCCGCTGACCGCCGCCTGCCGCCTCGACCCGAGCGGCGGCGGCCTGCACCTTCAGGGGACCTTCCAGGGGCTGATGACGAACTGGGCGGCAGGCGACACCTTTACCGTGCGCGTCGGCCTGCCGGGAGCCTTCCCCCTGCTGAACCTGCACCAGACCATCGCCCGCTACGACGAGACCCGCCCCGCCGGCCCCGACTGCCCGCCGCTGTGCCGCAGCGCGACGCTGCAGTGACGCGGCGCTGCTGCGTCCAGGTCTCCGAGCGTGCCCTAAGGACCGGTGAAGTTGTTGAGGACCGTCACGCCCGTGGTGGCGGTCGTGTAGACAATGTCTGGGCGGCCGTCGCTGTTGAGGTCTTTGACCGCGACCCCGGTGATGACCGCGGTGCCGGTCGTGATCGGCACTGGGGCGGCGGCGGTCGCGTCGGCGTGCAGCGATAGGTAAGACAGGTTCTTGCCGGTGATGACGATGAGCTGCTGGTTGCCATCGCATGCCAGATCGGCGACCTCGAACAGCGGGGCCGTCACTGCCGGAACCGAGACCTGCACCGGCGAGGCGAAGGTCCCATCGCCCTGACCGAGCGCCAGGTACCACGAGGTGCCCGTGTCGTTGACCGCCACCAGATCCGGCTTCCCATCGTTATTGAAGTCGGCGAGGCGGAAGGTCGCGACCTGCAACGTGCTCATCCACTTCTGCGCGTACAAGGCCCCGGGGGCGGCCGCCTCCAGCACCTCCAGTCCCGCGTTGCTATTGCGGCCGGCGACCAGCTCTGGCGCCTCGGTGGCCGGATCGAGCTGGGCGAGCAGCAGGCCGCGCAGGGCCTCGTTGGCGACGGGTGTGCCGACGAAGCTGCTGTCCAGGACAAAGGGCGCCGTGGCCAGCTGCTGCGTCGTCGCCACAAACAGATCCGTCGGCCCGCCGCCGGGACGATCGGCGGCGACCAGATCCGTGAGGTTGGTCGTCAGGTTGTAGCTGGTCTGCCCCCAGGTGCCGCTCAGCGAGCCTGGGTTGCGCGCCAGCCAGGCGGTGGCGCTCGTCGGGTTCAGGCGCGGCACGACCATGATGTCGGGCTTGCGGTTGTGTTCGAAATCGTGGATGCGCATAAACGTCAGGCCGCTGAGCGGGTAGGGCATCGTCACGTTGCAGGACGGCATCCCGGCGGCGTTGCCGGCGCATAAGGTGATGCTCGCGCCAGAGGGGCTCTTGATCGCCAGGTCCTCATAGGAGTCGTTATCGAGGTCGCGGATGATGATCTGATCCGCGCCGGCGGGAGCGGGGGTGGTGCCGGTGGCCGGCTGGGCCGCGAACCGGATCGTGCCGCCGCCGAGGTAGCGGAACAGGTCGGCGCGATCGGCGGTGGTGTTGTCGGGATTGGTGAGGTGGACGTTTACCGGTCCGCAGCGCGCCGCGCTCGCCGGGACGAGCGCCGTGAGCTGGGTCGGCGACAGCAGGCTCACCTGAGTCGCTGGGACGCCGTTTACCTGCACCGAGATTCCTGCCTGGAAGCCGGTGCCGGTGATGGTGACCATCGTCGCGGCGCGCTGGCCGCCAGAGGGCGGCTCGATGTTGGTCAGCGTCAGCTGCATGGGCTGGCAGGTCTCGCTGACCGGGTCACAGCGCTGGCCGGAACTGCACGCCAGGCCGACCACACAGTTGGCGGGATTAAACTGGGTCTGGCAGCCAAGGGGAAGCAAGGCAGCAATAAGGAGTGTCTTTTTCATAGAACAACCTCGGACTAATCAATAAGGATTAAGCTCTCTCTGTCCCGCCGGCGGACGATCGGGCCCCTTACGGGGTGACGGCGGGGGTTCTGCGGGCTCCCGGGATGGCGAGAAGGATGGCCCCGGCGAGGCCGAAGCTGAGGCCGACTCCGACCGTCGCCAGGCCGGAGGACTTGGTGTCATAGAGCACCCGGCACTGCGCGGCCCCGGCGGAGACGCCGGTCGGCTGGATCGGGTAGCACTGCCCATCGGCGAGCAGCGCCAGCGCGCCCCCGCTCAGCAGCACCGCGCCCAGGCTGACCAGCGAGCCGCCGACGGCCAGCCGCCAGCGCGGTCGCGGCAGCCGCGCGCTTGTGAGCTGGCGGTCGGGCGCGGCTGGGAGGACGGCAGGGGGCGCTGCGTCTGCCTCCAGCTGGACGCTGAGCGGAGTCTTGGCGGCCGCGGTGATGCTCAGCGCGGGGGTCGCTGGCTTGTAGCCGGGCAGCTTTAGCAAAAGCTCATAGCTGCCCTCCCACAGCGCTAGCTGCAGCGGGGTCTGACCGACGGGACGGTTGGCGATAACAACGGTCGCTCCGGGCGGGTCCGAGGTGAGCTCGGCGTTGCCCAGCTGGCGCGGCAGGCCGCGGGTCAGCAGCTCGGTCAGCGCCTCGCGGTAGCGGGCGGCTGCCTGCTCGGTGGTACAGGCGGCGCACTGGGCGGTGAGCTGGCTGGCCGGCTCGTCCACCTCTGCATGCAGCAGGCTGAGCTCGAAGGTCCAGCCGGCGGTGGGGCCCGGCGGCGCTGCCGCGGCGCGCGTCACTCGCGAGCGCAGCACATAATCAAGGCCGCTCCGCTTGGCCAGCTGCTGCTGGCAGGGTGAAGTGGCCAGGCACTGCCGCAGCTCGCCCCCCTGGCGCAGCGCCACCGCCACCGGCATCACCCCGAGCTGCTGGGCGATGGCGGCCCGCTCGACGGCCTCGCCAAACAGGTGCCCGAGCTCGGCCGGCACGCCGGGCAGCTCGTCGAGCACCAGCAGCGCTGGCAGGATGCTGATGAGCAGCGCCCCCGAGCTGCGACCGGTGCGCACCTCGGCCAGCCGCCCTTCCTGCACCTGCAGCGGCGTCTCGATGCGCTTGTTGCCCACCTCCAGCAGCAGGGTGTGCTCGCCGGGCGCCAGCAGCAGCGGCTGCGGCAGCGGCAGCACGCCGACGATCCGCCCATCGACGATGACGATCGCCGCTGGGGGCCCGTTGACTGCCAGGCTGCCGCTCGGCGGTGGTGGCTGGGCGACCGCCGCCTCTGCCGCAGTCACCGCGGCGCTGTCGGGGATGCGCGTCGGATCGGCCAGGTAGCGGCGGTATAGATCATAGGCCTGGACCGCCAGGCCCTCGGCCTGGGCGAGGCGGGCTAGCTGCAGCAGCACCTCGGGCAGCGGCGCGCTGCGAAACGCGCTGCCGAGCAGCTTGCCGGCGGTGGCGAAGTCGCGCGCCTCCAGGGCCGCGGCGCCGCGCTCCAGCAGCGGCTGGACCTGACGGAGCATTCCCAGGCGGCTGGCGCTGCCGCCATCGCCGCGCCGCGCCGCCGCAGTCGGTACTCGGCCCGCCGCCGCGAGCCAGAGCCCGCCAATAACCAGGGCGAGCAGCGCGAGCCGCCTTCGCCCGCGCGCCCTCGGGCAACGCGGGCCACGGTCAGGCGCGGCGGCGCGTCCTTGCTGCACGGCTGAGCACCGACCCGTCAGTCGATGAGAACGACCATGCGCTGGCCGTCCCCCATCGCCATCAGCCGCACCTGCCCTTCCTCTTCCAAGGTCACGAGGATCTTTTCCAGCGAGTCCAGCGGCAGGCCCAGCTCCTGTCCGAGCTGCCAGTCCTCCATCATGCCGCGCCCGGCCAGGGCGGCCAGCACCTGCTGCGGCGACACTGACTGCGCGGTGCGCAGCTGGATCGCCGGCATGCGCGCCTGGGTGCTGCGCACCGGCGGGCGCACCGGCTCGGCGGGGCTGGCCGACTCGGCGGGCGGCTCGGCGGGCTTTACGGTGGTCGGGTTGACGACGACGACGCCCAGGCTCATGGTGCCGCGGATCGGCCGCGCCGCGCGCGCCTTGTTCGGTCCCGACTCGCCCTTGTCATTTTTTCCCGAAGCCGACTCTGCTGCGGAGCTTGCGGACCGCGGGGCCGCGGGGTCGGCCCCAGGTGCCAGCTCGGCCTTGGCCTGGGCGACGGCGTCCTCGAGCTTGTCGTTGCCCGAGGCCATGGCCAGCCAGCCCATCGACGGCGACTCGGCGCTCGGCGGCAGCTCGGTGGGCACGTTTTCGACCGGCGCCGGAGCCAGCGCTGGGGGCGGCGCCTTGACGCTCGCCGGCGGGTTGGAGCTCGCCGCCGCCGCGCGCTGGGCCAGCGGCGGCTTGGTGGCCGTGCCTGCCGGCGGGATGCTCGGGCGCGGCAGGCTGACCGCCGAAGGCGCCTTGGCCGGCGCCGCCGGCGGCGCGGTCGGGTTGGGCGGACGCGTCGGCGAGGTGTTGGGACTTGGTCGCGGCGGCTCGCTGAGGGCGACCACGGGCTTGGCGCCGGGCGCCGCCGCCAGGTCGGCCTTGGCCTGCTTGACGGCGTCGGCCAGCGGATCCTGATCGTTGGCCATGGCCAGCCAGCCCATCGACGGCGACTCTGAGCTTGGCGGCAGCGGATCGGGCACGTTGCTCGGCAGGCTGCCGGGGGCAGGTGCGGGCGCGGCCTCCTCGACTGGCGGGGCCTTGGCCGGTGGGGTCACCGCGACGGGCTTGTTGCTCACTGCCGGCTTGGCCGGCGCTGCGCTCGGCCGCGAGGCGCGCACCAGCGACGGCTGGACCTGCATGGTCGGCGTCGGCCGACCGATCACACCGCTGTCACTGCTGGGCGCCGCTTTGCGCGCTATCGCGTCGCTGTGCGGGCGGCTGCGCTCGCGGCTGGCCTTGATGAGCTGCTCGTCCGGCACCCGCTTGAGGGTCGGACTGCTGTCGGCCTCCACATGGGGCACCGCGTTCGCCGCGGCCTTGGTCGCCGGCGCCGGCTCGCTCTCGGGCGCCTTGACCACCGCTGGCGCGGCGGGGCGCAGCGTCGGCTTCTCGGGCGGTCGCTCCGGCTGCTTCTCGGCCGGCTTGGCCGCCGGCTTGTCGGCGAGCTTCTCAACCGGCCTGTCCGCGGGCCGCTCGGCTGCCGGCGGCGGTGCCTCGGCCGCCTTGGCGGTGCCGCGCACGCGGCCCATCACCGCATCTTCGCTGGCCGTGGTCACGGCGCGGCTCGGCGACGCCGCCACCGGCACCGGCTTGGCGTCGCGGGCCGGCTCGGGGGAGCGCTTGCTCGCCGCCCCGGGACCGCGCACCTTGCCCATTACATCGTCGGAGACCGCGCGCTGGGTCGGGCTGCTGTCGGCGGCAAATGAGGGGGCCGCTTTGGCATCGCGACCCGCCACCTTGCCGGTGGCGGAGACGAGCAGCGACTTGGGCAGCGCCTGGATGGTCGGGCTGCTGTCGGCGACAAACCCCTGCGCGGCGCGCTGCGGCACCAGCTTGGCCGGCGCGGCCGTGCCCCCCGACTCATCCGCGTGGGTAAGCGAGCGCGCCCGGACCCCTTGAATTGGGCTGGTGGCCACCGGCGTAGCGGCGAGCGCGTCGCTGGTCTCCTCGTCGGAGAGAAAGTCCATGGAGGGGGACTGGCTGCTGCGCGACCGCTGCTCGGGTACGCCCGGGATGCTCGGGGCGTCCTTGGCGCGAGTCGGTCCGGACGCCGCCCGGCCGGGGCTGCTCACGGCGTTGCGGGCCGAGCCGGCGTGGCCGGGGATCAGCTCGCGCCGCTTGTCGGCGTAGCGCTTGGCGAACACCTGGAGGGCGGCGCGCGGCGTGTCCGCCTCTTTGGGCCACTGGCCCACCGCCAGCTCGGCCGCGGTGAAAGGGTAAAGCGGCGAGGGCCGGTCGGCGGCCTCGGCCAGCCCGGCGTCGAGCCGCGCCGCGATCAGCTCTTGCAGCAGCTCGGGGCTGACCTGACCGAGCCGCACCGTCTGGTCGAGGTTGCGGATCGGCCCGGGCGCGGTCGTCGGGCGGGTCGTGCGCCCCTGCAGCTGGCTCAGGTGCTCGGGCCGCAGCGACAGCACCTGCAGCGAGGAGCCACCGCTGCCCTGGATGGCCGCTGCCACCTCGGCCATCGCCTGCAGGCCGGGCTGTCCGAGCTGCTCGACCAGCTGCTGCGTCTGGTCATAGTGCAGGATCAGGTGCGCCCCGGGCGCTGCGGTGAGCAGCCGCACCACCGAGCACAGCACATACTTGGCAGCGTTTTCGTTGTTTATGACCTGCTTGGCGGCGAGGCGCTCGCGATCCTTCTGCGACAGCTCCTCTCCGGCGAGCCAGGCGGTGCACAGCCCACGGCGATCGGCGTACGGGTACTGCAGGAGCACCGCCCGCGCGGCCGAGTCAATCGACATCTCGGTGGGCAGGCTGAGCAGGTACGAGCGCAGCCCGGGCTCGACCTGGCCCCACACCTTCTGCGCCGCAGCGGCAAAGTCGGCCAGCGGCCGCCGGCGCCCGGCGTCGCTGCACATCGGCCCGAGCAGCTTGAGCAGCGTCGCCGGACCCTGGTACATGCCGACCCGCGCGGCATCGAGCAGGTCGCAGGCCTGGGTGTACAGCCCGCCCCACAACAGGCTGTCGATCGGGCGGTCCAGGAGCCCGCTGCTCGGGTCGCTAGAGTCGGCGGCGGCGACGGTGCTCTCGCGGCGGCAGAGCGCCCCGACGAGCTGGCGCAGGGCGTGGCGGAACGGCTGCGCCAGATCCGGCAGGGCCGGCATGGCGATGAAGTAGGTCTGGGGATCGCCGCGCAGCGCCAGGCGCTGCCGCAGCCACAAGAGCAGGTGGCTCTTGCCGAGGCCGGCCTCACCGACGAGCGCGAAGACCTGCGAGTGGCCTTGGCGGGCCCGCTCGCAGCCCTGCCAGAGCGCTGCTCGCGCCTCTTGGTGCAGCGCGGGGACGTCGACCCAGCCGGTGCCGCCGTCGCCATCACTCACGGTGTGGGCGGCCAGGGGATTAGGCGCTCTCGCCAGTGCGTCGCTCAGCGTCGTCATGCGCGGTGTGAACCTTTAGTGCCGAGATCATTTTAACACACCGGCGAAAAAGCTGTGCGCATTGCCGACTTATCATTTAGTTAGTAGTTAGCTCGATGCTGCCCGCGCTGCGGCGAGCCTTGACCACAGCCGCAATGGCGGAGGGGGATGCGGGCCTGCTAGGACTCGGCGCGCTCGACCGTCCAGGGGACCTGGCGGGCTGCCGCCGCAGACGCCGCGGCTTCCTCGAGCTTGAGCTGGCAGCGCCGGATTCGCCGCGGCACCGGGCTCGCCCCGCGCGCCAGGCCAGGGACGGGCTGCCCTTCGCCGGGCAGCTCGGGAAACTGCGGGTCCCAGGGCATGACGATTGCGAGCTCGCCGTGGTCGGTGGCGCAGAGCTTGGGCAGCACCGGCAGCGGCTGCCGGGCGGCGCAGCGGGTCAGCAGGGCCGCCAGCAGGGCCGCGCTCGCGCCGTCAGCACCGGCGGCGAGGGTCGCTTGCGTCGGGTCGGCCTGCCCGGCGGCGATCTCGGCAGCCAGGTCCTCCAGCGTGCAGACCGTCGGCGGCGGCAGGTTCAGCGTGCCCGCCGCGTAGCGGTCGAGCGCCGCCGCGGGGGTGAGCCACAGTGGATCGAAGACCTCGCGCCCGTCGACCTGGACGTTCAGCGGCTCGGGCAGCGGCCCGGGCAGCGGCCACAGAAAGAACTCGGTGTCGAACCGCTTGGGCTCGGCCGAGGGGGTGATCCAGTGCGCGAAGCGGACAAGCTCCCCGAGCTTGCTCACCTGCAGGCCGACTTCCTCGGCCAGCTCGCGAGCGGCGGCGCGGCGGGCCGGGTACAGCGGGTCCGCCGCCGCCGCATCGGCGGGGTCGGCTACGGCATCGGCGGCATCGACCCGCCCCCCCGGAAAGACAAAGGCGTTGGCCATGAAGCTGGCGCGGTGGCTGCGGCGGACGAGCAGCACTTCAATCGCAGGGCCGGCGGCGCGGAGCACCAGCACCGTGGCCGCGCGCGGGGGCAGGGCAGGGGGAAGCGGCGCGGGGGTGGACATGGTCAGCTCCTCGAGCCGGCCGGCTCGACCGGGGTGGCGGGGCAGTCGCGCTTGGCCGCTGGCGGCGCCGCGTCCGCCGCGGGGCGCCCGGCCGGCGGTTCCTGGAAGCGCTCGAAGACGGCGCGCAGCTCGGGCGGGATCAGTCGCGACTTGAAGGAATCCATATCGATGCACGCCACCGTGATCTCACAGCGCACGCACGGCTGCCCATCGCGGTGGCGATAGCCCTGGTAGAGCATGGTCGCCGAGCGCTCGCCCAGCTTGGCGACCGACACCTCGATGTCCAGGCTGTCGCCGTAGCGCAGCGGAGCCTTGAAATCCGTCTCTACATGCACCGTCGGAAAGCCGATGCGGGCGACGTCGAGCATCTGGACGTAGGAGTACTCGGCGGCGTTAAACATGTCCTCGAAGGCTTCGTGGAAGTAGATGTAAAAGTGCGGGTAGTAGACGATTCCGGCGTGGTCGACATCGCCGAAGCGGACCTGGATGGTGGTGCGAAATGCCATACAGCACTCTTCTAGCATGGCCCGGGCGACGGAGCTTGCCGGATCGCCGCGCGGCCGGGCGACCGCTCGGGCGCGCCCGTTCGCTGGGGTCGGGACGGCGCGGGGCTTAGTTTACCGGGGCGCCGTTTTTGACCCAGGCGTACACCGTGCAGAACTCGGCGTCGGTGAGCTGGGTGCCGACCAGCGGCATCAGCGAGCCGTTGCCGCTAGGTACCTGCTGCTGCAGGTTGCGCAGCTTGAACAGCAGGTAGCTCTTGTCCGGCATGTTCGGCACCACGAACTGGTAGGCCGAGGTCGAGTTCTTGTTGATCATCGCCGCCATGAACGTCTGCCGGGTGGTGAACACCGGGGGCTGGGCGTTGTTGTGGCAGTTCTGGCCCATGCAGCGCTGCCCGTTGGCGGCGGTGATCGTCGCATAGGCGGTGGTGCCGGTGACCGCCATCGCGGTGTTGCAGCCGGCGGGCACCGGCAGGGTCGGGGGCAGGAGGTCCGGCGGCGTCGCCAGATCCGGGTTGGTGCCGAGGTCGGGGCTGGCGCTGGCGAGGTCGGGGTTGGGATTTACCGGAGGCGTGTTGTTGCCGCACGCAGCGGCCAGCAAGAGCAGCCCCAGAGAGAGTCCACTTATCGTCCGTAGCATAGGGTCCTCCTAATTTAATAGCGTCGCTAACAATACCGCGCGCGGGGAATTTCGAACAGGCTGCAGGCGTGGCAGCCGACCGGCCTGGTGATTGGACTATTGCCGAGTCGGCTTACAGAGCCGCCGGGGCGGTCGCCCGGGCCGACTTGGCGCGGCGCTCACCGCCGACGCTGGCCGGCAGCGCGATGAGGACCGCGCCGCCTATGAGCAGCGCCGCTCCGGAGATGGTCAGACCGAGGCCGGGAGCCTGGGTCATGAACACCTCCTGGGTCGTGCAGTTGGTCGGCGGCAGGCCATCGGTGTTGTCCACCGGGTGGACACAGTGCTGGTCGACCGCCAGGGCGCTCGCCCCCAGCCCGACGAACAGCGCGCCGAGCCCCAGGGCGGCGCCGCCTACCCCGAGCCGCCACCGCGGGCGCTGGCGTTCGAGCTCGACCGCCGGCGGCGCGGCGCTGACCACCGGCACCACCGGCGGCTCCGGGGCCAGGTTGACCGCCACCCGCACCGGCTCGCTCGGCCCGACCTGGATGGACTGCGGCGCCGCCTGCAGGCCGCCGCGGCGGACCTCGAGGCTGTAGCGACCGACGAACACCACCTTCTTCAGCGGCGTCTGGCCAATCGGCTTGCCGTCCAGCAGCACCTCAGCACCAGCAGGCTCGGAGGAGACCTCCAGATCACCGCGCCCGTGCTCGGCGGCGGCGGTGAGCACGGCCGTCGTCGCCTCGGCGAGCTTGCCGGCGGCGGACTCGGGGCTGCAGCCGTCACAGCCGCTGGTGCGGGTGGCGGCGGGGGCGCCCACCGCGACGTCGTAAAGCTCCAGCTCCAGGCCCAGGCTCTTGGGGGTGGCAGGGCTGCGGGTGGCCTTGACCGACAGCACGTAGTCGGCCCCGAACTTCTCGGCCAGCCGCCGCTGACACGCCGGATCGGCCAGGCAAGCAGGGGCCGCGCCGAGCTCGCGCGCATAGGCGAGCGCGTCGGCGCCGAGCAGCGGCGCCAGGTTCTGGCGGCGAATCGCGTCGAGCAGGCGGTTGCGCAGCGGGCCTTGCAGCGCCGGCTCGCCGTAGCTGTCGGCGATCAGCACGGCCGGCGGCTCGGTCGCCACCACGACGTCGGTGCCGGTCTTGAAGCGCAGCTCGAGGAACCGCGCCGTCTTCACCTTGGCCTGACTCTCGGCCCGCCACCTTCCCTGCTGCACCGCGATCTGGTGCGGCCCGGACGCCAGCAGCAAGGGCAGCGGCAGCGGCAGCGCGCCGACGATGCGGCCATCGACCAGGACCTCGGCGCCGCGCGGGGCGGCGATCTGCACCTCGCCCGCCTCGGCCGCTGGCAGGCCGCCGAGCAGCTTCTGCGCCTCCTGGCGCAGCGGCTCGCCCGGCTCGACAGTGGAGTCGGCCAGGAAGCGCCGCAGCAGATCCTGCGCCTCGACCGACTTCTGCTCGGCGGCGCGCAGGGCGCCCAGGTGGTAGAGGATCTTGGGACTCTGGTAGGCGCGATACGCCTCGGTGAGGGCGCTCTGGGCGGCGGCGAAGTCCTTGGCGGTGATCGCGGCCGCCCCCTGCGCCATGAGCTTCTCGGCCGCAGCCGGGCTGCGGTTCTTTGCTCCCGCCTGCGCCTGTGCCGGCCGTGGGCCCACAAGCAGCGTCGCCCCGGTTACGGCCAGGAGCCCGGCCAGGAGGCAAGAGGGAGAGAGCGGCAGCGAGAAGCGAGCCAGTACGCGTACCTTAGGTGACATCGCGGCGACGGTCCTTTTCAGGACTCATTATCTCATATCGCCGCAGGAGGAGGACAGCAGTTTACGCGCGCCGCAGCTTGGGAGTCGCCACCGCGCCCGCGGGCGAGCCGCCGGACTTTAGGGGCGATAAAGTCCGTCGACGTGCTGCAGGATCAGCTCGCGGACCATGCCGCCGTCGGGGATCTGGGCGAGCATGCCGTACATCGCGGCGCTGCCCTGGGACGCGATCTCGGGATGGGCGGCGACGTAGGCGGCGCACTCCGCCAGGTCCTGCAGGTAGGCCGGGACGATGCCGGCGTGCGCTGGGGTGATCATGAGGTGGATGGCGCTTGGGTTTTGCTGGCGGTCGATGTGCCAGCCGCGCAGCTCCATCGCATCGGCGACCGCCATGAGGTTTGTCCGCTCGGCGGTGAAGGCGAACACGCTCATCACCGGGCGACCGAGGATGCGCAGATCGGCGATGCCGCTGATTCCCTCCTGCAGGGCGCGACTGGTCTCCATGATTCCCGCCGCCAGCCGCAGGTACCCCTGCTCGCCAAGCGCGGTGAGCGCCGCCCACGCTGCGGCGATCGCCCCGCCCGGTCGCGTGCCGAGCATCGTCGTCGAGGCAAACAGGCCCCCCGGCCAGTCGGTGTGGGCGAAGAACTGGTGGCGCCGCAGCGCCTCGCTGCGATAAAGGATGGTCGAGGCGCCTTTGGCGGCAAAGCCATACTTGTGAAGGTCGGCCGAGATCGAAGTCACGCCCGGCACCCGGAAGTCAAACGGCGGCACCGGGTATCCGAGCTTGGGCAGAAACGGCAGCAGGAATCCGCCCAGGCAGGCGTCCACATGCAGGCCGATGCCGCGCGCCAGCGCCAGCTCGCCCAGGCGCTCGATCGGATCCATCACCCCCTGCGGGTAGGACGGCGCCGAGCCGACGATGCAGATCGTCCGCTCGGTCAGCGCCTGCTCGACCACCGCCGGATCGACGCGGAAGTCGGCTCCCACCGGACACAGGACCGGCCGCACCCCCAGATAGTGAGCGGCCTTGAGCAGCGCCGGGTGGGCGCTTACCGGGAGCACCAGCTCCGGCTGCCCGAGCTCGGGCCGCTCGGCGCGCGCCTTGTCGCGGTAGGTCTTGACCGCCATCAGCAGGCTCTCGGAGCCGCCCGAGGTCATGGTGCCGGCCACCGCGTCATCGCCGCCGAGGAGCCCGGCGGTCATCGCCACCACCTCGTTCTCCATCTGGCGCAGGCTGGGGAAGGCCATCGGGTTCAGGGCGTTCTCGGCGAAGTACAGCCGATACGCCTCCTGCAAGAGCTCGGTGTGGCCGTCGCCGGCGTGGTACACGAGGCTGAAGGTGCGGCCCTTGTGCCACTTGGCGTCCTTTTCGCGCCGCTCGCGCAGGCGCTGCAGGACCTCGGCCGGCGGGGTGCTGGCCTCGGGCAGGCGGGGGCGCGTCTCTGCGGGGCTTGGGCCGACGGGAGCGGAGTCACTCATGGCGGCAGGGTACAGGAGATCGGGGCGGCGGAGCAAGCCGACTCCCGGCCGGCGCCGGCGAGGTCCGGCTGACTCGGTCTTATAGAAGTCCGGGTCTTATAGAAGTCCGGGTCTTATAGAAGTCCGGGTCTTGTTGAAATACGGGTCTGCGACCGGAGTACGGTTTAGCTGGGTCGCGGCCAGCGCGCAGAGTAGGATCAGCCGGGTGAGTCAGCTAACTCCTTACCTGCGACGGCTCCTTATTTTTCTTAGCGTCGCCAGCTTCTTTGAAGGCTTTGACTTCTTCGCCCTGGCGCAGCTCCTTCCGGACATCCGCGGCGCCTTTCACCTGACTCCCAAGCAGGGCGGGGAGATGGTCGCCTTTATCAACATCGGCATGCTGCTGGCGTACTTTATCGTCAGGAAGGCCGATGACTGGGGGCGCAAGCGGGTGCTGGCGCTGACCATCGCCGGCTATACCGCGAGCTCCCTTTTGAGCGGTCTGGCAAATGGAGTGATGATGTTCGCGGTGACGCAGCTGGCCGCGCGCGTGTTTCTCACCGCCGAGCTGTCCGTGGCGATGGTGGTCACGGCGGAGGAATACCCGGCGGCGCGGCGCGGCCTGGTGATCGGCATCGTCCAGGCCTGCTCGAGCGTGGGCGCCATCGTCTGCGCTGGCGTGGTGCCGCTGCTCCTCAAGACCGGCTGGGGCTGGCGCGGAGTGTATCTCATCGGCGGCCTGCCGCTGTGCCTGATCGCCATTGCTCGCCGCGGCCTGCAGGAGACCAGCCGCTTTGCCGCCCTGGCCCCCGAGCGCGCCGCCGCCCGTCCCAGCCTGCTGCGGGTATTTAGTACTCCTTATCGCTCTCGCGTGCTGCAACTGGCGGCGATCTGGCTCCTTACCTTTTTCTGCACGCAGAGCGCGATGCTGTTCTGGAAGGAGTTCGCGGTGGCCGAGCGCGGCCTGAGCGCGCAGCAGGTGGGAACCTGCCTGACCGTCGCGGCGCTGCTCGCCGTGCCCCTGGTGTTCGCGGTGGGCAAGCTGCTCGACTCGATCGGGCGGCGGCTGGGGGCGACGCTGGTGTTCGGGCTGACCATCAGCGGGGTGGTCGCCGCGTACGCGCTGCACTCGCAGCTCGCCCTCACCCTGGCGCTGGTGCTCGGCATCGCCGGCACTACCGCGGTGCTGTCCGTCCTGCATACCTTCACTACCGAGCTGTTTCCCACTGCGCTGCGCAGCGATGCGTACGGATGGTCCAATAATCTAATGGGTCGCTCGGCGGCGGTGCTGTCGCCGCTGGTGGTCGGGCGGCTGGCCGAGCAGCTGGGCTTTGGGCCGGCGGTGTCGCTGACCGTGCTCGGGCCGCTGATCGCGCTGGGAATGATCCTGGTGCTGCTGCCCGAGACCCGCAACAAAGAGCTGGAGGAGACCGCCGCCCTTTCCGTCGCCGGTTGAATAACCGGCGGTCGCAGCAAGCCGCCCGCGCGCAGACAGGACCCGCTGCGCAGCCGCGCCTGCCAGCTTGTGAACTTATTCTCCCGATTTGTCGGGGCGCTTGTTATAAGGAATGAAGACTGTGGAGGTTATTCATGCGCCGCGACCTCTCTTGCTTCATTCTCGCGCTCGCTGTGGCAGCGTCGGCCAGCTGCGCGACCAGCCGTGACTCCGGGGAACAGGTAGGACCCGGTGCCGGCTCGCCGCCGGGCACTCCCCCGGGGACAGAGCCGGGAATGCCCGGTCTGCCGCAGGACATCCTGACTCTTATGCCGGCCGATCCGGTGATCAAGGTCGACGGCAAGAGCCCCTTCAAGCTCGACTTCAAGGTCACCCGCAAGGGCGAAGACGTCACCAGCGGCGCGACGCTGACTGTCGATAACGACTACTTTGGCAGCTTCCAGGGGGCGACGCTGCTTGGGCGCGCCGGCGCGGTCGGCCGCACCAAGGTGCGCGCCCAGCTCGGCAACGACATCGGCTCGACCTCGCTGACGGTGCGGCTGGAGTCGGTGGTGATCGCTCCCGATGCGCCGCCCGATGCCCCCGGCAAGTTCGGTGGCAGCGCCGATCCGCGGCGCGCCCCGGTCATCGCCTACCCGCCGCCCGGGGCGCTCATGCCGCCCAACATCAATGTCCTGGAGTTCCAGTGGACCCCGGGCGAGGCGACGCTGTTCGAGCTGCACCTGGTCGGCGAGACCGTCGACCTGAAGATCTATACCAAGTGCAAGGCGGTGGGCAGCGGCTGCTCGTTTGTGCCCGATGAGGCGACGATGAAGCTGCTCACCCAGAGCGCGCGCAACGGCACCGTCGAGCTCAGTATGCGCGGCAGCGCCCTCGAGGGCGGCGGCGTGGGCACCACGGCGGCGCAGAAGCTGTCGTTCTCCGATTCCGACATGAAGGGGGGTCTGTACTACTGGGCCGCCTCGATCGGCGGCATCGCCCGCTACGACTTCGGCCTGCGCGGCCAGACCGCCGAAAACTTCTACGGCCCGGTGCGCGCGGTGGCGGTGTGCGTCGGCTGCCACGCGATGTCGCGCAACGGCAAGCGCATCGCGGTGGGCATGAACATCCCCGGCCCGGCGCAGCTCCGCTCGCTGGAGACCGCCAGCCGCAACAAGCTGTTCGAGGTCGGCACCGGCCTGCTGTCAGGCTCAAACTACCAGGCGTTCAGCCCTGACGGTCAGTATCTGGTCACCACCGAGGCCGCGGGCCTGACCGTGCGCGACGGCACCTCGGGCATGATCTTCGGCAACAACCCGGCGCTCACCAACGCCAACATGCCGGACTTTTCCCCCGATGGTAAGACCGTGGTGTTCGCGCGCAGCGCGGTGTGGTGTCCGTTTGGTCCGTGCACCCTGTCGACCAGCGGCGCCAGCCTGTTTACCGCTGAGTTCAAGGGCACCGGTGGCTTTGGGCCGGCCAAGTCGCTGCTCGCCGCCACCGGCGAGAACAACTACTATCCGTCGTTCTCACCGGATGGGCGCTATGTCGCCTTCAACCGCGCCGCCGGCGACTCCTATGACGCCGCCGATGCGCGGGTGATGGTGATCGCGGCCAGCGGCGGCACGCCCATCGATCTGACCTCGGTAAACAGCATCGCCGGCAACTCCTGGCCCAAGTGGAGTCCGTTCCTGCACCGCTTTGGCTCCGGCTCGATCATGTGGCTGACCTTCTCCAGCCGCCGGTCGTACGGGGTGCACAACAACACGACCGCCCAGATCTGGATGCTGCCCGTCGATGTGCGCAAGCTGGACAAGGGCGAGGACTCGGGCTACCCGCCGTTCTGGCTGCCGTTCCAGGACCTCAACACCGGCAACCACATCCCGCAGTGGGTCGAGCAGGTCGAGCGCGCCCCGTGCTCGACCACCGACATGACCGGCTGCGGTCCCAACGAGGTCTGCTCGGACGGCGTGTGCGTGCCGCGGATCGGCTAGCGGACGCCCGGCCGGCTTCTAGCTGCTCAGGCCCCAGCTGTCACGCAAGCTCTTGGGGATCGTGAAGTCCACCTTCTGGCCGCCCCGCTCGATGTAGTAAAGCCCCTCGATCAGCGTCCGTGAGAACTTGCCCGACAGCTGCGCGGCCAGCCGCGAGCGGTCCTGGAGCTCGTCTGATGCTCCCAGGATCCAGCGCATCGGCCGCAGCAGGCGGCGCGTCCAGTCGGCGCGATCGATGCGCACCGCATCGGCCACCTTGGCACCGCAGAACTCGCGCATGAGCATCGCCGGAATGCCGTCAAAGACCTTGCCCGGAACCCGGTCCTTCATGTAGTCGAGCAGCGCTCCGGTCAGCTCGTGCCCGGCCGTCGAGGGCGCCACATGGCGCGCCAGGATGGCATGCCACAGCGCCTTGCCGTCCTCGACATCGCGGGGGAGGATTCCCTCCTCGATTCCCAGGATGCTGCCGATCACCCGCCAGCAGTGGAAAAAAGCAGCCTCCTCTTGAGGGGTGAAATCAAGTCCGAGCTTGGTTACCGTGCTCGGGAGCAGGGCGAAGGAGAGCAAGGTTCCGGCCAGATCCTCCTGGTTGATCGGCACCCCGTATTCGGCGCGCCACGTTGGCGCCCGCTTGACGTGGTAGCGGATCGTGGTGTGCAGCAGGCGAATCTTCTGCGCCGTGCGCACGCCGCGACCCTTGGGCTCCAGGCCGCCCTCGGCCATCACATCCAAGACGAACTGCGCGGTCTCGACCAGCCGCCGGTGGACGTTCTTGCTGATGCGATGCGTCATGCCGAGCACCTGGGCCCCCTTGGCGCAGGCGTAGCAGGAGGGAAGCGACCAGCAGAACAGCGCCACCGTCATCTGCATCCCGTAGCGCGAGAACAGCTGCTGGCCGAGCCGAATCTGGTCCTTTTGCGCCCACTGCGGCCAGTCATCGGTCTGATTGAGGAAGTCCTCGATTTCATCCGGCAGATCGACCGACACGAGGTCATCGTTTTCCTGGATGTTCTTCAGCATGCTGTTGATGATGTCTACTTCGGCAAGCGCGAAGACCTTCTCGATAACCGGGTCGGCTAGCCGATCACCAATCTCGCGGTACGGATCAAGGACGGCGCGGGTCCAACGGGTGGGGGTCGAGGCCATGGGGCTCCTGGACGCGGCTAGAAAAAAGAGGGCCGCCGATTATCTCATCCTTTTACAGGACTTGCAACGATGGGCCTTCCGATATAGACCCCCCTTGGCCGCCTGCCGGGCCGTTAGCAAAGCCCAAGAGCGCCGAGTAAGGGCGGCTTGGCTAGCTGACTCGGCGCATGCTACGCTGAGCCGGGGGGGAGTCCTGTGCAGCACGCGCTACCCAACATGACCGTTGGCCAGCGGTATCAGCTCTTGAGCCGCATCGGCGCTGGCGGGATGGGGGTGGTCTATAAGGCGCTCGATCGGCTCACCGGCAACCAGATTGCGCTCAAGCGCATCGCCCTTTCGCGGGAGCCGAGCCTCCCCGGCAGCGTCGGCGGAGCCAGCGGCGAGCTTGCCGGCCCGAGCATCGACCCGACGCTTGGCTTTGAGCGGACGATGCTCGGTCCGGTGTTTTCGGCAAACACAGTTGCTGCCTACCCCCCAAGCCCGCAGGGCTCCGTACAGAACGATGAGCTCTTGCGCCTCGGCCTGGCGCAGGAGTTCCGGACCCTCGCCTCGCTGCGTCACCCGCATATCATCAGCGTGCTCGATTACGGCTTCGACAGCGACCAGCAGCCCTACTTCACCATGGAGCTCCTGTGCGACGCCGCGCCGCTCCTTGAGGGAGGCCAGAAGCTGCCGCGGCCGCAGCGGTTCCAGCTCCTGCTGCAGCTCCTGAACGCCCTTATGTATCTACACCGGCGCGGCGTGCTGCACCGCGACATCAAGCCTGCTGGTATCGTCGGCCGTCTTTTTCGGCGGTGAGCCCGACACTTGGACGGCCCGCGGACCCGCTGCGGACAGATTCGGCGGTAGGGGTCAGCGCAGCAAAATCTCTACGCTGGCAGCGGCAGTGGATATAAAGTGGGGCGAAAAAGGAGCGATAAATGCTCAGCTTCTCTCGCCGGTTCCTGGTGATCCTTGCCACCACCGTCCTTGCGTGCGGCGATGCCGCCGACCTCCAGCTGGGGACCGCCCGGCCTGAGCTTACGACCTATCGCGACTCGCTTGCGACCTGCTGGACGGACGCCGCTTGCAAGCGGGTGATGGCGGTGGCGCACGGCGGGGAATGGAGCGCGCTCGGGGCCCCGTACGACTCCAATGCCGCCCTCGCGGCGGCGTATGCGCGCGGCGTCGATGGCGTGAAAATTGATGTGCGGGTGACCCGAGATAGTGTGCCGGTGATCTCCCACTCAAGCCCGCTTAAGCTTTATGAGTCGCTTGACTGCGTGAACAAAAAGATTGAGGACATGCTCGCTGCCGAGGTCACCGCCTGTCACCGTTTTCCGTCGGCGACCGAGACCTTTCAGCGGCTCGATGCGGTGCTCGACTACCTGCGCGGCAAGATGGTTGCTGAGCTTACGGTCAAGCGCTCTGCCGACTATGCGCGGACGATTCAGGAAGTGCTGGCCCGCCATGCCGAGGACTACGCCTTCCTGGAGATAAGTACTGGCGAGCTGCAGACGCTCATCCCGACCATTGCCGGCGCGGATCGCGTGTACTACCTGATCAACGTCGCCAGCGACCTGTCTGCCATCGATGTCCTGCTGGACAAGATCAAAAACCCGCGAGCCTTCATGGTCGAGATCGATCCGGGCGTAGCCATCGGCTCGCTGGTCGCCACGCGGCTGCACCCGGCGGGAGTTCGCGCCTTTATCTATGACGCAAACGGACTGGTAGCGCCGGGGCAGCTCAAGGCGTACTACGATCGGGGCTTCGACGTGGTGTCATCGAACCAGGCCAAAAATGGCGTGACGGCGCGGCAGCAGGTCAACACCGCGCGCGGCGTCACGCCGCCGTAGGCGAGTCGGCGGCAGAGGCAGGGAAGCGGGCGGCGGGCTACTTGGTGTTGTTCAGATGCAGCAGCACGGCGCCGCTCTGCTGACCTACCAGCAAGTCGGTCTTGCCGTCGCCGTTCAGGTCCCTGTCCAGAACTTTTTTTACCCCGTCGCTGCTAGCATAATTATATTGGCACCCGACCCTCGGCAGTCCTGTGATTATTGTAAGGAAAAATACAATAATTACATGGGCTAAAAATTCGGACATTAGCGCTGTAATGTCCTGAAGCCAGCTAATCAGCCCGCCGCCTCAACACCATCAAAAAACCGGCCGCTTCTCGCGCGCCTAAAAGGGAATCGGCATAGCCGAGCCCTGCTCGGCCTACAAAGTCGATTAGATTGGAACCAAGATAGAGAAGGCGAGCCTTAAGAAAAGGTTCACTAGCAATTGCCATTATGTGGCTAGCACATTCCTACTCTTCATCATTGTGACGGCGAATCTCTCTAAGGCTCGTTTTGTCAGGACCCCATTCCTTAGCCCAATCTATGTCTTCCTTTACTAGTTCCAAATCGCCCTGCTGCCATTCGAGATAATAGCTCGCCAGGTCAATGACTGCGTCAGATTTCTTGCTGGGAAATGATTGCTCTGCTTGATATGCCACCGTCCTAGACCAGACAGCTCGGAGTGTCTTCACGGTTTCATTGTTCAATAGAGCTTCAATTTGCGCACGATTCCCAGCCGTAGACTTAACTACATTTGGCGTTGCTGGAAGCGCTGTCTGTCTAGGCTTGCTCGATGATATATCGGTAGTTCTAATGTCTGGCTGTATAACCTTATTTGGCTGCAAGCTCAGCTCGGCCAATAGAGCATCGTGCAGACTGATCAATAATGTTACTGTATTGCCCAGCCGCTGATCTCCAGCAGATACCTCATGGGGCGCATTGATATAGGCTAGAGGCTCAATTAAGGCCATGGATTTATTCAGCAATTCTGCTAGAGCGGCTACACGTCTCTTAGCTTGTTCTAAGGCTAAGAACAGGGCTCTTATTTCCGAACTTGTCGCACCCCGCTCCCGAACCAGCTGAAATAAGGCGATTAATACGCTCACAGGTCGATCGCTTCCTTGCATGATCTGCCTCCGTTCGGATTGTCAGGTTAGCTCGCTCGCCTGTCAAGTCCCCGTACAACCCTGAGTAAAGTCAACCTCATGGCGGCCAGGGGGCTGACATGCTACTATTGTGGTAGCATCGGTAGATAAGCAAATTTAGCAAAGGGAACAGTAATGACTCGAAAGTATGAAATAGGCGACCTTGTCGAGCATAGATCCATCGTCATACATCCAACGCCTAAAGGCTCGCTTGTGGAACAATGGCACTGGTTTCCTGCTAGAATCACAGGTATTCGAACAGCAAAGTCGAGCAAGCGCCGTGGGATACCTGGAGCGCTCGAGTACGAAGTCGTGAGCGAGAATTTTTCCGGTTGGACTTCCCCGCAGCGAATTGGCGACTTAGCGGATCATTCAGCGACGAAGAAGATCAGAGACCGCCTAGACGGCGCCCTGGACTTATGCAAGAAAAAAATTGAAGAACTGCGGGAGATTTTGCTATCTCCTAGACTTCCGCCTGCCAGTGAGGCAGCTCTACTTCAAGAGAATTGGCGCGAATTAGAGGCTATTTTGATTGAAGTGTCGGAAATGATCAAGACTGCAAAGCTAGTGCATGCTGCTCCGCGCGCTATCAAGCTCAACGATGAAGCTCGCCTGCTTGAAGCCCTTGTGAACATCGGGCGTGAAAACTACTTTGTTCCAGGACAGAGTGTCCTACGGTATGATGGCAAAAGTTGGGGGCCTGCGAGGATTATAGCGTTGCGTCTATCGAAACGGAATAGCATCGACTATAAGGTTCAAAGCCAGGACTTTGATGGTTGGACTGAAGCGGAAAACGTCAAGCGACTTGCATAGCACGACTCGAGTTTCACCCATAGAGCTTGAAGTTTAGAGAGTGCGCAGTAGAGTTTGTTCGTGGATCGGGCGAGCCTGGGCAGGAAAAACGTATCACGCCAGGCAGCCCGACCGAGACTTGTGAGCGAGGCCAATCGACCTGCGATATGGCTAGTTCGGCTGCCCTTCGCAACCAATGCACTTTACACCGTTAGCGACTAATGCCAGGTTTGCCTCTGGGGTATTCTCGCCGCAGCCTTCACAATTCATACTGCCGCCCTCGATCACTAGCGCGACAAGCTGGCCGTTCTTGTCTAGTTCGAGATCGAGATCGGCATATGCCAAGCTTTCACTGTAACATGATTTGATACCAGCACGCAGGACTTCCCAGAATTGATCACTATTAAGTATCATCGATCGCACCTCCCAGAGCTGATTATAGATCAGGCTGGAATCGCGTCAACCTTAGACTCGCTAAGGCTGTGTTCGTTAATCGCCGATCGTCAAAAGCCATCCCAGCTATGCCCATGGTCGCGCAGCATCAGAGAGACATCTATATTCTCGGCTTGGGTCCAGCTGTGAGGATTAAAGAGGCCGTTACCCAAATTCGCAATCGCTTCAGGCTCGGCGGTTCTGGTCCGCGTCGCATGGCGACTCAGCTGTGGGACAGACGAGCCATTCGGCAGCTTGCCTTATGGCCTTTGTACGGGCCTCATCAGCTGAGGAGCCGCCCACCTGCGCGATCTGACTCGCCCGCCGCTCGGTGAAGGGATCGGTGCTTGGTTCGACAGGGCACGGCCCAAGCCCCAGCGCCCAAAGCCAAAGATCGCTAAGTCCCTTGCGAAAAGTGTTGAGGGGCAACGCGGCGACCCGTGCCAGCTGCGCCGCAACCTCGCGACTTGAGCGGCATCCGAGAAACCGCTCGACGCGGGTAGCGTCATAGCTCGCCGCAAGCTCAGTCGCTATATCGCTGCGAAGTGCAAGACGTTCCTCTTCGGCCAGCTCGGCGATCACTGGATGTCGCTGGAGCAGCACCGCAACCAGTTGTCCCGCACATGGGGCGGCGTGAAGGATGGCTAACTTCTTGGCCTCTTTCGCATCAGTGGCCCATGAGCTGGATCGCATACCACATACAGTGCATGCGCGACGCGCACCGTGAACGGTTAGTTCTATCAGGCTGACGCACTTGTGCATCTCGTCGAGGACCAGCAAGAGGTCTAGGACCAGAGGCACTGTGAGTCGCGAATCAAGCCGGTAGAGCGTCGCGACCAGTGCGTTATCGGGCTCAGAGTCGGCCGGAGCG
The DNA here is from genome assembly GCA_044222245.1 of Polyangia bacterium. Classification (GTDB taxonomy): domain Bacteria; phylum Myxococcota_A; class Polyangia; order Palsa-1104; family JAEUJZ01; genus CALFML01. The sequence continues at coordinate 56,548 of JBGANQ010000003.1, read as the reverse complement.
TTCTTGGGGGATGAGCCGGGGGTATCGGACCATTGCAGACCAAGCTCTTGTACGCCTAGAAGCCTCAGCAGCGTAGGACGGCTCGGAGGAAACCTTGCCGTTTCGACGAATTTCACAGTCGAGTCAGAAATCTTCGCCTTTCGTGCGAGCTGTAGCCGACTGAGCCCCGCCTGATTACGTCTGTCTCTGAGCAGGTGCCCGAAGGCGACTAGCTCCGCTTGTGTGGGCGTCCCGTTTGTCAGGACGCTGGTCCCGATCGGCCCCTGGCCTCCGTCCGCTGCCATACGGACAATTTCGTCAACTACCTCAGCATAGGCCCGGCACGCTACCGCCGCGGGTGACTGCTCTGAGCCGCCAAGCGCACCCAAGGCAGTAGCCAGGGCCGCAGCGTGATGTGCCACATCGTGCCATGTGGCGCCCCCGTCGCTCGACGGGGGGGAGCTGGTTTCTGGCATTGGCTGCCCTTTCGCTAGCGAGGAGCCCTGGACAATTGTTTGCGTCGCACAACTGACCGCAGGGCTTGGTCCCAGATGCGGGGATCTGCGAGGGATACAGCTGCCTCCAGTCCGACGTTTTCAAGAATCAGGCCCAGCAACATGCGGCGCTGAAACTCGTCGCCAAGCAACCTGCCCTCGAGGACTTCGATCTTGCAGTCGCCGAGTCTCCTTATCCGATCAGATAGCTCGCTGCCGTGCCAAGCCCTCCCCCTCAATCGGATGTCAAACCGGGGCAATGCGAAAGAAAGCTCTCGCGTCTCATTCGCCTGGCGCATCGTCAACCTCTGACCCGCGAGTGCCCTGGCTTGGGGCGACCTTGCTGCCTTCGCGGTCCACGGCCGGCGGCAGCGAAGGTGCAGATACGTCTGCATCAGAGGGGCGTGATTCCACTGCCACCTGAAGAGCAGCAGCCCTCGAAACCGCAGATTGGACGGTGTCCAGTACCGCCGCGATGCGCTTCGCGATTCGCGCGGTCGCCGCCCGGCCCACCTCGAGGTCGCGCAATGCAACGTAGTCGATGCCGACCAATGAGGCCAGCTCCTTTCGTGTCAGGCACAGGCTCTCGCGCCGCGCACGCAAGTCACTCATCAGCGTCTGATTTGGATCTTCGGCTGGCCACTCTTCCAAATCCACAAGCGCGACCTCCACGCCCGAACCGCTGGAAGCCCTGGCGAGCGCAGACTGTGCAGCTGCTCTAACCTTCATGCGGACCTTCGGGTCAGGGGAGCGGCTATATGCCCACCCGATCTTTGCCTCAGCGCCGGATGCCTGTAGCTCGTCTCTGAAGTACCCAGCAACCCGGTTGGCGTCTAGCGTACCGTAGGTTAGCAGTGTGAAACACCCTCGGGCGAGATCGGTACAGAATAGTAGGTCCACCCCATGGGCACAGACGCTGCGCAACACAAACAGCGCCTCTTTCGCTCGGCCAGGGTCTACGAGTTGTAGTTCGGCGTAGCTGAAAGGCTGGGCCGCGTTGACCATGTGCCCAAACTCCCGCTCGAGTGCGAACGGTGTTCCGGTCAGGGTACTCGGATCGACCAAGAGCGATTTCTCGAGCCGCGCGATCCGCTGGCGACTGCGACGGTAGCCCTCGGCGAGGGCAACAACAAGCAAAGCAACCACAACAAGCGAGCCAGTGACCATTGTTCACCTCCAAAGGGCTTGAAATTCCTCAGCCCGCTGGATAGGCTTCGCCTGATCCGAGCGGGGTACACCGCCTGGTATCAGCCCCCGCCGGTGGTCGCACACCGGCGGGGGCAACTTCTAACGCTTCAAATTCTCTCGAGGGTGTGCGAGTCTCCCGCTTAAAACGCGGCAGCGCTCCCCTAGCCTCAAGCACGGATACCGAAACACACTAGATAGTGCTGCCTAGCGAAGTCAACAAAAATTTGTAGGTGGCACATGAATTTGACGGCTCCCCATGTTCGCGCGGCCAGAGGTCTCCTGAAAATGACTCAGGCAGAGCTCGCAAGAATTTCGGGAGTGTCCGAGGTCACCATCCGGAAATTCGAGAACGATCAGGTTAAGCCATCCGAAGACACCCTTCTGAGGCTGCAAACCGTTTTTGAACAGCGGCGGGTTCGTTTTTTCAACGGCGGTTCGCCAGGTGTGCGGCTGGTTGCGCTCGCAGACGATCGAGAGCCGGTGCCGTAAGCGATCCGAACAGTCCGCCGTGAGCAAAATCCGTTACTTCGATGGCCCATGAAGTGGACACCGATGATCGGCAAATCGCCGGTCTCGTCAAGAAACACTGTGCATTGTGGCACCCGGCGAAAAAGCCGAGCTGCTCGACGGCCATGTAGGCCCCTCTTCCCGACCCCGAAACATTGGTGATGTTGTCGTGGTTAGTGTGCCTGGGGTTGGAGCGTGAGGGCAGTATGGTGCCTGAAACAGTTGGGCCGCGGCACCTCTCTCCTCGTACAATGATTCAAGGTGAAGCGAGCCTCCTCAAAGAGGTGGGATGAGGCGTCCTGGGGCGAGGCGTCGATGCGTCGGCGCTGGCTCGCGCAGTTGCTGCTCGTGCTGTACGTCGCATTCGTGCACGGGCTGCCGGCGCTTCACCTTGGCTGGCATAAGAACGATCACGTTCACGAGCTGGGTGGGCTCCGCTGGCTGCAGCCGCGCCTGCACGCTCACGCCCTCTCGACCGCGCACCCTGGCCCGGTTCACGAAGTCCACGCTGACGAGCGGGAATGCCAGGCGCGCCTGCGGCCGGTCAAGGGATCACCCGCACTCGGGTTCGCGCTGCACCTCGCGCTGGGACCATCGCACGGTCAGCAATCGATGCTGGCGCCGAGCGTGCTCGTCTCGCTGGCCCTGGTGCAGCCGACTCGTCCGCTTGTTGTAACGCAGCTCTTTCCATCGCTTCGCGAAGTCCTCGCCAAGCCCCGCGCCCGTGCTCCTCCGACGGCGGTCTGAACTACACAGGCCGCCACCAACACTTCGAATCCAGGAGCACAGATCGATGCGCCAGCGTCTCCATCTGCGCACGCCTGCGCGTGCGCTTGTCCTCTCGCTGCTCGCCGCTGCCCCAGCTTGGGCGGCCGAGCCGAACAATTCCCCGTCACCACTGCCCATACCGGCCGCCGCACCGACAGTTGCTGCGCCCGTGCCCTCACCAGAAGCTGCGCCTCCGACAGGGCTGCCAGCTTTGCCGCATGCAGAGCCATCGCCCGCTCTGCATACGGCCGCCCCGCCGCCCGAGGTCGCTCCTCCCGAGTCCCCCAAGCCAGCCACCCCGGCCGCCCCGTCGGGTCCACCGCCGGCTACCGAGCCCCCCGAGCCCCCCAAGCCAGCCACCTCGCCCCCGCCGGGGTCTTCGGCTGCTGCCTTCACGGTGGTCGTCACAGCAGACAGGCCCCAGAGTGCGGCCTCGGCACAGACGGTGCGGGATCGCGATCTCCAGCTCCGTCCGATTCAGCGTGTCTCGGACCTCTTGCGTGTGGTGCCGGGGCTGCTCACCGTGCAGCACGCCGGCGGTGGCAAGGCCAACCAGTACCTGCTGCGCGGCTTCGACGCCGACCACGGCACCGATGTCGCGTTCATGCTCGATGGCATCCCCATCAACATGGTCACGCACGGCCATGGGCAGGGTTTCTCGGACATGAACTTCATCATTCCGGAGCTCATCGAACGCATCGAGATCACCAAAGGCCCGTACTTCGCTGAGCAGGGCGACTTCGCCACCGCAGGCGCCGTGAACCTCGTGACCCGCAAGAGCTTCGCCCAGAACCAGATCAGCTTCTCGGTCGATACGCTGGCGGGCCTGCGTGCGCTCGGCGTCGCCAGCCCGCACCTGACCATCCTCGAAGGTAGGCTGCACCCGCTCCTGGTGGCCGAGGTCTCGCGTACCAATGGTCCATTTCAGAATCCGGAGGACTACAAGAAGTACAACATCTTCGGAAAGCTCACCTATGACATCAGTCCTCAGACTACCCTCTCATTCGCGACGTCGAGCTACGGGGGCTCCTGGAACGCATCAGGCCAGATCCCGACCCGAGCGGTCGATTCGGGGCTCATCGATTTCTACGGCTCGCTCGACCCCACCGAGGGCGGTGCCTCGTCCCGCCACAACGCCTACCTGTCGTTTCAGCACAAGGACGGCGTGCGCAGCGACTTTAGCGCCCTTGTCTACTTCTCGCTCTACTCGTTTAAGCTCTACTCCAACTTCACGTTTTTCTCAGCAGATCCGGTCCGCGGCGACGAGATAGAGCAGGGTGACGAGCGCTCGCTCGGAGGCATGAAGGCGCAGTATCGGCGGCGGGTCACCTGGCGCTGGCTCACCTTTGACACCACGCTGGGCGCGAGCGTCCGCCATGACTCGATTCACAACACGCTTTACCACGCGCAGGCCCAGCAGCGGCTGGAGCCGATCACCGATCATGACATTCTCGAGACCAGCCTCGGCGCGTTCCTCAAGGAAGAGATCGCGTTTTCACGCTACGTCCGGCTCGTCGCCGGGCTGCGCGCCGACTACTTCGTCTTCGACGTGACGGATCGGCGGGAGAGCCTGCAGCTCGATCCCACTCTGCCCGCCGACCCGGCGAACAAGACCTCGGGCGTTCGCGGGGCGGGGCTATTTTCGCCCAAGGCGTCGCTCATCGTGTCGCCGCACCGCGCGATCGATCTCTTCATCAACTTCGGCTACGGATTCCACTCCAACGACGGGCGTGGCGTCGTTCGCGGAGTCGATCCAGTGACACCGCTGACGCCGGCCCTGGGCTATGAGATCGGCGCTCGCACTCGGGTGCGGAATCGCCTCGATCTGGCGGTGGCCCTGTGGGGGCTCGACCTCGACAGCGAGCTCGTGTGGTCTGGTGACGAAGGCACGACGGAAGAGAGCGGCAAGACGCGCCGGATCGGGCTCGAGTTCGAGTCGCGGCTGCGCATCGTCGATTGGCTGCACTTCGACCTCGACTTCACCGCCAACGACGCCCGTTTCCGCGAGAACGCCGGCAACGGCAACGCGGTGGCGCTGGCGCCGCGTTTCACGCTGTCGAGCGGGCTGTCCGTCCGGACCCCCTTCGGACTGCGCGGCTCGCTGCGCTTCGTCGGCATCACGCCGCGGCCGGCGACTGAAGACGAGTTCCTGACCGCCGAGGGCACCTACCTCCTCGATGCGTTCATCGGCTATCGCTGGCGCTTCATCGAGGTGAGCGCCAGCATCGAGAACATCCTCAACCAGCGCTACAAGCAGGCGCAGTTCGCCACCACGGCGCGCCTTGCCAGTGAGCCATCTCTCGGCGCGCCGCCGCCGCCGAACGCCTGTCCCAGCCGCACACGCGCAAAGACCGATGGCAGCGGCAACTTCATCGGCTGCGAAGATGTGGACTTCACCCCCGGCTATCCCATCAACGCCCGCTTCACTCTTTCGCTGTTCTTCTAACGAAAAAACAGGGGCTCTGCCCCGCACACCCTCCACCCGGCCAAGCCGGGCGGAGCAGATGGGGACGCTGCGGCTGCGGCACGGCTAGCGCGTACGCTCCGAGGGCGTAAGCGCTATCGGTCTCGCTTCAGACGCGAAGCCGAGGTACTTCGCTTGGGGCTTTCCAGCCGCGAAAGTCAACAAAGATACCGACGGTCGTGTGCCTAAGCCCCGGGATCAACCTGCGACGGTCCCTTCACATCAATACCATCGCGGCATAGCTCGTTTTCCGTTGCGTTCATCGCTAGCGTACCGGGCGGATTATCGTACCAGCCGGGGTCCTGGTAACTCTGAAGTTTCTCACGGACCTTGAGGATGGTGAACATGCCGCCCATGGTGATGTAGTCGTGCTTCCCCGCCCCCCCGAGCATGGGGATGCTGTTCTTGGGAACCGCCATACCCATCTCGGCCATGTCGGCCATGCCGGTCTGGCCCATCGTCATGTAGCCGGGCAAGAGCTTTCTCACCTTGGTATCGAGCGCGCCCGGCTGGACGCCGACCATGTTCGGCAGCCCGTGCCCCATCTGGTTCATGACGTGGTGGGTCATGTGGCAGTGCATGGCCCAGTCGCCCGGCTCATCGGCGACGAACTCGATGGTACGTGTGCTGCCGACGGGAACCAGCACCGTCGTCTCCGGCCACTGCGCTGCCTGCGGGATCTGCCCGCCGTCCGTCTCGGTGATACGGAACTGGTAGCCGTGCAGGTGAATCGGGTGGTGATCCATCGGGCTCAGGTTGCCGATGCGGATGCGCACGCGGTCGCCCTTGCGCGCGACGAGAGGCTCGGTGCCGGGGAAGGCGCGGGCGTTCATGGTCAGCACGTTGAACTCGGTCATCTCGTTGGGGTTGGGCCGCTGGGCGCCGGGGTCGATGCGCCACTCGTGCAGCATGAGGACGAAGTCCCGATCGACGCGCCGCACTGGATTCCGCGGGTGAATCACAAACATTCCGGTCATGCCGAGCGCGATCTGGGTCATCTCGTCATGGTGCGAGTGGTACATCCCGGTGCCCGACTGGTGCAGCGTGAACTCATACTTGAAGGTCTCACCCGGCGGTATGGCTTTCTGGTTGAGTCCCCCGACGCCATCCATGCCGTTGGGCAGCAGGATGCCGTGCCAGTGCGCCGTGGTGGGCGCCGGCAGGCGGTTGGTGACGTAGATGCGCACGCGGTCAAACTCGACCGCTTCGATAAGCGGGCCATGCACACGGCCGTTGTAGCCCCAGCAGCGCGCCTTGAGCCCCGGAGCAAACTCGTGCTCTACCTCCTCAGCGATCAGGTGAAAGACCTTGACGCCGTCCACCACCTTCCAGGGGAGCTTCGCGCCATTAGGCACCACGACGGGCGTGTAGTCGCGTTTGGGCAAGCCGGGCGGGAGGGCTCGCTGGTTTGCGTGGCTCTGGCCGGTGCTCGCTGCCGAGTATGGACGGGGCTGCGCGGCTCCCGGCACCTCCGCGGCGGCGGCAGTGCTGCCCCGCGCCAGCAGGGTCGCCGTAGCGACGCTCGTCCCGGCCACCAAAAGATTGCGCCGGCTCAGACCGCCGGTGTCTTCACTTTGTCGCGTGCTCATGTTCGTGATCCTTGTTATGGCTGGATTCTGCCGGAGCCGCGGGCGCGGCCGGCAGCGAGGGGGGGGCCAGGCGACCGCCGAGCGCTCGCTCCAGCTCGGCGCGTCCTGCCCAGTAGTCCCGTAGTGCCTCGACGTACTGTTGATAAGCGTCCACCTGGGCCTGCTTGGCGGCGAAGAGCTGAGCTGGACCGAGCAGCATCCCGTTATACTGAAGCTGCGACAGCTCAACGATTTGTCCGCGCAGCGGCAGGAGCTTTGTGCGGTAGCGTTCGATGATCTGCCGGGCCGTCAGCATTTGCATGCGCGCTGTGCGCACCTCCGAGCGAGCGTCCACCGAGACCGCAGCCAGCCGCCGCTCGGCCTGGCGCCGCAGCGCATCCAGCCGGGCAATCTCGGCCTGCCGCTGGTCAAAGATCGGCAGCTCCAGCGTCAGGGTCGGTCCGAGGACCTTCGGCCCGTCAGGGTCGCGGTGGCCCTGCAAGCCGACTTCGATCCGACCAAACAGCCGGAAGTCTCTAGCCAGGGCAGCGGCCCGCCCCAGCAGGGCGACCTCCTTGCGCGCCGCGTCCACGTCGAGCCGCTGGCGCAGGGCCACGCTCTCCAGGTGCTCCAGCGGCGGATCGGCCGCGGGTAGCTCAGGCAGCGGCTGGGTAATCGTCCACCCCGTCTGCGGTCCCCAGAGCCCGAGCAGGCGGTTGAGGCGCTCCCGGGCATCGACAAGCGCGATCTCCGCGCGCACCCGCTCAAGCTCTGCGGCTTCATAGGCAGCTCGGTCCGCGGCGAGCGTCAGCTCATTGATATTGCCCGCCTCATGCAGGCGGGTGCCAAGCTCCGCCATGGCCTGGGCCGCCGCGACGAGCGTGCGGCGATAGTCCACGAACTGTTGCGCCACCTGGACCGACACAAATTGTTTGCTCACGTCCACCGCGACCTGAAATGCCTGGTTCGCGACCCGCAGGATGGCGGCTGTGAAGCGCTCCTTGGCGATCTTCTTGCGCAAGGGCAGGACCAGCAGGTCCAGGAAGTCTTGCACGATGGAGCCCTCCAGCTCGAGGATGCTGCCGGGATTGAGCGGGAACCCGGCCCCCAAGGTCAGCGAAGGGTTTTTGAGCAGGCCCGCCTGCACCATCTCCGCCTGCGAGACATCGAGGTCTTCGTATGTCGCTTGCAAGGAGCGATTGTTGACAAGGGCAATTTCAATCGCCCGCTCGCGTGTCAGTCCCTGCTGGAGGAGCTTGTTGACCACCTCGGCGACCTGGGCATCCTCCATCGAGCCCTGATCCCAGTGGGTCCGCTGGCCTGTGCGCTGCTCGACGAGACGCGCCACATCGACGTGGCCGGCGGTGCGTGAGACCGAGCAGCCCGACAGTGCGAGCAGCGCCACAAGAGCAATCAGGCTGCCCTTCATGGCGTTCCTCCCTGCGTGCCGCTCGGCTGCGGGTGCGTGTGGTGCTCACCTCCCGGGGTGGGGGACGAGCGATCGGGATCAGGTTGCGAATTTTTCGGGGGGGCCTGCTGAGGGACAAGCTTCATGCCGCACTTGGGGCACTGCCCCGGAGCTGGCTGAACGACTTGCGGGTGCATTGGGCATGTCCAGCCTTCTTTTGTATCGGCGCCTTCAGCGGATGGCGGCTTAGCCGGACTCGGCGGCTTGTATGGGTTGGGCGCCTGATCGTGCATACCGTGGCCTGAATGTGCATGACTAGGGGGCTCCTGCTGAGCTCCCGACCCGCCCTGCACGTCGGGTTGTGCCGGAGAAGTGGAGCCGTTATCGCCCGCCATAGCTGCTAGCGTGGGAGCAGCGCTCTCGGGGGCTGAGGGATTCGAGGGGTCCAAAAATGCTGGAATCTCGCGCAGGGGTGCTCCGCAAGAGGCCAACACGAGTGCGCTTGCCAGCAAGAACAGACGACCGTTCATTGTGATTCTCCTTCGCAGCCGCGCCCGTCCCGTCACAGCGCGGCCTTGCGCAGCCGTAATGCGTTGGCGATGACCGATACCGAGCTGAAACTCATGGCACCGCTGGCCACCATCGGGCTCAATACGATGCCCAGCAGCGGATAGAGAGCACCGGCCGCCAGAGGAACGCCGAGCAGGTTGTAGACGAAGGCGAAGAACAGATTCTGGCGGATGTTGCGCACCGTGGCCCGGCTCAGGCGGCGAGCGCGAAGGATGCCGCGGAGATCGCCTTTAACCAGGGTCACGGCCGCGCTCTCGATCGCCACGTCCGTGCCGCTCCCCATCGCGATCCCGACATCCGCTGCGGCGAGCGCCGGGGCGTCGTTCACGCCGTCCCCGGCCATGGCCACCACCCGACCTTGTTTGCGCAGCCGCTCGATCGCGGCGCCTTTTTCGGTCGGCAGCACGTCGGCGATGACCTCGTCGATCTGCAGCTTGCGCGCGACGGACTCCGCGGGGCCGCGGTGGTCGCCGGTAAGCATGATGACGCGCAGCCCCTCGCGGCGCAGCTCGGCAAGGGCGTCTCCTGCCGTGTCCTTGATCGAGTCGGCCACGACCACAAGCCCGGCGATCGCGCCATCGATGGCCACGAAGATGACCGCTTCCCCGGCCGCCCGCCTTTCCGCCGCCGGCCGCGCCAGCGGTCCGCTTGACATGCCGCTGTCCGAGAGCAACTTTTCATTGCCCACCGCGATCCGCATCCCATCCACCCGGCCGGTCACGCCTTTTCCCGCCACGGCCTGAAAGTCCGAAACCTGCGGCACGGAGATGGCCTTCTGTCTGGCTCCCGCCAGAATGGCTACGGCCAGCGGATGCTCACTCGGCTGCTCCAGCGCGGCGGCGACCCGCAGGACCTTGGTCTCGTCGTAACCGGCGGCAGTCTCCACTGCCACAAGGCGCGGCTTGCCTTCGGTGAGGGTTCCGGTCTTGTCGAGGACGAGCGTATCGACCTTGGCCAGGAGCTCGAGCGCCTCGGCGTTCTTGATGAGCACACCCAGCTGCGCGCCGCGCCCGCTCGCCACCATGATCGACATCGGCGTCGCCAGCCCCAGAGCGCACGGACAGGCGATGATGAGCACGGCGACGGCATTGACCAGCGCGTGCGCCAGTCGCGGCTCGGGTCCCCACAGCGCCCAGGCCGCGAAGGATAGGACCGCGACGGCGATCACTGCCGGGACAAAGTAAGCCGCCACCTGATCGGCTAGGCGCTGGATGGGGGCGCGGCTGCGCTGCGCCTCGCTCACCGTGCGAACGATCTGGGCGAGCAAGGTATCACGACCGACGCGAGTCGCCTGGATGACCAGGGCGCCGGAGCCGTTGACCGTGCCACCCGTGACCGGGCTGCCCGGGCGCTTGTCTACCGGGAGCGGCTCCCCCGTGAGCATGGACTCATCGACCGCGCTCTCGCCTGCGTCCACCTCTCCATCGACCGGAACCTTCTCGCCAGGACGCACGCGCAGGCGATCGCCGACCTGGACGTGCTCCAGCGGAACGTCCGCTTCCGTGCCGTCCGTGTTCAGCCGTCGGGCCGTCTTGGGGGCCAAGCCCAGCAGCGAGCGGATCGCGCCCGAAGTCGCCTGGCGTGCTCGCAGCTCCAGCACTTGACCCAGCAGCACCAGCGTCACGATGACGCCCGCCGATTCGAAGTAGAGCGGCGGGGCCGCGCCGTGACCGCGGAAGGCCGCCGGCAGCGCCCCCGGGACGAGCTGGGCGACGACACTGAAGAGGTACGCCGCGCCCGTGCCGAGCGCGATCAAGGTAAACATGTTGAGATGGCGGTTGGCGACGGACTGCGCCCCCCTCACGAAGAATGGCCAGCCGCCCCACAGCACAACCGGGGTGGCCAGCGCGAGCTGGACCCAACCGAGCATTTGGGAGCCGAGCGCGTGCTGGAGGGGCATCCCCGGGAGCATGTCGGACATCGCCAACAGCAGAAGCGGGGCCGCCAGCGCGACGCTCAGCCAGAAGCGGCGCGTCATGTCGGCAAGCTCGGGGCTGTCCTCGACTTCGGCGCTCGGCTCCTCGGGCTCGAGCGCCATGCCGCACTTGGGGCAGGTGCCGGGGCCAGTCTGGCGGACCTCGGGGTGCATCGGGCAGGTATAGATGGCGCTCGCGTCGGCGGGGGCGCCTGGGGCAGGGGCAGACCCCGATGGCTGGGCGGCGGCAGGCGGGGGATGCTCATGACTGGCAGCCGGCGTAATGTAGCGCTCGGGCTCGGCCGCGAACCGGGCCTGGCACTTGGGGTTGCAGAAGTAGTAAGTCGTCCCCTGGTAGGTGTGCTGACCGCCGCGAGCCTGCTTCGGATCGACCGTCATGCCGCACACCGGATCGGTGGCTTGGGCGGAGCTGGAGCCGGCGCAGTGATGGCAGTGCGTGTGCGATGGTGCTGGGTTCATGTACGACCTCGACTAAATGACCTTTCACTCGGCAGACGCACGACCTGGCGAGTTCTTACAGTCATCCGCTGCAGCCGTCCTTGCAGGTGCAGTTCAGGCACCCGTGATGGGCGCAGACGCCGCACATCTGTTCGAGCCGCTGCCGCAGCGCCTGCCGGGCGCGGTGGAGGCGGACCGCCGCATTGTTGGCGGTGATGCCCAGCTCTGCCGCGACGCGGTCAATCCGGGTTTCCCCCAGGTCCACGCGCCGTAAAATGTCCGCGTACTCGGGCTTTAACGTAACCACGAGCTCGCTCATGCACGCGCAGACTTCACGCTCCAGCTCCCGATCGGTATCAGGCATTGCGTCGAGCTCCTGCGCCAGCCGGGCTAGCGCGTCCCGCTCGACGCTCATGCGGCGATGGCGATCGATGACGGCATTACGCAGAAGGCGGTAGCACCAGGCGAGCGCACTCTCGTCCTCGCGCAGGGTATGGCCTTTCTCGACCCCCTTGACGAACGCATCTTGGAGGAGCTCGGCCGCCAGCTCGGCACTGCCGACCCGATGCTGTAAGAAGGCGAGAAGACGCTGCTTGTTGGCAATCAGCGTCTGCAGCGCTCCTTGGGGAAGGTCTTGGTCTTCTTGATCTCGGTTCTCGATCCTCATCAGAGGCTCCTTCGTTGCAGCAGACGCAACGGCGGCCCTGGCATCTCGCCGCCGCCGCGGTCCGCAAAACGTCTCGTGCGATCGGGTGCCTGGTCCCGTCGAGCACGCTCGACGGGGCGGCAGGTCACATGATCTGCACGTTGATCATCATGCCGTCGTCCTCGTGCTCGAGCGTGTGGCAGTGCAACAGGTACAAGCCAGGGTACGTCCCCAACCGCGCGACCACGCGCACCGTCTCCATCGGGAAGACCAGGACCGTGTCCTTCCACCCCAGGTCGTTGGCATTTAAGGGGCCACTGCTGCGGGATACGACTTGGAACTGCATCCCGTGGACGTGCATGGGGTGGATGTTGCCGTCATCCAGGCTCTTGAAATCCCAGATCTCAACCGCCTGCGCCGGCATCTGCTCATCCACACGCGCAAGGTCAAAGAGCAGGTTGTTGATCGTATGCAGGCCCGTGGTGACGCCCGAGCGCATGGCCAGCTCGAAGGTCCGCGTCTTGGTGGCGGTGTTCGGGTCCAGCTTCTCCAAGGTCGCGAGCTTGGTTGGAACGCGGCCCGCGGAGGAGGCTGCGCGCTTGACATCGAAGCGGATGACATCCACCGCCGCTCCCTGCGGCAGCTCGGTGCTCGTGGCTCCGCCGCCGTGTCCGGTGTGTCCACCGCCGCCGCCGGATGCCACCATGCCAAAGGCCATGCTTTGGAGCATGATCGAATGGCCCATGGGATCTTTGGAAAAGTCCACCAGGATCTCAGCTCGCTCGCCCGGCCCGAGCCACAGCGTGTCGGTCGAGACCGGCGCATCGAGCAGCCCCCCATCGGTCGCGATGACCACGAGCGGGCGCCCATCGGAGAACATCAGTCGGAAAATGCGGGCGTTTGCACCATTGAGCAGTCGGAAGCGGTAGAGCCCGGTCGCGACTTCATGGTAGGCGTTCGGTACGTTGTTTACCGTGATCGTATCGCCGAGGTATCCATTGGGAATATCCGTCGGCGTTGCTGTGTAACCTGGACTGCCACCCATGAGCCGGCGGTCCTGGATCATGAGCGGCACATCAAACTCTCCGGCCGGCAGCCCGAGAGCTTGCTCCTCGCTGTCCTGCACGATGAAGAAACCCGCCATGCCCAGGTACACTTGTTTTCCGACGGCCATGTGCGGGTGCGGGTGGTACCAGTAGGTCCCAGCGCGATTCTGAATTTGGTAGGTAAACGTCCTGGATGCACCCGCGGCCACGGCGTCCTTTGGATGCCCGTCCATGTCGGCGGGCGCGAGCACGCCGTGCCAGTGGATGTTGGTCGGCTCTGCGAGGTTGTTGAGGAGCTGCGCCGAGAACATATCCGCCTTGCGCACCCGAATCGTCGGCGCGGGAGTGCGACCGCCGAACGTCCAAGGCTGCGTGCCGATCCCGCTGCTCACGTCGGGCAGGACCGAAGCGACCAGCATACCGCCGGCAAAGTCGCTGGGGAGCACCAGAGGCTGGCGCTCGGTCGTACCTCCATGGGAGCAGGCCGAGAGCCACGGGAGCTGGACCACGCTGAGTGCCATTCCACCGCCCACGACGGTTTTTAAAAACTCACGACGAGTAGACATCTACGTTCCTCCTAGTTCAGTGCATGGCTGAACAAAAGCCCCACGGTCGCACGCGCGGCCGCGCGGGCATCAAGTTCAAGAGAGAAACATCCTCGACAGGTCGATCGACTGACGAGCGGCGCCCGCCGGGCCGCCAATCTATTTTTCAGGCTCGGCAGGCTGGGCCGGTACGAGCTTCATGTTGCAAATCGGGCAGTCGCCCGGCTTATGGGCGATGACCTTCGAGTGCATCGGACAGGTCCATGCCCCAACGCCGCCGTCCGGCATCTCTTCACTTCCATCGGTCTGCTGGGCCGCTCGATACAGACCCAGCGCCACCGCGCCAGCAAGCGCCATCACGCAGAACAGCAGTACAAATCGCTTCGACTTGCGCTTCATTAGCCTCCCTCTATCGATCTGGCTCGGCAAGAGGACGGCTTGTCGCGCGCCTGCCCCCGCGCTATCCAAGAGCGCAGACTCCGACGCCGGCCGGCACGACAGGCTCGTCCCATGTTCCGCCGCGCCGCACGGGACAATATCCTCGGCTGGCCCGCTCGGTCGGGGCTAGCAGCGGTAGAGCCTTTACGGCGAGGTAACAGACTTAGTGATGTAGGAGGGTCTAGCTAGATGCGCAGAACAATGGTCCGCAAGAACGTCGGACCACTACTGCTCGGCGGTCGGAACTGCCGACGTAGCGTATGGATCTGCGTCAGTACCTGTGGAGGTTGCGCAGACTCGAGAAAGGCGACTTCGGTAGGCGGGGATAAGGTCGCGCGCTTTATCGTGCTCTGCGATAAGGCGGCCTTGCTAAGCGCCTGGTGAACATCCAGGTCGCAGCAGTGCGATCTCAAGGACGAGTCTTTGCTGCATGGAGGAACTTCCTCGACGCAGCACACCTTGCTCATTCGCTGCCCGCCCATCCTGCTGCACACAAACACTGCTGTCAGCGGCGCAAACGCGCCTAGACAGAAGAAGAAGCAGAGGAGTAGAGCAACCAGCCTTCGCACGGCTCTCTCCATTTACCCCTCCATGCTCGGCTTGACAAGAAAAATCTCACCTCTCCGACGCTCAATCGAGAACAGAGAGGTCCTGCGCGGCGAGCCGCGAGCTTCAAAGGATGAGCAGGCCGACGCGCGGTGGTAGCATCGCAGAAACCATGCCGCCGAGTATCTAAGTGGGCTTCTGGGCAGCTACTGCGATCAGATCGCCCAGGCTGTACGGGAACGCCAGAGTGCCCAGCCAAGAGCGCTGAGTCAGGGCGGACAAGAAGCCCAACTGGCGAGAGTGTTTCTGCGCCAGCATGGATGCAACAAAACGTAGACTCACCAGTTTGCTGACACGGTGAAAAACCACCGCGCCAAAACCTTGTCGCGTCAGCGACTGCACGAGGCTGCGCCGGGTGAACAGGTGGACCACCGAGGGTGGTGTTACCTGCTGCCAGTGCCGGCCAAAGAGCCGCGCGATCCAGCTCTGGCGATCCCAGGTCTCGATGATCAGCAGGCCGCCGGGGCGCAGACAGCGGTAAATCTCGGCGAGCGCCGAGGCCGGATGCGGCATATGTTCGAGTACCTGAAACGCCGTCACGACATCAAAGCTCTCATCCGTGCAGGAGCTGAGGTCGGCGCGAACGTCAAGGCCGAAGCGCTGGGCGGCTCGTCGCCGTGCCCACGATGAGATGTCGAGACCGACCCCGCGCCACCCCCGCTGCTTGGCGCGATGCAGCAGAAACCCGGTCGCACAGCCAACATCCAGCATGTCTCCCGATGGCCCCGAATAGTGCCGGCGAATCAAAGCCAGACGCCGCTCCGCGTTACGCTCATGCAGAGGCGCGTCTGCTTCGTAGTCGAGATAGCCGCCATTTCGGCTACCGACGAAATAGTCAAAGTCGTAGAGACGCTCGCTCTCGGCCTGCGGCGATGCGAGCCAGGCGCCGCCGCAAGCTCGGCATTTGATGTACTGGAATCCATCCTTGATGAACAAGGGCGAGACGGACGAGTTTGTGCAGTTGGGGCAGCTCATCGCTTCACCTCCGGTCGGGGAGCATAGCTGCTCGGCCAACAGTTTGCTGCCTAACTTGCCTAAGTCGAGTCATAGCCCGGTGAGGCTCAGGTACTGACTTCGTTAATGAGGAAATCACGAATCGCCGGCGCGAATGATCGTGCGAAGTCGTCGGCGGTATAAAGGTCGGCTGACATCGTCACGGAAGCAAGCCGTCCCTTTGGGATGATGCGTGCGAGGTGTTCGGCGAGGGCCGTCGGATGCCGTTCGTCAATCCCTGGGATGATCAAAGTCGGCGCAGTGATGACAGCAAGTTCCCCGGGATGGCGGAAGGATCGATCATGACCGATGGCGGCCGCGGCGGCGATGCTGGCAGGGTCGGAGCGCGGGATTGCTTCTCGTACCATGGAGCCAACGATTGGAGGTAAGTTCTTCAGGAGCGGCTCCCAACCTGCTTCGATGCCTTCAGCCCGGACGCGAGTGGCAAAGGAATCGAGGAGCGCGATCTCAGCTTCCTTAGCCTGGTCGTCTTCAATGTCCTCGACGCTAATCAGCACCAATGCGTGAACCCGGCCGGGGTAAGTAACGGCGGTGCGCAAGCTGATCGTCGTCCCGATACCAGCTCCCCCCACGATGGCGCGACGCACACCGAGATAATCCAAGAGAGATACAACGTCATTGCTGTACTGAGCCCAGGTATGTCGAGCCGGGTCGGTGCAGACAGAACGGCCGTACCCGCGTATGTCCGGCAGAACTACGGTGTAGCGATCGGTGAAATGTCGCGCTAGCGGCACCAGACTGTGATGATCTGGGCCGCCGCCGTGCATGAGGACGAGCACCTTATCTTCGGCACCTGCCGCTGGTTCGCCTGTGTGGCTGATGACAGCGGCGTAAAGTGGGCAGCCATCGCTGCCACGAAACGCAAGCTCTTTCCCCTTCGCTTCTAATCCGGCTTGAACGACCATGCAGCCTAAATGCTTACCATGTTTAGTAAGCTCTGCCTAATGGTGCAGGGCTCATACTGCCCAGCTTTGTGCAAGGTGCGGGTAGGCTCCAGCCTCAAGCTGACCTCGGTGGTCCGTGATGTGATGGGCAAGACCGGACGAACGATTCTGGAGGCGCCGGACCAACGGCAGACCGAGCCAGCGAAGCTGGTCCAAGCATCTTCGCGCAGCGGTCGGACCTCTGCCTTTGTTCACTAAATTTATGTTGCGGGGAGTAGAGGGTTGGGCTCTGGCTTCCAATCTAGTTCCTGTCGAGCAAAATGCGCCGTCTGCGCAGCAGCCGGGAAAAAACGCCAGAACGGGCCATCGACAGAGGCTGTGTTCCGTTGAACCCATCGAAACAGTTTGTCAATTTGCCGTCTCGCTTCCTCTGGCAGATCGCCGGTGTAGGCCCAAAAGAATCGACTCCTCGTTACTGTTTTCGTCGATTCATCCCAAGGGCAGGGTTGGTATTCAATGACCGGATTGTTCTGTGCCCTTATCCTGAAATGGTTGGGGAAAGCAGGAGATAGGTCCTCCACGTACAAAAGTGGCTTAGCCCATAGCGGCACCAGTAAGCTGACAGGATAAGTCCAAAACGCACCTGGCTTACTGGCATCGATCGGGATGGTATGTTCCTGCGGTCCTTTTCCCTGGCTAACTAAGGTTAGCCCCGGAAACTCTGAAAGCAGCCAGCGATGGATCATTTCCGTATCGGCCGGTGCTGCATAGAAATTGACTTGTCGGCTCATGGTGTCCCTTAGCCTGGATTCTTGCGAAGTTTCTTGGGGGCTGGCTTCCAATCGGGTTTGAGGTCCGGGTTGCTGAGAGGTGGGTGCTGATCATGCTTGTCGAAGAAATTGATGTCAGCATCAGGCTTAGCTGTGCGGAGATCTTCTATTGCAGCTCGTTCTCGGGCAGCCGGGCGTGGAGTGCCACGAGTCCGCATGTCGCCGATTTGATTTAAGCTCCCATCCGCTCCCCGTACATCTACTATACGATGCTCTCCATTTGGTAGCCTGATCGACACTTCGTCTCTGCCGTCGAGTTCGTCTACAAGCCGTGCCTGAACTTTGGCATGGTCAGGACCGCCGCCTCGCCCTCCGTTGCCGCGCCTCGGCAGTAGCCTGGAGCCGCGATGCCCTGACTCTGCTTCCTTGTCCACGAGGTTCAGAAGCCGTTTGGTCGCCTTACCTTCCAGAACAACCTCACCTAGAACCCTGCCAACACCGCCAGTCACCATCCCGGTAGCGACGTTGACCGTCATGTCTCGAGGTGCCGTCGCGCCTGCTCGCCCACCGAATTTGAGCAAGTCCTCGGCCTTCTCGATGGCTGGTTCCTTCGCCCAGACGGTGGCACCTTGAGCGGCGCTGACGACCCCATCCTTGGCCCGGTGGGCTGTATCCACCACGCCTTCTTTGACGGCCAGTGCTGTATCGTCGATACCGTGCTTGATCGTTGCCAGCGTACGGTTGAATGTGCCCTTCGGGTCAGCCCCGGCATGCCGGATGTCTGCCTCTGCCTCGCGTTCAGCGGCCGCTAAGCCATTCATCAGGCTAGCCGGCGTCATCTCTTCGGCTTTCTGCCGCACGGCTTCGATTTTCCGATCAGCCGCCGCCGCCTGGGCTTTAGTCCGCGCCTCCGATTCCCGGTTCTCCTGCTGTCCGGCCTCTATGCCGCGTCCAAGTGCCGTTGCAAGACGCTGAAGCCCGGTAGGCGGGGCCTCATACTCCAGCGGTGGATGCTGCCGAGCCGTTCCCTGCATTCCGCGATCAATCTGGCGCAGTTCCGGGTTGTAGGCAGTGCGCTCGCCGATCCTGAATGTCGTGTTTCCGTCTGTGCAGTTTCGACCATCGGGTGCGAGCTGGCCAAAATGTGTCAACCGTCCCTTGGTGTCCTCATCCTCAAAGATACAGTCGCTGCGGAGCACGGCCGTATGCGCCGGGTTCTCAAGCGGCTCCCAAGGCTCCTTGCTCGATTTCCGCTCGGCAAAACAATGCTTGCGCGCCTCATCGTGGCAGAGCAGAGTTCCGCGTTTGTTCTTCCAGTAGTGGGCGTCTGCACGCAGCCAAAGCCCCTGCCAAATGCAGTGCTGCCTGTCGCTGGTTTTATGCCCGAGTAGATCCATGCTCTTGCCGATGTGCCCGTTCGGCGCATCGTCGAGCATGAGGCATGTGTCGTTGAAGATCGGATCGATCGATGCGGCTTGCTCGCGTACCCAGGCGGCAAACTCGCGAACCGCATCGACCACGATGCTCTGTGGGCGGTCATATCCCTTCCCCCACACCACATCAGCAAAGCGCAGCGTCAAAAAGAACGGTGCCACGTCGCCAAAGCCGACGTGGACGACCATCGCAAAGTCAACCTGCCGCTTCATGCGGGAGGCGATGCCGAAACCCAGCGCTCCGCCTGGCACAATAGGGCGCCTCGGATCGCTTGTGCCGGGTAGCGGTCCCGTGGATGGCTCTGCCTGAATCGAGGATATGAAGCCACGCGCAAGACCCTCAGCAAAAACCTTCACGTCCGGCAAGAACGGAAGATGGAAACCAGCGCGAGCGCCCACTTCGGCGGTGCCGTAGCGTCCTTGCCAATCAAAAAGCGCGCCCGCGGTCAGCCCGATCTCGGTCAAGCCGATCGGCAGATTCACGACCCCCCGCAACGCGCCCAAGTCTGTTAGCAGCCCGAGCTGGTTGACACCGTCAAAGTGCGGTAACCGTGCCTCGTACTCGAAGTCGAGCAGAGCCGAGAATCTACGTTGCGCGGACTTTGTCAACGGCCACAGGAGCCCCTTGACAGCGAAGCGCATCGGGCCTTGCCGCCACATGGTTTGCGACTGCGTGCCAACGGGCTGATCCCAGATCGACGTGTGGGTGTAGATACCGCCTTCTACATGGCCGAATGCCGCTATTGAAAAGCCATATGGTGCAACAAAACCGATGTTTCTCAAGCTGGTATTAGGGAGCAGAATTGCGTCAATCCGAGCGTTAAATGCAAAATCATCAATCCGCGAACAGGGCAGCGGTCCACCATCGCAGAGTCCGCCGAATCCCGGCAGAACCGGCCGGTGGGGCATGTCTTGGGCTGCCGCTTGGTGCCCGTATAACAACAGGCCAGCACAGACGAAGACCCACAGGGCCAGCCCGCGAGCCCGAGTCCTTAGCCGCATCGCGTCCAAAGACGAGCGCATGCGGCTCGAGTAACACGAGTATCTGACATCGCCAGTTAATGTTGAGTTCGGTTTAACAACGAGCTGATTTGTTCGGTTGAAGGAGGCTGCGATCTGAGAGGTGAACGCCATCGAAACACCGCCGCGCGAGGACAGGTGAGAGAGCCGCTTTTGTGGATGAGTCCGACTGACTAGATGCCTTTCTGCTAGCTCCCGAAACTGCAAACGTGTGACATTCCGGCTGCAAAAAATTGCAGTCGGTTTCGTGAAGGTTTAACAATCACCAACAAAAAACAGAAGCGATGTCAATAGGAAAAAAAACAGTTCGAGTGCTCCCGACGTACAGGCAGGTAAAAGCTGCTCGCCAGCTTATCGACTGGACCCAAGAAGACTTGGCCGCTGCTGCGGGGGTAGGGAGGGCGACAGTAGAGAGGTTCGAAAAGGGAGGGTGGGCAATCCAGACCGCTACGCTAGTCAAGATCACGGAAGCCTTAGAACGCAGGGGGATCGTTTTCACAAATGGTGATAGCCCGACCGTGAGCCTTCAGCCCAGCCGTGCGATAATTCCACCAACTTAAGCACACCGCGGAGGCACCGACGGGAGAGTGTTCGCTCTGTCATTGGGCCTGTCTTTCCTGATACATCTATGCCTTCGGGTTACTGCCATCCCATTGGCTTGGTATTCACGGCGGCACTTCGGGGTTCATCGAGATGCGCGAGTGCCCATGCTGCGGCAGCCAGCTCGGCAGACCCATCAAGGGCGACAAAGTGCTGGATCTGCTCGCGCGCATTGCGGGCACACTGGCCCGAACACTCGACTGTCTAAGTCCTCCTAGCGCCGCACGCTAACTACCCGCGCTTCTCGATCAACATCGGCCCGCAAGGCGGGCCGGTGTTATTGCTTTTCGGGCCAAATCGCGGCACCTCGGTTCCCAGGCACGTCCGGGGCAGCAGAACCGCTGCCGGCGATTTGCCAGGAGCACCTCAGCACAGTAACTACAGACTCGTATGATCACTCCTCTTTTACTGGGCCACGACGAAAATCTAGAAAGCCAGCGCCGCGGCCAGGCAGGCGACGGCCGTGCGGTGGTGCACTGGCGACACATGCGGCGACACATGCAGCGACACATGCGCCGGCGCATGCAGCGACACATGCGCCGCACATCCGCGGCACATGCGGCCGCGGGCGCCGTGGCACATGCGACGACACATCCGCGGAGATGCACAGCGCGGCGCGCGTTGCGAGCATACCAGCAGCCTCGTTTTCAAACATGACTGAGATGCCGCCGCGACACTCCTATGAACACCTACCGCGGCTCATTTCTAGCTCCATTCTGTATGGTTACGATGTATGGCCCGCACTTGTTTGAACGTCGCGGAGATCACTCACTGGCCGGATAGGCTCCCCAGAAGGGGGGAGTTCGACGATTCCAGCGAGCTGGTCAACAGCCTTCCCAAGATCTTCCGCCAACGCCAGCTGCTGATTAGTTGCTGTGCCTGCATCTCTCTCTACCAAAGCGGCTGATCCGAGGATGTTCGCAGCATACGCACTGGCTGCATCGTGCTCAGGTCGAATCATCGGGGGAACCGGCAGGCATTCATCAAGAGGCAGTGTGGCAAAGGAGCCAAGATCGGCGCTGGATGTTGGGGCGGCTGGCGCGAAGGGTTCGGCCTGTGCGGCCGGTGCAGTCGGCGCGGCCGGCAATCGGTGCGGCTCGCTCGTCTGGGTGCGATCTGGCTCGGGTTGAAACAAGCGCGAAGAATAACGTCGTAGCACAACATCGATCTGCGCCTGTCCGAGCGAATTCTGGACGTTTTCGCAGGGAATGCCAAGCCGCGGCAGCTCGCGGAGGAGCTGGGGTGCCAGCATCCCGAGCTCGCGGGCCAGCTCGTAGACCCTCTTGCGCGCCGGGGGGAGCGGTCGTCCCTCATCCAAGCACTTGATTTTCGCCCTCATCGACTGCGATGGCTGATCCCTGAAGCTCCCTCCGGTGACTTGCAGCTTGAGCATGGGTGACTTGTCGATTGGTAAGACCAGCGCTCCTTCATCGTCAACATAGTCAATAAAGTAGGTCTCGGTTCTAGGCACGCGCGGCTTCTCGTCCAACCAGTAGAAATCGCCCAGACGCATGGACCCAGAGGCATTCTTGTGGCTTCGAACTCCTAACCGCGGGCCAGTCCACGAGTAGTCTCCCACTACCAACCGAATCCTAAAACCTACGGCACCCTTCGGGGCGAACCGATGGAAACTGGGCAGATGATCTGGATTCCCCTTAGCTTTGACCGCTTGCTTGCGGGCCAAGTCACGACATCGGGGTCTCCCAGGCTCATCGGGACAGAAAAGCCGCTGGCGGCTTGAGCTAGCTGGGAGAAGCTTCGAACAGTGACGACACTTACGCATGGTGACTCCTAGTGTGAGATTACTGCGCCAGGTGTGGCGATGTTGGCGGCGACGTTGGCGGCGACGTTGGCGGCGACGTTGGCGGCGACGCTTGCGGCGACGTTGGCGGCGACGTTGGCGGCGACGCTTGCGGCGACGTTGGCGGCGATGTTGGCGGCGACGTTGGCGGCGACGTTAGCGGCGACGTTGGCGGCGACGTTAGCGGCGACGGTCATGCGACCGCTGCCGCGACCTCTCCCGCGATGCGCGCCGCGACCTCTTTTGGCACTATCAAGGCAACAATCGCGACTCTCGCCCCTCGTCAATTCTCGAGCCCCTTCCAAAACGCAGTCGAATAGTTGGAATCGCGATTTCGCTCCGAATCGGATGTCGTGATGCCGACAATGGGCATGTCGCGGCGCGTGTCGCGGCGCGATGTCGCAGCGGAAGTCGCCGCAACCATCGCCGCAACCATCGCCGCAACCATCGCCGCAACCATCGCTGCAACCATCGCCGCAACCATCGCTGCAACCATCGCCGCAACCATCGCTGCAACCATCGCCGCCAACGTCGCTGCCGATGTTGCAGCCAACATCGCAGCCAACATCGCAGCCAACGTCGCTACAAAAGAAATCATACGTTGCCCTCTTCTTTACTTCCATCTACAGAGCCCGACCTGGCTACGCCGGACAGCATATCCGATCGCCCCGAATAACTGCGAGGCCGGAGTTATCTATCAGGAACTCTTGCCAGACTTGTAAGGGCTCTGTGACCCTCTGTAGCAGCAGTTTTTCGTGACTCCTTTTTCTCCTTGGCAACCCGCTTGTTAGGAAAAGGGTCTTGCACTGGCAGATCCGATCGCGGAAGCTTTTTTCAGCGTGGACACGATCAGAAGAGTCATAGATGATGGCTGCCCGGCAGGCGCCTTCTACTACGCGCTCCAGCCATTGACCCCTTCCGAGTCGCCATCCCGCCGCTATCCGAAGGCCACGAATTATCAGCTCCGCCCTACCTATGAACCCCCAGAGGTTCCGCCGGGTACTTATCGAGTGCTCTACTATCCGAGCGATCTGCCCACGGTTCCATTCGGCTTTCAGAAAATCCTTGTCGTACCAGACCCTCATCAAGCCGTGTCCCAGGAACAGCAGCAGCTCGCAAGGGAACTGGCAGCGCTGCCAGCCGAACGGGAGTCTTTGCCAACAGCTGAGGAGCTGCGCTTGCAGCGCACTCAAAATGCGAACGATTTTCTTACTCATCGGTTCGCGGTTGCGGTCCAGCGAGATGCACATGTCGTCGCCCGTGATGCGTTCTACACGTCGGAAGTAAAGGATCTGCTGGACAGGAGCCGCAACCATAGTGCGGACGCACAGCACCTGTCCAAGACCCTGGCCGAAGCGCTGGACCACCACTCGAAGACCACACAAGCTAATGCAACCCAGATGCTGGAACTGGCCGAACGCAGCGCCAAGCTGGTGAGCACCATCATTGATACCGCGCTTGTGCGCGTCGAACAAATCCAAGTGCCCCCGCCGCCGCCCCCGCCGCCGTCCCCGCCGCCGCCCCCGCCAGACTGGATGGGCGGGCTGAACAACCTGACCTCCGGAGTCAGGGATGTCCTGATCGCCTACATCCATCGGAACAACCCGAACTATTCCGCCGGTAACAAGATTCCGACAACGCAGGCCATGTTGTCAGACTCGGGCGGCGGGAGTCCATTCGAAGACGCATTGGTTAGCTTACTGGGACAGGCAGCCGGCACACCAAATGCTGCGCCGAAATCTCCAGTCGGAGGCAGCGAGAAACCCTTCACAAAGGAGGGCGATGACATTGATGTCACTCCGGAGGCCCAGAAGTTCCGCGACCTAATCAGAAAAAATTTCAAATCTCGGGCTGAACTTGAGTCCGTAATCGATGTCCTCTTGCCGGACTTGCCAAAAAAATGATTTCGAAAAACTACTACGAAATCCTGCTGATTCCCATGACGGCGACGCCATCTGAGATCAAGGCTGCCTATCGCAAGCGAGCGCGGGAAGCGCACCCGGACCATGGCGGAACCACTTTTATGGATGTCAATGAAGCGTTTCGGGTACTCAGCGATCCTCAAGCCCGAGCAGAATATGATGCTCAGCTCAGAGCATATGTAGCTCAGCATGCGCTCTACCCGTGCCCAGCGTGCGGCACCGCGAACCGTGTTGGCTCCATACCCAGCGGCAGGAAGCCAGTATGCGGTAGATGCAAGCGCCTTCTCGATGTCGATGAAACGCAGCGGCAGAGCAAGTTAAGGGAAACTCTCTTAGCAAACCTCGGAGGTCTGCTCGAAACGGTCGGGGTCGAGGCGATTCTACTTGTTCAGGATGCCGCGGTCGCTGGAATTGGCAGCCTGCGGGGCAAGCTGAAAGGAAAGCGAGGCTAGCGATGTGGGAAAGCAGAAAGGACAAGATTCCAGGTCCACAGTTCTATGCTGATGTGATTGCCCATCTCGTGCGCGCTTATCCCCATGCAGCAATCGACCGCGAAGTAATCTTGGGGCTCAGGGACTTCTTCGTTAACGAGTGGCGAAAGGGACAGAGCGGCCGGGACGCGGCCTCTGCGACCTGCTCATGCGATGGAAAGCAAATCGTTCCCAGCCCAGCAGCAGCCCTATTTCTGGCAAAGCGCTCTGCTCTGCCGCCCAAGGGTGCGCGCCGGGGGACTCCGGACTCACCGCCTCCTGTGTTCGGGCTGGAGGATCTTCGCGAACCTGCATTCCTTACGCGAATGCGCCGCGAGCTACGAGACGCTGAGCGGTCATTCTCGCAGATGAGTGCCGAGCTTGATACGGCTGCCGCGGCTCGCCGGGATCAGCTCTTGGTTGCCCGTGGGCAAGTTGCGCGGCGAATCCAAGAGCTTACTGCGTCTATCCAGGAAATCCTGGCGACTTCAGGACTTCTGAACCCGCCGCCACTGGACGAGCCTCGCCCTAAGCGGCAACGTCAGCTCAAGGAGCCGAAGCAGCCCAGACGGCCCAAGACTCCCAAAGGACCAAAGCCACCGAAAGAGGCGAAGCCACCGAAAGAGGTGGATCCACCGAAAGAGGCGAATCCACCGAAAGAGGCGAAGCCCAAGGCCCCCAGACCTCCGAGTGCGACCAAGGCAAAGCGGATAGCCCAGGAGCCCGCCGCAAGGCGGGGAGATTCGGAACTCCAGGCAGCTGCCTCGATGCTCCTGTCACTCGTTCACGACGAAAAGAAGGCAGTCTTACTAGGGGCCAATCCGTATGGCATCCCGAGCATTCAGGACGTGGTTGGCGCTGAGCATGAGGGCATGGGTTCGTTCAAAGTCGCTCTGGGCGCGAAGTACCTACGCTTTGAAGGCGGCGGCGCCATGTCACACGTTGGGCCACTGAGCTACACGATCCTACGCGGCCCGGTGGAGCTTGCGAAGTTCCGAGACGGTTCCACCGGCTATCCGTTTGAGCGAGTGGAGGCTGCGCTGCGGGGGCTCGCTACCTCCAACGGCGGCAGCGGCAAAAAGGAACGCCAGGGCAAGTCGAAATCGGTCGAGGCCGCCCCAAAGAAACGTGGCCGAGCCGGGGCCAAGGCCGAAGCCGCTGACCAACCGGGAAACCCAATTGATCAGAGTGAGCTGGTCAACCTTCTTGCGGCCGAACTTGCCGGCGATCAGAGCGCCAAGGGTAACTAGTTGGAGCCGACAGTTGTAGATAGGACGCTCGCAAGCGTTCGAGAACGGCTGATAGCGACGGCCCGCAGTCGTGGATCTGACCTGACTCCTTGGTTCCAGTCAAACGGGACCAAGGTGGCGCTACTCGCCCGGCTGTTGGCGAGCGTCGCTGACGGCAATCCCGGCATCGCGCCTGAGACGATTCTTCAGAAGACACAGTCGCTCGTAGAGACCAAGCTGCGCGGGCAGGCGGACTGGTTTTCGCAGAACATGCCGCTGCTTAGACTGATCACGAAGGAGCTACTCGCCACTCCGAGCATTGCTCAAGCTGGCTCGTCACCTCCGGAGAGCGCCGGTCCAATATTTGAGGCCGTGCCGTTTTCGGAAAAGCTGGAGCCCACCGACCCGGCAATCCTCGGTAACGAAGACGCAATATCAAACTACCTGGCCGTACTTGGCCTGAACGCCGACATGGCCTCAGAGCTTGCGAGGGTCACTGACTTGGAGGATCTAGAGGGCAAGCTCCGGCAGCGGTTTCTAGAGCAAACGCGGCGGCAAAATACCGCCCTCCGGGCGTATGCGGCTGAAGCCAACAGGGCAAGGAGCCGTGCGGACATCCTGGCTGCCGCTGTTGGCGAGAGGCTTTCCGATGCCACACGCTCGCAGCTCGACGCAGCCTTGACAACGGCCGCATCCGAGTCGGTTGGCGCTGTAGCAGGCTTGCTCACCTATCTCCGAACGAAGAAGCCCTTCACAGATGCGCTGATCAAGGAGTTGCTGGGACCTCTTGGTCAGCTTTCCAAGGACTGGAATACAGTCCTTGCGAACGGCGCATCGCGGGGATTCGCCGATGTGGGAGGCAGCGAGCTAGCAAAACTTATCGGCGATGCCATTGCGAAGCGGCTGATCCTCGTTGAGCGCTCGCGTGATCTTGACTCTGAAGTCACGGACCTCCGAACAGTCGCGCAGCGAACCCGCGCCAATATCGAGGCCATCAACATCCTGGCAAGAGGAGAAGTCCCAACTCAAGATGAGCTTGCTACACTGGAACAGTATTCGGGCTGGGGCGGACTTTCGATCCAGGCGGTTCAGGATCGGGTTCCTGAAGGATGGGTGCCAGAGCAGCGCGGATTGATCCACGAATACTACACGCCGAGTCACGTCGCGCAGGCAGTCGCATCCGCGCTCCGTCCCTTCCTGAATGAGCTTGTGGATGACGACGGGACAGTTAGAGCACTTGAGCCATCCGCAGGAATTGGCCGCTTCGTCCGAGCGATGCGCGGCGACGGGTTTGACAAAATCAAGTGGACCGCGGTGGAATATTCAAGGGTATCGGCCCGACTGCTCCAAGCGCTGCGGCCCGATGCCGAGGTCTACCAAGGGCCGTTTGAGGAGTGGGTTCAGGGCAACCTTGATCGGATGGGGAGCTTTGCGCTTGTCGTTAGCAACCCGCCATATGGGGAGCGGGGAAAAGCGGCAACGATCGACAGGGATGAAGCCTATCGCTATAGGCAAGCCTACTTCTATCAAATGAGGCGGGGAACTGAGTACCTGAAGGAAGATGGCGTGGCATGCTTCATAATTCCCTACGGCTTCCTATCCGGAACCGGCCGGGAATTCATCGCGCATCGCCGCGAAATACTGTTGAGCAACCACCTGATGGCTGCCTTCAGGCTCCCCTCGGAAGACGAGAGCGGAAAGTCCCTCTTTCCGGGGGCCTTGATTGTGGTCGATGCAGTCTTCTTGCGCAGCCGGGGCGGTACACTTCACGAGGTCGTTCAAGAGGATCACAGGCTTCTCGAAGGCAAGTTCTTCGAGGACCATCCCGGCTATGTTCTCGGGCGGGAAGTTGGAAAGTCGGCTGATGATGACGATGTTTCCAAGAAGCCCCGCTTCGGCTATCAAGTTGTGGGCAGCTTCTCCAGGCTGCCTGAATTCGTTGAGCGGCCCATCTGCCGCGACTGCACAATTGTCCGGAGCACGCGACCTGCGCGCGAGAGAAGGCCCGCCGCGGAAGTGCCCGAGCACCTAGCCGATGCGGTGAAGATCGCGCGCAGGGTCAACAGCTACCTGACGCTGGTGGCCGCTGGCGACGAGTCAAGCCTACAGCGGGCAGTTCACCTCCAGCCGGACCTTCGTGCCGCGCTCCTGGCATGGAACGATGAGCCCCCGGAGCGGAAGGCAGCCATTGCGGCGGGAGTAAAGCCGTTTCCCGAGCTGGGCGCGCTGTATTCCGTCTTTAAGGCGGGAGCGCTGATTCCGCAGATCGCATCACCGCCCGAATACAAGGCGCGTTTCACGGGCGACATCACTGACTACCCGGCGATAGCGAAGTATCTATTCGGGCAGAATCGCGAGATTACTCTATCGGCGATTAGCACGCATGTTACGAGCCTCGGGGGAAGCCCGCCGGATATTGATAAGCTGAGGGCTACGCTCGCCGCCGCCGACTTTGCATTTGTCTCAGGCGGTGACGCTGTAGTCCCGCCGGACATCTACTATTCCGGCGATCTGTGGCCCCGCTACGACGAAGCCCTAAGAGGTGCAGCGGGAGGGGATGCTTTCGCAGCAGCGCAGGCTGCACGCCTCCTGAAGCTGATCCAACCGGCAACCTTCGCCGAAATCCAGGCCGAGCCGCGAATGGGTTGGCTGCCGGTTGAGGTGGTTGGTTCATTTATCAATCACGTCCTGAAGACAACCGCCCACGACAGCGCAGACTATTCCTATGTAAGGGTGCTGGGCTTTCTCACGCTTGAGGGCGTTGACTACCTGGACTTGCCGCTAAAGGCAACCGAGAGTCAGCTCTTGCTGCTCGGCTACATCAACCATGACATGCAGTATTTCAAGCCGAGGAAGGGCCGAAGTGAAGACGATACCGAAGAACGGCGGGTGAAGCTAGCCGAGCATATTAAGAATCTCTTCAACCAGTGGATCGAGACTCGAAGTGATATGCAAGCTCTAGTTACGGAGGCTTTTAACCGCCGCTTCCGAGGGTGGCGGACGCCAGCATATTCACCAGACAACCTCAGCATCGCTAGATGGAACGAACAGAAGCCCCTCTTCTGGTATCAGAATTCAGGGGTGAGGCGGCTAACCAGCAATCACGGCGGCGGGCTGTTCTTCGACGTTGGCTTAGGAAAGACCAGGACGATTCTGGCCACCATTGCCCTTGCCCGTCAACAGGGATGGGCTCGCCGGCCGGTGATGGTTGTGCCAAATCCTGTCATCTACAATTGGGTGCGAGAGATCAATCTTGTCCTGCCCGACTTTTCTGTCGGTGTAATTGGGAGTAAGACGCGCCGCCTTGTCCGTGGGGAACGCAAAGGTGAGCTTGAAAGCGAGACTGACACCCCAGCGGAGCGGGCTGCAAAGTGGCAGCGCTTCAAAGCTGGTCTCTACGATGTCTGCCTGCTGACCTACTCTTCACTTGCCAGGACCGAGATGCGTGAAGAGAGCTTGACGGAGATCATCAGGAGCAGCCCGGCCCTTAGCAGGGAAATCGGGCTCCGAATCCGGGCCGTTGAGGAGCGCATCGCCTATCTGTCCAAACTGAGGCGACTTGACGATGAGCAGAGAAAAGAGCTGGAAGCTCTAGCAGCCAAATTTGCGAAGCTCCGTCCAACCGAACGCCGCCAAGCTATCCAAGCCGAGCGCGAAGCTGAATTTGTGGCCGAGCTGCGGATGCTGCCTGAAGGTCAGGAGCATGACACGGGAATCGTCTGGGACGAGCTGGGAATCGACTTCTTGGGATTCGACGAAGCGCACAACGGCAAGAACCTCTTCACAGCCGCCTCACGAGAAGGCGGCCCCCCAAAGTTTTTGGGAGCACCGCAGCAGGCCAGCGGATTAGCCCTCCAGATGTTTTTTCGGTCGGCTATCGTCCGCCGGCATACTGGCGGCTCAGGGATCTATCTGGCCGACGCGACCCCAGCAAAAAACTCGCCGTTGGAATTTCTAAGCCTTACCTCGCTAATCGACGATATGGTTTGGCGTCGCTGGGGAGTTACAGATGCAGAGCAGTTCCTCTCACAGTATCTGAAGATCGAGTTTCGTAACATCATCGGCACCGATCTAGAGCCACAGAAGGCGCCCTGCGTGGTCGGTTTCCGTAATCTCGATCAATTCAGAGAAGTGCTATTTCGTTATGGTGAATTTCGGAATGCCAAGGAGGTCGGCCTCAAGCTTCCTAGGCCCCACTCGACTCAGTTAGAGGTAATGCTAGATGACAGCCAAGAGGAGAAGTATCAGGAATACCTCGCCCAATACGAGTCGGCTATCGCTAAAAGCGCATTTGATGAGGGCAGCGGGTACGCCGCTCTCGCACTTCTCCAGCGCATGTCACTTGTTGCCATCCACGCGGAGCTGGATGAGCCACCGATGCCGCCAGCCAACCCCTTGAACCCGCGCAAAGAGGTCAAGCCGCAATGGACCTTCAAGAATGCACATCAGGCAAGTAGCTATTCCAGCCCCAAGATTGACGCTGTTGCAAAAACAATCGCGCAGAGGCGGGATTGCGGTCATCTCGTCTTTGCCGAGAACAATCCGGTTCATTATTGGCTACGAGAGCGGCTTGTTGATTTCGGGATTGCGCGCGACCGCATCGCGGTGCTCAACGGCGAAGTCACCCCTAGCAATCTTGCGCGCCAAAAAGTTGCTGAGGGCTTTACGTCGGCGGAAAACCCGCAATACGATGTCGTGATCGCCAACAAGATAGCCTATGAAGGGCTCAACCTACAGGGTCGGACCTGCACGATCTTCCACGTTGATCTGCCATGGGAACCAGCGACTCTGACACAACGAAATGGCCGGGGCCACCGTCAAGGCAATCCAAACGAAGTCATCAACATCTTCTACGTCCTTGCCAAAGCCAGCATGGACATGGCGCGCTTTCAGTTGATTCAGGGTAAACGGGAGTGGATGGGCGCTGTGCTCGATTCGCTAGCCAGCGAAACGAACAACCCCGGTGCACAACAGGACATGAGCCCCGAGGACTGGCTCCTTTGGCTGAGCCGCGATCCAGAGAAGACCCGTGCCTTGATCGACAAGCAGAAGGCCAAACTGAAGGAGGAAGAAGAGGAAAAAACGAGGAAGCTGGCGTGGGCAAACGTCCGTTCCATTGCAGTTCGTCATCGCGATCTGAGGTCCGCCGATCCGGTAACTCAGGCCCGGCTCCGCGAAGACATTGACTCTATTGGGCAAGAGCTTGAAAAGGTCGATTCAGCGATCTGGACTTGGAAATTCATGGTTCCCGAAGTCGTGAGGCATCCGACGCTCTCTTTTGCGCCTGCGGAATCTGGCGCAGTATGGCAAACAGCGAGATACAAACGGAAAAACTACGCCGATAAAGTCATTGACACCGCCGAGTTTGGGCGAGTACAGTATGAGCCGCGGCTGGCCATTGGATATCGAGAAGAAGACTCGGTCTATTGGCAAGAGTTAGAAGCCCATGAGGCCGCGAGAAAATGGGCGGCTACTTCCCCCAAGGATTGGCAGGAGCCCTGGGGGCCATTCCTCAACGCGATTGAGGAGTCGATGCAGTCTTTCTTGCGTCGGCTGCCTGAAGCTCCTTGGCATTTTGGGGAAGCGCGATTTTATTTAGCTCATGAGGACTTTGTTATTGGTGTCTGGGACAAGTATGGAAAGCAAATTGTAGAAGCTATAGCGACTTCGACCTATTTATTTCAGGCGCGTCTGCCTATCGTCAAAGATGGCAAACTCAGCGCGGATGAGCAGGACGCAAAGCAGGGCCACGAGGTCTTGCCCTTTACAGAGGCTGGATATCAGCGCCTCTTGACGATAGCGCAAGCGAGCGAGTTGAAATGGACCGAAGTTGAGGCGATTGCGCAATGGTGGTGGAATAGGAGCATTCCGCGGAATCTTCTCACTCTTCGGGATCACAAACTGAAGGCCGAAAACAGGGGGGCCACAGATGGCGAAGCGAAAGAACCTAAGTGATGCGAATGCGGAGCTGCGGGACCTAGTCCTCCAGACAGCTGTTCGCGACGGTGAAATGGCGAAGATGCGCCAGGATACCACCGTGCCCAGCATGGGAATGGAAGATCAGAAGGTCAATATGAAGGCCAAGATGAAGCTGTTCAAAGAATGGGAGCGGCAGCTTCAGGAAAACACCAAGACCCGAATCTGGACGGTTGATCTGGGCGGTGGGGCGCTTGCTCAAGTTAGCACCGAGCTGCTGAACCTAGGCATCCGCGCCGCTGGCCGGTGGAGTGGTGACGGCTGGTGGGCTCGTCAAAATGATCTGATGCAGAGCCTTCCGCATATCGCGCTGGGCGCTCTGGTTTACATCGCCGAGTTGGCAACCCGGCCTGATCCCGCCAAGATGCTGCCGTCGCCAACGAGGGCTGTTGTCAGTGAGGCATCCAAGCTATTCGCTCAGCTTGGCTTTTCCAAACTGATGGCGGCGGTTCGGGGGCGCTATGCAGACGGTCAAAATGCCACGGCGGATCTGGCCGCGGCTCGTGCCGAGAATGAGGCGCTGAAAAAGCGCATGGCGCAGCTTGAGGCTAGTCCGGCGGGAAGCAAGAGGGGCTGACGGAAGTTATGCCCAGAGGCGTAGCAAGTCTACGACCTGTTAGTTAATGAAGGGCGCCGGGGCTGCTTCGCGAGACCGTGGCTCAACTTGCCTTTGACTCCTAGGCGGTTGGTTTGCGGACAGAGCAGGGTAACAGCCGGCCGAGAAACTGCGGCGAGCGATCCATCTCGCCGATTGCCTTGTCGATGGGGGAAGGATGTACGAGCCATCGGCCTTGGGTGTGCAGCACGTCCCAATGACTGCTGCGAAGATTCGGCAGCTAAGACGCCGTCTCGGCTGGACGCCGACTCGTCTTGCTGTAATGGTCGGGGTCCGTTGCTCAACCATCAACAGATGGGAATCCGGGAAGCAGCACCCATGCGGTCTGTCAGCACGGCGCCTCGAACTTCTCGCCGCCACGATCACGCCAGCCAGGAGCGGGCGAAGGCGCCGGGGGGATAGTTCAGCACCAACACTGCGCGAGTTGGAACGCCGCGATGTGCTGGCACGGCTCAACGGCCGCCGGATCATTGCAAGCATCTCGGGAGGCAAGGACAGCGCCGCGATGTCGCTCTACTTGCGTGATCTGGGCATCGATCACGAGCGCGTTTTCATCGATACCGGCTGGGAAAGTGACATCACCTATGAGTACCTGCGGGGTGAGCTACCCAGCATTCTCGGTCCCATCACATGGATTCGAGCGCCGCGTCAGATGGAAGATCTGGTCCGCCACAAAAGTATGTTCCCTGGGCGGCGCATCCGTTTTTGCACGCAAGAGCTGAAGGTCTTCCCGATTGCTCGCTATCTGCGTGAGCTGATGAATGCAGGTCATGATGTCGTCAACGCGGTGGGCATCCGGGCTGCTGAGAGTGCTGCCCGTTCGCTGCTACCAGAGTGGGAGTGGCAGGACGGCTTTGACTGTGAGGTCTGGAGACCACTCCTGCGCTGGACCGAGCAAGAGGTGATCGCAATCCATCATCGGCATGGACTACGACCAAATCCTCTCTATCTGCTCGGTGCGACGCGCATAGGATGCTGGCCCTGCATCTACGCCCGTAAGTCAGAAGTGCGCTTGATTGCAGAGACCGACCCTGCCCGCATCACACGACTGCGAGTCCTTGAAGACGAGGTAGCGGCTGGTGCTCGTCGGCGCGCCGAGCGCGACGGACGCGAGCTGCGGAATTCCCCGACATGGTTCCAGAATCCCACGAGTAGACCTGGCCCGGATGGAAAACGTGATGGCTCATGCTGGCCCATCGATCGCGTAATAGAGTGGTCCCGCAGCGCCCCTCGAGGTCCAGCGCTGTCCCAAGATGAGTTTCTACTCGCTTCGCAGCATGATGGGTGTATGCGCTGGGGTCTATGTGACAGCGGAGCTGCGGATGCGCAACCAACCAATGCAGACAGTATCACCTGAGCAGTTGACACGAGGCAAGCAGAGATGACGGCATTGGCAGAGAACGCACCATTTCAAGTCGTTGGGCCGGCGGGTGCCTACTTCAGGGTCATGAATGGCAATCTGGCCACGATCCCAGAGTCCACTCGCATGGTGCTACAACGCGACATTGTGGGCTCCCCATTGGCTTGGGCGCTGGCTCTCGTTCTGGCCGGCTGGCGTAGGCTCGAGGGCGGCGGAGAGTTGCCGAGCGAGTTCGCATCTGCTGGAGCGGACAAGCTGGTCGCCCAAGTTAAGCAGTTCAGTTCAGCCTTTCCTAGAGCGTTCGTGAGCTTCCTGGAAGCGGCCGATCGCGGAGAAGAAGCGGCGGCTGGCTCATACTTTCAAAGCGCCTTGACTGATCTGCCGTCCTATGCGCGCCCCGTCCTTAACAATTGGTTGTCGAGCCAGGGTTTTGTGGATGTGTCCCGCAAGCTCGTGGATGCCATTGGCGGAGCCCCAAAACAGCCGACGGCAAAGAAGCCGGCAGCCAATCAGTACACGATCAATCCAGGCAAGCCGAACAAGGCCGACAAGACGGCAATTCTAGCCGGCAGACTTGCAAGGGCCGGCTGGACCCAACAGGAAATCGACCGCATCCTCATGGGGCCGGATAAGGCACACTTAACAGCGGAACGAGTGTATCGGCAGATAGCCGCGAGTAAGCCAAGCGTTCAAGCCGATGTCCAGGCGCAGCTCGGACCTCCGGCCGCTGAAATGGACGACTTGGGCCATGTCGAGGATCACCACCTGACGGGCAGCATGCCGCGGATCACAAGCGCCGAGGATCTCCTCGGCGAATACAAAGCGCTACCGCCAGAGCAGCAGCAGCGCCTGCTCCTGTTGCTCCAGCAGAAGCCAGTCCAGAAGTCAGAGGCGGTCCCGAAGGGCAACGAGCCAGCGGGCGGATCACGCGGCACCAGCGGCAGCTCCTCGCCGCCGAAGCCAGCCACAACCAGTGACACTGGCAAGATTGCGGATGCCGTCAAGTCAGGAATCGACCTGGCTAGGGAGACCATCAACCGGATCTTGAAGACCACCGAGTCGTCCAATGGCGGCAGCGGATCGAAAAAAGGAGGAGCCCTCCCATCGAACGGTGGCAAGGAATCGGGGCCTTCGGTCGATGAACACGATGAGCCCGATGTGGGCTCTGACGATGCGCCGGAAAACGACACGGAGGGCGGCTCCAGCGATAGCGATGAAGGTGGAGACCCAGGCGGAGAAGAAGGCGGGGGAGCACCCGCAGGAGACGATTCATCAGCGTCCGTGCCTCCGGATTACATCAACGACTCTGCTGATGTGGTTGATTAGGATGAGTGATCTATCAATTTTTTTTAGTCCGGAGGATACGGCATTTACGGCATTGCCAAAAGCGGCTGCCAGGCTTGCCGTTTCGATAGTTCGCAGTTGGCGCTATATGAGCGACGAACTGGCCGAAAAATTGCTCAGTTTGCTAAGTGCAGAAACACTCTGGACGCTCAGTCTTATCCTGGCTGCGTGGGTGATTGCTACCATCATAGGGGGACCAATCGCAATTGCGATTGACGGGGTTCTTATCCTCTACGGGCTTTATGCCATCTATGAGCAGCTTTCGGCGACTTGGTCATCTCTACGCGAATGGGCCGTTGCGGCATACCAAGCAAAGGACGACGCGGCACTGGAGGGAGCGGCAAGGTCGTTTGCCAAAGCCGCTGCTGAAGGAAGTATTGACATCCTGGCCGCAATCGTTACTCACCGGATATTTACGAAAGCACAGGGCGGTCTTGCCAAGCGGTTCCCGACTCCACGATGGCTACGGGAAGAATTGACGACGGCGGAGTCTGAGCGGAGGGCTGCCAAGACCCGAAGACCACAGAATCGCGCGGCCGAAGAGTCAGAGCAGCGGCCAAAAAGTGAGCGGCCAGTCATCGAGGACCCCGCAGCGAGGGCCTTGAACCTCGCAAGAGGTGCCGGAGCGAATAAGATGGCGCAGGGGGGCTCGGCCCTAACCGGCGCGCTGATTGGAGGAGCGGTTCTCTTGGGCGTGGGAACCGTTGTCACAATTGCGTCTCTAGGAGCTAGCAGTGGCAAGAAAAGAAACCCCTAGCTCAGCTGGGCTCATCGCGCTCGCTGTCGGTGCCACCGCAGGGATGGTAGGCGTTATTGGCGCTGCTCTATGGCCCCGAAAGGATATGGGACCACGCGCACCGACTCACACCTTCTCTGAGCTGGATATTGAAGCCCTGGCGCGCATGTTTGCGTCAGAAAATCCAAGAGGGAGCGAACAGCTCAAGGTCGAGCAGGCATGGACTCAGCTGCGATCCCTGGGGCGTGGCCAAACCCTGTACGACAGAATAACAGGGGGCACAGGCTGGGGGAAGCAAATCGGTCGCCGACCAGTCTCTACGGAAAATGAGGCGAGGAGTGTGGACAGGCTGCTGGCGGCGAAGATTCTTGGTGGCTCCCTCGAGTCAATCCTGATTGGGGCCAAGCAGTTTTTTGAACCGGAGCAGCAGGATCGCTCTTTTCGAATTGCAGAGGTTGCACGAGCCAAGAAGAAGCGTGGCGAGCCGCTCAACGCTCAGGAACAGCGTCTACTCGGCTACCACACTGATGCAAATGGTATCCGGCGCAAATGGGCTGCTGAGGGTCGTCGTAGGGTCGATGAGATCGAAGGCGTGGAGTTTTGGACATGACTAGGCGAACCGATCCAGAGCGCGGCGACTTCTCGGCTCGGCGCAGTACCCTCTTGGTAAAGGCGGATAGGCTGGTCTGGCCAGTGAGTCCCACAGCAATCACGAGGGTCGGTGATACCGTAACGCCTGATCGCAATGGCACAGGTGAGCCGCACGAAGGACTGGACATCTTTGTTCCAGCAGGCACTCCTGTGATGAGCGCAACGCGAGGACGAGTCACAACCGTATTGGATGGTCGTTTTAGCTCTGACTCGCATCGAAAGCGGGCGGGTCTCTTCGTTGAGGTTACTGCCGCCAATCATCGGCTCTTTCGCTATCTCCATCTTGGCACCGCGGAGGTGATTGAAGGGGCAGAACTTGAGGCAGGGGACTTCATCGGCACCATCGCTCCGCCCTACACAAGCGGAGCAGGAAAGAAAAGTCACCTGCATTTTGAGATACGTGAACCGCGGAGTGGTGGTCATAGATACGGACGACCGATCAATCCATTGCTCTTGCTTCCGAGACGCGACGCCTAGAAGTGGGCAATGCAGAATTGAGACCAAGATAGGGGTTCGCCATGGCAAGCCGAGTCGATTCTGATAGACGTGATTTTGCTACCAGGCAGCGTGCGGTTGCGCAGTCCCCCGCCGTTGATGAAGTCGCCGCGGACCTTCCGCAGCCGGGATCTCCACCCTTTGAGGGGATTGATCTCATCGCGGCCGACGCCTTGTCGGATCTCGGATTCGATGATGCAACGATCAAGCTTATCCTGCTAGGCCCGCGCCATGTGTCAATCCACCAGATTGGCAATCCTCAACTACCGGGAGCAGTGCATCATGGCGAAGAAGGCACAGCAGTAGACGAGGAGCCGCCCACGGCGCCGCCTCCCCGACCAGAAGACCTCTACTGGCCTACCTCCTTTGGACAGGCGGCGATCGTGCAAGCGGTCTGGGCAAACCTTCATGGTGATCCAATGGCGCTTGCCGATATCTCCAAGGGTCTTGCCGACTTGCCTCCAGTGCTGCGCGCATACTTGGCCGCGGCGATCGTCGCCGGCCAGCGGGATTACGTCGGCCTGGAGAAGTGGAAGACAGAATTCGACCGAGAGCAGGCCAAACTTGAAGCAGCCAGGACAAAGCAAACCAAAGAGACAGAGAGCGCGGTAGCTGCCGTTGTGGGTGCCGCCGCTGCGGCCGCGAACGCCATCCCGGCAGTCGGTCAAGTCGTGTCTGCGGCGCTCGCTCTGGGCCTTGCAATTCGTGAGGCATTGATAAGTGCTTTTCCGGTGCCAGGCCGAAAGGCAGTTGACCAGATCCGAGATGGTCACGAGGGGACGGATACGTTCTGGGGCCTCAGATCTACTAGCGATGGATCAGCGCTGGTTCAAGAACGATATCGGGCCGCAAAACAATGGGTCGTTCAAGACCCCGTTGCATTCCAATTGCCTCCTGTCCCACTGCGCACAGCCTTTGCCTTTGCGCCCACGACCGACGATTTCAAGGAAGCTGCCAGCAAGCTAGGGCTCTATTCCAACGAGTAACAGATAACGCGGGGGACGCAGTGAGCAAATATCGGTGGATTATCAAGACCTCTGATGACCTCTATTCCGGCTCTGGGCCAGGCCAGGTCTTTCTCTCCCTGCACGGGCTGGACGCCGCGATGCGAGAAATGGAGATCAGTTCGACGCGCGCCCTGAAGCAGTTTCAAAAGGGGTCCGAGGAAACCGGGATGCTCACAATCCCAGAACACCTTGGCAGCCTGCAAACCGGGACGCTCCGCAGCACCGGCAAGTGGAAAGTCGATTGGGTAAGTGTCACTTCCCTTGACGGTGATGATGGACGATCGTGGTTTGCTGACGTGTCGCGGTGGGACGCCGATGGGAAATTCCCCGTACTCCGATTCGAGGAAGTCGCGGGGCCGCCGGCGCCAAGCTCGGAATCCAGCGAGGAAGATCCCTCCGAGGACGAAGCCGGACAGGAGGACGCTGACGAGTCAGAGGAGGAGCCGAAGGAACCTCCAGCCAGGCCAAGGTCGAATGACAAGGAACTAACCGCGCTTCAGGCGTCCCTCGACGAACTCAACCGCAAGCTGAAGCTGCTTGAACTTCGTCGTCAGATTGAGATGAAGCAGCGACTCATCGAGCAGGCACAGCGGGAAGAAACCGACCCCGGCGGCAATGAGTCGCCGCCCAGCCGCCCGTCGCTCATCCTCACGACCCTGGAGCTGATAGCCAAGAAGGACGGTCAGAAGGTTCCATTCACCG
Source organism: Polyangia bacterium (assembly GCA_044222245.1). GTDB lineage: Bacteria > Myxococcota_A > Polyangia > Palsa-1104 > JAEUJZ01 > CALFML01. The sequence continues at coordinate 17,917 of JBGANQ010000003.1, read as the reverse complement.
ACGCCGTTCTTATGCTCGGCGGCGAAGTGCTGGTACTCCCAGGCGTAGACTTCTTTGTCGGCGATTCACCGGAAGATGGGTACGGTCTGGGAGGAGATCCCGGAGGCTGGAATGACCTATATCCAGACCGCCCGCCCGAGTCCATGGGATTGGACCGTGGCGTCGGGATTCTCGTTTTTGATGGTAATTCTGGGCATGCAATTGATCCTCACACGCTGAGCGCATTGTTTGGTGCCGATTGGCGCAAGACACTGTATTCCGCACAGCTGGAAGAAAACGATACCTAGTGGGTATCAGAACGAAGATTGGGGGAGCGAATGGAAAAATCAGTCAAGCTGAAAGTAGTAGGTAAGAACCCCGATGGCACCCTTTCTGCGCTTGTCGATGAAGGGGAGATGGGGAGCAGCAGCAGTAGCTCGATGATGCCGAAGTATCGAGCCAAGATCAACGGTATCAATGTCTACTTTGACAGTGAGGCCGACCTGCTCAAAGCTGACCAGATGGTGAGGGAGATGGGAGGCATGGGTGATGAGGACACGCCGGAACTCGGTCGCGGCGGAGGGCGGATGATGATGAATCGCGGGGGAGGTGTGGGCGCTCGGGCGGGATTCTTCCGAACCGGAGGCGATGTTGCGCAAACGATCGGTGCGTTCCTCGCGGGCCGCGGGCTCCGGAACAAGCGTGAAGACCTGGACCGCAACATCACCGAATTCGACGACGCCCGCACCCAGCTCGACGCCCTACAGAACGAGTATCCGAAGCTGGTCCCCGTCTTGGGGCGGATTCTGGACCGCCTGCGCGAGGAGCAGATTACGGCGATCAGTATCCTGGACGATGAGATCCTGGCGCTCGATGTCGCGGCCGGTGCGGGTCTGGCGAACACGGTTGACGACTTTTGGGGCGGCTCCTCCGATACCCGTTCAGAGAACTTTGGTCCCGCAATCGCGGTCGGTGGCCTCGGGCTCGGCCTTGGGCTCTATCTCTCGAACCGTAACAACCGTCGGCGCGGCCGGCGCTAGGCAAAGAAGGGGCGCTTTTATGAACAATAAGATGGATCGACAGTATGCCGGTGCAGTTGCCGGTCTGCTTGCCACCGTGATCCCTGCTTGGTCACGTTGGGATGACGACAATCGCCGGCGGATCAACGACACCCGCGATGATATCGGCTCAGTGAGCCGGGGGCTTCAGGACCTGAACAGCTCCGGCACGATGATACGGCTGCGCATCCCGGCCGTGATGGACCTCGTTACCGGCTTCGGCTTGGCGAATCCGATGACCCTGTTTCCCCAGCCGCTGCCGACGAACGTGCCGCACAAGCGGCCGGACATCCATGAGGATGCTCTTTCGTCGGTGGCCGATTTTAGCTGGCCCCCCCAGGTCGGCAGCTACGATCAGCAGGGCAACACCACGGCTCCAGGCGACCTTGCCACCCTGGCGTTGGGGCTGACCTATGAGGAAAGCCGGTGCGTGCTCCAGGGCATCCTTCAGTCCAAGGCGCCGAACCGCCACCAGAAAATCCAGATCTATCATGCCGTAAACGCTCTGATAGCAACGCTCTACAAGACCAAGCTGGACTTCGAGCAGTTTGCAGAGATCTGGGCCGACCTCTTCAACGGGAGGACGGCCGGCTCGGTGGCTGACCCACACCACAACCCACTGACCCCCCCTACGATTCAGGCCCTCGGTGGGGGAATCGTATCTGTCACGCCGCTCGGCCTGCCGGATCTCATGGGCTACCAGTACGAACACCTGAACTCGGACGCCGCAATGAAATTCCGGCTTACCGCTGGAGGTGCCACGGTCAACGCCCTTTCCACCCTGTTCCAAGTCCAGTTTGGCACTCCGTATGTCACCAAGAAAGGGACGCCCTACCAGCCCGTCGTGACGTGCAGCTACTCGCCGTTCTACATCGCCAACGTCACTCCTTCCAGCTTCCAGGTCCAGAACCTCACCGCCCTGCCCGCCGGCCAAGTCGTGGACTTTGGACTGACCGCGGCTGCGACTTAAAGGGAGGAGCCCATGCCCACAATTTCCGAACAGGTTCGCGCCTTGACCTATGATCCAGGCGCGCGCCTTCTCGCTCAGATGGTTGAGGCTCTGCAGGCGCAAGTAAACAGCTGCTGCGGCCATAGTGTTGCCGCGAGGCCGGGTGAGAAAAAAGTAGCTCCCGAAACGGCTCAGCCGAGCGAGCCGTCGGCCGCTGACAGCAAGTAGATCGAGGCCGATCGCTCCCATTGCGGCGTGCCACGAGCCGCCGCAATGGGATTCCTTAACTTTGCTAGGGGAATCCAATGGCAGACCAGGCACTAAAGACTCCGAGCGCACGAGACGCCGAATTCTACCTTGGCGGGCGCGCACGGGCTCTCTACCACGGCGCGCAGCCTCCTATGTCAGACACCTCTCCTGTTGGCTCGCCCATGTGGTGGCGCAACGAGGGTATTCGCGATGTTTGGAATAGAGTCCCTTCACGGGTACGGGACGCAAGAAATACGTCTGTGGAAGTCGTTGAAAACGACGCTGACGGAAAACCATTACCTGTCACGTTCAACCCCAATGCCCCGCCGGCGGGTCAGGCGCCGCCCTTCACGGGGAACGGTGCGAGCCCGAACCAGGGAGCCGTTCGAATCCCACCATGGGCTAACGACTATTGGGCTGGCTATCTGTGGGCACTGCAAGATCCTGGCACTGCCGCGCTCAGGCTCAATCAGGCGTTCACCCCCGACTACAAGAAGGGGTTAGCCGCGGGTCTCTCGAAGCAACCGCCGCTGGACCCCCAGGGTCTGGTGCCGACGCCTGCCATGCTAGCACAGCTGCCCGCTGGGCTGGTTTTGCCGGGTGGCCCAGGCACTCCGGCAAAGCCACCTATCAACATTCGAAATGCGCCGCCTGCCGGGCCACCGATCCGTGGCGGAATCATCGTCAATCCACCCGGAACGCCAGGTCCAGCATGGACGCCGCTGCCTTTAGCTGTCACCTATGAGATTTATGGCCGTGAAGGGCGCCGCAAGCTACCCTACCTCGAGGCCGTGAAGTACAGAAATGGCAAGTATGAAGTGCTCCGCGGCGATTCTCTCTTGATCACTGACTCGCCGTCGGCAGGGTTTGGCTTTGCAGGTCGGCCTGGACGCTGGCGTGAGCTTACCGACAAGTCCCCGATGGACTACGGGCTGGATAGCGACAAAGGGGTCGTGGCGTGGAACGGACGTAAAGCATACCCCGTCCCAGGATATGAGTTACTCCAGCTCTTTGGACCCGACTGGCGGCATTTGATCTACGGTTACTAGGACAAAGGCGATGGCCAGCTCAGACCAAGATCGCACCGAACACGTAAAGCTAATTAGGGCAGAGCTTGAGCACCTTCAGGTAGAGCTGGAGGCGTATGAAAACGGAACCATCAGCCGAGATGAATTCCTTGCCAGGTTCAGTCTGTCCTTCCAAGTTGTAGTGCGTATTCTCGGGGCAATGGAGGCGGAACCGTCCAACGTAGCGACCAAAGACCCGCCCCAGAAGGCGCGGCTATTTTGGACAAAGGCCAGCATCTTGCTTGGCGGCAAGCGCGACCCGTATAATGAGGAATACGCGAACGCGATCAAGCAGAGAGAGATTAATAGCAGAACAATAGGGGGCAGCGGCGCCGGCGGGCAAGCAGCCGCGGCGGCGGTATCCATCACAGCAACCGTACTCAGCACTCTGTCAAGCACCGGCTACGGTGCAGTTCTCGCAATCGCCTATGCGATCATTACCTTGATCGGGAAATATGCGATTCCACCATCCGAGGGCGGTTGGGAAAAATTGACACCCCTTCAACGCTTGCGCACAACACATTATCAGCTACTGCCCGATTTTGAGTTACAACGAAATGGAACCATTTTCGTAAGCCAGAAGCTGGACCTATCTATTCGAGCCGACGTTGTTCCGGACATCCATACCCCCCAATACGTGATGTACATTAGAAATCGATTGATCCGTGGCGCGTATGCTGCGCATTTCTATCGAATCACTCATACCGACGATGAAGCCAGCTTGCCTGGACCAATCGTCACTATTTTGCAAAAGTCTAAGATGTGGCCACCGCCACTTCCGCCAATCAGGCCCGAATACTTCGGTCCGGCTGGGCCTGGAAATGCAAACTACGTAAAGCAACAGTGGAAGTTTGGAGGTCTAGCCGACAACCTCCCCCGAGCCAGTGAGGTTGAGAGGCTGATCCTGGAGGCGCAGTATCGCATTGTCGCCGCTCAGTATGAAGAGGACATCAAGAAATTTAACGAAGTTGCGTCCCTTGCCTTGTTGCGGGGTGAGGTCCGTGAGCTGGCATTGCAAAACGGCTGCATTCCCGACCTGGCGGCGATTGAAGAAAGTGAGTCAAGATGAAGCTGAAAGCCAAGGACTTGCGAGAGGCTGCGGATGCCCACGCGAGGAGAATGGAAAGCCCATTGTGGCAACCTTCAGCCGGCGGGTCTGACTGGAGCGGATCTCTGGCAGCCTCGCGGGAGCCGTCAAGAAAGAATCTTGACCAGACTGACCAGCCAAGCCAGAGGCCCGTCGGCGGTCAGCAAGCGGCTCGCCTCGTCCGGCAGCTAGACCGGGCTCTCGAGCTTCGTGATTCCGTCGGCGCGGAAATGCGATCTGAGCAGGGCCAGCGCCTACTCAAAGCGCTCGAATATGAGTTGCGGATTGCAATGCAGATTCTCAAGCCGCGTGACCACCAGAACAGCGAGCGCCTGGGCAGGATTGCAAGCGGTTCTTGAGGCAAGGGAAGATCCCCCAGTTTGGGGAATCGGAAAGTGTGATGGCGGTATGCAGCCGACAGATCGGCCGAAGCCGTGGGGCAAGGCCCTCACCTATCCCAAGAAGGTAGGCGCGCGGGCGTGGCGCCGGGCGCGATGGTGCATGTGGGCGATAGCTACTACGCCGATGTGCGCGGCGCCCGCGCGGCGGGCATGGATGCTGTGAAACTAATTATCCTTTCACCCGATAAAACGGCCCAAGTAACCGAGACAACAACCGCTGGGCCAGACCCCCGCGAGTTGCAATTACTTATGCAAATGCTCAGTGAGCAATACCAAGCTAAGCAAATTACGAAAATTCGCACTGGTTCGATCGTCGGCAAACTCGTTACAGTGGGGCTAAGTATCGCAGTAGTAGCCATGGCACTAAAGACAGGGCCGCTGCCGGCCGGGCTCGCCCTGCTCCTTGGGTTGCTCTTGGAGCGGCTTCTCGCGAGAATATGGCCAGCCAAGAAAAGTGCAGCGAACTGAACGCCGATGCTATGATATCGCCAATCGACTAGGAGATTGCCATGCGGACTGCCATCGTTCTGATCCTTTTCGGCTGCGGCTGCTATGGACCCGATCCCGACAAGATTCGCATAACATGTGACTCAGACACGGGCTGTCAAAGCGGAAAGACCTGTCAGGCGGGTTTTTGCCAGCCTCTCGCCGACCTTGCCGTGGTACCCGCGCTAATGGACGCAGCTGCGCCTGATCTGCTTACCGATCTGACTACCCCAAACTCCTTCTGTGCCGCTGGCGGCGGATTCGGATTCGGCCCGAAAGTTTCTGGCTGCCCCAGCACTTTTGCAGCTGGAGGTGCAGATTCGGTTTGCAAAAATCCTGCAAGGCCGTGCGCCAACAGCACCGGGGTGGATCTACCCAAGTGCGATGGAACTACGGGCTTCTTCCTTAGCAATCAGCCGGGTTACTGGCTCGGAACGAAGGCATCCGAAGCTTGCGGCGCTGCCGCGTCGAATCAGGTTCTTTTTGGATGCGGGGCTGGGGGTCGAGCTGGCGTTGCCAAGTGCGGTGGGTTTGACAAAGTGGTCGATGTTGGCACGTCCCTCACCTCTACTACTGGCCAGCTTAAGGACACGAGCAATACAGACCCCGCTCAGGGCGTTCTGTGTTGCCTGCCGTAGGCAACAAGGTGCCATGTTACACCTGCTAGCGAGGCGGAGAGGCCAATCGCTAGCAGAGCCGCGGAAGCCTGATTTAGGCGCTGGCCTTGCGCTTCAGAGTCCAGATACGTCCAGAGGTCAAGTGGTTGTGATTCCACCCGGCTAGACAGACTGTAGCCTGCCGCCGCTGTTCCGATGTCAGCGATAAGCAGCGATGCCCCCAAAGCGACCAGAACCGAAGCCCCCGCTGGCGGCTTGCTTGCGGTCCTCCGAGTCGGTGGTAGTGCCGCGCTTGCGGAGGCTGCCATTTTTGTCCTCACCTTGGCCAATAGCTCTTTCGCATCCTTGGCCCCCGGCTCAAGGGTCAAGTAGCGCTCCAGGTATCCAGCACTTTCGCTATACCGCCCGAGCTTGTCAGTGGCCACGGCCATGTTGAACAGGACATCCTGACGCTTGCTCAGGTCATAAGTCGCCTTGAATTCGGTCAGTGCCGACTCATAATCCCCGGATTCGAAGAACTCGACCCCCTTGTCATGATGTTGCTTGGCAGCCTCGATCTTGGGGTCGTCGGCCGGGGGATCGCCTGCGCTCGGTGCCTGGCCGAGAGCGGGGGCGCTAAGTAAGAGGACGAAGGCGATCGCAGTGAACGAACGCATGAGTCAGCTTACCAATCGACGAGATGTCAAGGCAAGGCACCTTTTTTGGTCGTTAGATTCGTGGTTTCGCGCTGAGTAAAAAAACTGCTAGCGCGTCGAGCGGCGACGGCGGTAAACTTTGCAATTGGGTGCTGCCGATCGGGGCGGGGCGCCCATCTGAAGTAGCCTCGTGCCAGGGGGTGCTGGATGGACCTATTCCATAGCCATTTCCGCCTGCCCATTCATTGGCAGGATAAATATGGGGTCTGGCAGTCTGCTAGTTGTGACCTTGAAGACTTCGGAGTCCGCAAGCTGATAGGTTCCCTTCGTCAGTGGACTCGCGTATTTGTTGGAGGGCCTCGGCAGAGGTTTCTGCGGGAACTGTCAGCCATAGTTGATCAGGCTGGCCGATTTATTCCTGAATATGGTGAAGCCCGGATGGAAACGCCGGCGGAAATCGTTGCGAAATTCGCAACAGATGCGAGCGGTAATTTTGAGTCCGGTGGCAGTGTCAGTGGGCGATAACCCATTGGCACTCTTTCCGCCGTTCAAGCCGGATGAGCGTGCAGAATTGAATCGGCGTGCTGAGCAAGCTGTGAAGCACGGTTCACCGTCCAAGGCCCCTGTACTTACTGCGCTGGGGTTCTTTCGTCCGTATTGGAACCGTCAAACTGCTCGGCAGTGGGCTTTGGCGAGGGGATACAGCGTGGACGTGGAACGCTTCGTCGATCATGGAGTGGTATTCCAACAGGTAGACGAAAGCGAACTGGTCCGTGGAACCCCTGACATTGCCACCGTTTTCCCTGGCATTTCCGCAACACTGGGATGGAAAAAAGGACCGCGGCCACAGCTCTCGAGGGCTGCCGCCGCCCGAAGACGGCTTTATGCACTTCGATATATTGCTGATTCGGTTCCCGATTACGAATGGACTGACTCACTCCGCGTAGCGGAGGCTTTAGTTCGAATGAGCCCGCCACCTCCGACTGATGAAGTAGCTGGCATCATACAGCGGGTTCAGGACTTGGTGGATGCCGCTGAGCTGCTCAAGGCCGCACAGACAGAGCTTGCCGATTGGAAACGACGATTAGAGGATACTAAGAAACGGATTCGCATGTATTCACAGTCACTCGAAAGTGGCAGACGACTTAAGAAGGATACTAGGACTACGCCGGGACTCCGAACCAAGCAGGAATATTACACGGAGGAACAGATCCGCGAGTATCTTCTAAGCGACCAAGTAGTAGCGGGAAGGGTCGAAGAGGCGATTCCCTTAGCTCAAGCCCAGCTGCTTCGGAGAGTGACATATCTCAAAATGCTCCAACGTAAGTAGACCATAATGGAGATCGATCGCTGGAGATCCGATGGCTAAGAGGGATAGCTGGAGCGCCCTACAGGTGGGGTTGTCGATTGTCGGCACCGTTGCTGGAATAGTCGGAACCGTCGCGACTCTGACCGCACAGCGACGAAAGGTTGTGATCGTATCGAGTGAGGAATTTGCGGAGCTGGACGTAAGGGCGCAGGCCGCTCCGGACTCGCGAAGCCGCATGGCGTTCGAATCTCACGACTTCAAGGCTAGACAGGGATGACGGCCCATGCCGATCGAAAGGAATGCGTCCGTTGTCGTCGCAGGGATTGTCCCGGCGACATTCATTTTTTTCTCAACACCGGCGCAAGTCGAGGTTGGCTTTGCCAACCAGGCTTTGTGGCGTTCTACGCCCGGCAAAGCTTCATGGCCCCGCATCCTTCTGTCGTCGGTAGGCCGACGATAGAACTCGCTAGCATACGCGTCTTCAAGTCGGGCATGGGAACATTCACTCGGCTTGGCAGGAAACTAAGTTCGGACTATCCGCACCACTACCTTTTTGTGGAGGCTGTGCGGAGTGGGCGATTTCGTGAGGGCTTGCTCAGAATGGGATTTTGCGCTGCTGCTTGGGATGACTGCTTTTTCGTCGCCTGCGAAGACTTGAGATTGAAAGGAGTCGCTTTGTAATACTGCTCCATGCAGAAAGTCATTTAGGAAGGACTGGACATGAAAGTTTCATTGCCCAAAGAATTTAATGTACAGTGCCCGCACTGCGGGCGGCTAGTCTCTTACTCACAACGCTACGACTCCTACTTCTGCATGCCCTGTAATCGGTGGCTTGAGCAGCAGTGTTCGGAGCCACTTTGTGAATTTTGCGCGGGCCGCTCGAACGAGCCCGATGGAGTGCGAGATCTCAACGAAGCCAAGCCGGAAGTGGCCGAACACGCGCCGCCGCTCATGCCCAAGGCGGCGGGGTATCCCGCCGTGAGCCGCAACCGACTGTGCCCGTGCAGCAGCGGAGTGAAATTCAAGCAGTGCTGCGGGCGCGCAAGCGTACCGTCAGCCTCCGGAATCAAGGCACCATCGTCTAGTGGTGCCCACTTTTTTTCTCGGCTCTGCCGTCTGGTTTAGAAACCCATGATCGCCCCTTTGCCCGCCGAGCGATGCCGAGACATCCTTAACTACGCCAAGGCATCGTATGTCTCTGAGTCGCTGTATAACGACCCCGGACTGACGAAGGGAATAGATAACGTCCTGCTTCTGCTCCTTCGTTTGGTACTACAAGTCAACCGGGAGGGGGAGTGCTTGCAAGACAACGTCGGCCTTCATGCCGGCGACCGGCTCCGCGCGCTTCTTCAACAACACGAAAAGCTGCCGCGCTCCGTTCGTCGATGGCTGGCCGCCCATGAGATGCTGTTCGTTCAGCTTGCCGAGAACATGGTCGAGGCACTGAAGCATCAGGACGTGCCAGAGGTACCCTCAGCCCCTGTGCATGGATTCCCGAGGTTCGTTCGGGTTGAGGGACCATCGGAGCCGCATCCAGTTTCCCTTAAGATTGCTTCCCCCGAGGAAGGCAATGTAGAGGTGCCGTTCGGGCGCGGTCAGTTGGTAGGTACCTGGAAGATGGTGGGCTTCATCGAGCAGCCGCTGCCCGACTGGTGGCACGGGCTTAACCGAAGAAGGCCGGCGCGAGCTGCGGTGTACCTAGATGGAGTGGCCCACAGGCTCCTGTCAAGCGGCGCCGACTAGAGTGGAGCCGGAGAAAAGGACAGCGCGGTAAAGGCGGGCTTCCAGAATCGCCGGGCGATAAGGGCGATTCCAGCCCTGCTGGGCAGAAGGAGTTCAAGGAAGAGTAGTCCTTCCTAGTCACAGAAGGTGTTTGTACAGGAGGGGGTCGTAATGATCAGCAGAGATGATCTTGAGGCGATTGTCGCTTTAGTGCTCTTACGATTGGGAGCTTCTAGGGATGGTCGCGATGGAATTCGGGGATCTCCGGGTCTTCCTGGCGACAAAGGCGAGCGTGGTTTGCGAGGTCTCAGAGGTGAGCCAGGAGAAAAGGGGGGTCGAGGAGAGCGGGGACTTCCAGGGATAGCTGGGCTTCCTGGCAATAAGGGAGACCCCGGCATCAAGGGCGACAAAGGCGACCCTGGCGTCAAGGGCGATAAAGGCGACCCTGGCGTCAAGGGCGACAAAGGCGACCCTGGCGTCAAGGGCGATAAAGGCGACCCTGGCGTCAAGGGCGATAAAGGCGACCCTGGCGTCAAGGGCGATAAAGGCGACCCTGGCGTCAAGGGCGATAAAGGCGACCCTGGCGTCAAGGGCGACAAAGGCGATCCTGGCGTCAAGGGCGACAAAGGCGATCCCGGTACTCCAGGCATCCAGGATGGCATTCGCCTTTGCGTTGATAGCAATCTGCCCCTAATCGCCAACGCAGCCTTTGGAACAAACGGACAAGTCTTCACCGCGTTTGGTCAGGCAACGCCAGATATCTGCACCGTTGCCGGATCTTTGGCTGATTGGAGGATGGAAACACAAGCCGGTGCGAATTCGGCCCTGAAGATCATCATACACGTCGCTCCAGCTGGCAGCGCTTTTTACTCGGCAACTGGCATCGTCTTCAATGTGACTCCAGGCGTAACGTCTTTTACATTGCCCGGAACGCTGCCTGTGAATGCCGGAGACAAACTCATCGGAGTGTCAAGCGCAGGCTGGAATCACTTCGGGCTCACTCTCCGAGCGAGGCTGAAATGAAAATCGCAGTCTATGCGAATAAAGGATCGATCAGCCAACATCGTTGGATTCGGCTTACAGGTATCGTAAACGCAGATGGCGCCTACGAGTGTGAAGAAGTCGGACCGACGAGTAGAGCGCATGCGATTGTTCTGGATCATCCGAAGGGCGCTATCACACCAGTCATTCACGGGTATGCGGAATCGTTTGGCGCCATCGTGACTGCTGACGCCGCTGACGCGCTGGCTGCTGACGCAGAGCTACGATCCAACGCCGACGGAACTGTCATAATGGCGAAGAAAGGTCAGAGCGTTGTTGGAGTGTCCATCGGAGCGACTGCCAAAGGGGCGAAAGCTCGAATCATGATGCGCTGGGGCAGGCGATGACGGCAAATCGGACTGCCGCAGCCTAGTTGTCGGGGGAGTCCTGCCTGCGGGTCAGCACGAGAAGAGACTTAGCGATCTTACTGCCTGTGCTGAACCGTGGTTGCTTCAGCTGCCTCAATTCCACACTGGCTCCTCGGCCAATACCGGCAAACACTGACCGTCCGCCCATTCGGTATCTTCCCAGCCGGCAATAGAGACTTCCTCGGCATCACAGTTCGGGCACCATGTGGCGATTCGGTCATCTTCGGTCTTCACCACCCAGAGGAGTCCGGGACAGGGTTGACGACTAGGCCGGCGCTGACACTCCACCAACGTCGGCCGCGCCGCCCCCTTTAGCAAAGGACCACCATACTCAATGAGACGAGCGAGCCGGAGCACCCGGCGGCGCATCTCAGGCACTGGATTACCGTCCTCATCCAGCCAGTGACGAATATCAACTACGAGCGCCATTTCCGCTGTTTAGCACAGCCCTGGGCAGGAGCAAGGTTCCATGCGCACTTCGGTACAAGCTGCTCGACTTCGGGATCGCCAAGCTGCCTGGTCATTGCTCAGGCTCAGGGCTCAGTGATGCTGTTGGAGTGAAGGTCCGCTGAAGGGCTCGGGCGCCTTCGCTTGTTTACGACGCGACTGGCTGTAGTATTCGTCGAAGCGCCCTCCCAATAGCTCTCGAACCTGTGCGGGCCACCAGTATCCATTGCCGCGGGGAGTAAGATAGCCGCTCTTGTTCATGATCTCGGCTAGCTTAGCCAAACTTAGCTTTGCGCCATCGTTCACAAATTGCTCGCAGTATTCTCGGGGGCCTAATACTTTCGTAGTCTTTACTCCCCCGAGCAACTTGCAGACACTGCACTCCGAGAATTTTTTGCCTTTGTATGGCTTGTAATTTTCTTCGTTGAGAACATTGGCCACTTGTTTGAGGGTATAGCCTTTCCTTCTTAGTTCATTCATTCGGGCCTTTACCTCATCATCACTGTACTCGCGAGTATTTACAGGCTTCGCTATATGCCATCCATTACGACACTTTAAGTTATAGACTAAACTCTTAGTCCACTCTTTTCCACGAGGGGGTGCGATCTTTTCAGAGTTTAGTAACTTGGCAATTTCGATTAGACCAATGCTCTTTTCCACCATCGCTTTTATTCGTTTCAAAACCTCCTGCTGAGCCTTATTCTCAACAAGAATCTGATACCGAGGATTGTCTGGTGCTGGAACGGCAGTCATGCCATAGCGAACCTTGCCAAAGTGATAACCACTGGCTCGTATATACGATATTGTTTCTCGTGTTCTCTCGCCGGTGGCCTCACGTTCCATTTGCGCAAATACCATCAGAACATTCACCAATGCACGGCCCAATGCTGAGTCAAGTCTAATTGCTTCACGAATTGCGACAAGCTCTGTTTGTTGGGAGAAATAATCCTCGTACATTTGACAAAAGTGTCTAATCGATCGACTTAGTCTATCAAACTTCAGCACAACAAATACGTCTGCCTTGCTTGATAGTGCTTCGGCTAGCCCTTTGCGATCTGATTTACCTCCAGACTCAACATCCGAATAGATTTTTAATAAACTCAACCCATTACTCGTGCAATATTTCCTAATCGCAATCGTTTGCGCTTCGAGTGACAGACCATCTTCCGCCTGCATGGTAGTGCTAACTCTAATATAACCCACTGCTGAACGCTGATTAACAACTCGCGGAACGATCTGGGAACGCATGCTCTTACCTCCTACATAGGGTGATGTAGGAGGTTTCATAATCCCCGTTCACGTCCGCCGCGGCCAGCGGCCCGCCGACCTGCAGGCTGCGCGCCGAGGGGGAGAAGACGCCGGCGGCAAAGCCGTACAGCACGGTCACCCGGGCTGGGCTCCCTCCTGAGATCACCAGATCGGCTCGGCCATCACCGGTCACATCGGTGAACAAGAGCTCCGCGACGTTGCCGACCTGCGCCAGCGTGCTCGCGGCGCTGAAGGTCCCATCGCCCTTGCCGCTGAGCAGGCTGATATCGCCGCTGTCCGCGTTGCCGGTCAGGATGTCGAGCTTGCCGTCGCCGTTGATGTCGCGGGCAAGGACTGCGCTTGGTCCCTTGCCGGTGGTCAAGCTGCGGGCGGCGTTCAGAGCCCCAGGCGAGGCCGCGCTGCCCTGCAGGTAGCTTACGCTGCTGCCGTCCGCGTTGGCGGTGACGATATCGGGCCGGCCATCGGCGTTGAAGTCGCCGGCCGCGAGCGCCGCCGGTCCGGCTCCGGTGGTGTAGGACTTGGCGGGGCTGAAGCTGCCGCCGCCGGAGTTTAGCAGCACCGAGACGGTGTTCGCCTCGTAGTTGGCGGTGACGACATCGAGCCGGCCATCGCCGTTCAGATCTGCAGTGGCGAGCGCGTTGGCACCGCTGCCGACGGTGAAGACCCGCTGCGGCTGGAAGCTGCCATCGCCGTTGCCGGGCAGCAGGCTGACGGTCGCGGCATCGTAGTTACTGACCAAGACATCCGTCTTGCCGTCCCCCGTCACATCGGCGAGCACCACCGCGCTCGGGCCGCGATCGGTGTCATAGGTGCGCGCGGTCCCGCTTGTGCCATCGCCGTTGCCGAGCAGCACGTACAGCTTGTTGGCGCTGACGCTGACCGCGACCCAGTCGGCCTTGCTGTCGCCGTTCAGATCGGCGCTGGCCAGCGCGGTAGGCGCGGCGGGGAGCTGCGCGTCCTCTAGGAAGCCGCCGCCGCTGCGCCCGTATAGGACCGCGAGCGCGCTGTCGAGGTAGCTGGCGACCAGCAGATCCGCTCTGCCATCGCTGTCGAAGTCTGCTAGCTGCAGCTCGCCGGCGCCGAAGAGCGGGTTCACGGGCAGCGCGCGCGCCGCTTGGAAGCTGCCATCGCCGTTGCCGGCAAACAGCGAGACGCCGCCGGGAGTAGGGGTCCCCGCGCCCGAGTACACCCGATCCCAGCCGACCAAGAGGTCGAGCTTGCCGTCGCCGTTGACGTCGCCGCGAGCGAGCGAGCGGGCGTTGGGGTTGCCGGTCAGCGAGCCGGTGCCGCTGAAGCTGCCGGTGCCGCTGCCGCTGCGCAGCGCGACATTGCCATCGGCGCCGAGCGCCGCCAGATCGAGCTTGCCGTCGCCGTTGAAATCAGCCAGCAGCAGCTTGTTCACCGCCGCGCCGACTGCGCTGGCCACCGGAGCCGCGAAGCTGCCATCGCCCTTGCCGGCCAGCCAGACCACCGTACTTGTCCCGGGGGCCGCGGTCACCAGATCGAGCTTGCCATCGCCGTTGAGGTCGCGCAGCTGACCGCTGCCCAGCGACTGGCTGATGAGGCTTGTGACCGGCGCCGCCAGGCGGCCATCGCTGCCGGCGAGCAAGGCCTGCACCGTGAACAGGCCCATGGTGTTCTGACCGGCCACCACCAGATCCGCGCGGCCGTCGCCGTTGACGTCTCCTGTGTACGCTGCGCCAAGGCTGTACAGGCTGCTGATCGTGGTGGCCAGCGGAGCGCCGAAGGTGCCGCTGCCCAGGTTCAGATAGACATTCACCTCCGGCAGCCAGAAGCCGGAGCCCACGATCAGGTCCGGCTTGCCGTCGCCATTGAAATCACCGACATCGGCCAGCACCGACATGGCAACCGTCGGGGTGATCGTCGGTCCCTCGGTGAAGTCGCCGCGGCCGCGGCCAAACAGCACCCGCACCCGGCTGCTGTCGGTCAAGACCAGGTCCTGCTTACCGTCGCCGTTGAGGTCCCTGTCCAGAATATTCTTTCTGCCGTTGGTGCCGCCATAATTATGGTGAGCAGTGGTAGCCGGTTTTAGCTCGATTACATGTATGATTACATACGTATAATCAGGATGCTGGCGCAGATCGCCTCGGCTCCCGGGCCGTGACATTAGGCGGTGAGGTCGGGAAAAGGTGCTGGCGGCTGGCCACAAATTGACCATCCACGGGCCTGCGGGGTTTGGAGAGCAACAGCCGGGGCGGCGATCGCACTGGGGTGATCGCCGACACAAGCGCCGCCGCGGGCTTGGGGCGGCCCACTGAAACGGGTCTGGGTCGTAAGAGCGGAGTGCGGAAAAAGCCGATGCTCCGCACGCGGCCATGCAGCGATGGGCGCAGACAATGCCCGCGGCAGTGTCGCTAACCTGACGCACTCCGATCGCAGAGGTGACGAGACGCAGCATTCGTCATGCTCCCGTGCTCACATGCAACGATGAAGTTGAAACATAAGCTCCATCTACTACCGAGACAGCGCTCGCAGTTGCTCCCTTTTAGTCGCTAGTTCAATAACCGGCCATCGTGCTTCAACCTTATTGCGATGGAAAATCCTTTGTTGGGGTAGAGCCAACCGAGCCATTGAGGCAGTTTCTGGATATTTTTTCCCCTTAAAATAAAGATTAACCATCCTTTCAAAAGCGTCTAGAAACATCAGTTTAATTTCAGCGTTTCTCTTGACATCAGGCATCGAGCCGTCCTCAAGACGTATGTCTGATATTGGCAGACAAAGGCCCCGGCCGAATTCAACAAATTCAAGCCCTTGCTTGAGTACGATAAGTTCAGAATGACTTTTGAGCCGGACTTCCAACGATTCAGAGTCACTCTCCCAGTCAATCCAAGAAATCAAGATAGATACAAGTTGAGTGTCATCTATTAGTAATTCACCAACTAGAGCATCTATTAACGGCTTGCTTAGGTTGTCGAGATCTAATGATTTGTGAGATTCATACTTATGAGCCTCGCTGCATCGCCATATTATGTCTAGGTGAACATCGTCCGAATATAGAAAAGCAGTGTCAGGTATGTGCCTCTTTACATCAGCCTTAAATTTCTTTCGCGATTTGCCAACCGCCTGTTGAGATACAGGCGCGACAGGAACCGCAAAGAACAGCTGTCCCCCAGCTGGGAGCTTATCGAGCATAATCATGGTCGCCACCGGAGTGATCGCGCACAGTAGGCCCCCGCTTCCAGCCAAGTCAAGCTCCCGTTGATCGGCACGGTAGATGGCATTTCCCTGCAACGCCGGTCAGAGCAACACTCAGATTCGGCCGTGCCCGATAGCTCTCCGCAGCCTATCGGCAAGCATGGAGTTCCGGCCACGCTCGATGGTCCCACCACCTGGTTCGCTCGCAAGCATGGAGCCCGGCCAAACTCAATGACCTCAATAGCAGTAAGGGGGCTCCACCACTCACCGCAAGCAGTACGCGGCCAGCATGGTTCTTGCCCGCATTGCGTGCACAAGATCACCTCACAGCGATCTTAAGCTCCGCGGTCGAGCCCGGGTACAGCTGGTAAGCCACCGTGCGCCTGAGCGAACTCTGCATTGTCGAGCGCACGGCGATCTCTCCAGAACCGGTGGACTCGGCGCAGTTCCTTGGCCCACTCCGTCGGGTCGGTCCCCTTTGCGTCCTTGGCCCATCCGTCGCCTGGCCACCCTCCATCGTTGACCACAATCGCGCAGAAGTCTGGCTGAGCTTCTAACTCGGACCGCGCGGCGGCGAGGTAGGCGCCAAGCTGCTCTTGAGAGAACCTACATAACCGCCGGATTTCGTTATAGTGAACCACTTGCCCAGTGGACGCGAATGCAGCGAGAACGCCGCGGAGGAACGCTACCCTATTCTGATCAAGAGTCATCATGCCTCTCCCAATTTCGATATTGTTCGTCTGGAGCAGCAAAACGGCAAAACGGTATGATTACGCAGTCCGACAGTCAACGCCCCTTTTCTTGGCCGCCAACCCGTCGTGCCAGGGTATCCAGCCGTGCAAATGCGACGACCAACAGCTGGCGTCATGGCCGCCGGAGCAGCGCAACGTGCAGGTTACCCACTGGTCGGGTTGGCCTTGACCGCTGCTGCCGCGCTGGCGTGTGCGAGACATTGGTAGTTCGACTGGCGGCATGGATTGTCGAACGCTTGCCGTCCCCGACGGCGGCCTGGGCAATTACAGTGCCGGTGCTTTGGAAATCTCGGGATGGCCCACGGAATGCTCCCGCAAGTAGCACGCTACCGCTTGCTGCCCGCTCGGCAATCATCGAGGGACCAGGCAGGGACCGGCCGCCCCGCTGGCCGTCAGAGAACAGGATGCTTGCAGAGGATCTGCGAAGTTCCCCGTGGAGATCCTCTCAGAGAACAGAAAATCATTTCTCCTTTTCCCAGATTACCTTGTCGCCTTCCCCTGCAAAACAACCACTCGGGCTTGTAACACCGTAATCGCGGCATTTGAACATGGCCACCATGACGTCTTCGCTATTCATGCCCAGGGCACCTTTCTCGAGGAGCGCTCTAAAAACTTCTGAAGATACATTTTTGTCAACGAGTTTATCGACGATCGCTTTGGATGTTTCCGAAGAAAGAGCCGGCTTGTTAATTTTCAAACGAAATCTTTGCATGTACTTGGTGCTCCAGCGTTCACGCCCATAGCACTCGGTACTATCCTTATGTAAGACATGCATTGTTCTATAGTCCTCAGATATTATCTTGGCTTCATCAATTGCATCAACGGTGACCGTATGATCAGTGTCCTCGGCATTGTAATCGTAGTGATCTGTCACCTTTACAGGAGCAGTATAGATATCTAGCTTCCTCCTCTTCTTGTCAAAATATTTAATTTTGATAGTATTCGACCCGTTACCTGTAGAGAAAACGATGCGTTGATCCTCAGTCGCACAGTCCAGAGTTGCCGATCCAGCTTGCACACGCATAGGCATTAGTGTCGATACAATCAGAAAGAATGAATAGAGTTTAGGTATCATTTCAACGAGCGTCTTCCTCTGCGCGGGACGGTATGATCACACGTCCCCACAGTCAAGCGGCAGCTTGCTGGAGGTAGGAGTCATGACCACAAGGAGGAGGTCCGCTGTTTCCTCCGAGGAGGAACGCCTGCGCAGAAAACAATAGCAAATCAGGGACTTGTCCTGCGCGGGCCGCTGGGGCGGAACATTCAGGCTTTCCGTGGGTCGTCGCAAGGCGAGCAGACCTCGTTGGCTCAAAGGGCCGCTCAGG
>JBGANQ010000164.1:0-9294 GCA_044222245.1 Polyangia bacterium | reverse complement strand
GCCGTCCGAGCCGCCGCCGAGCGCGGTCGTCGCCCCCCCGAGCGAGGGTCGCCCCCCGTCCGCTCCCGAGACCGCGGTCGGCGCCCCCGCCGTCGCCCCCGAGCCGGTCCAGAACCTCCCCTCCCACCAGCGCGGCTACTGAATCGAGCTCGCGCAAGCTGCGGCCCACAGCAGAGCCGGGCCGGGCCAAGCAGTAAGGCGCGACGCGGAGCCCAGCCTGGACCGCTAGTGCACCGCCCAGCATCGAGGTGCTCCCGCGCTTGCGGCGCGCTGTCCTAAGAAGCCGAGAGCTCGCTCAGCGTCGCTGTCAGCTCGGCTTGCACCCCAGGCTCGGCCTCAGCTGCCTGCGCCGCCTGCAGGTGGGCCGCCACCTGCTGCCGGACCGCCGGCACCCGGCGCGCGATCTGACCTAGCGCCCAGTAAAGGTGCTCGCGCACCAGCGCCGATTCCCGTCCGAGCGCCGTGAAGATCGCCGGCAGCTCGGCGGCGGTGCCGACGTTGCCCAGCGCCACCGCGACGTTGCGCAAAAGCTGCGCCCGCCCCACCCGGCGCAGCGCCGTGCGCCGCACATACCGGCGGAACTGCGCCGCGCCCAGCTGCAGCAGCCACACAAGCTCGGGCTCGGCGAGGTCGCGGCGTGGGCGAAACTCCGGGTCGCCCGGTCGCTCGGCGGCGTTCCACGGGCACACCTCCTGGCACAGGTCGCAGCCAAAGATCCAGGTCCCCACCGGCGCCCGCAGCGCCCGCGGGATCGCCGCCACGTTCTCGATGGTCAGATAGGAGATGCAGCGGCGCGCATCGAGCAGCTGGTCGCCGACCAGGGCGCCGGTGGGACAGATGTCCAGGCAGGCCCGGCACTGGCCGCAGCGCGGCGCGGTCGGGGTGCCGCTCGGCAGCGCGAAGGGCAGCAGCAGCTCGCCGAGCACCGTGTAGCTGCCCACGCCCGGGGTGATGAGCAGGGTGTTCTTGCCCTGAAACCCGAGCCCCGCCTGCGCCGCCACCGCCCGCTCCAGGAGCGGCGCTGTGTCGACGCAGACCCGGTAGGCGACCTCGATGCCCAGGTGCTGGCGCAGCTGCTCCGCGAGCCGCCCGAGGCGCTGCTTGAGCACGATGTGGTAGTCGGTGGCGCGGGCATAGCGGGCGATCTGACCGCGCAGCCCCGCGGGCGCCGAGCCCGACGCCTCGGCCGCCGCCTCGGGCGGCGGGTGCAGGTAGGAGACCGCCACCGTGCACACACAGCGCGCCGCCGCGAGCAGGTGGCGCGGATCGCGGCGGGCGAGGCGGTGCTCCTCGTGCAGCAGGTAGACAAGCTCGCCTGCGTAGTCGGCGGCGAGCCACGCCTCGTAGCGCTCGTACTGGTCAACCTCCGTCGCTGGGGTGAACGAAATGTGGGGCAGGCCGAGCGCCGCTGCGGCGCCGCTCAGCCACGCCGCGGTCGCCTGCGCCCACTGGCTGTCAGCGGCCGAGCTCGCGATCTCAGCGACGGGAGGAGTAGGATGCGTCATAGCCAGGGAAGCGATCTCACCAAAGTACGCTAGCGAACTGAATTTTTTTCTAGCAGCAATGGTCGTACTATTGTCGAGCTAGTAGCGTTTGCGCCATCGAGTGCGACGCAAGACATACACCTACAGGAGAAGGCAAATGAACAAGAAGGTTTTGGCAGCTCTGGTCAGCACCCTGGCGTTTGGCACCGTGACGGCGGCGAACGCGCAAGACGCGGCAAAGGCCGACAAGCCCGCCAAGGCCGCCAAGAAGCCCGCCAAGAAGGCCCCCGCGGCCGACAAGGCCGCCGCCGGCGACAAGGCCGCTGGCGACAAGAAGGCGGGCGACAAGAGCTGCGCTGGCGACAAGGGCGGCGCCAAGAGCTGCGCCGGCGACAAGAAGGCGGGCGACAAGAGCTGCGGCGGTGACAAGGGCGGCGCCAAGAGCTGCGCCGGCGACAAGAAGGCCCCCGCCGGTGACAAGGGCGGCGCCAAGAGCTGCGGCGGCGACAAGAAGGGTGGCGAGCACAGCTGCGGCGCGACCAAGAAGTAAGCTGCGCGCTCGGCTTTGCTGCGGGCTGAGCCTTAGTTGAGGCACGGCCCGCGAAAAGAACTTCTCGCTTGGTCATTGGTTCGGCCAATCGCGAGAAGGCACGCAGTCTGGCTGGAAATCCTGGACAAAGAAGTTCAGTAACTTTTTCTTGTCAGACCATCTCGATATACTGCGGGGCGTTGTGGCGCCAAACACCGGGCGCCGCGAACGCAACCCAAAAAAACCAAGGAGAGAGCAGATGAACAAGAAAGTTCTGGCGGCGATGGTCAGCACCCTGGCGTTCGGCACCGTGACTGTGGCGAAGGCCGAAGACAAGGCCCCCGCGGCCGAGAAGGCCCCCAAGGCCAAGAAGGGCGACAAGGCCGGCGCCGAGCACAGCTGCAAGGGCGACAAGGCCGGTGGCGCCAAGTCCTGCAAGGGCGACAAGGCCGGTGGCGAGCACAGCTGTAAGGGCGACAAGGCCGGCGGCGCCAAGAGCTGCGGCGCCAAGAGCTGCGGCGGCAAGTAGTCGTCGCTTTTGCTGACCTAGGGGTCGCAGCCTGACTGGGCTGCGGCCCTTTTTTTCACCCTCTTGCCGGCTTTTCCCGGCAAGGCTCTTTGAACGAGGCTAGCCATGCCTAAACAAATCGCTGGGATCGGGCTCGGCCTGCGCCGCGACTACGCCAAGGAGCTGGCGAGCACCGAGCGGCAGGTCGATTTCATCGAGGTCATGCCGGAGAACTGGGTCTGCTTCGGCGGCCGCAGACGGCAGCTGCTCGAGGCCTGCGTCGAGCGCTTCCCCAGTGTCACCCACAGCGTCAGCTTGAACATCGGCGGCATCGATCCGCTCGATGGCGAGCTCCTGGACGCCACCGGCGCGCTGCTGCAGCGCCTGGAGGCGCCATTTTTTACCGATCATGTCTGCTATTCGTCGGTGCGCGGCCAGCCGATAAGCGATCTGCTGCCGCTGCCGTTCACCCGCGAGGTGATCGAGCACACCGCCGCCCGCATCATCGAGGCGCGCCAGCGCGTCGGCTGCCCGCTGGCGCTGGAGAACGCGACGTTCTACTCGCACATGCCGGGCGCCGAGATGGACGAGGCGACCTTCCTCTGCCAGCTCCTGGAGGCTGGCGACTGCGGCATGCTGCTCGACGTGAACAACGTCTACGTCAACAGCCAGAACCACGGCTTTGACCCGCGCGCGTTCATCGATCGCCTGCCCATGGAGCGGGTGTGGCAGCTCCACCTCGCCGGGCACACCCTGGTCGACGACACCATCATCGACACCCACATCGGGCCGATCATCGAGCCGGTGTGGGACCTGTACCGCTACACCCTGCGCCGGGCAGGGCGGCTGATCCCGACCCTCATCGAGTGGGATCAGGACATCCCCGCCTTTGATGAGGTGGCCGACGAGGTCGATCGGGCGCGGGCGGCGGCGCAGCAGGCGCTCGCCAAGGAGGCACCATGAAGCTCGCCGATTTTTACGACCGCATCGCCCCGTTCATGCTCGGGGAGATCGGACACGAGGAGGTGGTCTCAGCGCTGTGGGGCAAGAGCCCGCCGCGGCTGGACGCCTCGCGGCTGCGGATCTATGGCCGCTTCTGCAGAAACCACCGCTTCGAGACGCTCGAGTACGTCTATAGCGAGTGTCGCAGCGCCGTGGTGGCCGCCCTGGGCGAGCGGGCCTGGGCCGACACCGTCGAGGACTACTTCACCGCCCACCCGATGCATCACTTTGAGCTGAACCGCAACGGCGAGTACTTCGGCGATTTCCTCGCCAGCGACTCGTCGCAGCCGCCGCGCTGGCCGCCGTTTCTCGCCGCGCTGGCCGATCTGGAGTGGTGGGAGTGGCAGGCGGTGTGCGCCCCCGATGACCCCGCCGACGCCGAGCCCGATGCCGGACCGCTGCGGCTGGGCAGCACGGTGGAGCTGCGGCCCTACGCCTTCGATCTCATCAGCTGGCTGGACGACTACGAGCCCGGCGAGCGCCCGGCGGCGCCCGAGGCGGAGTCGATCGTCGTGCTGTTCTGGCGCGACCGCCACCTGAGCGGCCGGCGCGAGAAGGCCTCGCCGCTGGAGATGCTGGTCATCAAGGCAGTCGTCGAGTCGGTCCCCCTGGACGCGGCGCTGGCGGCGAAGCTGCAGGTCGAGCCGGCGACGCTGGCCGAGACCGTCGCCGATCTGCACGCGGCGGGCGTGATCCTGGGCAGTGCCGAGCTCTTCCCGGCGACCGCCGGCTGAGCCGCCCGCAGCGAATTTGTCGATTCTGCTGAATTGATCGAATTAAAAGTCAGGGCGGCCGCCGCAGGCTGCGCCGATTAAATTCGGCGATTCAATGACAGATTCCCACGCAAGCCAGCCGGAAGTCTTTCACATCTATACTCCTCGCTTTCGCTTAGGCGGCGGCGCCGGGCACGCTGCGCGGTCGCTGCCGGCGCCCGCAAGCCGCGACGGCAGCCGTGCGCCCAGAGGTAAGACTCGGCGGGTGCCGCCGCGGCTGTGTAGATGTAAACCGCTGGCGGCGACTGTATGGTGGCGCGAATGGGGGCCCGCCTTTGCGATAGTACAGGCCGCTTTGGTGGCAAGCCTTTTAGCGCCCTGGGCACCCTTATGCAGGTATTCTAGCGGCTCCCTGAGCCATCCGCTTTACTGCTAGCCCATAAATGATACAGTCAGTGCATGCTCACCCTCCGTGAAGCCTTTACACTCGGGTATTTGCCAGCGGCGATGGGCGCATATTGGAACGGGGTGGCGCTGCTGGTGCGCATCGCCGAGCATCCCGAGGAACCGCAGCTGCGGGTCCGGCTCAAGAAGTGTGAGGCGGCGCTGCGCGAGCAGGAGGCGACGATCTCCGAGGACCTTTTGCAGGTGGAGGCGCTGCTGCAGAAGCTCGGGCAGCAGATGCCGTCGCTGCCGCGCCTGGCGCCCGACTACTCGATGTGGTACGGGGCGATCCTCGAGGCGGCGCACGAGCGCATGCAGCTCGACGCGCCCGAGGCCGCCACCTGCGTCATGGCCGGCTTCCAGCTCGGCGAGGCGTGGGAGACGCTGAGCATGGCCTGGCTCACCTACTACTTTCTCACCGCCGCCCCCGAGCAGCCGCTTTTGCGCGGGCAGGCGACGGTGCTGTCGCGCGGCCAGAAGAAGGCCAGCCGGCGCACCCGCCGCCTCGCCGAGGAGCCGCAGTGGACGCCCGCCCAGCGCCAGGTGCTGCTCGAGATCGACGAGGTCTTTAACAAGCTCCCCGACCTGGACCTGGAGGAGCAGCCCGAGTTCGACGGCCCGGGCCGGCTGCGCGCGGTGGTGGCGGCGATGGAGGCGATCTCGGTGCGCCTGCGCGCCTTCCCATCGCTTCTGCCCAGCGACGACAGCAAGGTGGCGATCCGCCCCGAGGCGCCGGACGACGCCGCCGCTACAGGCTGATGTTCATGCCCCAGTTGAAGTGGATGCGCCCCGGGAAGTGCTGATACCAGTCCTCGCGCTTCCAGCGGTCGCTCTGCAACAGCGGGTCCTGGCCCGGCAGCGTCAGCGGGTAGGCGTAGTCCAGGGACAGCGCGCCGAACTGGGTGTGCAGCCTTAGGATCGACACCCCGACCGAGAACCGCACGTCGTTCCAGCGCAGCTTGTCCCAGCCGTCGAACACCGCCCCGGTGTCGACGAACAGGGCGCCGACCCACGGCCAGTTGAGCAGCTTGGGGGTGATGGCGAACTCCCACTCGATCTGCGACAGGATGCGGGCGCTGCCGCCCTGGGGAACGATGCGGTAGGCGGGCTCGCCGCCGAGCGGCCCGATGGGCGAGCGGACCTCCTCGGCGCGCAGGGCGTCGTTGTCGTAGCCGCGGGTCGAGCTGTCGCCGCCGGCGAAGTAGCGCTCGACGACCGGCAGCGACGTGCGGTAAAGCGGGATGCCGTAGTTTACGCGCAGGTTGAGGTTGAGCCGGAAGCGCCGCATGCCGTAGATCCAGCCGTCTTCGGGGTGGAGCTCGGGTCCGAAGGGCTTTAGCAGCACCGCCTGACCGGCCAGGGCGATGAAGCTGCCATCGGCGTTGAACGGCTGGAAGCCGCAGCACAGCGCCCCGGTGGCCTGCGCCGAGAGCAGGTACCCCTCGGCCGGCCGCAGGGGGTTGGGCGGCACCGGCTGGTTGCGCAGGCGCAGGCTCGGGGCCTCGAAGCCGACCCGACGGTCGACAACTACGCCCACCGTCCACTTGAGCGACTGGGTGCGATCGCCATCGAGCGAGACGTTGGTCGACCCCTCGGTGCGATAAAGCGGCACCAGGATCTGACTGATGTTGAACTCCAGCCGGGTGAACACTCGCAGCTTGGGCGGCAGCCGGCGCCCCTGCTCGTCGGTCGAGGCGAAGTAGCGGGTGAGCTCGGCGTTGGCCCCGTACGAGGTGACAAGCCCGACGCTGTAGGTGTTCTCGCTGCGCCAGAAGCCGCGCAGGTCAAAGCGCAGGAACGACCCGAACACCCGAGGGTTAGTAAAGCGCGCCAGCAGCGACTGCACGCGCACCCCGAGCTCGCCCGACAGATAGGTCTCCGAGCCGGTGCCAAGGAGGTTTCTCCAGGTGTAGCTCACCGACGAAAACAGCGAGTCGTAGGTCGACACGCCGATGTAGCCGGTGATATCGCCCGAGTAGTCGTAGCGCTCGACCACCTCGACCAGCACCGGCACGGGGTTGCGCGCCACCTGCCAGCCCTTGTGCTGCGCCTCCAGCAGGTACTCGCGCGAGCGGCCTGGATCCTCGATGACGTGCACCGCCGAGAAGATCTGCCGCCCTTCGAGGTTCTGCTGCGCCTCCAGGAGCTTGTTGGCGTCGTAGGGGTCGCCGGTCTTGAACGGCAGGTCCTTGCGGATGAGCCTCTCGCGGGTGGTGAAGTTGCCGCGGATGATGATCGGCCCGAAGCGCACGGTCTCGTGCTCATCGAGGATCCAGCGCAGGGTCACCCGGGTGTGCTCGGCGTTCCAGCTCGAGCGCGTCGGATCGATGTCGGCGTAGGGGTGGCCGGTCGACTTGCACAGGGCGCTTAAGTGCAGCTTGTCGGCGATGAGCGCCTCGGGCGTGTAGGGCTTGCCGGGCTTTAGCTGCAGCACCTTGAGGACCTGCGCCTCGGTGAGGGTGTGCTTGCCGGTGAGCTGGATCTCCAGGCCGCCGACGAACTCGCGCTCGCCCTCGCTTATCTCGAAGCTCAGAAACAGGTCGCCGCTGTCGCCGCCCTCGTCGAGCGCGGTCTGCAGCCCGAGGAGCGGAGCGCTGCGCAGCGCTTCTTGGCTGCGCGCCACCGCGACCCCGACCTGGGCGTGCGGGTAGCCTTCGCGGTGGTAGAAGTCTTCGAGCTTCTTGACGTCCTGCTCCAGGGTGACGGCGGTGGCAAAGCCGCCCTCGCCAAGGCCGATGAAGCCCAGCCGCGGGTAGCGCCGGGTGCTGATCTGTTCGCTGAGCTTGCCCACCGAGTAGTGCAGCGGATCCTCGGGCACCGTGGCGCGGAACACGATGTCGCGCACCTTGAGCTGCGGCCCCTCGTGGATGTTGAACTGCACCTCCAGCGGGTCGCCGGTGCGGTTTTTCCACTGCCAGCTGACGCGGGCCTCGAAGTAGCCCTGCTGCTGGTAGTAGCGGTAGATGTTGCGCGCGCTCTCATCGAGCTCGTTGGCGCTGTAGTAGTTGTCGCGGAAGATCGTAACCACCTTGCGCAGGTCGCCCTCGGCCACCGCGTGGCGGCCGGCGAACTTGAGCAGGATGCGCTTGCGCTCCTCCACCGCCAGGTCGATGTCGACGACGCGGCGGGCGCGGTCGGGCTTGATCTCGCGCTTGGTCAGCCGCACCCCGGCGTAGTTGTGCGACTGGTAGTGGTCGGTGAGGCGCTTGAAGTCGTCGGTGATGCGCTCGGTGCTGGTGCGGCCAAACCACAGGCAGCAGTGGTCAAAGAAGTCGTACAGCTCGCGCTGCGACAAAAGGGTCAGCTTGTTGGCGGTGACCGTGCCGAGCTTGTAGCGCAGGCGCCAAAAGCCGGTGCCGAGGTGGATCTGGATGCGCATGGTGACCTGCTCGGCGCTGCCCGCCGCCCAGTCGAGCTCGATCTGGGCGCTGGCGTCGTAGTAGCCCTTGCGCTGGAGGAAGTTTATAAGCTCGCGCTCTTGCTTGCGGATCTCCAAGAGCAGCTCGTCGCCCTCGGGCAGGCGGTAGCCGGTGCGCCAGGTCAGGTAGCTCAAGATCTCCCACTCGAAGATCGGCCAGTTGCCCGAGACGACGATGCGCCGCACGATGCGCAGCGGGTGCAGGGCGATGGTGAGCACGCCGTCGGTGTCGAGCTTGAGCTCGGCGGCGTAGCCCAGGACCTCGAGGTCGCGGCGCACCCGGCTCTGCAGCTGCTCGTCCCACAGCACGCCCTTGGCGGGCGGCGCCGAAGCTGCGGCGGGCGTGGCTGCAGTCGTCGCGCCGCTGCCTGCTTCGATAGCGAGGAAATCGAGGACGCGCCGCTCGGTGTCGCCGCGCACCAGGGCGCCAGTCAGCTGCACGCGGGTGATGGGCAGCGCGGGCGGGGGCGGGGCCTCCAGGCTCGCAGCAGCAGCCTGCGCATCCCCAGGCTCGACTGCCGGGGCGGGCGCCGGGGTGGCCTGCACCGCCGGCGCCGGGCCGGTCGGGGCCGCCGGCTGCGCCGCCGCGCGCCGCGGTTCGACGACGAGGCTCAGCCCCAGACCCAGCACCAGACTCAGTAAAAGAGCGCGCCATCGGCGTCGAGGTTGGTGCTGCCGGTGGTGTGTGACCGCCCTTGCTCGGCTCTTTTGGACTATGATAGAAGACACAGGTTCGTTGCCGCCCCAGTATAGGAGATCTTTGGTATGTCCGATCGTCGCGAAAACTCGCTTCTTTTCTCGCTCAACGAGCTGAAAGGATTGGAAGAGGAGCGGCAGCAGGAAGAAGCTGCGGCGGTCCGCGCCAGGGAGGAAGCGCACCGGAGCGCCCGCGAAGCCGAGGAGCGCCGCATCCGCGAGGCCGAGGAAGCCAAGATCCGCGCCGCCGAGGAGAAGATTCGCCTCGAGCAGGAGGAGCGCGAGCGCCTGCACCGCGAGGAGCGGCTGCAGATCGAAGAGGCCGAGCGCCGCGCCCGCGTCGAGGCCGAGGCCCGCATCGAGGAGGCGCGCCTCATCAAAGAGACCCAAGAGCGCATCAAGAAGCAGCTGCCGTACAAGCTGCTGGCGGTGGTCGGCGGTCTTATTCTGCTGGTGGCGGCCATCGTCATTGGCGTCGTCATCAATAAGCGCATCGAGGA
>JBGANQ010000163.1:0-9346 GCA_044222245.1 Polyangia bacterium | reverse complement strand
GCTCCTTCTTGTTTATGATCTGCCGATGCCGCCAGCCCTTTCCCAGGACATCGCCATGAGCCAAAAGAGCCCGGATCGACCCGCGAGCCCGACCTCCAGCCGGGGGGACAGTGACCTCCCCCTGGCGGCCAACGGAGCGCCCCATCAAATCCTCATCACCGGAGGGGCGGGCTTTGTCGGCAGCAACCTGGTCCGGCGCTGCTTGCTCGGCGGCGCCCAGGTGACGGTGCTGGACGATTTCTCGACCGGCAGCGAGGACAACCTGCCGCTCGGCGCGCCCGGCCTGCAGATCGTGCGCGGCAGCGTCACCGACTTCGAGTGCGTAAAGCAGGTGGTGCGCGGCGCCACCATCGTCATCCACGCCGCCGCCCGCAACATCATCGTCTCGACCCGCAACCCGCGCGAGGACTACGAGGTCAACATCGGCGGCACCCTGAACGTGCTGCTGGCGGTGCGCGACTCGGCGGTGCAGCGGACCGTGTATACCTCGTCGGCGTCGGTGTACGGCAACCCGCGCTACCTGCCGATCAACGAAGACGACCAGACCAACCTGCTAAGCCCCTACTCGGTGTCCAAGTTCTCCGGCGAGAGCTACTGCAAGGTGTTCTACGAGAGCTACGGCCTGTCCACCGCCGTCGTCCGCTACTCCAACGTCTACGGGCCGGCGCAGCGCCCGGACAATCCCTACTGTGGGGTCATCGCGAAGTTTTTCGCCTGCGCCATGGCGCGCCAGCCGGTCTCGATTCACGGCGATGGCGAGCAGACCCGCGACTTCAGCTATGTCGATGACGTGGTCGAGGCGACCCTGCTTGCCGCCTTCTCGGCCAAGGCCGAGGGGCAGATCTACAACATCGGCACCGGCCGCGAGACCCGCATCAACCAGCTGGCGTCCATCATCCTGGAGGTGACCGGCGCCCGCGCCGACGGGATCGAGCCGACCTACGTCGACCGCCGGGACATCGACAACATCCGCCGCCGCGTCCTCAACATCGAGAAGATCCGCCGCGAGCTGCGGTGGGTGCCCTCGACTACTATCGAGCAGGGGCTGCGCAAGACCTATCAGTGGCTGTGCCAGCACAAAGCTCCGGGGACGGGCACCTAGGCCGATGGCGGGCGCGAGCCAGTTTCCCACCGACGGCCGCCGCTTCGCCCCGGCGACGCAGCGCAACCGCGACCCGATCCTGGCCCAGCTGCGCCGCTTTCTGCCAGAGCGCGGCACCGTCCTTGAGATCGCCAGCGGGACCGGCGAGCACGCGACCTACTTCGCGCCGCAGCTCCCCGGGCTGCGCTGGCAGCCGAGCGACCCCGACCCTGAGCTGCGGCTGAGCATCGCGGCGTGGTGCGCCCACCTGGCGACCGCCAACGTGCTGCCGCCGCTCGACCTGGATGTCGAGCGGGTCCCCTGGCCGGTGACCCAGGCGGACGCGGTGGTCAACATCAACATGATCCACATCTCGCCGTGGTCGGCGACGGGCGCCTTGATGCGGGGGGCGCGGCTGGTGCTGCCGCCCGGCGGCGTGCTGTACCTATACGGGCCGTTTCAGCGCGACCACCAGCACACGGCGCCGAGCAACCAGGACTTCGACCAGGGCCTGCGGCGCATGAACCCGGCCTGGGGGGTGCGCGACCTGGACGAGGTGACCGCGGTGGCGGCCGAGCAGGGGCTCTTGCGGGTCGAGATCGTCCCCATGCCGGCCAACAACCTGTCGGTGCTCTTCCGCCGCTCGGAGTAAGCCGCGGGCGGCGGCGGTTGGTCAGCGGGTGGCGGTCGACTCGAGGTAGCGCTGCTCCAGGCTCTTGCCCTTCTGGACCTCGGAGATAAGGGCGCCCGCCTCGATCAGCAGGCGCAGCAGCTGGGTGATCGCGACGTCGGGGTCGCGGCCGGGCTGGGCGACAAACCGCACCCGCAAGGCGCGGCGGGCCTGGTCGAAGGTCACCTCGGCCCCCGGCAGCTGCTCGGCCAAAAGCGGCAGCGGCACCGCGCCCTGACCGAGGATGACCGTCACCTCGCGGTCCTGGCTGGTGAGATCGGCCAGGCGACCGCCGTCGATGGTGACCCCGCGCTCGATGAAGGCGACCTCATCGCAGATGGCCTCCAGCTCTTGCAGGTTGTGCGAGGAGACCACCACCGTACGTTTGCCGCGCTCGGCGACGATGGCCTGGCGCAGCTCGTGGGCGTTGCGCGGATCGAGCCCGGCGGTCGGCTCATCGAGCAGGATGAGCTCCGGATCACCCAGGAAGGCCTGCGCCACCCCGACCCGCTTGTTCTGCCCGTGCGACAAGGTCCCGGCGCGGCGGTCGCCGAGGTCGACAAGCCCGAGCAGCTGCAGGACCCGCTCCCCCTCGCTGCGCGCCCGCGCCGCCGGCAGCCCCTGCAGCTGCCCGAGGAACTGCAGGTGCTCGCGCAGCGTCATCTCGCGGCTGAGCACCGCGTCCTGCGGCAGCGCCAAGAGGCGGCCCTTGAGCCGCTCGGGCCCCGGCGGTCCGCCCAGCACGGCGAGCGAGCCGCGATCGGCGCGCAGGAAGCCGCACAGGATCGAAAACAGGGTCGTCTTGCCCGCGCCATTGGTGCCGACCAGCGCGAACACCGAGCCGCGCGGCACCTTGAGCCGCGCCCCGCGCAGCGCCTCGACGCGGCCAAAGCGCTTGTGGACGTCTTCGGCGTCGATCGCCAGGTCGCTGCCGCTCACAGGTCCCTCCGGCGGAAGGTGAGGTAGCCGAGCGCGGTGAACAGCGCCCCATAGCCGAGCGCCAGCGCCAGAGTCAGGTTGCGGCCGCTCGCCTCGGGCCCGAGGAACCCCATCTTGAGCTGCCACGGCGACAGGTAGGCCAGCACCCCGATCGGCGACTGCAGGGACGGCTCGGGCAGCCCCGCCAGCCACAGCAGCGCAAACAGTCCCAGGGTCAGCGCCCGCGCCCGCCCCGGCGTACCCACCAGCTGCGAGGCCAGCGAGGTGAGCCCGAGGAAGGCAAAGGCATAGGCGAGCAGCGCCGGCGCCGTCCCGACCAGGAACAGCAGGGTGGCGCTGGCGTCGAAGCTCTTGAGGTCTTTTTGGCCAAAGAAGATCGCCGGCACGAACGCCGCCAGCGTCACCGCGGCGATGAGCAGGACCTGCGACAGCAGCTTGCCCAGCACGAACGCCCCGCGCGAGGCGCGCAGCGCGACAAAGCGCACCGTGCGCAGGTGCAGATCCCCGGCCACCTGATCCGAGGCGGTGAGGGCGACCAGCCAGGGGATGAGGGTCAGCATCGCCAGGACCATGAACAGCCCCATCGGCGGCAGCCCCGCCAGGTAGCTGGCCTTGTGGACATCGCCGAGGGTGAACATCGAGAGTAGCTTGTGATACCCCTCGCTGCGCGCCAGCCCGAGCGCCATCTGCGCCGTCGCGTCGCCGGCCCCGGCGGTCACCGCCGCCAGCTGGCTCTCCAGCGCCTTGACCGCGCTTACAAACAGGTACGCCGACAGGGTCGCCACAAGCAGATACAGTCCGACCAGGGTGAGGGCTCGCCGCGAGC
Source organism: Polyangia bacterium (assembly GCA_044222245.1). GTDB lineage: Bacteria > Myxococcota_A > Polyangia > Palsa-1104 > JAEUJZ01 > CALFML01. The sequence continues at coordinate 5,830 of JBGANQ010000163.1, read as the reverse complement.
GCAGCGACTCCCGCAGGTCAAACCAGCCGATCAGCCACAGGTCAGCAAGCAGCGTCGATTTCACCGGGTTTCCTCGCAGGCTGCGCGGGCCGGGCGGCGGGCTCCGCCCTGGCCCCGGCTGCAGGGCCGACGATACCAAGGTGGCGGAGCTGCGGGGAATTTATTGCTGCGGCGGCGCTTGGGCGGCGGGCGGATCGATCTCGGGGCGCAGGCTGTGGCCGGGGGCGGGACGCGGCGGCGCGCTGCCGGCCAGCGGCGGACGGGGAGCGCCGCTGCCTTCGCCCTCGCGCCGCCGCTGCAGCGCCGGGCGCAGGATGCCCATCCAGGCGCCGATGAGCCCGGCCAGCCCGCTGAGCAGGCTGGACACCGACACGGCCACATCGTGCACTTTCTGGATGGTGGCCACGCGGACCAGGATGTGCACCGGGTAGATCTTGGTGTGAATCGGCTCGCGCGAGGGCTCTTTCAGGTCGGTCACCACCAGCGTCAGGCCGCGCAGGCCCTCTTTCTTGGGCTGCACCGCCCAGTCCCAGACCGTGGTGTCGCTGTCGGTCAGCCGCTGCTCGGCCTGCGGCGCGAACGCGGTGATGTCGAAGTCGCCCGGTACGTCGGCCTTGAGCTCCATGCGGACCAGCGGCGAGAGCATCAGCTCGCGACCGATCTGCACCCGCGGGCCGTCCCCTACCTCGGCGGCAGCGTCCTTGTCGACCTGCGCGACGCGCGGCTTGGTCCCCACCACCGCCCGGATATGTTCGCTCTCGCCGACAAGCATGCTCGGCGGCGCGTTGACGCGCAGGACCCCTTCCACCAGCTTCTCTGCGGGGGCTTCGGCGCGGGCCTCCGGCTCCGTCCCCCCCTCTTTTTTCGCTTCGTCGGGGGCAGGTCGGCGGTGATTCTGCTTGCCCCGCGCCGACTTGCTGCCGCCCAAAGCTCCCGGCGGTGGGTTCGCCGGCGGCGGTGGTGGCGGCGACGCGGCAGTGGGGGCCTTGCGCGGGGGCGCTTTCGTCAGCGGCGGCGGCGGCGCCGCCGCCGCTGGGGCGCGGTCAAAGTCGTCTTCCAATGCCACGCCCCGATCGCCGCTTCCGCGGCCGGCGGCCCCCTTGTGGGAAGCCGCCTTCTTCTTGGCACTCTTGGCTGGGGCGGCCTTAGGGTTGCTTGGGTCGCTCGTGGGCGAGGATCCGGGCTCGGCTCGGCTCGCGTCTCGGCTCGACCCTGCAGCCCGGTCCGCAGACTCTTTGGTCGCCGGACCCGCCTTGGCGGGCAGGGTGAACTCGTCGCTGATCGCCGGGGCGACCGCCGCCGGGGCTGCCGGCGCCGTGGCCCTGTCCTCGCTCGATGGAGAAGAGCGCGCGAACCGGACCAGCAGCAGCGCCCCGCAGAGCACAAACGAAAGGCCACTGAAGATCAACCAGGCGCGTTGCGTGCCTGAAACGGCGTGCATCATCCCACAGACTCCTTGCGGCTGGCGCGGTCTCTCGTCGCTGCTGTCGACCCGGGTAGGGCCATCCTACGGCCCACGGTCTAGCGTATCACAGCCCCCGGCGACCGGAGCAGCCGCGCGCGCCGGCCCCGCGATCGCGCAACCCGGCGCGCCGCCGCGCAAAAACTGCAGATCGGCCGGGCGACCGATTGCGCTATCGTGTAGCCGTGACTGCCCAAAACGACCCTTTGTCCGCTCCCGCCAGCGCCTCCAGCAGCGACAGCGGGACCCGCTTGCTTGACGAGCTGCGCTGGCGCGGCCTGTTCCACCAGGTAACGCACGAGCCGGAGCTTGTGGCCCACCTGGGAAGCGCGACCCGCGACGCCTATGCCGGCTTTGACCCGACTGCCGACTCGCTGACGATCGGCAACTTCGTCCCGATAAAGCTTCTTATGCACTGGCAGCGCGCCGGGCACCGGCCGGTGGTGCTGCTCGGCGGCGGCACCGGGCTTATCGGCGATCCGTCGGGCAAGTCGGCCGAGCGCCAGCTGCTCACCCGCGAGCTCGTCGAGCACAACGTCAGCGGCCAGCGCCGCATCTTCGAGCGCCTCATCGACTTCTCGGGCGCCACCGGGGCGCGCCTGTGCAATAACCTCGACTGGCTGGAGAAGCTGAGCTTTATCGACGTGCTGCGCGATGTCGGCAAGCACTTCTCGGTGAACGCGATGATCCAGCGCGACTCGGTGCGCGATCGCCTGCACCACCGCGAGCAGGGCATAAGCTACACCGAGTTCAGCTACATGATCCTGCAGGCCTACGACTTCCTCCACCTGCGGCGCCAGCAGGGAGTCACCGTGCAGATGGGCGGCAGCGATCAGTGGGGCAACATCCTCAGCGGCTGCGACCTCATCCGGCGCCTGCTGCCCGAGGGCCAAAACGACGCCTTCGGCCTGACCGCGCCGCTCATCACCCGCGCCGACGGCGGCAAGTTCGGCAAGACCGAGGCCGGCGCGGTGTGGCTGTCTCCCGAGCGCACCAGCCCCTACGCCTTCTACCAGTTCTGGCTCAACACCGACGACACCGACGTGGTGCGCTACCTGAACGTGTTCACCTTCCTCGGGCGCGAGGAGATCGCCGAGCTCACCGCCGCGCACCAGCGCGACGCCGGCAGCCGCCCCGCCCACCGCGCCCAGGCCCGCCGCATGACCGAGCTCCAGCACGGGGCCGCCGAGCAGAAGCTGGCCGAGGCCGCCGCGCAGGCGCTGTTCAGCGGCGAGATCGCCACCCTGCCCGAGGCCACCCTGAACGAGGTGTTCGCCTCGGTGCCGAAAAGTGATCACGACAAGACCCAGCTCGGCGCCGGCCTGCCCCTGGTCGAGCTTCTCGCCCTGACCACCTTGGTCAAGTCCAAGCGCGAGGCGCGCGAGTTCCTGCAGAGCGGCTCGGTCTCGCTCAACGGCCGCAAGGTCGGCCCCGACGACAAGGCGCACAGCACCGACCTCCTGCACGGCAGCCTCATCGCCCTGCGCCGCGGCAAGAAGAGCTGGCACCTGACGCGCTGGAAATAGGGCAGGGGAAGTAGGGCAGGGCGCCCCCGGGCCAAAGGGGGCTAACGGCGCCTACTTGACGACGCGCAGCTTGACCGACTGCGGCGGGCGGTAGGCGGGCTGCAGCACCTGCACCACCTCGGCCGCCAGATCATACTCGGCGCTGCTGCGCACCACCGCGCTCACCAGATCACCGGGGCGCAGCGCCAGCTCGCTCACCGATTCGCCGAGCGACAGATAGACCTGGCCGTCGATCTCGGGCGCCTGGCCGGCGTGGCGGCCCTGTAGCAGGTACTCGCTCTCGTCGGACTCGCCCTCGACCAGGACCTGCAGCGGCTGGCCGTGCAGGGCCTTGCGGCGCTTCTTGGCGATCTTGCGCTGCAGGCGTAGCAGCTCGCGCTGGCGCTTGGCCGCCTCTGCCGCCGGCACCGCGCGCTCGTCATCCAGGGTCGCCGAGTGCGTCCCTTCCTCGGGCGAGTAGGTGAACACGCCCACATGATCGAACTCGGCCTGCTGCACGAAGTCGCACAGGCGCGCAAACGCCGCGTCGGTCTCACCGGGGTGGCCGACGATGAACGTCGTGCGCAGGGTGATGCCGGGGACGTACTTGCGGGCCCGCTCGACCAGCTGCCACACGGTCTTGCCGACATGGCCGCGGCGCATCGTCTTGAGCACCAGATCATCGGCGTGCTGCAGCGGGCAGTCCAGGTACTTGGCCACCCGCGGCTGCTCGGCGATTACCTGCAAGAGCTCGTCGGTCACTGCGGTCGGGTAGGCGTAGTGCAGGCGCAGCCAGCGCAGGTAGTCCGGGGCCGCGCTCGCCGGCGGCGGCGCGCCGATGCGGCGCAGCAGCGCGGCCAGGTTCGCCCGCTCGGGGGCGGCCAGATCCGTGCCGTAGGTGGTCAGGTCCTGCGCCACCAGGTTGACCTCGACGACCCCCTGCTGCGACAGCGCCGTCACCTCATCGGCCACCGAGTCGAGCGAGCGGCTGCGCTGCGGCCCGCGCAGCTTGGGGATGATGCAGAAGCCGCAAGGGCGGTCGCAGCCCTCGGCGATCTTCACATAGCGCGAGAAGTGGGCCTGCGAGGCCGGGCGGGGCGTGGTGTGGTCGTAGAGGTAGGCCGGCACCGGCGCGACTTCGACCTGAGCATCGGTGCCGCGGATGGCGGCGGCGACCTTTTCGACCTCGCCCGAGCCGAGGATGTGGTCGATCTCGGGGATCTCGCGGTGCAGCTCTTCGGGGTAGCGCTGCGACAGGCAGCCGGTGACGACCAGGCGCTGGCAGGAGCCGTGCTTTTTCCACTCCGCCATCTCTAAGATGGTGTCGATCGACTCTTCCTTGGCGGCGCCGATGAAGCCGCAGGTGTTGACGACGATCACCTCGGCGCGCTCGGGCGAGTCGGTGAGCGCATAGCCGGCCTGATCGGACATGCCGAGCATGACCTCGGTGTCGACCCGATTCTTGGGACAGCCGAGGGAGACAAAGTAGACCGCCGGCGGCTGCGCTGGGGTGCGGCTCGCCGCGGCTTTTTCCGCTACGATCTTGGATTGAGAAGCTTTCGCCACGGCGGCAGCATGCGAGAGCGCGCCGCCCCTGTCAAGCAGCGCCGTCGACGGAGAGCCAGGCGACCGCGGCCACCGCCTAGCGGGCGACCTCGTTGCCGGCCTCGCGCTCGGTCTTTCGGTGCTCTTCGATCGCCACCATGAACTCGCCGACCAGCCGCTCGTCGAACTGGTTGCCCGAGCAGCGCTCGATCTCGGCCAGGGCGACCTCGTGCGGCATCGCCTTGCGGTAGCTGCGATCGCTGGTCATGGCGTCGTAGCTGTCGGCGATGGCGACGATGCGGCCGATGAGCGGGATGTTCTCGCCCATCAGCCCCTGCGGGTAGCCGCTGCCGTCCCACGACTCGTGGTGGCACAGCGCCCCGGGGATTAGATCGACCATGAACGGGATCGGCTCCAGGATGCGCTTGCCCTTGGCCGGGTGGGTGCGGAACATCGCCAGCTCTTCGGCGGTGAGCTTGCCCGGCTTGTTGAGCTTCTCGTTGCGGATGCCGATCTTGCCGATGTCGTGCATGAGCGCCGCCCAGATGAGCATCTGGCTGTCCTTCTCCGACAGCGTCAGCTGGCGCCCGAGCACCCCGGCGTACTGGCTGACGCGCTCGGAGTGGCCGCGGGTGTAGCGGTCGCTCTCCTCCAGCGCCCGGGCGAAGCCGACGACGGTGGCGCGGTAGCTCTCCTGCAGCGTCTCGTTGGCCTTGCGCAGGTCGGTGTTGCTCGCCACCAGCTCCTCGTACAGGCGGGCGTTTTCGATCGACACCGCGGCGCGCGAGGCCAGCACCGAAAGCAGGCGCCGCTGCCCCTCGCTGAACTTGTAGCCGCGGGTGTACGAGTAGGCATTGAGCATGCCGATGACCTGATCCTGCACCTTCAGCGGGATCGAGCAGAACGACACCAGGCGCTTGTCCTTGGGCGGCTCGGCGAAGTAGCGCAGGGCGCGGATGCCGTGGGCGAGCAGCGGCCGATCCTGGCGGTAGTGCTCGAGGATGGCGCTGGTGTTAAGCTCACCGACGCCGCTGGCGCTGCCGTACCAGTTGAGGTCGACCTGGGCGTTCTTGCTGTACTTGCGGGTGCGCTCGACGAACTGGGTGGTCTTGTGGTTGCGCAGCGTCAGGGTCGCGACATCGGCCTCGGCCTCGACGAGCGAGGCCTCCAGCACCAGATCCAAGATGGTGTCGAGCGACAGCGACTGCGCCATCGCCTCGGACAGCTGGTAAAGGGTCACCGCCTCTTTGAGGCGGAAGTTCTCCTGCTGCAGCCGGTGGCGATCGAGCGCCCGGTGGATGAGCCGCACCACCTCCTC
>JBGANQ010000162.1:0-9687 GCA_044222245.1 Polyangia bacterium | reverse complement strand
CGACCGCCCTGGAAGCGGCTCTGCGCAGCTACCAGAGCGACCCCTGGCCGGCGTTCAAGGTCATGCAGCGGGCGCTGCGCCTGGCTGTGGAGATGAGCCGCAGCTCGCCGCCGCTGGCGGGGCGGTTCCTGAGCATCTTGAACAAGCCCTTCGCGGTGGGAATGCTCGATGCGAGCCGGCTCAACACCGAGCTGTCACTGGTCGAGCTCGAGGGCTTTACCGCCCACTGCGCGCAGGTCGCGGCGGCCGTCGAGCCCTATGTGCCGTGGCAGCAGGACTTCCTGCTGTGGCGCCTGAACTGCTACCGCTTGCTGAAGCTGCCGCAAGCCCAGCAGGCGCTCGCCGACCTGGCGCTGTTCCGGGCGCAGGAACCCAAGCCCTTTGCCGCCGAGCTGAAATAGGTCCCTGTCCTGGTCGTGGCGACCGTCGGCTGGGCTGCGAGAATGTGCCGACTCTGATAAATCTCCGAAGGGAGATTGTGATGCCAATTCTGTCCGGCGGTGGTGGGGCTGCGCAGCGGGAAGAGCACCCAGCCGCCTCCCAGCGAGCAGTGCTGGCCGTAGAAAGTGCTTCCGTAGCCGCCGCCGTCGCGAGTGCTGGAGATGGACAGGTGGCTGCCGGTGCGCGGGTAGACGTCGAACCCATCCGAAGCGGACAGAGCGCCCGGGAGCCGCCCAGCCCCCCAAAATCGAATCCTACGTCGGTTCTACAACGCCGTCAGTGACAGGCGTTCGATTTTTCTTGAACCGTCCCTTACAAGAACAACTTTGCTCCCGTCGGCGCCGGCATTGTATTGTCCGTCAACCGGGCCTGGCTCTCGCCAAGCACTCGCACATGCGAACACCGCACCTCAGCACGCCCTACGGCTGAACTCTGCGGGGGCCGGAACCTACAGAGTACGGCCAGCGCCCGCCGGATCGGCGTCGTTGACCGAGCCGTATGGCGCCGGCGAAGCAAGAAGTCCGCGACTTATCGGACGACGCCACTTGCGGTGCAGCGCCGGGTCTCGGGCTCCTCTACGCTGCTGTCCTTTTACCAGTCTTACTATAAAATATCGGGTTGGGTGTAAATCCTGATGGCGACCGAGTCTGCTTCCCGGGTGGACGTCCTGGTGGTGGGGGCTGGACCGACAGGGCTGGTGATGGCGGCCGGGCTGCGTCGCTACGGGCTCTCGGTGCGGATCATCGACAAGGCGGCCGGGCCGACCGTCTGGTCCAAGGCGCAGGTGATCCAGGCGCGTACGCTCGAGCTCCTGGAGCAGATGGGGATCGCCGAGCGCTTCCTCATCCGCGGGCAGCGGCTGCATACCCTGTCGATGTATACGCGCGATGGCAAGCGACTGTTCAAGGTCGAGATAGGAGAGGTCGATTCGGCTTATCCATTCATGCTCAGCCTGCCGCAGCGTGACACCGAAGAGCTGCTGATCGAGTACCTGTGTGAGCTCGGGATTGCCGTCGAGCGTCAGGTGCGGCTCTGCGATCTCAGACAGAGCGAGACGGAGGTGACGGCCCAGCTTCTCCACACGCCTTCCGACCAGAGCGGGAGCCCGCGAGCAGAGTCGCGGCAGCTGGTGCGCGCCGCCTACGTAGTCGGCTGCGATGGCACCCACAGCACGGTGCGCAGCCTGCTGGGAGTCGACTTTGTCGGCGAGACCTACCTGCGGCGAATCCTGCACGCCGATGTGCGGATCGACTGGTCGCTGCAGCACGCCGAGGATGAGGTGGTCGGCATGGTCTCGGAGTCCGGACCGCTCGGGGCGTTTCCGCTGCCCCCGCGGCCCAATCAGCAGGGCGAGCGCCGCTACCGCCTGGTCGCCTTCGATGCCGGGCTGGCGCCGACTCAGGAGAACTTCCAGTACCTGCTGCAGACGCGCGGACCCATCGGGGCGCAGCTCAGCGCCCCGAGCTGGATGACCGAGCACTCGGTGCACTGCCGGCTGGCGGCGCGGTTTGCGGTCGGCCGCGTGTTTCTTGCCGGGGATGCCGCTCACACCCATAGCCCGGTGACGGGGCACGGGATGAACACCGGGATGCAGGATGCGTTCAACCTGGCGTGGAAGCTAGCGCTGGTGCACAAGGGTCTTGGCAAGTCGGTCCTGCTTGACTCCTACGAAGCGGAGCGGATGCCGGTGGCTCGCCAGCTCCTGCAGACTACCGACAACGCTACCCGCGGCCTGCAGTCCTTTTTGTCTCTGCACAGCTCCCTGGGTCAGCTGCTGCGTAATCACTTGCTGCACTTTGTCAGCGAGGTTGGCATTGTCCAGCAGCGGATTTCGCGCAACCTGACGATGCTCGATGTCTCCTATTGCGCAAGCCCCGTGGTGGACGAGCAGTTCACGGCGCGCGCCGTGCCGCTGATGAATGCTGGCGACGTAGAGACCCCATGGCGCCTGCACGACTGGGTCGCGGTCGAGCACGCTCCTTTTGCCGGCGAGCGCGCGCGCGACTCCCATCTGTACTCTCAAGCCGATCGGCATGCGGCCCGGCGGCACCAGGTTCTGCCCGGCCCGCAGCATAAGCTGCTGCTATTTGCCGGAGACTGCGCCGACCAAGACGGGCTGCGACGCCTGGCCGCGACGCTCAAAGCCGTAGGCAGCGGCTTTGGGCGCATCGTGCAGCCCCTGCTGATTGCGGTGCACGACCCGCGCCGGGGGTCCACCGGAGCAGCGGGGTGGCGGGCGCTGTTGCCGCAGCTGTCCGGGTCTCCCGCCTGTCCGCTCCTGATTGACCATGGCGGGGTGCTGCACCGACGCTATACCGCGTATCAGGACAGCGTGTTCCTGATACGCCCCGACGGCTATATCGGGTATCGCGGTCAGCCCGCAGATCCAGAGTCGCTGCTGCGCTATCTTTCCCAGCTCTTTGTCTGAACGCGCTCGCTCGGCCGCCCGCCCCGGCTAGGGCTGCGCGTGGTCTCGCGCCCCCAGAGTCAGCGCCGCCGCTATCTACGGGGATGAAGGCGGAGGTGGAGCGCGGCGGAGAGGGCCTGGGGCGCCCGCTGCGTCCTGGGTTCCGGCGCAACGGGCTACTGGGCTGCGCTGCGCCGCCTCCGAGGGGCAAACGGCGCCCGTGGTGGCCCCATAGCCCGAGACAAAGGCTTTAGAGTAAGCTAACGACGCAGCAGCTCCCAGTCATCCCCCTGACCGAGGCTGCGCTCGAGATCTTTTATTCACCCATCAGAACCGGAGAACGCAATGTCCAAAACCATCTTCATTACTGGTAGCTCCACGGGCCTGGGCAATGCCACCGTGCGGCTCTTCGCCCAGCGCGGCTGGAAGGTCATTGCCACCATGCGCAAGACCGAGAACCACGAGCTCGCCAGCATCCCCGGTGTCACCCTGATCCCCCTGGACGTAACGCGGCGGGAGCAGATTGAGGCGGCGGCGCGCCAGTCGCTCGAGCTCGGACCCGTGGACGTCGTGTTCTGCAACGCCGGCTATGGCCTGGCTGGTCCGCTCGAGGGCACTACCGATGAACAGCTGGTCGCCGAGATCGACACCAACCTGCTGGGCGCCATTCGCACGATCAAGGCCTTTACGCCCTCCTTCCGGGCCCGCGGCACGGGCATATTCATCACCACGACCTCGATCGGTGGGCTCGCCACGTTTCCGTTCAACTCGGCCTACCACGCGACCAAGTGGGGGCTTGAGGGCTTCAGCGAGAGCCTCTCCTTCGAGCTGGGCAAGTTCGGCATCCAGGTCAAGACGGTGGCCCCCGGCGGCATTCGGACGGATTTCGCCGGTCGCTCCCTGGTGCTCACCCAGCACCCCGCTTATGCCGAGCTCCTGGCCAAGGTGCTGGCGGCGTTCTCGGACCCCGAGCGTCGAAAGGGCGGCTCGAGCGCCGAAGAGATCGCCGAAGTGGTCTGGGAGGCCGCCACGGACGGCAAGGATCAGGTGACCTACGTCGCCGGCGCCGACGCCAAGGCGATGTACGCGCAGCGGCTGGCCGTGGGCGTAGAGTCCTTCCGCAAGATGGTGGGCAAGGCGTTCATGGGCTAGTTAATAGTAGGATCGGGATTTGTCTTGTGGCGAGACTGTGACCGACGGCAGTGCAGCGCAAGCGTCGAATTGTTTCCAGCGGGGTTCCGTCGCTGTCAGACGTTTCTGGAAAGTTAAGGCTGCGTTTCTCGACGGAGCGAACTGGTCACCGCGACCTCAAACCGGACAACTGCCTCGCAGAGAGCGGCGCCGCGGCAAACCGCCCGCGGCAGCGCCAAGGACGGGTAAGGTGCGGTGTTTTTTGCGGATCGGAGCGGGCCTTCCGGCGGGCCGGTCAGCGCTGCGGTCTGCGCGCTCGCTCGCGCCGACCGCAGCCAGCTGCCGCGCGGCTCAGCAGCGGCTCGGCTCGAGGATGCGCCAGCTTGGCAGCGGCCGCCGCTCGCAGCGCAGCAGCGTCCCTTCGGCCACCTCGGTCCACGGCTCGGCGGTCATCTCCTCCGAGGCGATGAGCACCGCGTGCCGGTCGGGCGTCCACGGCGTGTCGATGGCGGCGCCTGTCTCGTGCGACTCGCGGTGGACGCGGACGCGGTCGGGCGGGTGGCGCTCCAGTACGAACAGCGTCCGGCCGTGGCGGTGGCCGTACAGCACATCGCCATCAGAGAGCAGGAAGTTGCAGGCCCCAAACGACGGCTGCGCCAGCGCCTCGCGGAGCGCGCTCCCAAGGACCCGGTCGGTGTGCGGCGAGGCCGGCTCGGCGCTGACCCCAGCCTGGTCAAAGCAGGTGAGCAGATACGAGAAGAACAGCTCGCTGTCGGTCTGTCCTTCAATCTGCCGCAGCCGCTCGGGCGAGGTGCGGGCGCGCAGGTAGGCGGTGTTGGTGATGGTGCCGTTGTGCGCGAACAGCCAGCGCTCGCGGCGAAATGGGTGGGTGTTGACCGCCGAGGCCTCGCCGACCGTGCGCGCGCGCACATGCGCGACCAAGAGCTCGCCGTAAGTCGACGTCGCGGCCTCGTAGAACTGCTCGCACTCACTGGCGCGCACCGGCCGCTTGCGCAGGGTCCAGCCATGGTCCGCGTCATAGACGCCCACCCCCCAGCCGTGCGGGTGCTCGACGGACAGCGACGCCAGGCTCCGCGGCGCCGTGTGCAGAGAGAAGTGGAAGTTGGTCCGCTCGCTCGCGGCGATGCCAAGCAGCCGGCACATGATGGGCTAAATATACACTCGAGGCGGCTTCGCACGTACTGACCGCAGCCCGGGCAACTGGTCAAACTGCAGCTCGACAGCTTGCCAAAGGGTGCGAAATGAGTAGCTTAATGTGGTAAAACTTACTACTTCTTCCAAAGTCAAAGCCGGAGTGCTTGCCGGCAAGGCGAGAATACCCTTTGCTTAGTAGCGTCAACTTCGCTCAGCCGGATGTCACGCTGAAGCTCGACTTGTCGGGCGTCATCCGCTGGGCCGCTCTATCAAGCGCGATCCCCAATGAGGGAGTCGACGGCTGGGTCGGTCGCCCGTGGGTCGAGACGGTTGCCGAGGATGGCAACGCGCACGTCCGGCAGATGATTGCGGATGCGCGCAGCGCCGGCGTGTCGTTCTTCCATCAGGTTCGCCAGCGCTTCCCAAGCGGACTGGAGCTCTCGGTCGAGTACACGACCGTGCACCTGGGCGACAGCGCCGGCCTGCTCGCCATCGGCCGCAACCTGGAGGCGGTGGCCGATCTGCGCTCGCGCCTTGTCGCCGCCCAGAAATCGATGGAGCGGGACTACTGGAAGCTGCGCGATGTCGAGACCCGCTACCGGCTGCTGTTTGACGCCTCGACCCAGCCGGTCCTGCTCATCGGTGCGAACGACACGCGAATCCTGGAGGCCAACCCCGCGGCGATCCGCGCGCTCGGGGTGACCAGCGACCGCGAGCTCTTGCCCGAGATCCTGGCCAGCCAGCGCGATGGGTTCCGGGCGCTGCTCGCCCGCGCGCGCGAGCAGGGCAAGGCCCCGGGAATCATCATGCACCTGGGTCCGGATCGCCAGCCGTGGCTGGTGCGGGCGTCGCTCATCGCCGCCGAGCCGGCCGCGGTGTTCGTGCTGCAGCTGGCGCCGAGCGGGCTGCAGCCGACCCTGCTCGAAAAGGGCGGTAGCGTCCGCCTGGAGGAGCTCTTGGCGCGGCTCCCCGAGAGCTTTGTCGTGCTCGACGCCGAGGGCAAGATCCTGCGCGCCAACCGCGCCTTCCTCGAGCTCATCGAGCAGCCGGTCGAGAGTGCGGTGCTCGACCAGCGCCTCAGCCGCTGGATGGCCAACCCGGGCGCCGACGTCGAGTCGCTGCTCGCCAGCGTGCAGCGCCAGCGCGCGGTCAGCCAGTTCCGCGCAGTCATCCGCGGCGAGCAGGGCGCCGAGACCGAGGTCGAGCTCTCGGCGGCCGGCAGCACCGACGAAAACCCGCGCTTCATCGGGGTCCTTCTGCGCCGGCTGCCCGCGCCCGATGAGGCGCACGGGCGGGCCGGCGTCCCGACCGTGCAGCAAGCGGCGCTCATCGGCAAGCTGACCCTGCGCGAGATCGTCCAGGAGACGATCTGCACGGTCGAGCGCACCTGCGTCGAGACCGCGCTGGAGCTGGCCAAGGGAAACCGCACCGCGGCGGCCGAGATGCTGGGCGTGAGTCGGCAGAGCCTGTACTCCAAGCTCAGCCGCTACGCGCTCGACTCCGATGCCCCCAGCGGCACCGGATGAAATGACCGCGCACCTGGATGTCACTGCCGTGACCCGTCAAGCTGCTGCCGCTCCGCCCTTTGGCCAGGCCGACCTGACCAACTGCGAGCGCGAGCAGATCCACCTGGCCGGCTCAATTCAGCCGCACGGGGCGCTGCTCGTGCTGCGCGAGCCCGAGCTGGTCATCATCCAGGCGAGCGCCAACGCCGCAAACTTCCTCGAGCTGCCAGCGGACCTGCTAGGCCGCCCGCTGAGTGCCGTTGTCCCCGAGCTCGCCGCTTGCCTGGGCCCGCACCTGAGCGACCCGCTGGACGTGCTGCCGCAGGTCATGCGCTGCCGCCTGGGCGCCGCCGGCCAGGAGTTCGACTGCCTGGTCCACCGCCCCCCGGCGGGCGGCCTGGTGGTCGAGCTGGAGCGCGCCGGTCCAGCGCTCGACCTGGCCGGCGAGGTCGAGCGGGCGCTGCAGCGGCTCGTCGTCGCGGCGTCGATCCGTACGCTGTGTGATGAGACCGCCAATATCTTCCGCGCCCTGACCGGCTACGACCGGGTGATGGTCTATAGGTTCGATGATGACGGCCACGGCGAGGTCTTCGCCGAAGAGAAGAAGCCGACCCTCGATCCGCTGCTCGGCAACCGCTACCCCGCCTCGGACATTCCGCAGATCGCCCGCCGCCTTTATGAGCGCAACCGGGTGCGGGTGCTGGCCGACGTGCACTATGCGCCGGTGCCGCTGTTGCCGCGGCTGTCGCCGCTGACCGGCCAGGATCTGGACATGTCGCTGTGCTTTATCCGCAGCATGTCGCCGATCCACATCCAGTACCTCAAGAATATGGGCGTCTGCGCGACGCTGGTGGTGTCGCTGCTGGTCGGCGGCCGGCTGTGGGGGCTGGTCGCCTGCCACCACTACGAGCCGCGCTTCATCCAGTTCGAGCTGCGCGCCGTCTGCGAGCTTCTGGCCGAGGTCATCGGCACCCGCATCGCCGCCCTGGAGAGCTTTGCCCAGTCGCAGGCCGAGCTCGCGGTGCGGCGCCTGGAGCAGCGGATGATCGAGGCGATCTCGCGCGATGGCGACTGGCGCAGCGCCCTGTTTGACAGCTCGCAGTCGATCCTCAAGCCGGTGGGAGCCAGCGGGGCGGCGCTCTTGCTCGACGACCAGGTGCTGACCGCCGGCGAGGTGCCGGGCACCCAGCAGCTGCGCGAGCTCGGCCGCTTCCTCGATGGCAAGGGCCTGCAGGCGGGGGGCGGGCCGCGCTCGTTTGTCACCGGCTCGCTGGCCCAGGAAGACCCCGCCTTCGCGCCGCTCACCGCGGTGGCCAGCGGCCTGGTCGCCACGCCCGTGTCCAACCTCCCCGGGGAGTACCTGCTGTGGTTCCGGCCCGAGCAGGTGCGCACCGTGACCTGGGGCGGCAACCCCTTCAAGCCGGTGATCATCGGCAACAGCCCGTCCGACCTGTCGCCGCGGCGGTCGTTCGCGCAGTGGCACCAGGTGGTCGAAGGCACCTCCGAGCCGTGGACGCCATCGGCGCTGACCACCGCGCAGCTCATCGGCGACACGGTCACCGACGTGGTCATCCAGTTCCGCTCGGTGCAGATGCTGATCGCCCAGCACCAGCTCGATCTGGTGCGGCGCCAGGTGCAGCGCTCGGACCAAGCGGTGATCGTCGCCGACCAGGAGGGGCGAATCCTCATGACCAGTCAGGCCTTCGAGGCGCTGCTGCCGTCCCAGCACCCGCAGCTCGACCACCTGGAGGCGCTGCCCGAGCTGTTTGAAGACCGGCTGGAGGTGCGGCACCGCCTGCGCGAGCTGCTGCGGCGCAGCCAGACCTGGCGCGGCGAGGCGGAGCTGGTCGGGGTCACGGCCGGCACCCGGCCCGTGCTGGTGCGCGCCGATCCGGTCTTCTCGGCCCCCGAGCGGGTGCTCGGCTTTGTCGTTATCGTCGCGGACATGCTCGAGCGCAAGGCCGCTGATGCGGCCCGCCGCAGCTTTCAGGCGCGCATCGTCGAAGGGACCCGTTTCGCCACCGGCCGCCTGGAGTCCAGAGCCGACCTGCTGTACCAGAACCTGTTGTCATCTGTGGTTGACAATGCCCAGCTGGCGGCGCTGGAGATCACCGATGGCGTCGAGGTCGGCCGCATGCCCGAGCTGCTCGACAGCGTGCGCAGCTCGGTCGATCGCTCGGCGAAGCTGCTGCACCAGCTCATCCGCCATACGATCAAATCCCCCGTCGACTAAGCAAGCTCAGCCATATATTGAGCGCGCAGGCTCCCGAGCAACCGTAAAGCGATTCAGACGCTAAGTGTCAATAATGTTGGACAATTTGTCGTTTCGAACTTGACGAAGGTGGCTCAAGTGTAGCTTCCTGTGTCTCGCCGCGGTTGCAATGTAGTTGGGCGATCCGAGCATTCCAGGTCGTAGCGCGCCAAGAGGAGTCCCCAGTGGCTTTAGCTCAGCGGAGTACGAGTCCGATCGCACCAAGGTTCCAGGGCGATGAGAGCGCGGTAGCTTGCCTGGCGCGCGCCGGCGACCGCGGTCAGGGACAGCCCCAAGGCGAGAGCGAGAGCGTGTTCGAGTGTGAGCGCGACGACCGCGCCGACCTGCTGGCGACCCTGGAGTCGGAGATCATCCCCCGGCTGATGCTGGCCCACCGCGCCGACCCCTTCAGCCCCACCCTGTGCGCCGACTCGCGCCTGCCGCCCACGGACGGCGAGGTGTTCGAGTTCGCCCGCATCGCCGCCTGCCACGATCTCCAGGGCGCCCTGGCGTTTGTCGAGAGGCTGTGCCGCCAGGGCCTGGCGCTCGAGGTGGTGCTGCTCGAGCTGGTGGCGCCGGCGGCGCGCCTGCTCGGGGAGCAGTGGCAGACCGACCTCCGCTCGTTTACCGAGGTGTGCGCCGGCCTGGGCACGCTGCAGCAGGTGGTCCACATCCTCGGCCCCAGCTTCGCCCCCGCCCTCCCCCACCGCGGCCTGGTGCTGCTGGTGGCAGCGCCCGGCGAGCAGCACACCCTGGGCATGTACCTGGTCGGCGAGTTCCTGCGTCGAGCCGGCTGG
>JBGANQ010000002.1:0-237839 GCA_044222245.1 Polyangia bacterium | reverse complement strand
GCTTGGGCTGGGGGGGGACTGCGGGGCTGGGGTGGGCCTCGGTGCCGCACTCGTGGCGGCCGACGACGAACAGGCGCAGCGAGCGGACCACCCGCGGCCGCACCTGGCCGCGCGGTCCCAGATCGTAGTCCAGAGACAGCATGCAGCCGCCCTGCCCATCGGCGAGGTGGGCAATCGATGGGCGCCCACCCGGGGCGACGATCGTCTCGCCGCCCGCCTGGGCGAGCTGCTCGGCATGGACGCTGGCCTGCTGCACCGCTGCCCGCAGGGTCTGGCGCTGCCGCGACAGCACCCGGTGCGCCGCGCCGCCGCCGCCGGGCACGCTGATGCACACGTCCAGGATCTGCTTGTCGTCAAATCCGTCGGGAAAATCCGACAGCGTGATCAGCATCGACGGGCTCTGCGAGCCGATGTTGTTGGCGCTGCCGGGTAGCTTTTGTCGAGGCACTCTACGAAACAAGACTGCATCCTCGCTGTCTCAAGGGGTGGCGCGGTCCTCGGAACCAAAGCATGGGTTGTGCCAACCAAGGCGGCGCGGCTGCACCCGGGGCGTCCTGCGACCGGGCCCGGGAACTGCCACATGCCGCGAGGTTGCGCTTGTCAAAAGTCCGACCAGCCATAGCTAATCCAGTCTCCCCGCCGCTGCTTCCGTGCGGAGTCCGGATCCGGGTCAACAGACCGCGGACAGCACTTCCCAGTCCCCCCGCTCCCCCAGCTCAGGTGAGGACCAAAGTCCACATCTAGAATAAGATGCCGCAGCCCCGGCAGAGACTATAAATTCAACTTTTCAACTGGCGGCTGGTGAGGCGGAGCAGGCGTAAAACGTGCCGCTGCGGAAAGGCTCCCAGCGACTGCGGTTTTAGAGCTGGCCAAGAGCTGGCCAAGCTCCGTCCGAGATCCGGCGCGGCGCCCGGTATTCGGACAGAATCGGTCGGAATCGGGCGACAGCCGAGCCAAGCTGGCGCGGCGATCGCCTGCGGCGGGGCCGGCTACTCGCCGGTGAGCACGTTCTTGGCGATGACCATGCGCTGGATCTGCGAGGTGCCTTCGTAGATCTGCAGCAGCTTGGCGTCGCGCATCAGCTTCTCGACCGGGTACTCCTTGGTGTAGCCGTAGCCGCCAAAGACCTGCACCGCATCGGTGGCGACCTTCATCGCCATGTCGGCGCCGTACAGCTTGGCCATGCTCGAGACGATGCTGTCGAGCTTGCCCTGGTCGACCATCCACGCCGCCCGGTGGCACAGCGCCCGCGTCGCCTCCAGCGCCACCGCCATGTCGGCGATCATGAACTGGATCGCCTGGTGCGAGGCGATGGGCACGCCAAAGGTCTTGCGCTCCAGCGCATACAGGCGACTCTCGTGCAGGGCGCGAGCGATGATGCCGGCGGCGCCGGCGGCGATCCACGGCCGCGAGCGGTCAAAGGTCTTCATCGCAATCTTGAAGCCCTCGCCCTCGCCGCCGATGAGGGCCTCCCGCGGCAGCCGCACCTCGTCGAAGATGACGTCGGTGGTGTTGCTGGCGCGCTGGCCCATCTTGTTTTCTTTTTTGCCCACCTTGACCCCGGCCCGGTCGCGATCGACGACGAAGCAGGCGATCTTGCGGTTGCGCGCCTTGAGGTTCTGCTCGGGCTTGGGGTCGCTGGTCGCCAGCACGGTGTAGAAGCTGGCGTAGCCGCCGTTGGTGATCCAGCGCTTCTGGCCGGTGAGCACGTAGCCATCGCCGTCCTTGACGTAGTGGGTGCGCAGGCCGGCGACGTCCGAGCCGGCGTCGGGCTCCGAGCAGCAGTAAGAGGCAAAGATCGGCTCGCGGCTGAGCCAGCCGAGATACTTGGCCTTCTGCTCATCGCTGCCGGCGATGATGAGCGGCAGCGCGGCCAGGGAGTTGGCGGCCATCGAGGTGTTCACCCCGGCGCACGCCCAGGCGATCTCCTCCATGATGAGGCAGGTGGTCAGGCACGACAGCCCAAGGCCGCCGTGCGCCTCGGGGACCTCGGTGTTCATGAGGCTCAGCTCCCAGGCCTTCTGCAGGAGCTCCTTGGGAAACTCGCCCTCCTCATCGAGCTGCCCGGCGACCGGGGCGATCTTGCTGCGGGCAAAGTCGCGCGCCGTCTTGCGCAGGGCCTGCTGCTCCTCGGTAAAGGACATGTCAAAGGTGGGCGTGGCAGGGGACGCGGGGATCGGCGAGGTCTCCATCAAGCACTCCTAGGCTGCACAAGTGGGTAGGAAATATTAATTGACGCGGGCCGAATCTAAAACAGCGGTCTGCGAATACCTCCCCGGCCGCGCCCTTCCCGCTAGGCCTCAAGCCAGACTAGCCGAGCTCTCCTAAGCCCAAGGACCTGCCCCAAGGCAGTCCGCCGCGCGACTTAGGACCTGGGCGGGCAGCCTGGGAGCCGCTTCCGCATTGACCCTGCACGGGAAAGCGTCGTACCATTCGAGAGATTTTCTTCTCGTGTCTGTCCCCTACGGTAAATACCTACTAGAGCGTAAAATCGCTGAAGGCGGGATGGCCGAGATCTTTCTCGCCCGCCCGGGCCCCGGCGCGAGCGCCAGCGCCACCGCCAGCGCCACCGCCAGCCTGAGCGGCACCGGCGCCAGCACCAGCGACAAGCGCGGCTCGCTGGTCGTCAAGCGCCTGTTTAGCCACCACAGCGCCGAGAAGGAATTTGTCCGCATGTTCTTCAACGAGGCGCGGCTCGCGGCTCGGCTGAAGCACAAGAACATCGTCGACATCTTCGACCAGGGCGAGATCGACGGCACCTACTACCTCGCCATGGAGTACATCGCCGGCGAGGACCTGCGCAGCATCGCCCAGCAGGCCGATGTCGTCGGCAAGCGGCCGCCGCTGCCGATCGTGTGCCGGATCATCATCGACATGCTCGCCGGGCTGCACTACGCCCACACCCTGGTCGACGAGGAGGGTCGGCCGCTCGGCCTAGTCCACCGCGACATCTCGCCGCAGAACGTGCTGGTCACCTACGACGGGGTGGTCAAGGTCATCGACTTCGGCATCGCCAAGGCGACCCAGGCTCACAACAACGAGCAGACGCAGGCCGGCCTGATCAAGGGCAAGTACGCGTACATGTCGCCCGAGCAGACGCGCAGCGGCGCCCTGGATGCGCGGTCGGACGTGTTCTCGGCGGGCATCCTGTTATGGGAGCTGGTGGCGTGGCGGCGGCTGTTCAAGCGGGCCAGCGATCTGGCGACGCTGGTCGCGGTCACCGAAGAGCCGGCGCCGTCGATGACCCTGTACACACCCGAGGTGCCCAAGGAGCTTGACGAGGTCGTGCTCAAGGCGCTGGCGATGGACCCGGCCGACCGCTTTGCCTCGGCGCAGGAGTTTCACGACGCCCTGCTCGGCTGCATCGAGCAGCTCGGCTGGGACGGCAGCAGCGAGGCGCTCGGGCGCTACATGCGCGAGCTGTTCCAGCAGAAGCTGCAGCAGGAGCGCAAGCAGGAGGCGCGCGCCGCCTTGGACGCCGAGCGCGCGGCGAGCGCGATGTCGCTGCGCCTGGCCAGCAGCAAGTCGGCCGGCGGCACCCCGACCACCATCCCGCCGACGCAGCCGCCGCTGCGGGCGACGATGCCGCTGCAGGTCATAAACCCGGCGATGGCCGCCGCCGCCCGCAAAGCGATGCAGCAGCAGGGACGCCCGGGCGCGGGCCCGCCGCCGCGGCCCGCCGATGGGCCGCCGCGGCCCTCCGGGCGCAGCCTGCAGCGCCCCGCGACCCCGGCCGAGCAGCGACCGGCGCCGGTGCTCCCGCCAACCCCGGCGCCCTCAGGCAGCTCGCTCATCCCGCCGGCTCCGCTGCCTCCCCCGCCGAGCTTCCCGCCCGCTTCGCAGCCCAGCATGATGAGCAAGAGCCCGCTGTCGATCACCGGACCCGGCCCGGGCTCGGCGCTGTCGCAGGGCCGGCCGTCCAGCCTGACGCCCTCGCCGTCGTCCAACTCGTCCACCGGGCCTTTTGGACCGCGCTCGGATCCGATGGACACCGTGTCGGGCGAGCGGCCGCGCTCCACGCAGACCCTGCTGCCGCAGTCGCCGTCGCAGTTCCGGGTCATCCTGGCCGTGGTGCTGGGCGTCGTGGTCGGGGTGCTGGCAGTGCTGTTGCTGCAGTACCTGGGCGCCCGCCCGCACCGCTAAAGACCGCTCCCAAGACAGCTTATCCACATCGCTGCCGGCTGCCGCGCGGCCAGCGCAAGCGCCGCCGCAGCCCAAGGACGGTCAGGCGGCGGGTCGGAGGTCTTTGGCGGAGGGGCGGAGCTGCGTGAGGACGGAGGCTAGTGCAAAAGGCCCCGCGCCGGGGAGGCGCGGGGCGGGACCGGCTACTCGCCGGCCGACTTGAGGACGAACGGGTAGGTGACGACGACGATACCGCCCTGGGGCCGCGGGAACTCCCAGCGGCGGACCGCGCCGGCGATGCACTGCTCGACGCCGGGATTGCCCAGGGTCGAGGACTGCACGATGCTGGCGAGGATGGCGCCGTTGCCGCCGATGGTGAACTGGACCATGACGCGGCCCTGCAGGTCGGCGTTGCGGGTCAGCTCGCGCTCGTAGCAGAACTTCACTTCGTTGATGTGGCGGCGGATGATGCGGCGGATAAGCTCCTTATCCAGCGAGCCGCGCACCTCGGCGGTGCCGGGCACAACTTCCGGCGCGCCGGCCTTGCGGCCCTTCAGGTTACCCACCTTGCTGCCGTACTGACCGCCGCCGGGCGCGCCCGAGCCGCGGCCGATCGTGCCGAGGTTGCCAAGGCCGATCGTGCCTTCGCCGGTGCCACCACCGCCGCGGCCCGAGCCGACCAGACCAAAGCCGCCGGCGCCGTAGGCGTCGCCCACTTCGGTGCCGACCAGACCGCCCATCGCGTCCTGGGCGTCGCGACCCAGGGCCGAGTCCTTGCCGAAGATCGAGGCCATGGCGCCCGTCTGACCGCTGCGCAGGATGCCGAGCACGCCGGCCTTGAGCGCGGCGTCCTTGGCCGCTTCCTTGGCGAGCTTGATATCGGTGTTGGTCGGCGGACCCTTGATGGCGAAGATCTTGTTCTTCGCCGTCGAGTCCTTCTTGCCCATCTTGCCTTCAGCTTCCTTGGCGCGCTTGCCGCCGGAGTTCTGCTGCTCCTGGTTCTGCTTCTTGAGCCAGTCGGGGATCTCCTCGGGCTTCTGCTCCTCGGGCTTGACGAGGAACTTGGCCAGGCGCTGATCGTTCATGAACGCATCGAGCGACAGCGACTTCGGATCCGGCGGCACCGAGAACATCAGCGCCATCAGAAGGCCGATCGTCGCGAACACCGCGCCGGTATACGACTGCGTCCCCCAGTCGATGGTCAGCGGCACCGGGTAGGCGCGCGGCCGAGCGACCGAGTTGATGTTGAACACGCTCTCGCCGAGCTTCATGTTGATGCGGGCGTCGGGCGGCACCGTCATCGCGAAGGCGCCGGGGATGCTGCCCGAGGGCTTGGCCTGGCCGGAGCTGGCCAGCTCGCTCAGCTGGATGCTCTTGCCGCCGAGCTGCATGTCGCCGCTCATCTTGGCGGTGAACATCACCTCGTAGTCGGTGCCGGTCGAGGTAACGAGCGGAAACTTGGCCACCGGCAGCTCCTCGCCCGGCGCCTTATAGGTCGCGGTCGGGTCGGGGCCGACGGTGAACGCGTTCTCCTTGATCTCGTTGCTGCGCCGCGACAGGCCGTACGACACCGCGGCCAGGCCGACGCCGAGCAGAATGAACGCCAGGGCGTCCTTGGCCGGGTTCTCGCGCTCGTGCACCGGCTTGTCGTGGTTTTCCTTCTTGTTGAGCGCGGCGAGCGCGGCGTTCTCCCGCTCCAGGCGCTCCTCTTCGGCCTTCTCGCGGGCGACCTGGACGAAGTTGACGACGAACATGAGGAAGAACGCCACCAGGGCACCGGCGCCGACGCCGAGGATGCCCTTGGTCGCGCTGGTCATCTGGCCGCCGGCGGGATCGTCGAAGTGGCGGACTTCGATGACCGCCTCTTCAAAGATCGCCGACACCTCGACCGCGCGGGCGCCGTCGCGCACCTCGACCTGCTCGGCGACGTGCACCGGGACCACCGGGACGTAGGCCTTGGGGCCGTAGGCGGGCGGGATCTGGAACGCGGCCGGGGCAGCGTGCTGCTGCTGCGCCATCGGCGGCGGCATCGCCGGGGCGCCGAACGGCGAGGGCACCACCGGCGGCACGAACGGCCGCGGGGCGGCGGCCATCGGCGGCGGCGCGGCGGGCTTGGGGGCCTCGACCAGCGGCATCTCCGAGGCGTCGGCCTGCATCGTCGGCTCGGGCTGGATCTCCTCGGCCTCCTCCTCGGCGCCGGCTTCGAAGGTGACGACCAGGCGGACATCGCCGATGCGCACCTCATCACCCGAGCCGAGCTTGTGCTTGGTGATCTTGGCGCCGTTGACGAACGTGCCCTTGGTCGAGCCGAGGTCGACGACCGACACCTCTTTGGTGGGCGAGACCTCGATGACCGCGTGCATGCGGCTCACCGACTCGTCCTCCAGCTGCAGGTGCGACGACGACAGCTTTCCAATCTTGATGGTCTCTTGATTCAGCTTCTCCGTCTTGAGCAGGGTGCTGCCCTTGAAGACCTGAATCGTAATCGGGATGGCGACTCCGCTAGCCATAACGTCCTCCGTGTGGCGGGCTCTCTTTTTTTGGAGCCAGTCACAGTTTCGGACATCTTTTTATTGGTTGGGTTCCAAACTTTTTATTTGCGCGGTAAAAAATTTCTGACAGCGTCTTCAGATGATCAGGCCAGCGACTTCCCCGACGGTGACGCCGCGAACCTACGCCCACCTACAAGGTCGCCGCGGGTAGGACCGCGCGCCACCCGAGCTGACATCGCCGGCCGCCGCAGCGGGCGCCCGTGAAGCGCTCGGAGGCCGGATCGCAGCGCCCAAGCGAACCCCGATCGGCAGCAATTGGCACCGCAGCCGATCGGCACTGATTGGCAACCGCTCGGCAACGATTGGCAACCGCTCGGCAACGATCGGTACCGATCGGCAACCACTGGTAACTGACCGGCATCGCGCGGTCACCGCTTGATGCGGCAGTCGGCCAAGGCAGCGCTGGGGTTTGGCGAGACAAGCTGCAGGGTTAGAGTCCGGCGCGCAGCAAAAGTTCCGCCGCCCCGAGCGGGCGCCCGGGTGCAGCGGCAGCGGCCAGCTTGAGCAGCCTAGGCCTGGGCGCGGGTGGCGCTGCGGCTGCCGGCGGCGGGGGCGCGCTTGCGCCCGCGATAGATGTAGTCCAGGCCCGGGTGACCGGGCACGTCGACAGGAACTGCGATCTCGGCGAGGTTCTGGAAGCGGCCGGTGAGCCGCCCGAGCAGCTCCGGCTCGCGCTGCGCCGCCCACAGCGTCAGCACCCCGCCCGGCCGCAGCCCTTCTTCCAGATCGGCCAGCCCATCTTCTGTATACAGATCCGCATTGCGCGGCCGCGACAGCTCGCTCGGGCCCTGATCGAGGTCGAGCAAGAGCGCCAGGTAGCCGCCGCTGTCGAGCTTGACCTCGGGCAGGGTGCCGTAGCGCATCGCCCGCAGGTACGCGGCGAGCCCCATCGGGTGGACGTGCACCCGCGAGTCGGCCAGCGGCGGCTCGCGGTGCAGGGTCGACAGGTGGGTGCGGTTCCACTCGATGATCGCCGGGCAGTGCTCGACCACGTCCACGCGGACCACCCGCGGGCTCTCCAGCACCGACGCCAGAAGGTGCCCCATGCCGAGCCCCGCGAGAAGGACCGTGATATCGTGGCGGTCGCGTAAAGGCACCATGGCCAGGTTGAACAGCTCGCGCTCCGAGCGCCGCAGCGCGCTCTGCATCACCACCCGGCCGTCGCTTAAGATCTCAAAGCCGCCGGCGGCGCGACGCAGGACCAGCGCCTTGCCATCGGGGTCGACCGCGGTCTCGATGGTCTCACCGGGCACCTCCCCCAGGGTCTTGTCACCGGTCTTGTCGCCGGGCTTTGCCCCGGCCTGGTCGTCGACTTTTTTTGCCGCTGCCTCGGGATCTGACTCGCCTGCGCTCATCGCGATATCACCCTCTTTCAGTGTCCACCAAGTTACCGTTCCCACCTGGCTCGGCGGCTGTGCTATAGGAGCTCGCCGGAGGAGAGACAAGATCTTGATCGTAACACAGAGTCGGCCTCGCGCGGCCCGGGCAAAAAACGTCGACTGCGTCGACAAAGCTCGGCCGCCGCGCCGACTTTGCCGCGAACTTTGTCGCCAACTTTCTCTTCCCAAGGGCCGCCGCTTTGGCGTCTACTTTAGCGTCTCGCTTGCGGGCCCGAGCCTCGCTTGCGCCCACTTTTTTGGCAGCTGCCCGCCCGTGCTGTGCCAATCCCTACCCTTGCCGCGCCGTCAAGTGCCCTAATGCCTACCCGTCCAGATGTCCGCAACATTGCGATCGTCGCCCACGTCGACCACGGAAAGACCACTCTCGTCGATGGGCTGCTCAAGCAGGCCGGCGCGTTCCGGCGCGGCGAAGTCATTCACGAGTGTGCCCTGGACTCGAACGAGCTTGAGCGCGAGCGCGGCATCACGATCCTCTCCAAGTGCACCGCCATCACCTATAAAGGCACCCGCATCAACATCGTCGACACCCCCGGCCACGCCGACTTCGGCGGCGAGGTCGAGCGCGTGCTGCGCATGGTCGACTCGGTGCTGCTGCTGGTCGACGCCTTCGAGGGGCCGCTGCCGCAGACGCGCTTTGTCACCCGCAAGGCGTTTGCCCTGGGGCTAAAGCCGATCCTGGTGGTCAACAAGATCGATCGCCCCGGCTGCGACCCGCAGGGCACCGTCAACTCGGTCTTCGATCTGTTCTGCGCTCTTAACGCCACCGATGAGCAGCTCGACTTCCCGGTGATCTTCGCCTCCGGCCGCAACGGCTACGCGGTCAAGGACCCGAGCGATCCGCCCAAGGATCTGACGCCGCTGCTCGATCTCATCGTCGACAAGGTGCCGCCGCCCGAGGCCGACGTGGACGCGCCGCTGTGCCTGCAGGTCGCCACGCTCGACTACGACGACTACCTCGGCTACGTCGCCATCGGCCGCATCCTCGCTGGCCGCATCACCGCCGGCGAGCGCATCCTGCTCGCCCACAAGGACGGCTCCAGCGAGGAGTTCCGCGTCGCCAAGCTCCTGGCCTTCCAGAGCCTCAAGCGCTTCGAGGTCGGCGAGGCGCACGCCGGCGACATCGTCGCCGTCACCGGCATGGCCGAGCTCAACGTCGGCGAGACTCTGACCGCGATCGCCGCCCCGCGCGTCCTGCCGCTGATGGCGGTCGACGAGCCGACGATCTCGATGCAGTTTATCGCCAACAACGGGCCGTTCGCCGGCACCGAGGGCAAGTACGTCACCACGCGCAACCTGCGCGAGCGGCTGTGGAAGGAGATCAAGTCCAACGTCGCCCTGCGCGTCGAGGACACCGAGTCGGCCGACACCTTCAAGGTCTCGGGCCGCGGCGAGCTGCACCTGTCGGTGCTCATCGAGACCATGCGCCGCGAGGGCTATGAGCTGTGCGTGTCGCAGCCGCAGGTCATCTTCCGCGAGGGCCCAAGCGGCAAGCAGGAGCCTTATGAGGACCTCTTGGTCGACGTCGACGATCCCTTCGTCGGGGTGGTGATCGAGAAGGTCGGGCGCCGCGCCGGCCGCATGCAGGACATGGGCCCCGCCGGCGCCGGCCGCACCCGCATCGAGTTCATCATCCCCTCGCGCGGGCTTATCGGCTACCGCAACGAGTTTCTCACCGACACCCGCGGCACCGGCATCATGAACCACAGCTTCCGCGAGTACGGCCCCTACGCCGGCCCGCTCAAGGGTCGCCCCAACGGCGTGCTGATCGCCCAGGATCACGGCGAGACCAACACCTACGGCCTGTTCTACCTGCAGGAGCGCGGCCAGCTCTTCCACGGCCCCGGCGACAAGGTCTACCCCGGTCAGATCGTCGGCATGCACTCGCGCGACAATGACCTCATCGTAAACCCGAGCAAGGCCAAGAAGCTCACCAACATCCGCACCACCGCGGCCGATGAGAAGCTGTTCCTCACCCCGCCGCGCGTGATGTCGCTGGAGGCGGCGCTGGAGTTTATAAACGACGACGAGCTCGTCGAGGTGACCCCCAAGGCGATCCGCCTGCGCAAGCGCTACCTCGATCACAACCTGCGCAAGCGGCACGAGAAGATCGCCTCCGCCGTCGCCGACGACTAGCCCTCGCCCAAGCCTAGCCGTCGCCCGCGACTGACCGTCGCCGACGACTAGCCCTCGCCCAAGGCTAGTCGTCGCCCGCGACTCGCCGTTGCCCGCGACTCGCCGTTGCCCAAGGCTGTCGTCGCCCTGCAGCGCGCTCGCGCACCGCGGCAGGCCTCGTCGTCCGCGCCCCGGCGCCCCGGCCGCTATTCGGGCTGGTTGAGGCGGTGCTGGGTGATCAGCTTGTAAAGGTGCATACGGTCGATCTGGGCGCGCCGGGCCGCCTCGCTGATGTTGTTGCGGGTGGCCTTGAGCATGGCGCTCAGGTACTCGCGCTCGAAGGCGTCGATGAGCTGCTGCTTGGCGACCTTGAACGGCACCGCCAGATCGACTGGCGGCGCCCCGGCGGCCGGCAAGAGCTCATTGGCCCCCGTGATCAGGTTCTCGCCGTGGGCGCGCACCGACACCGGGTCCTCGTCGGGGATGTGGAAGGCGCGCTCGACCGCGTTGCGCAGCTCGCGCACGTTGCCGGGCCAGGTGTAGTCGTTGTCGCAGAGCCGCTCGATGACCTCGGCCAGCGGCGGAAAGCGCGGCCCCGGCTCGCCGCCGGATCCCGGCTGCCCGGCGATGAGGCGGTTGTAGAAGTACTCGACGAGCAGCGGGATGTCCTCGCGGCGCTCGCGCAGCGGCGGCACGTGCACGTTGACCACTGACAGCCGGTAGTACAGATCCTGGCGGAAGCGGCGCTCGTTGACCTCGGTGGCGAGGATGCGGTTGGTGGCGGCGATGACCCGCACGTCGATCGGCCGCGTGCGCTCCGAGCCGACGCGCCGGACCTCGCGGCGCTCCAGCACGCGCAAAAGCTTGGGCTGGAGCGCCGTGGGCAGCTCGCCGATCTCATCGAGGAACACGGTGCCGCCGTCGGCGCGCTCGAAGGCGCCGCGGTAGTCGCTGTGGGCGCCGGTGAAGGCGCCCTTGGTGTGGCCGAGCAGCTCGCTCTCGATGAGGTTGGCCGGCAGCGCCGAGCAGTCGATGACCACAAACGGCCCGCTGGCGCGCTGGCTCGCCTGCACCAGCGCCTCGGCGACCGCCTCCTTGCCGGTGCCGGTCTCGCCGCTGATCAGCACGGTGGCCGAGCTGCGCGCGACCTGGGCGATGCGCGAGAACATCCGCCGCATCACCACGCTCGGCCCCACCATGTCGCCAAAGCGCCCCGCCGGGTGCAGCGCCGCCCGCACCGGCTCGTGATCGAGCGCGTCGAGCCGCAGCTTGGTCCGCCCGAGCGTGATCACCGTCCCCGAGCGCAGGATGAGGTCGTAGACCCGCATGCCGAAGGCGAAGGTGCCGTTGGTGCTGCCCACGTCGTGCAGGCGCCAGCCGGCGTTGGTGCGCACGATCTCGATGTGGTAGCCGCTGACGCTCTTGTCGGTCAGGCAGAGGTGGTTGTTGTCGCGCGTGCCGACGCGCACCAGCATCTGCTCATCGCTGTCGCAGCTCTTGCCCTGATCGGGCCCCTCGATCACCGCCAGCCGGACTCGCGGCAGGTCGATGACCGTCGAGAACCCGCTGCTATATGCCTCGGTCCGGAAGCCAAGCGGCTCGTCCATGGGGCGGACCATAGCACACAAGCCGGACACCGCTTCTCGCCGCCGCGTCCGGCGCGAGCGGCGGTGCCTAGCCGGGCTCGGACGCCGGGTCGGGCGGCTCCGCAGTGAGCTCCAGCAGGGCGAGCAGCTCCTCGCGCAGCAGCGCGAGCGCACCGCTGCTCAGGCCGTGGCCTTGGGCTCCGACCGCGGCGCTGGCCAGCGCGCTCAAGCTACCGAGCTCGCTCTTCGAGTCCGCCGCCACCGACGCCGGCCGCTGCAGACGCGGCAGCAGCTGCAGCGCCGGCGCCGCGCGGCTGAACGCCTGCTTGCCCAGGGAGCCGAGCCCGCGCCGCGGTCGGGCACTCGCTGGTTCGACTCGCCCTTCCGCCGCGGCAGGCTGGCTGGCGGTGGGCGGTGGTGCAGGACCGCGCGAAGCCTCGGCGGTCGGCTTCGCACCTGCATAGCCGCTCAGCGGGGTCGCCGCAGTCGACGGAGCTGGGACGACCCGAGCAGACTCGGCTCCGGCTGGTGGCGTAGCTTCGACTGCAGGCTTGGCTTCGACTGCGGGCTTGGCTTGGGCTTTTGGCTTGGCTTGGGCTTTTGGCTTGGCTTGGGCTTTTGGCTTGGCTTGGGCGGCGGCCTTGGCTTTTGGCTTGGCTGGGACCGCAGCCTTGGCTTTTGGCTTGGCTGGGACCGCAGCCTTGGCTTTGGCGGCGGGCCTGGCCGCGGCGGGCCTTCGCGCAGGCGGAGGCGTGGCCGCGGCCGTCGGCTGCGCGCTCGGCGGCGGCTCGCCCGGAGGACTCGGCGCCGGCTCACCCGCGGACAAGGCCTGAGCCCCGGCAGACGCGACTGCCGTCGGCGCTTTCCGCCTTCCGGCGGGAGGGCCGCTGACTTGCCTGCTGCGAGGCGAACGGTCGGATGTATGGGCAGAGGTCATGAAAAAAGCGAAAGTCCACGGTCGTCAGGGGCCCCCGCCCCATCCCCTGCCGACTCCCAGCTAGCTGTTCAGCGCGTTTTTTAGCACCTGGCTCGGCTTGAAGGTCAGCACCCGCCGCGCCGAGATGGTGATCTCGTCGCCGGTCTGCGGGTTGCGACCGATGCGCGAGTTCTTGTCGCGCACCACGAAGTTGCCAAACCCCGAGAGCTTGATCTTCTCACCGCTCTCCAAGGTCTTCTTGATGATATCAAAAACGGCTTCGACGATCTGCGCGGCGTCCTTTTTCGAGAAGCCGCCCACATGTTCATAGACATTCTCGATGATATCGGCCTTGGTCATCGTACGGCGATTGTCCATCGGGGTGCCCACCTGTCCTGCAATAAGTAATACTTCCTCGAGCTTACTCGACGGCTCTCGACGATGTCAAAGTAATTCATCTCATTATTTTCGTTAGATGGAATACAAATGGTCGAGCCAGATCGTCCTCGGCGCACTCAGCTACTGTTCCACGTCAGCGGCGCTTTGACCAGCAAGAGCTCGCCAGAAGTATCTCGTTGCCGCATCGCTCGACAAAATCGTTTTTTTTCCCGGCACGCAAGCGCATGATGGCACCCGCTTAGGCTTTAGGAGCTGACCACGATGGGAAAATCGCGAGGCTCGGGGCAGTCCCCGGGCAACCCGCCAAACGGCCACCGCAACGGCCAGACGCCTTCCTCTAATAACCCGGGCGGCCGTCCACCGGCCGCGGGCGGCGCGCTGGCCGGCGGCGGCAGCAATTCCAGCGTGGAGAAGTTCTACGCCGAGCTCGATCGCTGCTGGAACCTGCTGGAGCGCGGCGACCTCGACGGCGCCCAGAGCCTGGCCCTGTCGCTGCTTCGCACCGACGGCGACGCCCCAGAGCTCTACGTGCTGCTCGGCATGATCGACGGCATGCAGGGCGAGCCGGAAAAAGCGCTCACTTACTACGAGCGCGCCATGGACATCGACCCCGAGTACGTCGAGCCGATCATCTGCGCCGCCGAGGTGCAGATCTGGGAGCTCGAGGACTTCGAGAAGGCGCTGGCGCTGTGCGAGCGGGCGCTCGATCTGGCCGAGGAAGAGGACGAGTACGTCGACGCCCTTTTGCTCAAGGCCGAGGCGCTGTCCAACCTCGGCCGCGAGCAGGCCGCCTACTCGACCCTGCAGGAGCTGCCCGAGATCGCCCTGGGCGAGCCGAGCTACCACCTGCGGGCGGCGCGGCTGCTGCTTGACCTGGGCTACACCCAGGACGCCCACGAGCACTTCAAGCGGGCGCTGATGCTCGACGCCGACAACTCCGACGCCATCCACGGCATCGGCCTGTGCGCCGGCGAGGACGGCGATCGGGCGACGATGATCGACTGCTTTCAGAAGGTCCGGGTCGCCGACCTCGGCGAGGAGCCGCCGCCCTGGGGCGTGCCGGCCGAGCGCTTCGCCGAGCTGTGCAGCACCGCCATCGACGAGCTGCCCGAGGCGCTGCGCAAGCTCATCGCCAACGTGCCGGTGATCGCCACCGACTACCCCTCGGAAGAGCTGGTCAAAGACGGCGTCGACCCGCGCGTGCTGGGCCTGTTTAACGGCGTGCCGCACGGCGACAAGCCGAGCCTGGGCGGGACGCCGCACCTGGACGCGATCTTCCTGTTCCAGCGCAACATCGAGCGCATGGCCTACAGCACCGAAGACGTCGAGAACGAGATCCACATCACCCTGGTCCACGAGGCCGGCCACTTCTTCGGCCTCTCGGACGACCAGCTCGAAGCGATGGGCCTGGGCTAAAGGAGCGCGTAGCGCAGCCCGACCAGCCCCGCCACCACCCACAAAAGCGGCCGCACCTGGTGCCGCCGCCCGGTCAGAAACTTCAGCACCGCATAGCTGAACACGCCCAGCCCGACGCCGTTGGCGATGCTGTAGGTGAGCGGCATGGCGATAAGCGTCAGGAACACCGGGATCGTCTCGGTGTAGTCGCTGCGCTCGCCCCAGGTGATAAACCGCAGGTTGGTGATCATCATCGCCCCGACGAGGATCAGCGCCGGCGCGGTGGCCACCCCGGGCACCACCGCGAGCAGCGGCCAGGCGCAGCTGGCCAGCAGAAACAGCAGGCCGACGACCACCGCCACCAGGCCCGTGCGACCGCCCTCTTCGATGCCGGCCGCCGACTCGATATACGCGGTGGTGGTGCTGCTGCCGAGCAGCGCCCCGAGGCACGAGGCCAGGGCGTCGCTGGTAAAGGCGCGGCCGGCGCGCGGCAGCTCGCCGTCGCGGTCGAGGAACCCGGCGCGCGCCGACAGGCCGATGAGGGTCCCGGCGGTGTCATCGATGGCGACAAACAGCATCGTCAGCAGCACGCCGGCCAGCGGCCACGACAGAGCCGCCCGCACGTCCAGCGCCAGGAACAGGTCGCGCGGCCACACCGGCAGCTGCAGCGGCGCTCCGGCCAGCCCGGCGAATGTGGTCAGCTCACCGCCCTGGGTCGGGTACACCGCGGCGCGGGTGGCGATGGCGAGCGCGGTGGTCGCGGCGATGCCGATGAGGATCGCCGCCGGCACCCGCCGCGCCAGCAGCACCGCCGTCACATACAGCCCGCCGAGCGCCAGAAGCGGCGTCGCCTGCCGCAGGCTGCCCAGCGTGACCAGGGTCTGCGGGTCGGCCACCACCAGCCCGGCCTTGCGCAGCCCGATGAGCGCCAGGAACAGCCCGACCCCGGCGGTCATCGCGTACTTGAGGTTGGTCGGCAGGCTGCTCAAAAGCGCCTGCCGCACCCCGCCCTGCGACAGCGCCGTGAACACCAGCCCGACCACGAACACCGCCCCGAGCGCGGTCTGCCACGGGACCTTCTGCCCGAGCACCACGGTGAAGGCGAAGTAGGCGTTGAGCCCCATGCCCGGCGCCTGGGCGTACGGGTAGCGCGCCAGAAGGCCCATCAAGATCGAGCCGCTCGCCGCCGCCAGCGCCGTGGCGGTCAGCAGCTGGGCGCGCGCCCCGGGGAACGCGATGGCCTGGCTGAGGATGTCCGGGTTTACCACCAGGATGTAGGCCATGGTCAGAAACGTCGTCAGGCCGGCGCGCAGCTCGCGCGGCAGGGTCGAGCCGCTCTGGGTGACGGCGAAATAGCGATCCAGGCGGGTCGCCAGCGCGGCGCGCGCTCGCGCCGGGGGGGAATCAGCACGCATCCGGTCCTCCGCAGGCGGCGGTTTTCCCACAGGCCGGCGGCCTGAAGCAATCGCTCGCTGCGCGCGGCAAACGCGCGACCGCCGCTGCGGAGCGCCCAGGGCCGGGACGCTGGCCGATCAGCCGACGCGGCCGGCGGTAAACACGCTCTCCAGCAGGGAGTCGATCTCCTGCAGGACGCGGCGCGTCGCGTCGCTCGGCAGGTTGGCCAGGGCGGCGCGCAGCTCGCCCAGGGTGCGCAGCTGAGCGAACAGCTGCACGTCCGACAGACCCGCCGCCGCCTGCAGGCGGGCGCGGACCTGCTGCAGCTCGGCGAGGATGTCGGGCAGGCCGGCGCTGCCGGGCAGGCGGTGGCGGCGCTCGGGGTGCTCGCGGTAGAAGCGCTGCACCACCGGATCGACGATGCCGTCGAGGATCTCGCTCTGCTCGGGGCTGTTCCAGCTGTGCGCGACCACGAACAGATCGCCCTCGTCGGCCTGCGCCCGCCCGTCGAGCATCGCCGAGGCGGCGCACAGCTTGAGCAGCTTGACCGCCCGCCGATCGCTGATCGCGATCCCCTCGCCGCGGATCTGCACGATGAGCGCCTTGTAGCTGGCCAGGAAATCCTCGCTGAAGGTCAGCCGGTCGAGCAGCTGCCGCCGCAGCCCGGCCAGCTCGGCCGCGGTGAGCAGCGGCGCCGCCGCGACCGCGGGGCCGGCCGGCTCGCCCAGCAGCTGGCGACGCTCGTGCGCCAGGCCGAGCGCGAGCAGGCGGTGGAAGTGGAAGCTGTCCAGGTTGTGCGAGCGCACGCGCAGGAGGAAGCGATCGAGGAGCGCCGCCAGGCTGTCGTCGGTGGGGACCTCGTTGCTGGCGGCAAACAGGGCGAGCAGCGGGACCTCGATGCGCTCGGCGCCAATGTGGACCCGACGCTCGTTGAGCAGGGTGAGCAGGCTGTTCAAGATCGCCGAGTTGGCCTTGAAGATCTCGTCGAGAAAGACGATCTCGGCGGTGGGCAGCATGCTCTCGGTGCGGCGGCGGTAGCTGCCTTCGCGGAAGGCGCGGATGTCGACCGGACCGAGCAGCTCGTTGGGCTCGGAGAAGCGGGTCAGCAGGTACTCGAAGTAGCGGGCGTCGAGCAGCTGCGCCAGCGTGCGCACCAGGGCGCTCTTGGCGGTGCCGGGCGGCCCGATGAGCAGCAGGTGCTCGCCGGCCAGCACCGAGACCAGGAGCAGCCGGATGATCTCCTCCTTGGCGAGGAACTGCTGCTGCAGGCGGGTGCCGAGCTCCTGCAGGCGCAAAAGCGCGGCGCCCGGTGGACCGGCCGGCGGCCCAGGGGCGGGCTCAGGGGAGGGTGCGGGTGCTGACATCGGGTTCCTCATGGGTGCGCGGTGCAGGATTTTCGCCCGTCGCCGGCCCGGCCGCCAGGGCGTCCAGGCAGAGCTCATCAAACTCACGCAGCCGCGGCGCGCCGGCCGCCGCCCGGCAGGCCAGCAGGTAGACCTGCAGCCGGGCGTTGAGCCGGGGGTCGCACAGCACATCCTGGGGCGCACACAGGAGCGGCCAGCGCGCCGCCACCACCGCGTACAGGGCGTAGCTGTCGGTGCTGGCGCCCGTGGCGTCGGCCGCCGGCAGCGGCGCCTCGGACAGGGCGGCGCAGACGTGCAGGTGGCTGACCAGGCACAGAAGGGTCATAAGGTCGCCGCTCGCGAGGGTGCGCTCGCGCTGGCGCAAGAGCGCGCCCACCGCGCCCCCGGCCTCGGCGACCGCCGGCACCGCCCCAAGGGCCAGGTAGCGCGCGACGACCAGCCGCGCCACCGTCGGCAGCCGCAGCCAGGCCGCCTGCCCGGCGAGCTCGGGCAAGAGGCCCACCCCGACCGGCGGCAGCAGCGCGGTGAGCGGGCTGGCGCCGAGCAGCGCTTGCACTGCGAGGGCCGAGTCGCGCCGGGCGAGCAGCTCGGGCAGCAGGCGGACATGCCGCCGCTCGGGCAGCGCCAGCTGCGCCCGCCCGAGCAGCGCCCGCAGCCGCTGCGGCGGTGGCGCCACGCCGCGGTAGTCCCGCTCGCCCCACAGGGTGGGGGCCCGGGTGTCGGCCCGCCACAGGCGAAACAGGCCGCCGAGCAGGCTGTGGCGCCCGAGCAGCCGCTGCGCCGCCAGCGCCAGCCGCCGCGGCTCGGCCGCTCCCGTCGGCAGCCGCGCCTCGCCGCTGGTCTCGGGCAGCCGGGTGGCGACCCGCGGCAGCTGCGCCGCGGCGCGGGCGATGAGCTGGCGGGTAAAGCCGTGCAAGAGCTCGGCCTGGCGCTCGCTCAGCCGGGCCGCAGCCGGGTGGTGCAGGAACAGCAGATCGTGCAGCGCGATGAGCAGCAGCGCCGCCGAGCGATCTTCGAACAGCCGCGGCGCGCCGACCACCGGCACCAGCTCGAGCAGCCGGCGCTGCCGCGCCTCGGCCAGGGCCTCGGCGGTCGCGGTGCCGTCAAGCCCGGCCGAGATCGCCGCCAGCAGCCGCTCCGCCCCGCGCCGCGCCAGCGGCACCCCCACCTGGACCGCGGCGCCGTGCACCAGCGGCAGCGCAAAGCGGCCCAGGAAGCGCTCCGCCCACTCCAGGTCGGTCATGGCTTGTCTTCCTCCAGCCGGCCCCACAGCGGCCACAGCGCGAAGGTCGACAGCGAGGAGATGGGGGTATTGTGCAGCTCGGGTGACGGCGGCTCGCCGTGTAGGGTGGCGCTGCGCGAGGTGGGCAGCAGCGGCGCCAGCAGCTGCTGGGTGAGCGGCTGCAGCTGCGCCCGCGGCAGCGCCAGCGGCTGCGCCTGACCGGGTAGGAACACGACGCAGCGCTCGCTGACCCCGCCAAGCTGCGCCGCCAAGAGCTCGCCCGGCAGCCGGGGCAGGAACTCCCAGCCGAGCGGGATGTACACCCGCGCCGTCGGCTCATAGAGCAGCTGGCCGAGGGGCAGCCCGTGCACCGCCCCCAGGACCAGCACCCCCTCGTCGATACAGGCGGCGGAAAGCCCCCCGAGCAGCGCCGCCGGCAGGGTGTACAGCAGGCGGCTCAGCCACAGCGCGCGCTGCCACGGCACCAGGGTCGCGGTGGGCGTCCGCCGGCCGCGCTCGGCCGGCTGCGGCACAAGCTGCAGCTGCACGCGCAAGACCACCGGTGCCCCGGACGGCGCCGCCTCCGCCCCGACGACCGCCGCCGGGCGCGGCGTCGCCAGGGCGCTCGGCTCCTCGCGCCCGCTGGCCGGGGCTGGGCGGCGCAGCTCGATGAGGCGCTCGAGCGGCATAAGGCGAGCGACCGGCAAGGCGGTGAAGCCGCGCTGGGTGCCGGAGAAAAGATACAGCCGCCCGGCCGCAAACAGGCTCGCCAGCGAGCCGAGGCGCAGCGGGTGGGTGTACCCGAGCTCGACGGCCAGCCGCTCCGCCACCGGCAGATACAGGCGCAGGCCCGGCACCGCGAGCAGCCGCTCCAAGAGCCCGGCCGGCCCGCTGAGCAGCCGCAGCAGCACAAGCTCCACCGCCTCGACCGGAGCCGCGCCGGCCTCCAGGGAGGGCAGCACGTCGGGCATCGCCAGCTCGGCGCGGACCCCGCGCTCCCACAGGTAGCCGGCGACGCGGCCGAGGAGGCCGATCGGCGCGGTCAGCCACAGCGGGTCTTCGTAGGGTCGCGGCTCGCCGGGCGCCGCCCCGGCCGTCTCGGCGGCGCGCTCCGGACCCCAGGTCCCCGCGAGCTCATCGGCCGTGCCGCCGGTCAGGCCCAGCGCCGCCCGCAGCGCCAGCCGCGGCCCGCCCGGCGTCGCCAGCAGCGTCAGCTGGGAGAGGATCGCCAGCAGCGCCAGCTCGCGCACGCGCGCAAACGGCTGCGCCGCCGCCTCGGAATAGAACACATAGTCGGCGGCCGCCGCTGGCGGGTCGGCGAGCAGCTCGCGGGCGTCGTAGCCAAGCGGCGCGCGGCGGTCGCGGTAGGGCACAAAGTGCTTGCCCGCCCCGACGCACAGCACCGCCCCGCAGAGCCGCGCCGGGCGCGCCAGCCGATCGAGCAGCAGCGAGTCGGCCGACACGAGCCGCAGAAGATACGCCTGGGCGCCGAGCGAGTTGCGCACGAGCTCGATGCGCAGCGACGGCAGCACATCGTCGAGCTGCAGCTCTTCGGACAACAGCCGCAAAAGCGCCACCAGGCGGTCGAGCCCGAGCAGCAGGGTCGCCGCGTGGGTGCCGACGACCACGCCGCGCGCGTCCTGGGCAAGACCCGGCACCTTGAAGCCGGTCTGGTGAAGCGCGACGGGCTCTAACATTGCGGAAGCTCGTATGATACCACCTGTGTTAAGAAGTCCGTAGCCTCGCGCTTGGGGGCCACGATCGGGACCGGGGACAGGAGGCCTTTGGATGACGACGATGCAGCTGAGCTCGACTCCTGCGGCGGGCGGCGCGGCCGGACCGGGACCGGTGGGACCGCTCGCAGGAGGAGCGGCCGGCAACCGGGCACCGCGGGCGCGGCGCGCTCCCGGCGCCCGGGCCGGAGTCCTCGGGGCGGCGCTGCTGATGCTGGCCGCGGGCGCTGGCTGCGGGGATCCGGGGGCGACTCCCGCGGCCGCCTTGGCGGCGAGCCCGGCCAGCTTCTTTGTCGAGCTGCCGGCCGAGCTCGGGCACGGCGAGCAGGCGATGGGCTCCCTGCGCGCGGCGCTGCGCCGCCACGGCCTCTTGGTCCAGAACGAGTACAGCGACCTCGTCGGGCTGGCCGGCACGGTCAGCGTCCACGGCAGCGCCACCGATATTCAGGCGCTGCTGCAGGAGCTGCCTGGCCTGCAGGCGCGGGCGGTGACCTGGCGCTACCCCGACGGCAGCTGCGGCGACGCCAGCTGTGACAGCGACGAGGCGCCGACCGCCGACCGCGGCGCGACGTGCAGCCTCGACTGCGGCGCCTTGCCCGAGCACTCGGCCCGCGATGAGCTGACCAACAGCTGGCACGTCGGCGCGGTGGCCGCCGACTCCCTGTGGCCGCAGACCCGCGGCGAGGGCATCCACGTCGCCGTCCTCGACACCGGCTACGACAGCGGCCCCGAAACCCAGCACCCCGATCGGCCGCAGCAGCTCGGCTTCGGCTACAACCTCACCACCGGCAGCCCCGACTACAGCGCGGTGAACGAGCACGGCACGCATGTCGCCGGCATCATCGCCGCCCCGCGCAACGGCGTTGGCGCGGTCGGCATCGCCCCGGGGGCGACGCTGCACGTCTTCCAGGTCTTCCAGAACACCGCCGGCCACGTCGGCGCCACCGACGCCGACATCATCGCCGCGATCGAGCTTTCAATCCGCAACGGCTACCACATCCTCAACCTGAGCCTGGGCGGCCCGCGCGACAGCGAGCCCGAGCACCGCGCGGTGCGCAAGGCCTACGACGCCGGTCTGCTGGTGGTCGTCGCCGCCGGCAACGCGGAGGACAGCAGCAAGGGAGCGCTCGGCACCGCGCTGCGCGAGTTCCCCGGCGCCTACCCGGAGTCGCTGTCGGTCGCCGCGGTCAGCCGCAGCGAGTCGATCGCCAGCTTCTCCTCGACTGGCGCGACGGTCATGCTGTCGGCCCCCGGCGTCGGCATCTACTCGACGGTCCCGGTGGCGACCGGCGAGCGCGAGGTCACCGCCTTGTTCACGCTCGCCGGGCTGGGCGAGCGGGCGATGAGCGCGGCGCTGCCGGTGGGCAGCTCGGGCACCGGCCTGGACGGCGGCCAGGTGGTCGCCTGCGGCTTTGGCACCCCGGCCGAGGTCGCGGCGTGCGCGCCGCTTGGCAGGGTCGCCCTGATGCAGCGCGGGCCGGGCGGTCCGGGGCAGACGGCGCTGCCGTTCAGCGAAAAGATTCGCAACGCCCGGCTGCAGGGGGCGATCGGCGTGCTCCTGTACAACCACCGCTACGGCGATCCGGCGACCGCGGGGGCGGTGCTCGACAGCATCAGCCTGGGCACCGGGCAGCCGGTGCCGGTCGTCGGGCTCGCCGCCGGCGATGGCGAGTACCTGGACGCCGAGCTGCGCCGCCAGCATCGGGCGATCAGCGTGCGCCTGGGCATCCGCGCCAGCGACTACGCGACCTTTGACGGCACCAGCGCCGCGACGCCGATCGTCTCCGGCGTCGCCGCCCTGTTGTGGTCGCGCTTCCCAAGCCTCACCAACGTCGAGCTGCGCCAGCTGCTGGTCGAGTCGGCGGTGGACCTGGGCGCCCCGGGCCGCGACGACGCCTTCGGCTGGGGCCGCATCGACGCTCTGCGCGCCTTGCGTCAGGCCGCCCCGCGCGCCCGCTGCGGCGACGGACGGCTGGATCCCGGCAGCGAGATCTGCGACAGCAGCCGCGCCATCACCACCTCGTGCGACGAGCTCGGCTACGACAGCGTCGCCGGCGGCGCCGTCACCTGCAGCCGCAGCTGCACCAGCCTCGATGGCAAGAGCTGCCAGTGCCTGCCGGGGCGCGGCCCGTTCCAGCTCAGCCAGACGGTCACCGAGAACGTCAACCTGGCGGGGGTCATCGG
This sequence comes from Polyangia bacterium, assembly GCA_044222245.1. Lineage (GTDB taxonomy): Bacteria > Myxococcota_A > Polyangia > Palsa-1104 > JAEUJZ01 > CALFML01. Next base: position 215,459 of record JBGANQ010000002.1, on the reverse strand, counting down.
CACCCTGGCGGTCTACCACGTCGCGCTCGGCGGCAAGCCGGTGCGCGGCGCCGTGGCCCGGGTCGCCACCAGCTTCATGGGTAAAAGCCTGGGGGTGTACCAGACCGATCCCTCCAACATCGCCGGCGACATCTACGATTTCAACCGCACCCAGGGCACGGGCGCGACCCCGGGCGACTACACGCTGTCCCCGGTCCTCACCAAAGCGGGCGGCCGCTGCCACGATGATCAGCCGATGAGCCCCGCAAGCTACCTCCTCCGGGTGAAGAACTAACCATGAAGGTCGGTGTTATTGGCACAGGGTATGTGGGACTGGTCGCCGGGGCGGGGTTCGCCGATTTCGGCAACGACGTGGTCTGCGTCGACATCGACGCGGCGCGCATCGCCGCCCTGCAGGCCGGGGCGATGCCGATCCACGAGCCGGGGCTGGCCGAGCTCGTGCGCGACAACGTCGCCGGCGGGCGGCTCGCCTTCAGCACCGACTTCGCGGCGGCGACCACGGACGCCGAGGTGGTGCTGCTGTGCGTCGGCACGCCGCCGCTCCCCGACGGCAGCGCCGATCTGAGCCAGGTCCTGCAGGCGGCGCGGGCGGTGGGCGCCGCCCTGCAGAGCGAGTTCACCGTCATCGTCAACAAGTCGACGGTCCCGGTGGGCACCGCCGAAAAAGTGCGCGACGTCATCGCCGCGGTGACCACCCGCCCGTTCGCGGTGGTCAGCAACCCCGAGTTTCTCAAAGAAGGCAGCGCGATCGAGGACTTCCTGCGCCCGATGCGGGTGCTGGTCGGCGTCGGACCCGGTGCCGGTCCGCCGCGCAGCGGGGAGCCGGCGGCGGTCGATGAGCGCGCCCGCACCGTCATGCGCCGCCTGTACGCGGCGGTGGTGCGCACCAGCGACCGCATGCTGATCACCGACGCCCGCTCGGCCGAGCTGACCAAGTACGCCTGCAACGCCTACCTGGCGATGCGGGTCTCGTTTATAAACGACGTCGCCAGCCTCTGTGAGCGGGTGGGCGCCGACGTCGAGCTGGTGCGCCGCGGCATGGGCATGGACACCCGCATCGGCCCGCGCTTCCTGTTTCCGGGCATCGGCTACGGCGGCTCGTGCTTCCCCAAGGACACCCGGGCGCTCCTCTTTTGCGCCCGCAGCCACGGCATGGACCTGCCGCTGGTCGCCGCCACCGAGCGCATCAACGAGCGCCAGAAGCTCCTGCTGCTCGACAAGCTGTGCGCCCACCTCGGCCGCGCAGCAAGCGAGGCCGGCGGCGGCCCGGACGCGGATGGCGCGACGCTTTTAGCGGGCAAGACGGTGGCGATCTGGGGCCTGTCCTTCAAGCCGGAGACCGACGACATCCGCGAAGCCCCGGCGCTGAGCCTGATCGAGCAGCTGGTCGCCCGCGGCGCCCGGGTGCGGGCCAGCGACCCGGTGGCCAACCAGCGCGCCGCCGAGCAGCTGCAGCAGAGCCTGGGCAGCGCCGCCGCCGCGGTCACCTTCTTCGATGATGCCTATAAGGCGGCCCAGGGCGCCGACGCGCTGTGCCTGTGCACCGAGTGGCGGCAGTTCCGGCAGCCGAACTTCCGCCGGCTGCGGCGCGAGCTGCGCGGGCTGGTGGTCTTTGATGGTCGCAACATCTGGGACCCGGCGCAGGTGCGGGAGGTGGGGCTGGCCTACTATGGGATTGGCAGGGTCTGAGGGGGGGCGCTCGGGCTGCGTCGGCGTGGGTCTCTGCGGTCCGGGGGATTGGTAGGGTCTGAGGGGGGGCTCGGGCTGCGCCGGCGTGGGTCCCCCTTCCCTGCGATCCTTTTTTGCCCGCTGGCGCGGACAAAAAAGGATCTCCGGTCGGCCCACGCCTGGTAGGCGGAGGGCGGGACTCTGGGGTGGATGGGGGGGGGGAAGAGATAGGAATCGCGGGGAGGGAATGGGGCGGACTCACCGGGGCTTCTGGGCGGTGGTTTTCTGCTGGGCGCGACGGGTTTGGGCTACCATGAGGGGAGCAGCAGAACCCGGAGGAACCGATGTTCGTCGTTTGCGTCAAGGTTCATGTGATTGCCGAGCAGGTTGAGGCGTTCATCGCGGCGACTGCCGACAACGCACGGGCAACCCGGCAGGAGCCGCGCAACGCGCGCTTCGATGTACTGCAGGCGCTCGACGATCCCAGCCGCTTCACCTTGTACGAGGTCTATCAGGATGAGGCGGGGTTCAAGGAGCACCAGCAGACTTCCCACTACCTGGCCTGGCGGGCGGCGGTGGCGCCGATGATGGCCAGCCCGCGAGTCGGCGAGAAGCACCGCAGCCTGTTCCCCGAGCCCTGGCAGTAGCGATGGAGTTCACCCTTCGCACCGCGGGACAGATTCTGTTCGGGCGCGGGACGGCGCGGCGGGCCGGCGAGCTGACGGCGCCGCTCGGCCGGCGGGTTTTCCTGGTCACCGGCGGCAGCTCGCTGGAGCGCGGCGGCCACCTGGCGCGGCTGCAGGCGGCGCTGGAGGCGCAGGGGGCGAGCTGGACGCGGTCGGTCATAACCGGCGAGCCTGACGTCGCCTGCATCGACAGCGCGGTGGCGAGCTGTCGCGCGGCGGACTGCGACGTGGTGCTGGCGGTGGGCGGCGGCAGCGTGCTCGACACCGGCAAGGCGGTGGCTGCCCTGTCGCGCAACCCCGGCAGCGTGCTGGAGTACCTGGAAGATGCCGGCCGCGGCGCGCCCCGGCCGCTCGCCCTGGGAGCGCTGCCGGTGGTCGCCCTACCGACTACGTGCGGCAGCGGCTCGGAGACCACCCGCAACAGCGTGGTCCGCATCCCGGAGCTCGGCGTCAAGCGCAGCCTGCGCAGCGATGTGCTTTTGCCGCGCATCGCGATCGTCGATCCCGAGCTCGCCGAGGGGGCGCCGCTGCCGGTCGCCGCGGCGGCGGGGCTGGACGCGCTGACCCACCTGCTAGAGGGGTACGTCTCGCGCGGCGCGCAGCCGACCACCGACGCGCTGGCGCTGCGCGGCCTGGGGCTGGCGAGCCGCGCCCTCAGCGAGCTGGCGCAGCCCGAGCGCCCGCCCGGCGCCGCGTTCGAGCAGATGGCGCTGGCGAGCCTGTGGGGCGGCATCGTCCTGGCCAACGCCGGACTTGGCGCCGTCCACGGCCTGGTGGCGCCGCTCGGCGGCTGCTACGAGGTCGCGCACGGCGACGCCTGCGCCTGCCTGCTGCCGGCGACGCTGCTCACCAACATCGAGGCGCTGCGGCGCCGCGCCCCCGGCCACCCGGCGCTTGGCCGCTACAGCGAGATCATCGCCCTCATCTGTCCGAGCGGCCCGCAGACTCCCGAGCGCGCCGCCGAGCAGCTCCTCCAGCTGCGCAAGCGGCTCGGTGTCCGCTCCCTGGCCGAGCGCGGCGTGGTGCCGCAGAGCTTCAGCCAGATTGTCGCCCAGGCGCGCGGCGGGAGCATGCGCTCAAACCCCATCGACCTCTCTGACCAGGAACTCGAAGCAATTCTGATAAGTACGCTCGCCGCCTGATTAAGGGGTAAACTGGAGCCTTCACTGGTCACATGCAGCTCGCTGCGCGATGGGTCTGCGCTGCCCATTCCGCCTTGCGTGCCGGAAGGTTTGGAGGGACCGGGGATGGCGAGTCGCATTTACCGAATCGTGAAGTACGTCGAGGATCGCTACTCCTCGTTCGCCGTTTCCCGGCTCATCATGCTCTCCGGGGTCAAGGTCCGTAAGTACATGCAGGACTCCACCGATGAGCCGCAGGACTTTGCCAAGGTCTGGCGGGCGGTGCAGGAGCTGACCAAGTCGCATGCCGAGCTCGATGAGCTGGCGCATCTTATAAACAATCCGCCCAGCGATCCGCGACCGTAACCGCAGCGGCGCCGAGCCAGCTCGGCACTGCCGAAAATTTCAAGGAGAGAACATGTCGCAACTATTCGCCGGCCTTGGCTCGAGCGTCCACTCTGACACCGCGGTCGCGGTCGCCCAGGCGGTTGCGCAGGCCGCCGCCACGCTGCACGGGCACGCCCCGAGCGTCGCCTTCGTCACCGCGACCGTCGAGCATGACGCGCAGCAGGTGTTCACCGCGCTCGGTGCCGCGCTGCCCGGCGTGGCGGTGCATGGCATCACCACCTCGCTCGGGCTGCTCGGGCCCTCGGGGGTGGTCAACGGTCCCGATGGCGTCGTCGGGGTGCTGCTGCTGGCGGGGGGCAAGGGGGTACGGGTGGCGGTGGGCGCCTCGGCGGTCGGCGCTGATCCGCAGGCGGCGGCGCGCCAGGCGGCGCAAGAGCTGCTCGCCCAGAGCGGCGGCGAGCTGCCGCGGGTGGTGCTGTTCAACTCCTCGCCCGGTCCTGAGGAGGCGCTGCTGGGCGCCCTCGCCGAGCTATTGCCCGGGGTGCCGGCCTTTGGCGGCAGCGCCGCCGATCACGCCATCGCCGGCGAGTGGAGCGTGTTTACCAGCAGCGGGCCGCTCAAGGAAGCGGTCTCGCTGGTCGGAATCTTCGGCGCGGTGGCGGTGGGCGGGGCGATCCGCGCCCCCTACGCCCCCACCGCGCGGCACGGGCAGGTCACCGCCAGCACCGGGCGCACCCTGCACGAGCTGGACGGCCGCCCCGCCGGCGAGGTCCTCAACGAGTGGCTCGATGGGGCGGTCAGCGATCAGCTGCGCGACGGCGGCAACATCCTGGCCCAGACCGCCCTGCGACCGCTCGGCATCAAGTGCGAGACCGCGGCCGGCGCCCACTGGCTGACCATCCACCCGGCGCACATCAACGCGCCCGAGCGCAGCGTCTCGCTGTTCGCCTGCGCCGAGCCGGGCCAGACCCTATCGGTGATGAGCGGCAGCGTCTCCGGGCTCACCGCGGTGCTCGGCGAGCTGTGCACCGAGTCGCTGGAGCGGGCGGGGCTGTCCCCCGAGCAGGTGCGGGTGGGCATCCTCATCTACTGCGCCGGCTGCGCCGGAGCGATCGGCGCCGAGCTCGACACCGGCCTGCGCGAGCAGCTGGCGCAGCGGCTCGGCAGCGCGCCGCTGCTCGGCATGTGCACCTTCGGTGAGCAGGGCTACGTGCCGGGCTTTGGCAACTGCCATCAGGACCTGTCGGTCAGCCTGCTGCTTATCGGTTGATTACCCGCGGTTTTTTGACCGCTGCTTGCCGCCAGCCCATCAGGGCCTGGCCCAGGGCTCCTCATGTCGCACCCTTTCGCCACTCCGAGTCCTCGTGCTGCCGGGCGCCGCCCGGGTCTGGCAGCCGCCGCGCTGCTCCTGTCGCTCTGCGCGCTGGCCGCCGCGTCGCCGCGAGCCGCTGCGCCCGCCGGGCCGGCGGCGGGCCTGTGGCGGGCCTGGCTCGACAGCCCGGGCGGCGAGCTGCCCTTTGGTCTGGAGCTGCGACCGGCGCCGGGCGGCGCGGCGGCCGGAACCTGGCAGGCGTTCCTGCTAAACCCTCCCGAGCGCATCCCCATCGCCCGCGCCAAGTGGACCGCCGGCGAGCTGGTCCTGCACCTGGATCCCTACGCCTCGACGATCCGCGCCCGGCTCGGCACCTCGGCGCAGAGCCTGGACGGCACCTGGCGCAAGCAGAAGGGCGCCGACGCCTTTGTCGAGCTGCCGTTCCACGCCCGCTTCGGCGCCGCCCGCCGTTTCGCCGCCCTGCCCGCTGAGCCGGCGCCGGCCGCGCTGCCGCCGCGCTGGCGGGTCAAGTTCACCACCGAGTCCGAGCCCGCGGTGGGGCTGTTTAGCGAGCAGGCCCCCGATCGGCTGACCGGGACCTTCCTCACCACCACCGGCGACTACCGCTACCTCGCCGGCAACCGCGATGGCGACCGCCTGCGCCTGTCGTGCTTTGACGGCGCCCACGCCTTCCTGTTTGACGCCCGGCTCATCCCCGGCGATCCGCTCCGCACCCCCGCCGCGCCGCGCCTGGCCGGCGACTTTTATTCCGGGGATCGCTGGCATGACACCTTCACCGCCGAGCCCGACGACAAGGCGCAGCTCGCCGATCCGTTCGCGCAGAGCCGCTATAACCCCCAGGCGGAGCTCGGCGCCCTCCACTTTCCCGACGTCCAGGGGCGCAGCCGCAGCCTGACCGAGCCGGCCTTCCAGGGCAAGGCGCGCATCCTGGAGATCTTTGGCACCTGGTGTCCCAACTGCAACGACGCCACCGCGTACCTCGTCGAGCTCGATCGCAAGTACCGCCGCCGCGGGCTGTCGATCGTCGGCCTGGCCTTTGAGGTCACCGGCGACCTCGGGCAGGACACCGCGCAGGTCCAGCGCTTCACCGCCTTCCATCACGTCGGCTACCCGGTGCTCATCGCCGGCCTGGCCGATAAAGAGCAGGCCTCGCGCAGCCTGCCCCTGCTCGACCGCGTGCGCGCCTATCCGACGACGATCTTCCTGCACCGCGATGGCCGGGTGCGCGCCGTGCACAGCGGCTTCTCCGGTCCCGCCACCGGCGCCGACCACGCCGAGCTGCGCCGCCACTTCACCGAGCTTATCGAAGAGCTGCTCGCCGAGCCCGAGCTCCCCGTCCATGGGCCGTGATCCCGTACAGGACCGACGTCTTCGTTGTCCCAGTGACAGACAACTCCTGAAAGATATCGAACTGCGAATCGTTTACGGCAGTGTTGTTGTCTTGTGCCAGGGAAATCTCCGGTCCGTTGTGGACGTTCTGTGGAGCAAGAGCGAAGCCAAATCACCGAGGTCTAGACTCTTGGACCTTCGGCTTAGACTGCCCAGCCTCGGTCTTGGCGATCTCGATCGATGGCTTTAAGTGCCGCGCCGCTGGCTTAGGATGCCCAGCCTCGCTCTTGAAATGTCCGGCAGCCTTCCGACACGCCGAACAAGTCTCCTGAAGCGTCCGGACTTTGGACGAGAACTCCCAGCCCGTGGCGAGAACTTCCTGCCCGTGGCCCAGAGCTTCCGCCCCTTTCACAGAGCATCGAACTTCCTGCCCGAAACAACCAGTGCTCTGCGAGAAACAGAAACGTCGCCGAAGTGGGTCAGAACGCCCAGGTTCTGGCTAGCGCCAGGCGATCGCGCCCTGGGCGCAGGTATCTTCGGGGCCGCGCGCATAGTGGGCGGTGACGAAGGCGCCAAGCGTCGCCGCATCAAAACAGGAAGCGGTGTAGGCGTACCCCCAGGCGACCGCCGCCACCTGCACGCCCGCCGGCAGCAGCGGATCCGGGGTCAGCACCCAGCGCGCGTTGATCTGCGCGTTGCAGGCGGGGTCGGTCGGCATCGCCGCCCCCAGGTCCTTGAGCTGCGCCGCCACCTGCGGGCAGCCGTCCGGGCAGCTGTACAGCAGCACCACCCCGCCGTGCTCGGCGTTGTGCAGCCAGTTGCCGCGCGGCACCTGCTCGGTGAAGCTCTGCGCCCACGGCACCCAGACCGGATAGTGGGTCCCCGCCGCCGGGGGGTTAGTCTGCCACGACAGCGCTGTCCCCTGCGGCACATGGTTGGCGCCGTCAAGGGGCGCCTTGATGGTCACCGCGGCACACGGCCCCTCGGGCGGCCCAAGCACCTCCCCCGGTCCGACGTCCGTCGGTCCGCAGCCGAGCGCCAGCCCCAGCATGAGCGGCAGCCCCCAACACCTGGCCCGCGCCCAGGCAGGAGCACTTGTTGGTCCTGACAGGATATCCATCGCCCTCACTATAGCGGACATCTCCCCGGCACGCCCTTATTCCCTTTTTCGCCCAAGTGGTCGCTGGCCGGGTCAGGCCGCTCTCAGCTTGGGGGGCGGCGGAAGTGGCGCAGCCGGCCCAGGCTCTCGCGCAGCTTCTCGACCTGCTCTTCCAGATGCTGGATGTGGGTCAGGATCTCGTGGTCGTTTTCCAGGGCGCGGGCTTTTTCCTGCTTGGACTCCTGCTCGGCCAGGGCGTTGCGCAGGGCGCTCATCTCCGCGGTGATGACGCCGATAAACAGGTTGAGGATGACCATGACTCCCAAGACCACGAAGCTGATGAAGTAGAAGATCGGCGTTCCCGCCGAGTAGTCGAACTGCTGCGCCTTGCCGATCGCCTCGTGCATGATCTGCGAGAAGCCGTTGCCGGTGGCGATCTCGAACAGGGTGAGCATCGCCACCCCGAGACTGCGGAAGTGCTCGGGATCGCTCTGCGCGAACAAGATCGCGCCGGCCACCGAGTAGACGTAGAAGTGCAGACTCAGAAACAGGCAGATATAGGCGATCGACGGCAGGCTCTTGAGCAGCGCCCCGACCAGAATGTGCAGCTGCTGCAGCTCCTCGGCAAGACGGAGCAGGCGGAGCAGCCGCGCGATGCGCAGAAACGGCAGGAACCGGGTATGGATGTGCACCGGCAGCACATGCGGCAGCAGACACAGGACCACGATCGCGAAGTCAAAGACGTGCCAGAAGTCGATGTGCTCCAGGTTCAGCCGCCGCCGCCGCGCCGCCGCGCTGTCGCCCAGGTGCTCGGGGTTGACGAAGTAAAGCCACGGCCGCCGGCCCCACAGGCCCATCTTCAGAGCAAGCTCGGCGACGAAGATGAGCACGATCACCAGATCGAGGTAGCGGAACAGCTCACCATGGTGCGCCATCAGCGCGGGGTTAGTCTCAAGCCCCACCAGCACGCCGGCCAGCGCGATCACCAGGGTAATGAAGTAATCAAAATAATTTGGCTTCTTATCTTTGATCTTCGCCAGCAGCTCTTGCATACCTTCTCCGTCCGATCGCAAGGTCGGGCGAACAGAGCGCGCCGCACCACGCGCCAGCCGCGCGGCTCGCGGCGGCAGGCTAAACCTGGATCTTGCTTCATCTTAGCAGGCCGCGGCAAAACGTAGCGAGCGGCCCGAGTCCGCAAGGGACTGACCGCGCTGCGCGATGGGTCTGCAGGATGAGAGGAGGAGCGGGCGGCGCCGGCGGCGCTCCCGCGGCGTGCTGCGGGTGACCGGACCGGCGCGGGTCGGTCGCTACCGGGCGAGCTAGTAGACTTTGTAGCGCGAGACGTCGAGCTTGCGGCCGTAGACCGTGTTGGTCACCGTGCAGTTGGGCTGCAGGGTCAGACCGCCGCAGAAGGTGCCGGCGCAGCTGTGAGTCTGCTTGACTTCCCAGCTGCCCGACATCGTGTCGCCGCTCACCTTGAAGGTCAGGGTGTTGACGGTGGTGTCGGTCAGCGAGCCCATGCCCTGCGGCGGGGTGTTGTCGACGTTGGTCACCGTCCACTGGAAGGTGTAGCTATCGGCCTTGGCCCCCTCGATGACCGTCTTTTTGTCAGCCAGGACGAGGAACATCTTGCTATCCGGACCCTCGTACAGCTCCCACGGGCCGATGCTCGACTCGATGCCCATGGTGGTCGTGGTATCGGTCGGCGGCTTGCCGCCCGGGTAGCAGCTGCTCGGCGTCATGCCGGCAAGCTGGCTGACTTGCCACAGGGTGTCGCCGTTGGAGCCGCAGCCGGCGCAGAGGGTAAATAACGAAAAATTGAGCAGGATTTTCTTCAACATGGTCTCTCCATTAGGTAGGCATTACAGCGCAATAGCCCTACATTAGAGACCAGAGGCCCGTCAAGACCTGCTTGGGAAAGTTTCCCGGCCCTTGGAGCGGTGCCGCGCCTTACGAGTGACGCGCCAGCGGCGCCCACGCAAGGACCGTCAGATCCCACATAAGGTGAGCGATCAGCGCCGGCACCAGGCTGCCGGTCCACGCCGTGAGCGCGCTCCAGTAAAGACCGCAGCACAGCGCCACCAGCGGCAACAGCAGCGAGCCGGCCGGGATGTGCCCGATCCCGTAGGCGATCGCCGCCGCCGCCACCGTCACGATCACCCCGAAACGCCGCCGCAGCGCCCCCTGCACCACCCCGCGCCAGACGGTCTCCTCGCCGAGGATCACAAGCCCTATCACGGTCAGCTTGAGCGGCGTCAGCTTGCCGAGCTCCCCGTAGAGCGCCTCGGTATAAGTCTTGATCGCCGGCAAGAGCCGCACCGCCAGCGGGTATAGGAGCTCGGTGGCGGCGATCATCACAAGCCCCGCCACGACGCCGAGCAGCACAAGGGCCAGCGTCGGCCGCATCTGCCGCCGCACCCGCTGGCCAGCGGCGGTGAGCAGCACGCCGCCGCCGAGCACGATCGCCGCGCTGCCGATCCCCACCCAGACCCCGACGCCGCGCGCCAGCGTCGCGCCGCCGATCCAGACAAGCAGCATCAGCACCGCTTGCCGGCTGTCGTTTACCGGGGCCGAGTCCTCCCCCGCTGCCGCTTCTGTGACGTTCACCGGCGCGCTCATGCCTAGCTCCTCCAAGCGCCACTTTAGTGCCTTTGCCGCCCTTAAGCAGCTTATTCGCATCGCCCAGCCTCGGCGTCGGCGCGGGTGTGGGACCAGGCGACCGGAGCGGCGCCGGCAGGCTACAGGTCTGCTGGCAATAGGACTGTAGATTCCGTACAATGAACCAAGGAATTGACCAAGGGGGAACGACCAATGGGACTAGACGATCTGCTGCAGCGTAACCGCACCTGGGCTGCCTACATGGTGGCGCAAGATCCGGAATACTTTAGCCGTCATGCCGGCGGCCAGAAGCCGCGCATCCTGTGGATCGGCTGCGCCGACTCCCGCGTACCCGGCGAGCAGGTGCTGAGCAGCCGCCCGGGCGAGCTGTTCGTGCACCGCAACATCGCCAACATCGTCTCGTACAACGACGTAAACCTCGCCGCGGTCGTGCAGTACGCGGTCGAGCACCTCAAGGTCCAGGACATCGTGGTGTGCGGTCACTACGGCTGCGGCGGCGTCCGCGCGGCGTGCCAGGACAAGGTGGTGGGCGGCTACATCGGCGACTGGCTGATGATCGCCGGCTGGGCCAAGCGCTGGGTCGAGGAGCGCCTGCGCAAGGAGGGCAAGGAGCGTCCCTCCGATGAAGAGTTCCTCGATCTCGTGGTCGAAGAGAACGTCCGCCTGCAGGTAAAGCACCTCTCGGCGCTGTCGATGATCCGTGAGGCCTGGGATCACCAGCCGGGCGTACCGCGCCTGCACGGCTGGTGCTACGACATCCGCTCCGGACACATCAAGGTCGTGGACGGCACCGGCCCTGAAGGAGTCGCCGCCACCCCCGCCACCGAGGCCGCGCAGCAGGGCGGCGACACCTGAGCCTGACCCCGTCCTAACACCTCAACCTAGACTCTCAGACTAAATTCCAAGCAGCTGCTGCCACCTGCGACACTCCGCCGCAGGTGACGCGCCGGACTTGCATGAAAAAGGGGAGCCCTTCCGCTCCCCTCCTTTTTGCTCGGAGCGCGGTCTAGCCCTTCTTCGCCGCCGGCGCGGTGTCGCTGGCAAACTCGACGCTGGCGGCCAGCACCTGGATCTGCCGGCGGCGCTCCTCGTCCACGTAGTCGATGTTGACCTGGCGATCGGTCACTTCCCAGAAGATCGGACTGTGGGTCTCGACCAGCTCGCGCACCGCGCCCTCGACCAGCGGCCGCGACAGGACCGATAGGTGGCCCTTGACCCGCGCCGTCTCTTCGTTCAAGGAATTGGCGCGGAAGAACCCCCCGGCGAGGAGCTTCGCCTTGACGATGCGCGGGCTCGCCGGCAGGGCGTCCAGCGACAGCAAGAGGCCAAGCATCTCCTCGCGCACGGTGGCCTTTTTTCGGTAGGCGCACTCCACCATGTTCTCCAGATCGTAGGCGGCCAGCTCGTAGATGAACGGCAGCCCGGCCATGCGCGCCAGCTCCGCGTAGTAGGTCAGGTGCTTGGAGATCTCCAGCACCACCGAGCCTCGCCGGTCGACGAGCTCGTTGGCGAGCTCTTTGTACTGGTGGAAGATATCGAAGATCGCGTGCACGTCCTTGCGCTTGATCGCCTCGCGGATAAACGTGTTGATGTAGCGCACCCCCAGGTTGAGCGTCCCGGCGTCATTCTGGGTATCGGCGTGCAGCGCCAGCTGGCGGCTGACGTACGAGATCGAGCTGATGGCGTCCTGCATCTTGGTGAGCGCCGAGTTATAGACCAGCGCCAGCTGGTGCAGACACTTCTGCTCGACCCAGATCCGCTGATCGCGGAGCAGCTGGATGCCGTCTTTGGAAGCGCCGATGAACAGGTAGTCGGGCACCTTGTACCAGCTCGGCGGCAGCTCGCGCTTGGTCAGCTGGTAGCGCTCGAGCACCGACTGCAGGGCGTGGATCGAGTCGAGCGTCACGTCGCGGTCGGCGCGATCGACGGCGCGCAGCATGACGTTGCCCATGTGCTGGATCTGCTGCTCGAGGTCGACCTGCACCTCTTCGAAGGCGCCGTCGGGCTCGCGCGGGATGCGATCAAACTGGTTGGTCACCTGCGCCGACACGCGCGAGATGATGTTGCCGGGGTGCAGGCAGCGCAGCACGTATAGGAAGTAGGGAATGACGATCGCCCAGCCGAGCGTCATCGTCTCGAAGCCGACCCACAGGGCGATGCGCGGGTAGAAGCCGCCGACGTCGCGCAGCGGCCCCTGGTCCCAGGTCGCCTGGGCGGTCCAGATCGCGTGCGCGGCGGAGAGCACGAAGAAGGTCAGAACGGTGACGTTTACCCGATCGCTGATGAAGATGTCGATCAGCTTGGGCGTGTACATGTTGGCGGTCAGCGGGATCGCCAGCGCGATCGAGGTAATCGCCAGCGATACAAGTACGTTGTAGGCTCGCGAGATCGTCGTCCCCGAGGCGCGTGACAGAACGGCGCTGCCATCCAGAGCCCGCCACAGGTCGGTAATCGTCGGCGCATGCGACTGATGCAGGGCGGCCAGCAGGTCCAGGTAGAGCTCCAGCGCGAAGAGAGCGTGGAGCGCTACGAAGATGATGAGGGTCATCAGGATCGAGAAGCGCGGGGTCAGAGTTGGGGCTCGCATTATTTCATAATAATGGAACCCCGCAGGCGCGGATAGACGGGAGCGCGCAAAGTATGCGCGGATCTGCAGACCCGACGACGCGCAGCCGGCTCCAGGCCTGGCACGCCGAGTGCATATGCGCCCGTCCGGGCGTCCGCCGCCAGCCTACATAGGAGTCACCTCTGCGGCTTACACCCAGCCTTGACCCAAGCTGTGATCCCGGTGGCTCCGCCTTCAGCCAGCCGGCGGGCCGGCCGGAGAGCCTTTTTTGTCAGCGCCAGCTCGCAGGTAAGCACCGTCCGCCGCGTTGTCTGGCATGTCGTCTGGCATGTCGTCTGGCATGTCGTCTGCCACATTGTCCGCCGCAAGCTCCCCGGCGGCGGCCGGCGAGTCGTCTCGCCCGTCCTCCACGTCTGCCGCGCCCTCCTCATTCAGGGACTGGCGGACGGCGGCCAGGCGCTCGCGGGTCATCAGCTCCTGGGCGCGCAGCGCCGCCTCGGCCATCCGATCGCGGTGAAAGTGCAGCTCGGGCAGGCGCTTCATCGCCACCACGTCGACCAGCCGGGTGCGCAAAAACGGGGTGACTCGCTGCAGCGCGTCTTCGATCGCGCGGGCCCGCGGGTCGGCGGCGCGCCGCGGCAGCGGCTTGTCCTTGGCGCTCGCCCGCGGGTCCTCGCGCAGGGCGTACATGACCTTGGCGTTGCGCAGGTCGGGGCTCATCTGCACCGAGGTCGGCACCAGCTCGGCCAGGCGGGGGTCGTTCACCTCCATGCGGAACAGGCGGTACAGCTCCTCGAACAGGAGGTGCTCAAGGCGCAGCGCGCGCGCCCCCAGCGTCTCACCGCTGTCCAGGGTAAACGGCGCATCGGCGTCGCGCCGACCGGGTGGATGCTTGCTCATGGGTCTTTCTTACGACTATCGCGCCGATTTGAAAAGGCCCCCACCCGGGCAAGGCCGGGGCGCTGCCGCCGGCGTCAGGTAGACTTGGGCGATGAAGTTTCCTGAAGATGCGCCGGTCACCCCGCAGAAGAAGCTCGAGCTGCGCGAGCGGCTCTTGCGCCTGGGGGTGGTCGTCGCCGACATCGTCGAGCAGGCGGTCAAGGGCACCGGCCCCGGCGGCCAGAAGGTCAACAAGACCCAGAGCGGGGTCCTTCTGCGCTACCCGCTGGGCGACGAGCTCCTGGTCATCAAGTGGACCCGCGAGCGCCACCACTCGCTCAACCGCTTCCTCGCCCTGCGCGAGCTGTGCGACGAGGTCGAGCTGCGCATCTCGCCGCACACCAGCGCCCGCCGGGCCGAGTTCGAGCGCGCCCGCAAGCAGAAGGACCGCACCCGCCGCCGCCAGCTTGCCCGCGCCGCCGCCGACCCGGCCGCCAGCGAGCTGACCGAGCGGGCCAACCCGGCTGGCCCGGCCGACCCGGCCGGCGGCGACGACGACAGCTTCGGCTGACGGCCCGCCGCCCGCGGGCTCGCCGCTACGGCGCCTCGCGGTCCGCGGCCGCCGCTTCCCCATCCCCCCCTTGCAGCACCCCGAGGCCGAGCAGCCTCGCCACCCGCGCCGCGGTCCAGGTCGCATCCCCGGATGAACCCGCCGCCCCCGCTGCGGCCGACGCCCCCGGTGGACGATACCCTTCAAGGGTCAGCGCGCTGCCGATCTGCCGCAGGCCGAGCCCCTGGGCGCGCAGCGCGCGGGCCCGCTGCGCCACCGGCGGCCGGCGACGGCGACGCGGCGGCGGTGCGGCCGCCGTCGGCAGTAGCCCCGCCGCGGCCAGCTCGGCGATGGACAGCCAGGCGAAGGGGCCCTCCGGGCTGACCTCCTCCAGGCGATCGGCGGGCGCGGTGCGCTCATAAAGCGGCGAGCGCACGACCAGCAGCGCGTCTACATCCGCCAGCCGGCCGAGGATCGGGTACTGCTCGCAGCGCCGCTTGGCGGGACCGCGATCGACCACGGTCTCCAGGCAGACGACTTTTTCCTGGGCGCAGACCTGCTCCACCTGCGCCACCAGCTCATCGTCCTCCTCGCTGGCGAGCAGCGAGCTGGCGAACACATAGACGATGACGCGGGGCCGAGCCGACAGAGTATCGCGCATGGCGCGCATCATGCCCCGGCCCTGCCGACCGGGCAAGCGACCCCGAGGGCGCGCCCGGCACCGCCGGCCCGGCGGCGCCCCCCCTTGACGGGATGACTCCCTCTGGGCTAGGCCATGCCCCATGTCAACCTCCCTGTCTGCCGCGACGGTACGCCGCCTGCCCCTTCTTGGTGAGGGCGTCGGCGCGCCCGGCCTCTCGTCGACTGCCGGCCCGGCCGCGAGCGACCTGGACCTGGAGGCGGACGCTGGCCTCGCGCCCACCCCGCCCTCGCTGCGCCCCGCCGACGTCGCCGCCGAGCTGTGGAACGACTGGCGCTGGCAGCTGCAGCACCGAGTTACCACCGCCGCCGAGCTTGGGCGCTACATCGATCTTACCCCCGACGAGCTGGCCGGCCTCGCCGCCGCCCCGCAGCTGTTCCGCGTCGGCATCACCCCCTACTACCTGTCGCTCATCGACCCGGTCCACCCGTTCTGCCCGGTGCGCATGCAGGTCATCCCCACCGCCGCCGAGCTCACCCACAGCCCCGGCGAGTACCGTGACCCGCTCGGCGAAGACGATCTGTCGCCGGCCACCGGCCTTGTCCACCGCTACCCCGATCGGGTGCTGCTGCTGGCGCTCGACCGCTGCGCCATCTACTGCCGCCACTGCAACCGCCGGCGCCTGGTCGGCGGCGAGGAGCCGATCGCCAAGGCGGCGATCGAGCGCGCCATCGCCTACATCCGCGCCCACCCGCAGATCCACGACGTGCTCATCTCGGGCGGCGACCCGCTGACGATGTCGACCGACAAGCTGGAGTGGATCCTGCGCGAGCTGCGCAGCATCCCGCACATCGACTACGTGCGCCTGGGGACGCGGGTGCCGGTCTGCCTGCCCATGCGCGTCACCGCCGAGCTGTGCGCGATGCTGCGCCGCTACCACCCGCTTTACATCAACACCCACTTCAACCACCCCAAGGAGCTCACCCCCGCCGCCAAGGCCGCCTGCGAAAAGCTCGCCGACGCCGGCATCCCGCTTGGCAACCAGGCGGTGCTGCTGCGGCGGATAAACTCCTCGGCGCGCACCCTGGAGGCGCTGTTCCGCGGCCTTCTGCGCATGCGCGTCAAGCCCTACTACCTGTTCCAGGGCGACCCCGTCTACGGCACCGACCACCTGCGCACCCCCGTCGCCGCCGGCCTGCAGATTATCGATCAGCTGCGCGGCTACGTCTCGGGCATGGCGATCCCGCACCTGGTCATCGACGCCCCCGGCGGCGGCGGCAAGATCCCCATCGGCCCTAGCTACCTTATGACCCACGGCGTCGACAAGCTGACCCTGCGCAACTTCGAGGGCCGCCTGGTCGAGTACATCGAGGCCAAAGACCGCGACTGCACCTGCCCCTACGAAGAGGTCTACTTCACAAGCCCCGCCGCCGCCGCCACCGGCGAGCTGTCAAGCCGCGGCAACCCGGGCGGGGTGCCTCCGGCGGCGCCGCGCGGGTAACGACCCGGCCGTCGCGCGCGCGGCGCATGCCGCTGCCGCGCCGGGTGCCGAGAGGCTGGCTCATCTAATGGAACACGGTCATCTGACCGCGGCAGCCGTCTGGAGAGCAGAGGCCAGCGCACAGTCTGGTCCGCGGTGTGCACTGCAGCCCCCGCATGCCCGTGACCCTTGAGCATGAAGCGCCCCTGGAGCTCTTGGAGCGATTTCCCGAGCTGCTTCCGCTGCTGTTGCGTGAGCAGCTTGGACGTCCCGTACCGCTCGGCGCGCGGCTGCGCCCGGTCTCGGCCAACCACACCATCACCGTCGCTCAGGAGCTGCGCTCCGACAGCGCCGTGGTGCTGGAAGTGGCTCCCGATCAGCCGCCCGTCTGCGCGGCGGTGGTTGAGTCGCAGCGCAGCATCGACCCGGACAAATGGTTCGCCTGGCCGAGCTACCTCAGCGACCTGCACCGCAAGTATCGCTGTCCGACGTATCTGATTGTCTTCGCCCTCGGTGAGGACGCCGCCGCCATCGGTGCCTGGGCGCGGCAGCCGATCGCGACATTTCAGCCCGGCAGCGGCTTCGCACCGCTGGTCCTGGGCCCGCCGGAGCTGCCCGCGCCTGCTACGGTGGAGGCGGCCAAGGCTGATCTTGCGCGCGCGGCACTCGGCGCGCTGCTCCACCTGTCCGATCCGGACGGAGCCCTGGCCGCCTACCGGACACTGCGCGCGGTGTATGAGCTGCACGGGCTCGACATGTTGGTGTGGCTGTACTATTTGGTTCGGGGTATCGCGCGCCCGGAGCGCTTCGTCGAAATCGAGAGGTTGATCATGCTCAACGCCCAGACCCGCTTTGTCCCCAAGACCGCTTTCGAGCGCGAGCAGTACGCCAAGGCCAAGGCCGATGGCAAGGTAGAGGCCGTCTTGGCTGTCTTGACGGCACGCAGTCTACCGGTCAGTGAGGACCAGCGACGCCGCCTGCTCGCCTGCAGCGACGCCGCCACGCTCGATCGCCTGATCGCCCGCGCGGTCTCCGTCGCGTCTACCGCCGAACTGGTAGCTGACCTGTAGACCAAAACGGCAAGCGCTGCTCTCTGCTTAGAGTCGTTGGGACGATAAGCTGGAGTATGGGGCGCAGTGGACCGAGGCCGAGCAGCGGCTGCAGCGTAGCAAGCAGGAGCGGCCTCCGGCGCCAAGAGCTGCCCGCCCGGCCCGCCCAGCCCGCTCGGCTAGTCGCGGTGGCCGGCGGCGCGCTCCAGGCGGGCGCGCACGTAGTCGGCGGTCAGGTGCACGGTCTGGCCGCGGCGCTCGGGGGCCTCGAACATCAGGTCCTCGCAGACGGTCTCCATGAGGCTGCGCAGGCCGCGGGCGCCGCAGCGCTGGCCGATGGCGGCGCGGGCGAGCTCGCGCAGGGCCGGCTCGCTCCAGTCGAGCTGGACGCCGTCGAGGTGCAGCAGGTAGTCGTACTCGCGCACAAGCGCCCCCTGCGGCAGGGTCAGCACGGCGCACAGCTCGTCCTCGGTGAGGGCGTCGAGCTGGACGCGCACTGGCAGCCGACCAAGGAGCTCGGCGAGCATGCCGTAGGCGATGAGGTCCTCGGTGCGCACCCGCGGGGCGGCGCCGCGGGGGGCGGCGGGGCCGGTGCGACCGCTGCGGCCGCTGCGCTCGGCGGGGTCGCCGCCAAAGCCGATGGCGCGGGCGCCGCTGCCGGTGTAGTCGTAAAGGTCGCTGAAGGTCCCGGCGGCGATGAACAGGATGTCGGTGGTGTCCAGCTGCACGAGCTCGGGCCGCCCCTGCTGCGGGGCAAGGCTGGTGGGCACCAGGAGCTCGCGGCCCTCCAGCAGCTTGAGCAGGCCCTGCTGGACGCCCTCGCCGCCGATGTCGCGGGTGCCGCCGCCGGTCTTGTAGCTCTGGGCGCGGCGGGCGAGCTTGTCGATCTCGTCGATGAAGATGACGCCGCTCTGCGCCTTGGCGACGTTGTGGTTGGCGCGAAACAGGAGCTCGGCGACCAAGAGCTCGACGTCCTTGCCGTAGTAGCCGGCCTCGGTGTACTCGGTGGCGTCGGCGATCGACAGCGGCACGTCCAGGCACTGCGCGAGCGTCCGCACAAGGTGGGTCTTGCCCGAGCCGGTCGGCCCGATGAGCAGCACGTTGGACTTGCGCAAAAGGTGCTTGTCGGCGGCGGGCAGGGCGCAGCGCTTGTGGTGGTTGTAGGCGGCGATGGCGATCGCGCGCTTGGCCCGCTCCTGCCCGATGAGGTGCTGGTCGAGGAACTCGTAGATCGCCCGCGGGGTCAGGCCAAGGCGCGGCTTGGGCGGACGCGCCGGCGGCCGACCTGCTGCTACCGCCGTTGAAGGCACCTGCGGCGCGGCCGGCGGCCCCGGCTCGGCAGGCGCAGGCCGGTCCGTGGTCCGCCCGGCGGCGGTCCCGCCGGCGGTCTTGCGTGAGCCCGGCTTGCGAGCCTTCTTTCGCGGCTTGAGCGCGCTGCGCCGTGATTCCTGCATCTTTGCCTGCATCAAGAGCGGCGATGCTATCATGCCAGGCTGGGCCCTTTGCGCACCTGGGGCCGCAGGTCGGCACAATCTTGAAGCCGCCTTTGTTGACGACTAAAGAGAGCACCCCGATGACGACAACGACGCACAAAGATCAGCACGGAGTCGAGGGCAAGACCATCGGCGAGATGTTCGCCAACCGCGCCGCCGCGACGCCCAATGCCCCGGCCTTTATGAGCAAGCGGGCCGGGGTCTGGCAGACCATGACCTGGCAGGAGGCGTATGAGCGGGCCTCAGACATCGCTCACGGCCTGCTCGCCCTGGGCTGCAAGCCCGGCGACAAGGTGGCGGTCATCGGCAACACCCGCGAGGAGTGGACGCTGACCGACCTCGGGCTCTTGCTCGCCGGCGCCGTCACGGTGCCGATCTACCCCTCGAGCCTGAAGGAAAGCGTCGGCTACATCCTGCGCGACAGCGAGGCGGTGTGGGTCTTCGCCGAGGATCAGAAGCAGCTGCACAAGCTGCTGGCGCTGCGCGGCGAGCTGCCGACGGTCAAGCAGGTCATCCTGTGGCTTGGCCACAGCGAGCAGAACCCCGAGACCGAGAGCTGGGTGATGCCGCTGCGCGAGCTTACCGACAAGGGCCGCGCCCACCGCCTGCAGCAGCCGCACGCTCTGGCCGAGCTGCGCCGGGGCCTTATGGGCAGCGACATCGCGACGATCATCTACACCTCGGGCACCACCGGCAACCCCAAGGGGGTGGTGATCGCCCACGACGCCTTCACCATCGGCACCAAGAAGGGCACAAGCGTCCTGCCGGTGCGCCTTGCCGACAAGCAGCTATTGTTTCTGCCGCTCGCCCATAGCTTCGGCAAGCTCCTGGAGATCGTCTCGGTGCGGGTCGGCTTCTGCACCGCGTTCGCCGAGAGCATCGACAAGCTGGTGGACAACCTCGGCGAGGTCAAGCCCACGTTCATGGCCGGGGTGCCGCGCATCTTCGAGAAGGTCTACGGCGGCTTCATGGCCAAGTCGCGCGCCGGCGGCGCCCTCAAGTGGAAGCTCGTGCAGTGGGCGCTGGGGGTCGGGGTCGCCGCCAGCCGCGAGATCCAGGCGGGGCGGCAGCCGAGCGGGGTCCTGGGGGTGGAGTACAAGCTCGCCGACAAGCTGGTGTTCAGCAAGCTGCGCGAGCGCTTTGGCGGCAACCTGCGCTGGTTTGTCTGCGGCAGCGCCCCGCTGTCGCGCGACCTGGCCGAGTTCTTCCACGCCGCCGGCATGCTGATCCTGGAGGGCTATGGCCTGACCGAGACCAACTCCTTGACGACCATCAACCGGGTCGACAAGTACAAGTTCGGCACCGTCGGCAAGCAGCTCGACCCCGAGCTCGAGCTGAAGATCGCCGCTGACGGCGAGATCCTCACCCGCGGCGTCACCAACCTGCGCTGCTACTACAAGCTCGAGGAGGCCACCCGCGAGGCGATCGATGCCGACGGCTGGTTCCACACCGGCGACATCGGCGAGTTCGATGCCGACGGCTTCCTCAAGATCACCGACCGCAAGAAGGACCTCATCAAGACCTCGGGCGGCAAGTACGTGGCGCCGCAGATGATCGAGGGCCAGCTGAAGGTCGATCCGCTGGTCAGCCAGGCGGTGGTGATCGGCGATCAGCGCAAGTACGTCACCGCCCTGGTGGCGATAAACCCCGAGGTCGCCAAGAAGCTCATCTCCGAGCAGGGCGCAAGCCCGCCGGGCGATGGCGCGGCGCTCGCCGGCCACCCCGCGGTGCAGAAGCGCCTCGACGAGCGGCTGCGCGAGATCAACACAAAGCTCGGCAGCTGGGAGCAGGTCAAGTACGTGCGGGTGCTGCCGCGCGAGCTGAGCGAGGCCGAGGGCGAGCTGACGCCGACCCTCAAGGTCAAGCGCAAGGTCGTCGCCGAGCACTACAAGGACCTCATCGAGTCGATGTACAAAGGCGGCGGCGAAAAAGACGCCAAGGACTGAGTCGGCTGCCGCTAAAGTAGGGTCAATGAGCGAATGGCGGACCCTGATTATCGATGATGAACAGACCTACGCGCGGGCCCTGCAGCGGCTGCTCGGGCGGCGCGGCATCGAGGCCGACGTCGCCGCCACCGCCGCCGAGGGCCTTCTGCGGGCGCGCCAGCGCAGCTACACCCTGGCGGTGCTCGATTACCTTTTGCCCGACGGCAGCGGTCTGGATCTGATCGGGCCGCTGCGGCAGCTGCGGCCGGCCCCGGCGGTGCTCATGATGACCGCCTACGGCACCATCGAGAACGCGGTCGAGGCGATGCGCCGCGGCGCCACCGACTACGTGCCCAAGTCGACCGCCCTGGCCGATGTAGTCGAGCGGGTCGCCGAGGCCGAGCGGGTCGCCCGCGCCGCCCACAAGACCTCGCCCAGCCAGCCCGGTGCCGGCGCCGCCGCCGTCGCCAGCCTCACCCAGGCCTTCCTCGGCGAGTCGGCGGCGATGTGCGAGGTGCGGGCGCGCATCCACGAGGTGGCGCAGTCCCCCGACACCACGGTGCTCCTGCACGGCGAGAGCGGCACCGGCAAGGGCATCGCCGCCCGCGCCATCCACGGCCTGTCGGCGCGCGCCAGCGAGCCGTTTGTCGCCATCGACTGCGTCGCCCTGCCCACGCCGCTGGCCGAGAGCGAGCTGTTCGGCCATGAAAAGGGCGCCTTCACCGGCGCCGAGCGGCAGAAGCCCGGGCGGCTCGAGATGGCCGGCCGCGGCACCGTGCTGCTCGATGAGATCGGCGACATGGAGTGGGCGCTGCAGGGCAAGCTCTTGCGCGTGCTGGAGGAGCGCACCTTCGAGCGCGTCGGCGGCATCCGGCCGGTACAGCTCGACGCGCGGGTCATCGCCGCCTCGCACCGCGACCTCAGTCAGCTCGTCGGCGACAAGAAGTTTCGCCTCGATCTGTTTCACCGCCTGTCGGTGTTCCCCATCCACATCCCGCCGCTGCGCCAGCGCGGCCATGACATCGTGCTCCTGGCGGCGCACTTCTGCAGCGACTTCGCGGCGCGCCTGGGCAAGCAGCTGAGCCTCGGGCGCGAGGTGAGCGAGCTCCTTTTACACTACGACTTCCCCGGCAACGTCCGCGAGCTGCGCAACCTCATGGAGCGCGCGGTCATCCTCGCCCCGACAAACGGCACCCCCGGCACCATCTCGCCCGACCTTCTGCCGCCGCGCATCGCCGAGATGGCGGTGCAGCGCCAGATCACCCCCGCCGCCGCCGAGTCCCTCGCCGCCGGCGACTGCAGCGAGCCGCGCGTGTCCCCCGAGGTGCTGGCGACCCGCGCCGAAGGCGGCCTGACCGTCACCTTCGAGCCCGGCCGCGACACACTGGAGAACCTGGAGCGGCGCTTGCTCGAAGAGGCCCTGCGCATGGCCGGCGGCAAGAAGGTCAAGGCCGCCGAGATCCTCGGCATCTCGCGCTTCGCCCTGCTGCGCCGGGTAGAAAAGTACGGCCTAGGCTGAACCGGCGCGGGGTGCTAAAAAGAATGCGGGAGTGTGACCGGGACTGGTGCCCGGCCCAGTCTTCAAAATTGGTGAGGCCGGCTTAATACCCGGCTTGGCGGGTTCGATTCCCGTACGCTCCCGCCACCGCGCCTGCGCGTCTCGCGACCGACCTCGCCGCTGCGGACGAGCTGGAGGAGCCGCTCGATCGAGCGGCCCAGGGGACGGTTGAACAGGGAGCCGATGAAGGCCTGGCGGACGATCAGGTGCTCGTCCACAAGCAGGGTGATCGGCTCGGCGCCGTCGCCCAGGCTGCGGCGCAGGTCATCGCCCGAGGCGCGCAGGGGATCGGCGTCGGGCACCGCGGCGCGCGAGTGCTGCCAGAAGGCGGCGGCTTCGCTCTCGCTGGTCTCGTCGGGCGGGTCGGCGATGAACAGGAACTGCACCTCGGGCTTGGGCTTCCAGCCGGCGACTACGTTGCGGAGCAGCGGCAGCTCGGCGAGGCAGGGCTTGCACTGGATCGACCACAGGTTGACCACGTACACGGCGGCGGGCGCAATCGTCACCGGCTGCCACGCCCCCCGGCTGCGGCTCCACTGTCTGACCGCCGCCAGGTCGAGCCGGCGGTGCAGGAGCGCCGCCTCGCGATCCGCGACCGGGTCGGCCGCCACCGGACCGGCCGCCAGCAGCGCCGCCCCCAGAGCGAGCAGCGCCGCGCCCAGCCTAGCAGTCGGCACGAAACACCCAGACGCCCCGGCTCAGCTCCTTGGGCTCGAAGATCCCCGGCAGATCGCTCGGGCGGGTGATGTCGGCCCGGCTCGCCGGGAACTCGTAGAGCCAGCGCCGGATGACGCGCGGCGGGATCTTGCGCGCCTGCAGCCACTGCTCCACATGCTGCGCCCGCCGCACCGCCTCGGCGCTGCCGCTCTCCCCCGAGGAGACGACCAGGAACACGGTGCTCTGCAAGAGCGCCGGCTTGGTCAGGCGGTCCAGGCGCTCGATGCGGTAGGGCAGCGCCTCGGTGGCGTCCTTGGCCAGGTACAGGACCTCGTGCGGCACATGCGACATGAGCTTGAGAAAGCGCCCGCGGTGGTCGGGATCGGCGTTGATCACCGCGCCGCGGATCTGCGTCGTCGTGCACTGCGTCGCCTTGGTGCTGGTCGACAGCGCGCACTCCTTCTGCACGTCCTCCAGGAGCTGGCGCAGCTCGGGACTGCACAGCGCCAGGGTCAGTCCGTCGTTGAGCTGCGCCTCCAGCTGCTCGAGCTTGGCCTGCTGGTGGGCAAGCCGCAGCTTCATCTCGGCGACCTGGCGACGCAGCGTCAGGTCCATGGTTCCGGTGCACCCCGCAAGCCCGAGCGCGAGCCCGAGAAAAAGCATGGCAGGCACGGTCCTAGTCATGGCGCCTCGCTACTTGATGACCTTGATGGTGACGGCCTTGGGCAGCACGGAGTGGGTGATCCGCGACAGCACCTGACGCAGGCAGACGTTGAAGCTGCTCTCGTAGACCACCGCCGGAGCCTCGACGACCGCCAGGGTTCCGCTGCGCTCAAGCTTGATGAGCGTCCCCTCGCGCAGCGGCACCGCTCCCAGCTGATCGCGGGCGCAGCCCAGGATGATCGGATCGAGATGGCTGGCCTTGCCGCTATTGAGGATGGTGAAAAGATGCGGGGTGCGCACTGGCGGCGCGGGCCGCGGCTTCTTGGCCTCGCTGCTCGCGGCGGGCGCGGGGCTGCGAGGACTGCTGGCCGGGGATGACTCCGCAGGTACGGTCGCGGCGACGGTCGGCCCGAGCTCGGGGGTCGCGGGGGCAGGCGGCGCGGCCGGCGGAGAAGCTGCCGGCGCCGGGGGCGGCGCGGGGGCCGGGGGCAGCAGGCGCGCCGGTGGAGCGACCGCCAGGTGTGCCGCCGGCGGTCGCCGCTCTAGCGCCAGGAGGAGCGAGCCTGCGACTACTCCCATCGCCAGGCTGGCCACGATCGCGCGCCGCAGCCCCCGCTGCTGGGCGGAAGGCGCGTGCTCACCGATCTGGTTGCTCAGCGTCCCCGGACTGTTGCGCAGCTGACTGAGGTCGCCGTACACGGTGTGGGTGGTCGCGCCCACCGCGGCCAGGAACTCTCCCAAAGATGGGAAGCGATCCTCGGGATGCTTGCTCAGCGCGCGCATCACCGCGCGGTTTATCTGCGGCTCCTTGAGCGGCTCGGGCTCGCGCTTCACCACCCGCTCCAGGATGGCGAAGATGGCGTCGCCCGGCTGATGGAAGGCGCCGCGCCCGGCGAGCATCTCGTACAGCACGGCGGCGAGCGCGAACTGGTCGGTGCGGGCGTCGACCTTCTCGCTCTGACCGAGCGCCTGCTCGGGCGACATGTACGCCGGCGTTCCCATGAGCGCCGCCGGCGCCGTCATCTGCTGCTGCAGCTTGTGCGCCGAGGTCAGCTTGGCGATGCCGAAGTCGAGCACCTTGACGAAGTTTAAGACCTGCCCCTGCTGCGACAAAAAGATGTTGCTCGGCTTCAGATCGCGGTGCACCACGCCGACGCGGTGAGCGGCCTCCAGCGCGTCGCCGATCTGGCTGCAGATGCGCAGGGCGACCGGCACCGACAGCGCTCCGGTGCGCGCCAGATAGATCGCCAGGTCCTCTCCCTCCAGGAGCTCCATCACCAGATAGGGGTTGCCATCGGGGAGCTGGTTGCGGTCGATGACATCGACGATGTGCGGGTGACGGATGGTGGCGAGGATCTCGCCCTCCTGATTGAAGCGCTCGAGGAACGCCTGCCGCGTGCTCACATCCAGGCGCATGACCTTGAGCGCGAACTTCCGCGGCATGCGCATGTGGGCGACGATGTAGACATCCGCCATTCCCCCCGAGCCCAGCATCCTCTCAACGCGGTAGGTATCGTTGATGATATGGCCGGGTTGCAGCATTGGAGTTTCCTAGTAGGTAGATTGATTGATAAAAATCTTAATTGTTTTATCTGACTTACTGGCAACCACGAGGTCGCCTTTACTATCGGCGTCCACATCACCGACAGTCAGAGAGTCGATACCGCCGCCGACAGTGCTCAAGGCACCGCCCTTGGCAAATTTTGCGGTTGCTTCCGATGTATTAGTTAGCCAATTAATTTGAGTACCGCTTGCGTAGATGACGTCAACAAGTCCATCGCCGTCAAGATCATTCGTGACGAGCGCAGTCGGCTTATCGGATCCCAGCGCCGCAGTTATTTGCCCTGACAAGCCAGAATCCAGGGCGAATCCGGTAGTGGCTCCAGATTTCATCTGCCGGAGTACATTCATGTTAACATCATTCCATATCAACAAATCAGAAAGACCGTCACCGTCGAAATCCTCACTGGATATCAATTTCGGACCCGCTATATCATTGACAAGCATAGCCGGCGATTTGTCCCCAAAAACAACATCGATGAAATAGGCATTAATCCGACCGTCAAGGAGCGCCGCAAGGACCGTACCTCTACGATCAACCGTCATATCCAATAATGAATTATTGTTCGTCTGGATAGTACTACAAGTATCCGAGCCGAGGTTGCAACTCCTGAATGCGACATGACCCTTACTATAAGCATTAGGATAACCAACATACTTTTGCATAATCGTCGCACTGCCTTTTGCCGTGGAAGGATAGTTATTGCCTCCGACGAAGCTTATCGACTTGCTTTGATAATTATACTCAGCATAGTGAACAGGGGGTTGCCCGCTTCCGCTATCATTCAACGAAACAATCGTCCTATTTGCAACAATCCCGGCCCACAAGGAACTCTCATTGCCTGTACTAATATCTAGAGTCGATGTTCCAAAGGATGGCTTTAGATAGAGGCGAATCGGCTCGGGGGCATTTGCGCCGATGACCAGATAGGCTTTACCAAGAGAGACCTGCGATGCGGTCAGCGCCGGCACGGTCACTTTCCCAGTGCCCAGCTTCCCCAGCACGACATCCGCCATGCCGGGCTGCGTGATCTTTACTTCGTCGGCAGGAGTGGTCTTGGCGCTCGGGGTCACCACGACCATGTCGCCCTTGATGTTGATCCGTCGCGGGGAAATCGTAAGGACTCCGCCGGTCCCGACATCCGGCGGGGTCGGCTGACACTGCGGGCGCTCCGCGTGCTTGTCACACTCGTCCACGGAGCAGCCAAGGGAGGAAGTGGCGAGCAGCGCGACCGCCAGGACAAACGAAATCTTGAACATCAGCGGACCTCCGCATAGGCGTACTTCTTGGCATTTTCTGGCCAGGCCAGGGTGATCGCGACTCCGATCGCCAGCGCCCCGCTCAGCGCATAACCCGTTGCATAGCCGGCTACGTTGTCGATCGCGCAGCCGTGAGTCGGCAGCCGCATCGCACACGAACGGGTTGTGTCTTGACCATCAGTGACGGTCAGTCCGATGGCTGTCGCCAAGCTCACCGCCGCCAGACCGCCCAGCACGCCGGCCCAGATCTTCTGCTTGCGTGAGAACCTGTCGCCCACTCCCAGCTTCACTCCTTTGGCCGCTTGTCCCTCGACGGACGCGGTGAGCCGGCTCGCCAGCTCGAGGTCGGACGGAGCGGGTGAAAGGATCGGGACCGCGGGAGTCAGCGGCGCCGCCACCGGAGTCTCCCGCGCCTCGCGGCTCTGCCGGATCAGCTTGTCGGCGACGTCGCTCAGCTTGCCGAGGAGGGACTCCTGGCTGCAGGGATCGCACAGCGCGGTCGCTTGAAACGGTGCGCGGCGGACCGCGTCGAACAGAGCCATGGTGACAAAGACCGTGCTCGGAGGGTTGTCCTGCAGCCGGGCGGTCAGGACCAGCTGCGCCCCTTGCCGCCGGGCCAGCTCGCCGATGCAGTCCGGGCTCTCGCAGGCGCGATCGGCGGCGGGGAGCGACTCCCCGGTGAGCAGCAGGCCCGAGCGCTGCAGGTGCTCGCCCAGGCCCTTGACCAGCCGGGCGTCGCTGCTGCGGCCTCGGCTTATCCCGACGATGAGCACGTGCTCGTCGGTCGGCTCGGCGACCGCGGCGGCGGGAAGGAGGGTGACTCCGGTGATGACGACGGCCCAGATACTCCGCAGCAGGCGGCTCATGCGCGCACTCTCCATTTCATGACAGCCGCAGCTCGCAGAGCAGAGTCTGCGCGCAGCCGCCTGGCGAGCGGACGCCAGCGCCTGGCGGCCGGTAGAAACGACCGGCGCCGTGTCTTGTGCATCCGCTTAAGTGGAGATACGCAGACGCTCCCCCAGAACTGACAGGAGAGCTTTTACCGGGCGAGCGCCGCCGCGGGGCGCAGCTTCAGGCGAGTCCGAGCTGCCCAAGTCCCTTGGCGAGCCGACGCATCCCCTCTTGGATGCTCTGCAGCGAGGTGGCGTAGGAGAAGCGGAGGAAGCCGGGCGCGAAGAACCCGGTGCCGGGGATGGCGGCGATGCCGGCGTGCTCCAGGAGGAACTCGCACAGCTCGATGTCGTCGCGCGGGCCGGGGCCGGCGGGCCGCAGGTAGGCGCGCAGATCGGGGAAGCAGTAAAAGGCGCCTTGCGGCTCGACGCAGCGCACGCCGGGGATCTGGCGCAGGGCGCCGTACATCACCTGACGCCGCTCGTCAAACTCGGCGCGCATCGCCTCGACCGGGGCCTGATCGCCGGTGAGCGCGGCCAGGGCGGCGTGCTGGGCGATGGTGGTGGCGTTGGTCGTCACCTGCCCCTGCAGGGCCTGCATCGCCTCCAAGAGCGGCCGCGGGCCGGCGCAGAAGCCGATGCGCCAGCCGGTCATCGCGTAGGTCTTGCTGACCCCATCTATAAGCAGGGTGCGCCCGCTGAGGTCGGGAGCGACCCGGCACAGCGACGCCCAGACCGTCGGCGCGTACACCAGCCGCCGGTACAGGTCATCGGTGATGATGAGCAGATCCGGTCCGCCGCGGTCGCGGATCACCGCCGCGAGCGCCAAAAGGCTCGCCTCGTTGTAGACGGCGCCGGTGGGGTTGCTGGGGCTGTTGAGCATCAGCGCCCGGGTGCGCTTGGTCAAAAGGCGCCCGAGCAGTTCGGGATCGAGCTGGAAGCCGTCCTCGCTGCGCTGCTCGGCGAGCACCGGCACGCCGCCGGCCATGCGCACCAGCTCGACGTGGCTCGGCCAGCACGGCGTAGGCACGATGACCTCGTCGCCGTCGTCGAGCAGGGCCATGAGCAGGTTGTAGATGCTGTGCTTGGCGCCGGTCGAGACCAAGATGTTCTCGGGGCCGAGCTTCAGGTCGTGGACGGCCGACAGCTCGGCGGCGGCGGCGGCGCGCAGCTCGGCGATGCCGGCCACCGCGGTGTACTTGCCTGCCCCCTGGGCCATGGCGGCGGCGGCGGCGGCCTGGATGTGGGCGGGAGTGTCGAAGTCCGGCTCGCCCACCCCGAACGAGATGATGTCGCGGCCCTGCAGCTGCAGCGCCCGCGCCCGCGCCGCCACGGCCAAGGTGACCGAGGGCTGGATTCGCTGGACGCGCCCCGAGAGCCGCATTATGGCCCGCCCGCAGCGGGGGGGAACTTGGCGAGCAGCGCCTCGGCGACGCACGGTGGCACCATCGAGGCGACGTCGCCGCCGAACTGCGCCACTTCTTTGACCAGCGAGGAGCTTACGTAGAAATGTTGCTCGTCGGTCATGAGGAACAGCGTCTCCAATCCGGGGGACAGGCGGTGGTTCATGTGGACCAGCTGGAACTCGTACTCGAAGTCGCCGATCGCGCGCAGGCCGCGCACCACAAAGCGCGCCCCGCGCGCCTTGACGTAGCTTACCAGCAGGCCCGAGAAGGCGTCGACCTCGACTCGCGGATCATTTGAAATTGATGACAGAATCTGCGCCTTGCGCTCTTCGACGGTAAACAGCGGCTTTTTGCGCACGTTGTCGGCCAGCGCGACGATCACCCGGTCAAACAGCCGCAGCGAGCGCATGAGGATGTCCAGGTGACCGTTGGTGATGGGGTCGAAGGAGCCAGGGTAGACAGCGATCCGCTCGATGCTCACGGTGGGTCTCCGGGTTGAAGATCGTGGGATGTCGGCTCGGCCTGTGGTGCGGCAAAAAACGACAGCGCGGTGTCGCCATAGCGGCGGGCATCGACGCGAGGAAGCTCGCCGGCCAGCTCGGTGCGACGGTCGTGCTCGATCACCAGCAGTCCGTGCGGGCCGAGCAGCGTCGCCTGATGAGTGAAAAAGAAGTGCAGCAGCGCCGGCACCTGGCTGGCCACGTCCTTGTAGGGGGGATCGGCGAACACGTAGCTGTAGGGCGGCGCGGTGCCGCCCGGGGCGAGCCCGGCGTCGAGCAGCCGCGCAAGGACACGCTCGACGCGCTGCGCCAGCACCACGGCGCGACCGCCCAGGCCAAGCGCCCGCAGGTTGGCGCGCAGCACGGCGCAGGCGGCAGGATCGGCGTCGACGAACACCGCCGCTGCGGCGCCGCGCGACAGCGCCTCGATGCCCAGGGCGCCGCTGCCGGCGTAAAGATCCAGCGCCACGCTGCCCGGCGCCGGCGGCGGCAGGATGTTGAACAGCGCCTGCCGCACCCGATCGGCGGTCGGCCGCGTGCCAAGGCCCGCCGGGGCGCGCAGCCGACGACCTCGATGCTCGCCGGCAATGACGCGCAACATGGCTCTTTTTTTCCTGCTCCCCGGCCTGCGGCCGCTATCCGGTCATGGCCAAAAGGGCGATGCCGGGGATCTTCAGCCAGCTCGGCTCGCACTCAAAGCGCGCCAGGCGCTCGGCGACCTTGTTCGAGTTCTTGTGGGTGCTCCACCACGGGGGCTTGGGGAACATGGTCAGCGGCCCGCGCAGGACGCCCTTCTCGATGCCTTCGAGCATGAAGGTGTTGTGGACAAAGCCAAGGCCGCTCTGGATGTTGGCCAGCGTCGCCGACGGGTGACCGCCCCACGGGGCCGACATCGCGCCGTAGCCGACGCCGGGCCAGTGGTTGATGCCGATAAGCCCGTAGCGCAGCTCGGCCACGGCCATGTCGAGCGCCGTCTTGACCTCGGAGGCCGCCTCGGTCTTGGGGTGCAGGTAGATGCCGGCGCTGAGGGTGCCCCACAGCTTGTTGTTGCAGAACCCGGTGGCCGCCTGCAGGAACGCCGCCGGCTCGCGCTCGGGCAGCACCACCTCGCTGAGGATGCTGCAGAACGGCTCGGTGCTGAACAGCGGCTCGTCGGACTGCCGCGGGTCCAGGCCCCGGATGAGCGTCCACGACAGCGCCTTGTCATCCCCCTGGCCAAGGCGGGTCACCTGCTCCTTGCCGCGGGTGAGCGCCGCGTAGCGCTCTTGCGCCCCGGGGTAGTAGGCCTGGCGCGGCCGCACGGTGGCGAGGATCTCGCGCAGGTGCTGCCAGAACGTCTCGCGCTGCGCCCAGCCCTCGGCCAAAACGACCACCTTGGCGGCGTTGCAGTTGAACGAGCCGTTGTTGGTCACCTGGTTGGCGATGTTCTCGGCGAGGAAGCGCAGCTCGCCGGCCCCGTAGTCGCCGGGGACGATCACCACCGGGGTCACGCAGCCAAGCTCGCTGGTGATGTTCTTTTTGAGCAGCGGATCGTTTTCCGCAAGTCGCCGCGTGCGGTCCGGGCCCGGCGGTCCCCAGACGATGAGGTCGTGGGTGCGATCCGAGCCGGTGATGTGCACATCGACGATCTGCGGGTGGTAGCTCAGGTACGAGCCGACCTCGGCGCCGCCGTAGACAAAGCGCAGGTAGCCGCGCTCGACCAGGGGCTGGAAGGCGCGCTCGTAGAACGGGCCGAGGTACTCGTTGACCGGGTTGAGCTTGACCAGGCACACCTTGCCCTCGTGAATCATCTTGTACAGGGCGTCGGCCGGCGGGATCGAGGCGACGTTGCCGGCGCCGAGGATCAGCGACACCCCGCCCTTGCCCTTCTGGCTGTAGAAGCTGGCCTGCTGCTCGCGCGCCTGCGCCTCGGTCACCCCCGGCTGCAGGCGCACCCACGAGGTGAAGCCGGCGGTCAGCGCCCGGTCGAAGCTGTCGCTCGGGAAGACCTGGATCTCGGTGCGGCCGTCCCAGCCCGGGCGGAAGGCGCCGGCCGGCAGCTGCGGCTTGCCGTGGCGGTGAATGTCGTCGAGCGAGCGGATGAGCATGCGCACGCAGCGCGCCGTCACCATCGGCCCGCCCAGCCACTCCTCGCCGGCGGTGGACGACTCAAGCCGGATGCCCTTGGCCTGGCAGGCGGCGGTCACCCAGTCGGTGGCGACCTGCTGGATGCGCGGCAGGCAGGCGCGCAGCAGCGCCGCCCGCTCGCTCGCCGACAGGCGGGCAAAGGCGGGCGCCTGCTCACTGAGGATGCCGATGGCTTCGTCGAGCTGCTGCTGCGAGGTCGTGGCGTGGCTCTTGGCGCTACCGCTCATCTCCATGGAGGCAGAGGTCGTCGGGGTCATACGCGAACGCTAGCACAGGCAAAGGGCCTGTCCTAGGTGTTATGCTGCGCCCTGTGCGAATCCACCAGGAGCGATTGTCCGTGCAGGTCCCGGGGCCAGGTCTGCACCCGCTGACCGCGCAAGTGGCGGCGGTTGTCGAGCGCGCCGGCCTTGCCTCTGGGCTATGCACGGTCTTTGTCCGCCACACCTCGGCCAGCCTGGTCATCCAGGAGAACGCCGACCCCACCGTGCGCGCCGACCTGCAGCGCTTCTTCTGCCGCCTTATACCCGACGGCGACCAGCCGGGAGCGCGCTACCAGCACGACGCCGAGGGGCCCGACGACATGCCGGCGCATATCAAGTCGGCGCTCACCCAGACCTCGCTCGGCATCCCGCTGCTCGACGGCGCGCTCGGGCTTGGCACCTGGCAGGGGATCTACCTGTGGGAGCACCGCCGCGGTCCCCACCGGCGCGAGCTGATAGTTCAGGTGCTGGGCCAGGTGCATGGCGAGGTGCTGGACTAGGTGCTGGGCGCGGGCGCCGATAGCCAGGTGTGGCCGACCCCGCTCGCCGATGCCCGACCGCGGCCGGCGGCGCCGCTGGTGCTGGCCTTTGCGATCGGCATGGCGGCGATGCTGCCGCTGTTTCTGTTTTTTGCCACCGAGCGCTTCAGCGTGCTCGCCCGCCTGCTCGCCTGGCTGGGCCTGGGCGGCGCGCTGGCTCCGACGCTGTGGCTGCTCACCCGCCGCGGGGCGCGGGTGAGCACAGTGGTGGCGACCGGCATGTGGGCCGCGGTGTTCTACCACCTGGCGGTGTTTCACGAAGACCGGCTCATGCTGCGCTGGGGCGAGGCGCGCCTCAGCGAGGCCGCGGTCGACCTGGCGATGCTGCTGGCGGCGCTCGCCACCCCGGCGATCTACCTCGGCTGGCACCTGGCGGGGGCGCTCAACCTCGGGCGCGCCCTGCCCCACCCGCGGCTCGATGTGCCGGCGCTGCCGCTGCGGGTGGTCGGCACCGGCATCGTCGCCCTGTCGCTGCTCGCCGATGTGCTGTGGATGCGCCGCGAGCTGACCGTGTACCAGCCGGCGGTGAGCGTGATCGCCGTGCTCACCCCCTCGGATCTCGGCTTCGCCATGGTGCTCTTGCCGACCCTGCGGCCGCGCGGCGGCGGGCGAAGCGGGCGGCTGCTATTCTGGGGCCTGTTTGGCGCCGCGGCGCTGGTGGCGCTGATGCGCGGGGTGCTGACGCCGCTGATGAAGCCGCTGCTTATCTACGTGCTCGCCAACCTGGTGATCTGCCGGCGCGCCCGGCTGTGGCCGGTGGTGGCGGCGCTCGGCGCGGTGCTGCTGCTGCAGCCGGTCAAGGGCGAGTTCCGCGCCCGGGTGTGGGACCGCCAGAGCGAGATGACCCTGAGCGCGCGGGCGCTGCTATTTGTCGATCTGACGGTGCAGCACTGGCTGGGCAGCGAGCTGTCGGCGCCCACCGACAAGCAGCAGTCGGTCAAGGTCGCCGCGGCGCGCACCGGCGCAGCGCTGCAGCTGGCCAACGCCATCGAGCTCACCCCGCAGGCGATCCCCTACCAGGGCGGTGCGACCTACAGGTACCTGCGCTACGCGCTGATGCCACGGGTGTTCTACCCCGATAAGCCGATCGCCCAGTACGCCGATGTCTGGGCAGCGGTGCTCTACGGCTACACCACCAAGTCGGGCACCGCCCACGTCATGGTCGGCCTGTCGCAGATCGCCGAGGCCTACATCAACTTCGGCGTCGTCGGCGGTCTGGTCCTTCTGATGGGCCTTGGGTTTCTTCTGCGCGGCATGGACGAGGTCTTCGCCCACCCGCAGGCCGGCACCGGGGCGCTGGCGCTGCACCTGTACTTCGCCCAGAGCGTGGCGGTGACCCTGGAGGGCTCGCTGGCGCAGTACTGGGGCGGGGTGCTGCAGTCCTATCTGGTCTACGGCGTCGCCCTAGCGCTGCTCGGCAGCCTGGCCCGGACCCGCGGGCGGCGGCGGGCGCAGGCGGCAGCGGGCGCCTGAAGCGAGCCCGGAAGCGAGCCCGGAAGCGAGCCCGGAAGCAAGTCGATCGCCAGCAAAGGTGGGCGCGCGCGAATTAGCTCTTGATCCTGGGCAAGCCGGTGATTACGCAAGCTAGCATGACTGACCAAACTGAACCCGTTACGCCCCCGGCTCCCCAAAGCTCCGCTTCCGCTCCGGCCAGCGATCCCGCGCAGCAGGAGGAGCGAACCTTTGGCACCGAGGTGCAGCAGCTGCTGCACCTGATGATTCACTCCCTCTACTCGAAAAAAGAGATCTTCCTCCGCGAGCTCATCTCCAACTCCTCCGACGCCATCGACACCCTGCGCTTCCTCGCCCTCACCCGGCCCGAGCTGCGCCACGCCGTCGACGCCCAGGAGGCGGCGATCGAGCTGTCGGTCGACAAGGATCAGAAGCTGGTCAAGATCGCCGACACCGGCGTCGGCATGACCCGCGCCCAGGTGATCGAGAACATCGGCACCATCGCCCGCTCGGGCACCGGCACCCTGCTCAAGAAGCTCAAGGAGCAGCAGAGCGAGCAGAGCGCCGGCAAGAACCTGGAGGTGATCGGCCAGTTCGGCGTCGGCTTCTACTCGGCGTTCATGGTCGCCAAGAAGGTCGAGCTGGAGACCCTGTCGGCCGAGCCCGGCGCCACCCCGGTGCACTTCAGCAGCGAGGGCGGCGGCCACTACACCCTGTCCCCCGGCACCCGCACCACCGTCGGCACCACCGTCACCCTGCACCTCAACGACGAGGAGAGCGAGTACCTGCAGGACTGGCGCCTGGAGTCGATCGTCAAGCAGTACAGTAACTACGTAAAGTGGCCGGTGCGCCTGGCCGGCAAGCAGTGCAACCGCAGCACCGCCCTGTGGTCGCGCCGCCCAAGCGAAGTCACCGCGGACGAGTACAAGGACTTCTACAAGGAGCTGTCGGGCGGCTTCGTCGAGGGCGACGCGCTCACCCACCTGCACCTGTCGCTCGATGCGCCCTACCAGTTCCAGGCGATCCTGTACATTCCGGAAAAGCCCCCGTTTGACCTCGCCATGGATCGCGACAAGCGGCGCGGCATGCAGCTGTACGTGCGCCGGGTGTTCATCCTCGATCACGCCGAGGAGCTCTTGCCGCCGTGGCTGCGCTTTGTGCGCGGCGTCGTCGACTCCGATGATCTGCCGCTCAACGTCTCGCGCGAGATCCTGCAGAAGAACCAGGTCATCAGCGCCATCCAGAAGCAGCTGGTGAAGAAGATCCTCGAGGAGCTAAAGCGCGTCAAAGAGCAGAAGCCCGACGCCTACCGCGAGTTCTGGGACGAGTTTGGCAGCATCATCAAGGAGGGCCTGTTCCTCGACTCGGCCAACCGCGAGAAGATCGCCGAGGTGGCGCTGTGGAGCAGCCTGAACACGCCGGCCGACAAGCGAATTTCCCTGGGTGAGTACCTCGCCAAGATGCCCGAGGGGCAGGACGAGATCTATTACATCACCGGCGCCTCGCGCGAGCTCGTCGAGGCCAGCCCGCACGTCGAGGCGCTGCGCAAGAGCAAGCTCGATGTCCTTCTGCTCATCGAGCCGGTCGACGAGTGGGTCGCCCAGGGCCTGCAGGAGTTCTCGGGCAAGAAGCTGCGCGCCATCCACAAGGGCGACTTCACCCCGCCCAAGCTCAAGACCGCCGAGGGCGAGACGCCGCCCGAGGAGCCCAAGACGCCGCCCGAGAAGGAGCAGGAGCTCGGGGCGCTGGTCGCCCACCTGCGCGTCCGCTTCCAGGAGAAGCTCAAGGAGGTGCGGCTGTCCAGCCGCCTGACCGACAGCGCCAGCGTGCTCGTCTCGGACGAGGGCGACATGGGACCGCACTTGGAACAGCTGCTCATGCGCGCCGGCCGCAAGGTCACCGTGCAGAAGCCGATCCTCGAGGTCAACCCGAAAAACCCGCTCGTCCAGGCGCTCGCCCACCTGCTCTCGGTCCGCCCGGCCAGCGACGAGGTGTCCGCCTACAGCGACCTCTTGCTGGAGCTGGCCTACCTGGCCCAGGGCAGCGTGCCGCAGCCGGCGCAGCTGCTGGCGACCCTGAACCGCGTGCTGACCCGCGACCTCACCAGCGTCAGCACCACGGCGTAGCCAGGGTCTGTCCGGTTCCACCTAAGCAGGGCGGCGCGTGGGCCGCTCTGCCGACCTGCCCGGCGGCCTAACACCCCCGGGGCCGCCGGGCAGGCCCTTCTCAGTCACTCAGCGAGAACGGCGTGAAGTTGGTCTCGCTGTCGAAGTAGTCCTCGTTCTCGGCGCGCTTGAGAAAGCCCACCACCGCGTAGGTGACCGGCGTGAGCACCGTCTCGACCGAGACCTTGAACACCCAGTTAAATAGGACGATCTTCATCATCTCGCCCGGGGCCCAGATGCCCAGGAACGCCAGCGGGTAGAACATGATGCTGTCCAGGCCCTGCCCGACCACCGTCGAGCTGATCGTGCGCGTAAACAGGTAGCGGCCGCGCGTCCACAGCTTCATCTTGGCCAGCACGTACGAGTTGGCGAAGTCCCCCACCCAGAACGCCACCACAGATGCGGCGATGATCCGCCAGCTGTTGCCAAAGACCATCTCGATCGCCGGCTGATACAGCCTGTTGAGCGGCTCATCGGGGTTTGGCGGCAGGTGGATGATCACCTGCGACATGAAGGCAGCGAACAGCAGCGCGCCAAAGCCGGCCCAGATCACCTTGCGCCCGCGGGCGTAGCCGTAGACCTCGGTAAGCACGTTGCCAAAGATGTAGCTGATCGGGAAAAAGATGTTGCCGGCGG
The DNA here is from genome assembly GCA_044222245.1 of Polyangia bacterium. Lineage (GTDB taxonomy): Bacteria > Myxococcota_A > Polyangia > Palsa-1104 > JAEUJZ01 > CALFML01. Next base: position 179,001 of record JBGANQ010000002.1, on the reverse strand, counting down.
CGAACTTCAGCCCAAAGATCGCGCAGCTCTTGCCGGCGCCGATGAGGTTTGAGCACAAGAGCACCGCGACGAAGGCGGCCATGATGAAGTCGTAGTATTTGTAGTGGCGGGTGTTGGGGTGTTCTGGCTGAGGTGGCGTCATCACGACCTTCGCTGCGGCCCGGCGCGGGCAACGCGGCAACTTAACACGCGCTCCCGCCGCCGCAAGTCCCGAGCTTGATTGGCCCTGATTGGATCTTTTTTGGATCTTGCTTGGGCGCGCTGCGCCGGTTCCCAAGCTGCGGTGCCACTGCGGCCTCAGCAGAGGACAATCGGACTCGACTTTTGCGTGGGAAGCGAAACCGGAATATCCGGTTGACGTGATTCCCAAGTGGGCTTACTGCTACGCACAGTAAATGTCTGCTGTTGCCGCTCTGTCCGTCAGCGAACTCAGCCTGTCCATAACTCCTGGCGGACAGATCCATCTAACTCCGGAGTCCCTTTCCGGAGCTCCGGAATACTCCCTATCGCCGCAGCTGGCGCAGCGGCTGCGCAAAGCGCACGCTGCCGGTCCGGGCGCGTTCCTGCTGCACCTGGGTACCGCCGAGCTGTCCACCGCCCTGCCCCCCGACTTTGGCTTTTTCCGCGAGCTGTGCCGCCGCTTCCTTGCCGCCCTGTGCGCCACCGCAGATCTGGAAGAGCTGCGCGCCCGCGTCACCGTGCCGCCGCCCGCCGACCTCGGTGCGCTGGCCAGCACGGCGCCGCCGCTGCGCGGGGCAGAGTACCTGAACGCCGAGCTCCTTGGCCGCCTGTGGAATGATCTGCTGGAGGTCGTGCGCGCCGAGCTTGCCGCCTACGCCGGCAGCGTAAAGGAGTACCTGGCGGGCAAGAACCCGCTGTGGAACCTGGTCGGCCGCGTCTGCTTCCACCTGGTCGAGAACAAGCGCAACCCGGAGCTCCCCTTCGCCTTCCTGGCGACCTACGCCAGCCGCCTGTCGGGCCAGACCCAGGTCGCCCACCTGCCGCTCGGCAAGGCGCTGGCAGAGTACTCCGAAGCCTCTGACAAGCGGGCCTTGCTCGCGCTGCTGTCGCCGGTGCACAAGGCCGCCAGCAACAGTCCGCTCATCCGCAAGCTGGTCGACAGCGGCGAGCTGTTCCAGCCGCTCGGCTTCACCGCCGCCGAGGCCTACGCCTTCCTTAAGGACGTGCCGGCGATCGAGGACAGCGGCGTCATCGTCCGCGTGCCCGACTTCTGGCAGGCGCGCAAGCCGCCGCGACCGCAGGTGAGCGTGACCGTGGGCAAAAACCCCGCCGCGACCCTGGGCGCCGAGGCGCTGCTCGATTTCTCGGTCAGCCTGACCCTGGACGGCGAGACGCTTAGCGCCGCCGAGTGGCAGCAGATCCTGCGCAGCAGCGCTGGCCTGGCCCTCATCAAGGGCCGCTGGGTCGAGGTCGATCGCGAAAAGCTCAGCCAGGCGCTCGCGCACTGGCAGGCGGTGCAGCAGGCCGCCGCCCAGGGCGAGCTCACGTTCGTCCAGGCGATGCGCCTGCTCGCCGGCGCCGCGGTCACCGAGTCGGACACCGCGCTTGCCGACGCCGCTACCGCGCAGTGGTCGCAGGTCATCGCCGGCGACTTCCTGGCCGGCGTGCTGGCGGGGCTGGGCGATCCCGAGCGCCTCGGTCCGGCCGACCCCGGGCCCGAGCTGCGGGCGACCCTGCGGCCCTACCAGCAGGCCGGCCTCAAGTGGCTGTACCTGCTCGATCAGCTCGGCCTGGGCGGCTGCCTGGCCGACGACATGGGGCTGGGCAAGACGGTCCAGGTGCTGGCGCTGCTGCTGCTCAAGCGACGGGCGCGGCCGGCGGCCGGTGGAGCGCGGCTGCCGAGCCTCCTTGTCGTCCCCGCTTCGCTGCTTGGCAACTGGCAGGCCGAGCTGCGGCGCTTCGCCCCCAGCCTGCGCGCCCTAGTCGCCCACCCCTCGGCCATGTCCGCCGCCGAGCTGGCCGCGCTGTCCGCCGCCGACCTGGGCGAGGTCGACCTGTGCATCACCACCTATGGCACGGTCGCCCGCGCCCCGGGGTTTACCGCCGGCCGCTTTGAGCTCGTCATCCTCGATGAGGCGCAGGCGATCAAGAACCCCGCTGCCAAGCAGACGCGCGCGGTCAAGGCGCTGCGCAGCCGCACCCGCCTGGCGCTCAGCGGCACCCCGGTCGAGAACCGGCTAGGCGACCTGTGGTCGCTGTATGACTTCCTCTGCCCAGGCCTGCTCGGCTCGGCCAAGGTGTTCGCGCAGTTCACCCGGGGCCTTTCCGACAAGCAGGACTACAGCCCGCTGCGCAACCTCATCCGCCCGTACCTGCTACGCCGCCTCAAGAGCGACAAGCGCATCATCGCCGACCTGCCCGACAAGACCGAGCTTGTCGCCTACTGCGCCCTCAGCAAGAAGCAGGCGGTGCTCTACGAGCAGGCGGTCGCGGCCCTGCGCACCCAGCTCACCGAGGTCGAAAAGGACCAGCAGCGGCGCGGCGTCATCCTGAGCTTCCTCCTGCGCGCCAAGCAGCTGTGCAACCACCCCTCGCAGTCGCTGGGCGACGGCGTCTACGCCCCCGAGGACAGCGGCAAGTTCGCCCGCCTGCGCGAGCTGTGCGAGCCGATCGCCAGCCGCCAGGAGCGGGTGCTGGTGTTCACCCAGTTCCGCGAGCTGACCGAGCCGCTGGCCGAGTTCCTGCGCTGCATCTTCGGCCAGCCCGGCCTGGTCCTGCACGGCGAGACTCCGGTCAAGCAGCGGCAGCAGCTGGTGCAGGCCTTCCAGAGCGAGCTCGGGCCGCCGTTCTTCGTCCTGTCCCTCAAGGCCGGCGGCACCGGGCTGAACCTGACGGCGGCCTCCCATGTCATCCACTTTGATCGCTGGTGGAACCCGGCGGTCGAGTCGCAGGCCAGCGATCGCGCCTATCGAATCGGCCAGAAAAAGAACGTCCTTATCCACAAGTTCGTCTGCCGCGGCACCCTGGAGGAGCGCATCGACTCGCTGATCGCCGCCAAGCAGGAGCTCTCGCACGAGCTGCTCAGCGGCGGCGGTGAGGCGCTGCTCACCGGGCTCCAGGATGACGAGCTCTTGCGCCTGGTGTCGCTGGACATCCGCAGCGCGCTCACTGAGAGCTGAAGCCGCAGAGCCGGCAAGTTAGCTGCAAGTTAGGAGGAGCATTGGCATGGGATACTATGAATCGGCCTACGGCGGCTTCGCCCCCTACGTCCCGGTCGCCGAGCGCCGTCGCCGCGCCGCGCGCGAGCTCGCCTCCCTGCACAAAAAGGGAAGGCGCACCGCGCCGGTCGTGCTGTCCGGACGGACGATCGCGACCACATTCTGGGGCCGCGCCTGGTGCGACAACCTGGAGTCGTACAGTGACTATGAAAATCGCCTGCCGCGCGGCCGCACCTACGTCCGCAACGGCTCGGTCCTCGACCTGCAGATCGAGCCGGGAAAGATCAGCGCGCTGGTCATGGGCTCGCAGCTTTATCGCATCCAGATCACCATCAGTCCCATCGCCCGCGCCCCGTGGCAGGCGCTGATCAAGCAGTGCGCCGGGCGCATCGACTCCCTGGTGGAGCTATTGCGCGGCCGGCTGTCGCAGGGGGTCATGGAGCTTATCACCCGCAAGGGCAGCGGCCTGTTCCCAGGCCCGCGCGAGCTCCGGCTTGAGTGCTCGTGCCCCGATGTGGCGAGCCTGTGCAAGCACGTCGCGGCGACGCTTTACGGCGTCGGGGCGCGCCTGGACGCCGAGCCCGAGCTGCTGTTCCGCCTGCGCCAGGTCGACCAGCTGGAGCTCATCACCGGGGCCAGCACCGCCCATACCTTGAGCCGCGGCGCCGCCTCACCCCGGCGCAGCACGCTCGCCGACGCCGAGCTGTCCGAGCTGTTCGGCATCGAGCTCGACCCCGGCGCGACCCCAAGCCCCGCGTCCCCGCCGCCGCCCGCGTCCCCGCCGCCCGCCAAGGCTGCCGCGGTCCGCAGCGTACAAAGAGCCAAGTCCCGCCCGCCCGCGCCGCGCCCACGGACCAAGATCCGCGCCCAGATGTCCCGCCAGGAGCTGCTCAAAAGCGGCGTCGCCGCGTCCCTGATAGCCCTGTGGCTGCGCACCGGACTGCTCGTCCCTTCGGGAACAAGAGGTGTCTACGACACCACGGCTTCAGTGCGCCGCCAGCTCACCCACCTGCTCTCCGGATAGACGAAATCGCCTCTCACCGCGCAAGCTGCCGCGGTGTCCGTCCGCCAGCTTGCCAGCTTTCCAGCTTGCGGGAACTACTTACCGCTCGACGCTATGGACAATCAGCCGCTCGACCGACCAGTCGGCCGGCGCCGCCTGGCCGCCGCGCGTCTGGCCTTCGTTGATGCCGAAGATCAGACACTCCAGCGGATCCTGGCACGGCTCTGCCGCCTGCACGCCGCGGTGCAGCGGCTTTATCACCAGGACCGATGGGTCGGGCAGCGCGGTCGCGCTGGCCAGCAGCACCAGCGTGTCGGTGCCAAACGGCGGGCTTACCGCAAACCCCTGACCGATGGGAATCAGCTTGGGGGCGGCGGCGCCATCGCGGGCGTCCGGGACCAGGTTCTCACCGGCCAGCATCCCCGGACCAGGGACCAGGAGGCTGCTGCCGCCGTTGCTGTCGAGGGCGAACAGATAGACGTAGCGCGGCTGGACACTCGCCACCGCGCCGCTTGCCAAAAGCACCGGCCGGTACGTCTCACCATTTCGCACCGGGGTGCCCGGCGGTACGAACTGCTTGGTCTGCAGGTTCTGCAGCTGCAGCCGGTAGGGGAAGCGGTCGCCCGGCGGGGTGTCGATGGTCTGCCAGGTCTTCAGGCGCGCCAGGCGCAGCGCCGCGTCGCCCAGCGCGGCGCCGAAGCTGCCCTCGCCCAGGCCCACCCACTCGCTGCGCAGCGGCACGCCCGGCCGCGAGTCCTTGTCCGCTCCCGGCAGGACCCAGGCAAACTCCGGCCGGCTCGCGCCCACCCGCCCCACCAGCCAGTAGTCGGCGCGGCTCGGCTCGGGGGTCACCTCGACGCTCTTGCTGCTGCCCGGCTTGCCGAGCGGCAGCGCCGCAAGCTGCTCGGCGGGCAGCGGCAGGCTGACGAACAGCCGCACCGGCGGGCCGCCGGTGCCGAGCGCCTTGCGCAGCTGGGCGAGCGTCGGCTGCGCGCCGAGCGCCTGGTCATGGCGCTGCAGGTCGCGCAGCACCCACTGGCCGCCCAGCCACAGCAGCGTGTGGGTGGGACTCGCCTCGGTCGGGTCGGCAGTGAAGGTCACCCCGCCCGGCGCCCGCAGCGGCGCCAGCGCCTTGATGAAGGCCTCCAGCTCGGCGCGCCGCGGCGGCGCCACGCCCACAAACACCCGCAGCGGCTCCAGGTACGGGGTGCCGAAGCTTTCGATCTCGAACAGGTCGCCGGGCTTGACGGCGCTCGCGCTGCCGGCGCGCACCGTCGCCTTGCAGGTGGTCGGCCCGAGCACCTCGGTCACCTGCAGCTGGACCGCGGCGCCGCCCACGCTGCGCAGCGCCGCGCCGCTGCCCAGGCCCACCGCGTAGCCAGCCTGCAGCTGGACCGTGCCACCGCTGACGCTGCCCACCGCCACCCGCGGCCGGGCGCCGTGCTCGCTGGCCGCGGTCCCCCACAGGGTCTTCTGGCGCCGCTCCTTGGTCGAGGCCAGGGCCGGCTCCTGGACGCTCCCGCCGGCCTGCATAAGCGCCCGCAGCCGCAGAAACAGACTGTCTACCGCCTCGCCCGGCGCGCTGGTGTTGAGGATCTGCTGCAGCGCGCTGGTGAAGCGGCCGCGCGGCTGTCCCTTGATGAACCGCTCATGCGCCGGCTGCTGGTCCTGGGTGGCGGCGAGAAAGAGCGCCCCGCGCTCCTCGGGCGACACCGCCACTTGATCGTCGGCCGTCCCCTCGCCGCCGGCCGGCGCGGCCCGCGGCACCGCGAAGCGCAGCTTGCCCTCATCGCCGATCCCGCGCGAGATCGATCCGCTGTGGCAGCTGTCAAAGATCGCCACCAGTCCCGCCTTGCGATCAAGGACGCGGTTAAACAGGCGCGCCAGCTCTTTGTCGCGGATGTCGGCCACCCCGCGGTTGGCGTCGGCGGGCACGATCGTCTCGTCGCGTTTATCGACCTCGCGCGACTTCTTGTTCTCTTGATAGGAGCCGTGCCCGGCGAAAAAAAACAGGCTGAGGTCGCCAGGCTGCGCCGGATCGATGAGGTGTTCTTGCAGCTCCTTGAGGATGCGGCTGCGCGTCGCCTGCTGGTCGGTGACCAGGTGAATGTCGGCGGCCTTGAAGCCATGGAAGGTGCGCAGGGTCTCGACCATCGCCTCGGCGTCGTTGACCGCGCCGTCGAGGTTCTTGGTGCGGTCGGTGCGCGGATCGACCGCATAGTTATTGATTCCCACGATGACGGCGCGCCGGACCTGCGCCGCCGCCGGAGCGGCAAGCAGCACAAGCAGACAGACGACCCCAGTGAGCCAGCCCAGCTTGCAACGGCGCGGGCAGAGTTTGCCGAGTGTATAGATCGACATCGTTGCCTAAGGTACCGCCGACGGCAAGCGGCTGCAAGCACGCCGCGGGCCCGACGCCGCTGGCGGTGCCGCTGGCGGCGCCCCACCAAAGCGCCGGGCGAGCCCACGGCAAAAGACAAGAGCGATAAGAGAATCGCAAAAAGGAATCGCCAGCTCGCGCGCGGCGACAGGAAATCACCAGAGCCTGCGAGGCCCGGGCAAAGATGCCACAGCGCGGCGATTCCTTCCGGGGTAATCAATCTGCTTGCCAAGGGCTCTGCTGAAAATTAATACTGGACGCTAGTCGTGCTGCTCCTGCGCAAGATTCGCATGCTCTGGCTGCTCGTCATGATCGTGGTCACCCCGGTCATCGCGCTGCCGTGGAACGTGCTCGGCAAGTCGATTGCCCAGCAGCAGGAGGATGACGACGACGGGGCCGACGACGGAGAGAAGGTCGCCGCGTGCGCTCCGCGTCCGTGCCACGGCCGCTCGCCGGCCCCGCCGCCGCCGCCGCACTGCGCCGAGCGGAAGCCCCAGCGACTTTTGGTCGCGCGCCAGGCCGCGCCGCGTCGGGCGAGTCTCCACAGCGCCCCCCAGAGTACCCGCGTCCGCCTGCAGATCTGATTCCCCGCTCCCCCAGCAGAAGTGTATCCATGTCCCGCCCGCGGCCTGTCGTGTCGCGCCTGAAGCGCGCGTCAGGCTGAGCCGGCGCCGGCCAGGCCAGTGCGCGGCGCGCCGGACCCAGCACAAGGTGCCGCGCCGCGCGCGGCCGCGGGTCGTATAGGACTGCACTTCCATCGTCCGCGCCCGCAGCAAACGGAAGTGTCCATGGCAGCGCCCTTACTGTACGGGCAGCGTCTGCCTGCGCTCGACTAGCCAGTGAGCGCAGCGGACGCGCAGGTCATGGCGCGGCGGGCCCCGGGTGCGACCGCAGTCCCACCCCGGCTACCGCTGCGCCTTTATGGGAACCGCTTATTTGGGAGTACGCAAGCCGATGTCTGTCTCACTGTCAACCCGTCGCCACCTGGAGCCATCTCCGGCTGTGCCGTTCAAGAACCGCAGCCTGAGCACGCCGCATATCGTGTCCGGTCGCGCGCACGGCAGCGGCCACGCCCCCAGGGTCGCCGCATCTACCTACGGGGATCAGCTGCGCGGCATGCTCGCCGACTGGCTGGACACCTGGCGCGACATTCCCCGCCAGAAGGGTCTGCTGCCGGATGTGATCGCCGGCCTGACCGTGGCCGCGGTGGCGCTGCCGCTCAACCTCGCGCTCGCGGTGGCCAGCGGGCTGCCCGCCTCTACCGGCCTGTTCGCCGGCGCCGTCGGCGGCATCCTCGCCGGCATGTTCGGCGGCGCGCCGCTGCAGGTCACGGGGCCGGCGGCGGCGCTCAACGTGATGGTGTTCGCGCTCGCCAAGGAGTTTGGTCCCACCGGGGTCGCCGCGGCGGCGCTGATGATCGGCGTCATCCAGATCATCCTCGCCCTGTTCATGTCGGGCCGCCTCATCCACTACGTCCCCGAGGTCGTCCTCGCCGGCTTTACCACCGGCGTCGGGCTCAAGCTCCTGGACAACCAGATTCCCGAGCTCCTCGGCTTTGACTACAAGATCATCGAGCTGGCGCAGATGATGCATCGCCCGGCGTGGCTGCATAAGGTCTCGTGGATCTCGGTGGTGTGCGGCCTGGGCGTCGCGTTCTTCGTCTCGGCCATGAGCCGCCACCGCCGCTTCCCGGCCGCCATTTTGGCGCTGAGCGCGGTGACCTTCGTCTCGGTCTACCTGAACTGGGATCTGGAGCGGGTCGGGGATCTGCCGGCGAGCTTGCCGCACCCGAAGCTGCCGGTGATCTTCGATGAGCGCCTGCTCGATCTGCTCATCGCCACCCTGCCGCTCGCCCTGCTCGCCGCGGTCGAGTCGCTGCTGTCGGCGAGCGCCGTCGACCGCCTGTCTGGCCGCGCCAAGCCGCACAACTCAAACCTCGAGCTGCTCGGCCAGGGCATCGCCAACTTCGGCGTCGGCCTGATGTCGGGGATGCCGGTGACCGGAGTGGTGGTGCGCAGCAGCGTCAACGTCCAGAGCGGCGGCCGCACCCGCCTGGCGGCGATCCTGCACGGCGTGGCGCTGACCCTGTCGGCGCTGTACCTGGGACGGTACATCTCCAAGATTCCGCTCGCCGCGCTGGCCGGGCTCCTGTGCGTCATTGCGGTCCGCCTGATCGAGGTCAGCACGCTGGTGGCGCTCTTGCAAGAAGGCAAGGGCAAGGCGCTGGCGTTCCTGGTGACGGCGGTCGGCACGGTGTCCGGCCACCTCATCCTCGGCCTCGGCGGCGGACTGGTCATCTACTACGTGGCGCGCTACATAAGCGGCAGTCAGGAGCGCGAGGAAGAGGGTGACGCCGACGCTGAGTCGCGCCCGGCCGGCATCCGCGCCATCCTCGATCCGAGCTCGGCCGGGGCGCGCCGGCGCTTCCACTACGAGCCGAGCCCCGACCACCTCAACTGGCTGCAGAACCTGCGCGAGCGCTCGCTGATGGCGCGCTCGGCCTTTGTGCACGACCAGGCCAACGTGGTGGGCAAGGTGCTGCTCGGCGATCATGTGCACATCGCCGCCGGCAGCTCGGTGCGCGCCGACGAGGGCTCGCCGTTTTTCATCGGCAGCAACACCAACGTCCAGGACGGGGTGGTGATCCACGCGCTGAAGAACAAGCGGGTGCTGGTCGCCGGTCAGGAGTGGGCGGTGTACGTGGGCAAGAACGTCTCGATCGCCCACAACGCCCTGGTCCATGGGCCGTGCTACATCGGCGACCACACCTTCGTCGGCTTCAAGGCGGTGGTGCACGACTCGGTGATCGGCGCCCACTGCTACATCGGCATCGGCGCCATCGTCGTCGGGGTCGAGATTCCCGACAACAAGTACGTCGCCCACGGCCTGCTCGTCGACTCGGCCGATGCGGTCGCCCGGCTGCCCGAAGCCAGCGCCGCCCACCACGAGTTCAACGAAGACGTGGTCGACGTAAACCGCGGCCTGGCCGCCGCCTACCGGCGGATCGCCGAGGACGAGGACGAGTCGCCGCGCCCCACCGGCGACCGCGCCGCCGCCGGCTGGTCGCAGCGCCCGCAGCGCCGCGCCAACCCCTATCGCTTCTAACCGAAAAAGGAGTCTTAAGTGATCACTATCGGAGTCATCTTAGGAATCGCCGGCTATCTGGCCCTGCTGCTCAGCCGCTGCTTCTTCCGGGTCGAGGAGGGCCACCGGGCGCTGCTCAGCAGCTTCGGCGCGCTGCTCACCGCGCCTTCGGGCGAGCCCTACACCTACGGCCCTGGCCTGCACCGCAAGGCGCCCTGGCAGGTCGCGCACGCGGTGTCGGTCATGGAGCAGAACCTCGACCTCAGCACCCAGGAGGGCGGCCGCACCGCCATGGCCGAAGACGGCACCGTGCTGCGCTTCGACTCGGTGCTGCGCTATACGCCGCAGGCGGGCCAGCTGCACCACTACGTCTTTGGCATGCGCTCCCCGCGTGAGCACATCGCCGGCCTGTTCGCCAGCCTCCTGCGCAACGAGATCGCCAACATCCGCACGACGCTCTCGGAGCGCGAGCGCTCGGCGCTCTCGCCCGACCTGCCGGCCGAGGCCGGCTCCTACGCGCTGCTCCGCGGGGCGCGCCACCAGCTCAACGCCCGCATCGCCGAGTTCTGCCGCGAGCACCTGGGCGATCGCTACGGCATCGAGTTCCGCGCCGTCGACCTTACCGACATGCTGCCGCCCGATGAGCTGGCCGATGCGCTCAACGCCATGATGCGCGCCCGCAACGAGGCCCAGGCCAACTTCGCGCGCGCCCAGGCGGCGTGCAGCCAGCAGGTGCTGGCGGCCGAGCGCGGGGTCGAGATCGCCCGCTCCAGCGCCTGCGCCGTCGAGTCGGAGATCGAGCAGCTCGGCAGCTACCTGAGCGAGATGCACAAAAACCACACCCTCGACCTGTACGTCCAGCGCCGCCGCGCCGAGGTCTTCGCCGAGTCGCGTACGGTCTTTGTCCGGAGGACGCCATGAACTCAATCCTGCTGCTCGCAGCTAGCGCGGTGCTCAGCTTCCTGCTGCTCCCGCTGCTCGCCCGGCTCCTTGGCCTGTTCGCGCTCGCGGTCGAGCACGAGGAGGCGGTGCTGGTCACCCGCTTTGGCAAGCTCGCCGCGGTGATTACCCAGCCTGGCTGGCACTGGCTGCCCGATCGCATCCTGCCCTGGGTGGGGGTGCGCCGGGCGTCGCTGCAGCGCGACTTCCGGCACTTCCGCGATGTGCACATAAACAGCATCAGCGGCACCACGATGCTCGTCGACCTGTGGCTGGAGCTGCGCATCACCGACGCCAAACGGGCCCTTTATGATGTCGCCGACTGGGACCGCTCGCTGCAGAACCTGGTCCAGCACGCGGCGATCTCGATCCTCGGCAGCCGCGAGTTCCAGCAGATCCTCACCGACCGCGTCGAGATCGGCGAGCTGCTCAAGCGCGACATCGGCGCCGAGACCGCCCGCTGGGGGGTGTCGATCGAGCAGGTGTTCGTGCGCAACGTGAGCCTGCTGCCCGAGGTCTCGCGCCAGGTGTTCGAGACCATCGCCGCGCGGCTGGAGCGCGCCAAGGCCGACATCGAGGAGGAGGGCCGGCTGCTGGTCTCGCTGCTGGAGGCCAAGATGAGCCTTCAGGTGGCACCGCTGGTCGCCGACGCCAAGGGCCAGTACCCGGCGGCGCTCGACCGCGCCTTCGCCAGCCTGGGGCGCGAGCCGGCGGTGCTGGCCGCCTACAACGAGCTGTACGAGCTGTCGCTGGTCCGCCCGCACCGCACCATCGCCTTCTCCGGCTTTGGCCAAAAGGAGCTGAGCCCGGCCGAGGCGATGATGGCGGCGCCGCCGCTCTCCGACGGCCACGCGCCGACCTACGGCGTCGCCCCGCTGAGCAGCCAGGAGGACCGCGTGTTTCGCAGCGCCACCCTGGCGCCGCGCGGTCCGCTGAAGCCGCCGATGGTGGAAAAGCCGAGCTAGCCGGTCACCCCGCGCGCCCCGGCAGCGCGCAGCGAAGAAGGGTCCCGTGGACCGCCGCGTCCCGCCGCCAGCCTCCACGACGCGAGCGATCCGCGGGGCCCTCCTCCGCTGCGCGCTGCCCCTTCCAGGGCGCCGCCGCGGTCTATGCTACCGTGGGTGCATGGAGCGCGCGCTGGAGCTTGAGCTGCTGACCGAACTGCTGGCGATGGCCGAGCCGGGCCCCGCCGCCGCCGCGCCGCAAGACTGGCTGATTCCCGTCGAGCAGTACACCTGTCCGAAGTTCTATAAGGCCGAGCAGCGGGCGCTGTTCCAAGGCCTGCCGCTGGTCGTCGGCCACACCTCCGAGCTCAAGGAGCCGGGCGACTTTTTGACCCATGACGCGGCGGGGATCCCGCTGCTCCTGGTCCGCTCGCCCGACGGCGAGGTGCGCGCCTTCCTCAACGTCTGCCGCCACCGCGGGACCCAGCTAGTCAGCGAGCGACGCGGCAACGCGCGCGCCTTTGTCTGCCGCTACCACGCCTGGTCGTACGAGCTCGGCGGCGCCCTTTTGCGGGTGCCGCGGCGCGACTGCTTTCCCAGCCTGCGCGACGAGGACGCGGGGCTTGTGCGGGTGCCGCTGGCCGAGCGCTGCGGCCTCCTTTTTGTCCAGCCGGGCGGGCGCGGCGCCAAGCTGCCGATCGACTCCTATCTCGGTCCGCTCGCCGCCGAGCTCACGGGGCTGGGCCTTGGCACCCATGTCGTCCATCACGAGGCGACCGGTCGCCGGCCGGCCAACTGGAAGCTGCTCATCGATGCCTTCCTGGAGGGCTACCACGTCCGCTCGCTGCACCGCGAGACCATCTCGCGGTTCTTTCTCGACAATGTCCTTGTGCGGTCGCTGCCGCCGCACAGCCGCTCGATCGGGGCGCGCAAGACGCTCCTCCAGGCGCGCGAGCTGCCGCCGGAGCGCTGGGATCTGCGGGCGATGACGACGCCGTTTTATCTGCTGTTTCCCAATACCATCCTCGTGTTCCATCCCGACTGGGTGACCCTGCTCACCATCTTCCCCGACGGCCCCGAGCACCTGCTTTACCACCACCGGATGCTCATCCCGCGGCCGCCCGAGACCGAGGAGCAGCGCCGCTACTGGGACAAGACCTTCCAGCTCATCGAAGGCTCGGTGTTTCAGCGCGAGGATCTGGCGATCGCCGAGTCGATCCAGGCCGGCCTGCGGGCAGGCGCCGACAGCCACTTTCGCATCGGTCAGATCGAGGCCGCGGTCAAGTGGTTCCACGACGAGGTGGCGCAGCGCGTCGCCCCTTTGCTGTAGCCGGCGCGGCTAGGGCAGCTCTTCTTTGGGATCGCCCTCTTCGTCGGGCTTGGCCTTGTGGGAGCGGCTCTTGTGCTTGGGCGGCGGCGGCGGCGGCGGCTCGACCTTGGGCGCCGGGATCGGCACCAGGGTCAGCTCCAGGGTCTCGTCGCGGCCGCTGTCCAGGGTCAGGGTGTTGGTCTGGTAGCCGGTGTACTGGATGCTGACCTGCAGCTTGCCAGCGCTCGCCGGCTGCTCGTAGTGCCACGGCGTCTTGCCGAGGATGGTGCCGTTGTCCGAGCGCAGCACCGTCGCCCCCGGCGGCCGCGTGCTCACCTGCCAGCGCACCGGCGCGGTGGTCGCGGTCTTGTTGTCGCTAAGCAGGCCGCTGGCGAGCAGCGTCACGGCCAGCACGCTCGCCCCCGCGGCGGCGGTCACCCCCCAGAACAGGCGGCTGGAGCGGTGGGTCAGCTGCCCGGTGCTGGTGCCGAGCGTCGTTGGGTTGTTGGCCGGCACCACCGGGATCGCCGCGCTCAGCAGCGCCGCCGGGATGCTGCGACCGCTGGTTCCGCTCAGCTCACCGAGCGTGCCCAGGCGCTCGGCCGCCTGGATGTCGGCCATCGAGATCGACCCCGACTGCCCGCCAAGCGAGATCGCCGAGGCCTTCTGGGTGCTGGCGGTGACGTTGATGCCCATGGTCTGCAGCACCGTCAGCACCTGCGCCATGGTCGGGCGCTCTTCCTTGTTCTTGGCGAGCATGCGGTGGACAAGCTCCGCGGTGAGCTCGGTCACCTGCGGCGCCCGGGACTGCAGCGGCGGCGGTGGCTCGTAAAGGTGCATGGCGGCGATGGCAAACTCGCCCGAGCTTATAAACGGCACCTGCCCCGAAAGCATCTGGTAAAGGATGACGCCCAGGGCGTACACGTCGGTCATCCCATCGACCTGACTGACATCGCGGCACTGCTCGGGCGACATGTACTGGGGGGTGCCCAGGGTCTGCCCGGCGTGCGTGCGCACCTGGCTGTCCGCCGCGTGCAGGGCGATGGCGAGCTTGGCGACCCCGAAGTCGAGCAGCTTCACCCGCTCCCCCGAGGGCATGGCCGAGTCGGCGACCAGCATGATGTTACTCGGCTAATAGTCGACTCCAAGTGAGATGCCTCGGGAAGCTGTCCGCGCAGCGTGGGGAGGGGCTGCGGACAGATCTTGGTAGCGCCCACCTCCCGGGAGCCTCGGGACCTCCGGCGCAAATGGCTCTGCGGCGCCCGGCTAGCGTCGATAGATCCTTGCAGGGGCTCACACGTTCATCCCCAGCACCGCATCGCGCGCGAACTTGGCCTTTGCACAGGAGCCTGGTGATGATCCGGAAGTGCTTGCTCACGACGCTGCTCGTTCTTTTTACCCAGTCGGCCCGGGCGGAGACGCCCGTGCTGCCGGTTACCGGCAAGATCGACTCGGTGCTCGTGTTCTCCGATCGCGCCGTGGTGCGTCGCGTGCAGGCGCTGCCGGCCGATAAGGGAAGCGGCGCCGTGCGCTTTCACAGCCTGCCCGTGGCGCTGGTGCGCGACTCGGTGCGCGCGGCGGGCAAGGGGGTGACCATCACCGGCGTCTCGGTGCGCCCGACCGAGCCCGCCTCGGAGCGCGAGTGGCTGACCGACCCGCTCAAGCTGGCCGTCGACCAGCTGGAGCAAAAGCTCAACGCCGAGCGCGACCGGCTCGCCAACTTTACCGAGCAGCTCCGCCTGCTTGGCAACCTCGCAGCCCTGACTACGGCGCAGAGCGATCACGAGCTGCGGCTCGGCACGATCAAGACGGACGGCTGGAAGGCGGCCGTCGAGTTCATGGAAGAGCGGCGCGGCGGCTACCAGGTCAAGATCCGCGCCGCCAACCTGCTCGTCCAGAACCTGCAGCGCGAGCGCGACGAGGCGGCCCGCAAGCTGAGCGAGGCGATGACGGCGCGCCGCCGCTCGGCCTTTGAGGTCGATGTGACCTATCACGGCAAGCCCGGGGTCGAAGGCGAGGTGTCCCTGGAGTACACCGTCACCAACGTCTCGTGGACGCCGCTGTACGACCTGCGCGGCTCGGCGGAAGGGGGGACGTACTACCTTGTCTCCAACGCCAACATCCGGCAGACCACGGGCGAGGCCTGGGAAGACGTCAGCATGACCCTGTCCACCGCGCGCCCCGCCGTCGGCACCGCGCCCGGCATGCTGCAAGCGTGGCGGGTGACGGCAGGCTCGCTCACCCCGCCCGGCGGGAGCGCGCGGCGCGCGGGAGGCGCCGACAGTCGCGCCGAGGACAATGCTCCGGCGGAGTCCGCAGCCGGGGCGGCGCTCGCCTCGACGACCTTGACCGTGCAGCTCCCCGGGCGCGAGACGATCGCCAGTGATAACGCGGATCATCAGGTCACGCTGAAGACAAGCAAGCTGGCGGCCAACCTGCTGCACGTCGCGATTCCCTCGCTGACGGCCCAGGTGTTCCTGCGCGCGCGGCTGAATAATGGCACAGGGATCCCCCTGCTGCTGGGCAAGGTCTCGGTGTTTCTCGACGGTAACTTCGTCGGGACCTCGGCGTTCAGCCACCTGGCGGCGGCGGGCGAGGACTTTGACATCTACCTGGGTCCCGATCAGCGGCTGCAGGTCAAGCGCACCCTGCTCAAGGGGGATGTCGAGGGGTCGGGCGTGTTCGCCAAGAAGGTCACCATCACCAACCAGTGGCAGATCGAGATCGCCAACTACTCCGGCAAGAGCCGGCAGCTGTTGATCCAAGACCAGTTCCCGGTCTCGGCGGATCCGAGCATCGAGACCAAGTTCATGGGCGCCTCGCGGATGGCCGATTACAAGGACGCCAACGGCCTGCTGACCTGGCGGTTCGATGTGGCGCCGAGCAAGCGGGAGCACTTCGACTTCGCCTACGCGCTGACGCTGCCGCGGGCGATGTGGGATCGCTTCGAGCAGCAGCAGGTCGAAAACGAGCGGCAGCGGGAGCGGGAGCGCTCGCAGTACAACTTCGACGCCGACCCGAGCGCCGCCGACCTCTCCAAGTCACCCCCTTCGCCAAGCCCCGCCGCCGCCGCGCCGCCCAAGGCCCGGCAGATGTACAACCTCGAGCAGATGATCCAGCGCCGCTGAGCTGCTGACCGCGCGCAGGACTGCAGCTCCCGCGGGAGCCTGTCCGCAAGCTGTCCGCTCCCATCCCCACCTGCGCCTCACCGACGAGCTGGATGCGGCGCGATGTCACTCGGCTCAAGGTCCAAGGCGCGGCCCCCCGGCGCTGGCCGGGCCTCCGCGCGGCCGAGGGAAGGGCGGCGGGAGGGCTCCGGCTCCTGCCGCTGCGCCGGCGGCGGGGCAGGCCGAGGCCAGCGCGGCGGCGCGAAGGAGGGTGGGCAGGAGACGCGGGGAAGGCGGATTACAGGCGCGAGAGGCGCGCCGGGACGTGCTTGTGCCAGGGAGTGCCGACGAACGGGTCGCGATCGGTGCTGCAGGTGAGCTCGTTGGGAGCGACGCCGGTGCGCACCTCGTCGCGGGCGACGGACTCCGCGGCGGGCGCGTCTGCGGTCGGGTAGCTCAGGCCCAGGCCGTTGGGCAGGGCGAGGTGGCCGCGCTGCATCGAGTCGGAGACCTCGACCGTGACCACCACGCTGTCGCGCCGGGTGGTCAGGCGCACTGCCTCGCCAGAGGCCACCCCGAGCTCCGCCGCGTCGCCGGGGCTCATGCGCAGGGCGCCGCCCGGGTCCTTCTTGCGCCACAGCGGATCGCGGACGATCGTGTTGGCGGTAAACGATCGGCGCTCGCCGGCCGAGAGGACATATGGGAACTCGGCGTCGGGCGTCTCGGGCTGGCTCGGCAGCCGCCGCAGCTCGTCCAAGAGGTCGGGCAGCTCGAGGTGAAGCTTGCGATCCGGGGTCCCCAGCCGCTGCAGCACGTCGGCCCACTCGTCGACGGCAAACACCACCCCGGAGGGGCTGGCGAGGATGGCCGAGAACAGCGCGTCGGCCTGCTCCAGCGGCGTGCCGGTAAAGCCCGCGCGCTGCAGCGCTGCCGGCGACTGCATGGCCAGGCGCAGCGCCAGCCCTAGCAGCACCGCGCCCTCGCGCTGCTCGACCGGCAGCTCCAGCGTGCGATACAGCAGCACCGGCGCCAGGTGAGTAAGCTTGGCATCGCCCAGCACGTGCGCCATGAACGCCTCGGCATAGGCGAGGCGCCCGGCGCCGGCGGCAGCGTGCAGCGGCGCCAGGTGCTGCTCGGTGATCGCGCCGAGCGCGAGGCACAGCCGGGCATGGATCTCGGCCTCGGGCAGCGGGCCCGCGGGCGGGGCGAACAGCCGCTGGCGCAGGTGAAAGACGTTGGCCGGGAACTCGAAGTTGAAGAACGTCGCCTCGGCTTTCTCGAACTGCGTCGCCGCCGGCAGCACGTAGTCGGCAAGGCGCGCGGTCTCGGTCATCGCGACATCGATGACGACCAGCGTATCGAGCGCCCGCAGCGCCTCGCGCAGCCGCTTGGAGTCGGCCAGCGAGTGCGCCGGATTGGCTGCCTCGACGAGCATGGCGCGGTAGCGCCGGGGATGGGTGGTGAGGATCTCATCGGCGATGACGTTGCAGGGGACAAGGCCGCTGACGATGCGCGCGCCGACCACGGGGCTTGGTCGCGGCGACTCGCCGCCCCACAGCGGCACCATGGTGGTCGGGATGAAGTGGGTGCCCGGCTTGCCGATGCTGCCGGTGAGCGCCACCAGCAGCTTGTGCAGGTAGCTCACCAGCGTCGAGTTCCGGTTCATCTGCACGCCGAGATCCTCGAAGCTGGCGAAGGCCCGCGCCGAGGCGATGGCAAAGGCGGCGCGGCGCACCAGCGCCTCGGCGACACCGGCGCGGGCGCAGGCATCGGCGATCACGACCTGCCCGAGCGCCGCCAGCACCGGCTCTAGACCCGTGGCGTGGGCGCTGAGGAAGGCGCGGTCCACGCGGTCCTCGGCGACCAGGATGGCGAGCAGCGCCGCCAGCAGCCAGGCGTCGCCGCCGGGGCGGACCTGCAGGTGGATGTCGGCGAGCTCCGCGGTCTCGGTGCGGCGCGGATCGACGACGATCAGCGTGCGCGCCGGATCGCTGGACAGCGCCTTGAGGGTGACCCGGGCGCGCGGGATGGAGTGCGAGTGCCAGGGGTTCTTGCCGAGGAACAGGGCGACGTCGCAGTGCTCGAAGTCGGCGCGCGTGCTGGTCCCCAGCATGCGGTCGCTGACCCAGAACTCGCCGGTCTTTTCCTGCGCCAGGGCGCTGGAGCGGTAGCGCGAGCCGAGCGCCCGCCGCGTCGCGGTCGCGTAGGCGCCGGGCAGGTGGTTGCCCTGACCGCCGCCGCCATAGTAGAAGATCGTCTCGCCACCGTGGGCGTCGCGCACCGCGGCGAGGCGGGCGGCGACCTCGCTGATCGCGGTGTCCCAACTGATCGGCTCGAAGCTGCCGTCGGCCCGCCGGCGCAGTGGCGTGGTGACGCGGTCGCGGCCCTGCTGGTAGAAGTCCAGGCGGTGCGCCTTCTCGCAGGCGTAGCCGCGCGAGCCGGGGTGCTGCCGGTCGCCGCGCAGGCGGACCAGGTTGCGGCCATCGGCGCCGCCTAGCTCTACCTCGATGCCGCAGTTGCACTCGCAGAGGATGCAGGCGGTGGGCTTCCAGTCAGGGCTGCTGCTCATGCGATGATTGTGGCCAGGACGGCGGCGGCGTACAACCCTTTTGCCGCGCCCGCCCGCGACCCCGACCCCGAGACGCGCGGGCCGCGGCCCGGCAGGTGCGGTCGACCGCGGACGCAGCCGGCACTGACCATCGTTCCGGCTTAAGGCCCGCAGAGGGCCGAGCCGGACGCGCGGAGGCGGAATGCTGCGGGGGGTCGCCGTCACGGGTGACCTTACTCGGCTCACGGTCCGCCGCGAGGGCGGCGCCGGCGCAGACCTTCCGCGCTGCCGCGGCCGCGCCTGCGGAAGGCTGGCGAGCGGCGCCTGGCTGCGGCGGCGCGGGCAGGTATACTCCCGTGCATGGACCTGGCAATCCAGCGCGCGGCAGACGGCGACCCAGACCCAGCGGCCCTGGCCGCGGCACCGGCGGCGCCCACGGCAGCGGGCGAGCGCCTCGCGGTCCTGGACGTGCTGCGCGGCTGCGCGCTCTATGGGGTGCTGCTTGCCAACACCGTGCCCTGGTTCAGCGGCCGCGCGTTCATGCCGCGCGCCACGCTGATGGCGCAGACCCGGGTGCTCGACCGCGTGTTCCTGGTCCTGCTCGGCGTGTTTGTCAACGGCAAGGCAATGGCGCTGCTCACCTTCCTGTTCGGTCTGGGGTTCGCGCTGCAGCTCCAGCGCGCCGAAGCGGGAGGACGCAGCGCGGTCGGGACGCACCTGCGCCGGATGGCGGCGCTGGCGCTTATCGGCATCGGCCATGTGCTGCTGCTGTGGTGGGGGGACATCCTGTGGAGCTACGCGCTCGCCGGCGTGGGCCTGCTGTTGTTTCGGCGCCAGCGCGGCAGCCGCGTCCTTCTGTGGGCGTTCGCGCTGGCCCTTATCCCGCAGCTCGTCTTCTCGCTGCCCAGAGTCGCCAAGGCCATCGAGCCGATCCTGGCCAAGCCAGCCGACTTCGACGCCTACCGCGCGCAGCTGCTCGCCGCCATGACCGGCCACGATCGGCGCCTGCTGACCCAGCTGCACCTGCAGCAGGTCTACTATCATGTGGGAAGGTTCTGGGTGCCGTACATTCCGGGCCTTTGGGGTCACTTCCTGATCGGCTACTGGGCGGGGACGCAGCGGCTCTTCCAGCGCCTCCCCGACAGCCTGCCGCTTTTCCGCAAGCTCGCGGCCTGGGGTCTGGGGCTCGGGTTCGCCGGCTCCTCGCTCTCTGCCGTGCGCTACTTCCTCGGCCTGCGCAAGATCGTGCTGCCGGAGGCGGTCGGGAGCTTGCTGTCGGTTCTCGCCGAGCTCGGGACGATGCTCCTTGCCTGCGGGTACGCCGCGGCGGTGGTCCTGCTGCTGCAGCGCGCCGCCTGGCGGCGGGTCCTTCTGCTGCTCGCGCCGGTGGGTCAGATGGCGCTGACGACCTATCTGATGCAGAGCCTCCTGTGCACCTTCCTTTTTTATGGCTGGGGTCTGGGACTCATCGGTCGGGTGCGGGCCAGCCACCTTGTGCCGATTACGCTGGCCGTGTTCCTTTTCCAGATCCTGTTCGCGCGCGCCTGGCTGACGCGCTTCCGCTTTGGCCCGCTGGAGTGGCTGTGGCGGTCGCTGACCTACGGCCGGCTGCAGCCCATGGGCCGGGGCGGCCGCGCGACGGCGCCCCAGGTGGTCGGTGCAGAATTTCTGTAAACTTTGCGCCCCGCGGCGTAGCGTAGGGCGATTTCATGTCCAGCAAGAAGCGCTTCATCGCGGTCGCCGGCAACATCGGCGCTGGCAAGACTGAGCTCGTCGGCTTTCTCTGCAAGTGGTACGGGTTCAAGCCGTTCCTCGAGCCCAATGACCAAAACCCCTACCTCGCGGACTTCTACCGCGACATGAAGGGCTACGCCTTCAAGTCTCAGATCTACTTTCTCGCCCACAAGTTCCGCCTGCACCGCGAGCTGGAGCGCGAGCCTGGCACCGTGGTCCAGGACCGGACGATCTACGAGGACGCGGAGATCTTCGCGCGCAACCTTTACAAGCAGCGCGCCATCGATCGCCGCGACTGGCAGACCTATCACGAGCTGTACACCGTGGCTTCGGGCTCGCTGGCGCCGCCCGACTTGATGATTTACCTGCGCGCCCCGGTGCGGACCCTGCGCCAGCGCATCGCCCGGCGTGGTCGAGCGATGGAGAAGGACCTGCCCATCGCCTACCTGCAGCGGCTCAACAAGCTCTATGAGGACTGGTTTGCGCGCTACGACCTCTCGCCGGTGATCACCCTGGCCAGCGACAAGCTCGACTACCTCACCGACCTGGTGGATCGGCTGGAGATCCTGGGCCAGATCGAAAAGTATCTGTAGCCGGCGGGGGCGCGCGACCGGCTCCGCAAGCCTTCCCCGCGCGCGCCGCCGCGACGGGCAAGCTGCCGGGCGACCTTGCTCGGCTTGAGGGAAGGCGGCCCGCCGACCGGCGCTACACTGCGGGCGGGCGCGCGGCCGGGACTGAATGCGGATGGCTCAGCCGACCGTGCAGGCGGCGCGGCGGGCAAGCGCCGGCGGCCGCCAGGGCAGCTCGGCGACGGCGAGGTGCAGGCAGGCGGGCCCTCGGGTAGACTGCTCTGGTGCGACTTCCAATCTTGGTCACGATGTTGTGGGCGACCCTAGGCTGCTCGCAGACGAGCAGCAGCTCGCCGCCCGTAGACGGCGGCACGCCGGACGGGGCGACGGCGGTGGACGCGGCAGCAGCGCCTGGGCCGGTGTACGCGCTCACCGGCTCGAGCGACGGGCAGCTCCGCGCCTTCTTGGTCGATGTGGCGGCGGGGACGCTCACCCTGAAGGGCGCGACGGCGGCGGGGACAAACCCTTCGTTCCTCGCCGTGGACACCCAGCGCGCGCGGGTGTTCGCGGTGGATGAGAACAGCTCCGAGGTGCTGGCGTTCGGCTTCGACCCGCGCACCGCCGGCTTCACGGCGCGCGGCAAGACCGGCACGCTCGGGGCGGGACCGGCGCACGTCGCGGTCAGTCCGGGGGGCGACGCGGTGCTGGTGGCAAACTATGGCGGCGGCTCGGTCGCCGTGTTCCCGGTGCTCGGGGACGGCTCGCTCGGCGCCGCCAGCGACACCAAGTCGCCGGGGGCCAAGGCGCACCAGGTGGTCCCGAGCGCCAGCGGCGCCTACGCCTTTGTCCCTTGCCTGGGCGCCAACCTCATCGCCCAGTACAGCTTTTCCGGCGGCAAGCTGACCGCCAACACGCCGCCCGCGGTCAGCCCGCCGGCGGCCGCCGGGCCGCGCCACCTGGCCTTTCACCCCAGCCAGAAGTGGGCCTTCGGCCTCAACGAGACCGCCAGCACCCTGACCACCTACGCCTACGACGCCGCCGCCGGCAGGCTCTCGCCGCAAGCCACCGTGTCCACCCTGCCCGCCGGCAACACCACCAACAACACCGGCGCCGAGCTCGCCGTCCACCCAAGCGGCGGCTTTGTCTACGGCTCCAACCGCGGCCTGGATGCGATCGCGATCTTCACCCTGGACGCGGCCACTGGTGTGGTCACCCTGATCGGCAACGAGCCGACGCGCGGTCAGGTCCCGCGCAGCTTCGCGGTGGACGACACCGGCACCCTGCTTGTGGTCGCCAACCAGCGCACCGCGGCCACGCCCAACCTGGGCAACCTGGTGGTGTTCCGCATCGATAAGGCGGGCAAGCTGACCGCCCTCGGCAGCCCGATCGTGGGAGTCGGCTCGCCGGCGTTCGTCGGTCTGTTCCGCTTCTGAGGGCGCCGCCAAGTCCCTCCTGCGCCCCTGCCACGGATCGCCGGGCCGGCGGTCACCCACGGCTGGACCGTACTCGGCTTGAGGTCCCGATGGACGATGCCGCGCTCGTGGGCGGCGGCCAGGATCGCGGCCAGCTGGTAGCACAGGTACAGCGCCTCGGGCTCTGGCAGCTGGCCGCGCCGCTTCAGGCGCGCGCTCAGGGTCTCGCCTTGCAGGTGCTCCATCACCAGATAGGCGCTGCCGCTCGGCAGCTCGCCGAACTCGAAGATCTGCACCAGCCCCGGGTGCTCGATCAAATTGACCGCTCGGGCCTCGTTGAAAAAGCGCGTCAAGCCCTCGGAATTGCGCGCCATATCGTTGCGCAAGACCTTGATCGCAACCCGCTTACCAAGCTGCTCATGCACTGCCTCGTAGACAGTGCCCATCCCACCTTCACCGAGCAGGTGCGTGATCTTATAGACACCGATCTGCGTGCCGACCAAAACGACCTCTTACCGTATCATTAAGCGCTACCAGACGGAATTTGTAAATGTTTGTCCGTCTCTCCGACGGCAGCTGCGGCCTGCTGGGCGGCGCGAGGGCGGCTTAGCTGCGCAGCCCCTCGGGGATCAGGAAGCGGCCCAGGAGCTCGAAGATGCCGTGAAAGCCGACCGCCATGAGCGCGGTAGGAATCGCGCCCTTTAAGATCGTCGGCAGATCATTCATGGCCAGACCGCGGGTGATGTAGCCGCCATACCCACCGGCGCCGATGAGCGCGGCGATGGTCGCGGTGGCGACGTTTATCACTGCCGCCGTCTTTATGCCGCCCAGGATGCTGATTGAGGCGAGCGGCAGCTCGATAAGGCGCAGCCGCTGCATGCGGGTAAGGCCGAGGATCCGCGCTGTCTCAAGGAGCCGCTTGTCCAGAGACTGCAGACCCGAGATTGTACTTTGGGCAATGGGCAGGAGTCCGTAGATGAACAGCGCGAAGATCGTCGGCAGCGCGCCAATGCCGAGCAGCGGAATCAGGAAGCAGAGCAGCGCCAGCGAAGGAATGGTCTGCAAAAGCCCGGTCGCGGCGACCAGCACCTGCCCGAGCTTGCGGTACTCAAAGGCGATGATGCCAAGCGGAACACCGAGCAAACAGGACAGGAGCAGCGAGATCAAGACCAGGGTGAAGTGCTCGTAGGTAGCGACCGCCAGCCCAGAGTCCAGGACCGAGCCTCGCGCCATCGCGGTGCCCGCTGCGGAGCGGTGCAGCAGGCCGCGCGAGCGCAGGAACGTGCGCGCCGTCTCTTCCACCGAGCGCAGCTTGTTGTCGACCCCGGCGTTGAGGCTGATCATCGTCGCCTCGTCCAGCTGGCCATCCAGGCGCCGCAGCGCCGCCCAGCTTGCCGGGTAGCGCTGTACGAGCTCGAGACGGGCGACGACCACCCCGAGGTACTTGGGGAAAAAGTCGCGGTCATCCTGCAGCAGGGTCAGGTCAAACTGCGGCAGCGTCCCATCGGTGGTGTAGGCGTCGGTGAGGTCGATCTCGCCGCTGTGCAAGGCGCGGTAGGCAAGGGCGTGCTGCATCGGCTTGACCGCGCTCAGGGCGACCCCGTAGACCTCCTGCAGCTTGTAGAAGCCGTCGTCGTAGTTGAGGAAGTCGGCGGTGAAGGCGCCGCGCAGCTCGGGGTGTCCGCGCAGGTCGCTGACCTGGCGCAGGTGCAGCTCCTCCGCGGTCTGGCGCCGCACCGCAATCGCGTAGGTGTTGTTAAATCCCAGCGAGCCGCCGAGCGCCAGGCCCTGGCGGTGCAGCTCGGCGCGCAGCTCGTCGATCGTGGCGGTGCTGCGGTCCTTGAGGAAAAGGTGAAGCAGGGCGCCGGTGTAGTTTACGTCGACGTCGACCTCGCCGCTGCGCAGCGCCTCGACCACCAGGTTGGGACCGCCGAGTCCGAAGCGGCGCTCGGCGCTCGCCTCGCCCACATCCTCGATGAGCTGAGCGACCATCTCGGACAGGATGTAGCTCTCGGTAAACGGCTTGGAGGCGACGCGAATGACGCCGGCAGAAAGACTCCGCCCGGGCGCCGCGGCGGCGCCGCTGGCCAGGGTCGCCAGCACAAGCAGGAGGGCGCCGCCGAGCAGCCGCGCGGGCGGTCTCATGCGCTAAGGATTCCCAGCTGCGGCACCGGCCGCTGCGCCATCAGGAACTCGCTGACGTAGGGGTGCGCCGGCCGCAGCGCCAGATCGGCGAAGCTGCCGTGCTGCAGGACGAGCCCCTGATGAAGGAGCGTGATCGTATCGCCGAAAAACGCCGCCTCCCCGACATCATGAGTGACCAGGATGACCGTGCTGTGGAGCGCGCTGAAGATGCGCTTGAGCGTCTCCTGCAGCTCGCGGCGGATGATCGGATCGACGGCGCCGAGCGGCTCATCAAGGAGTATGTAAGGAGGGTTGAGGAACAGCGCCCGCATCAGCGCCACACGCTGCCGCTGGCCACCGCTGAGCTGCGCCGGATAGCGCTGCAGCAGGCCCGCCTCCAGACCGACCACGGCGGTAAGCTCATCAAGGCGGGCGGCAAGGCGCGCCGGCTTCCAGCCGCGCACGCGGGCGACCAGGCTGATGTTATCGGCGGCCCGCAGGTGAGGAAACAGGCCGCCCTCCTGCGTCATGTAGCCGAGGCGATCGGCCAGCAGGCAGGGGTCGCGGACCTCGACGCTCACCCCATCGACGGTGATGGTTCCGCAGTCGGGGGCGAGCGTGCCGGCGATCATGCGCAAAAGGGTCGTCTTGCCGCTGCCGCTGCAGCCGAGCAGCACATGGGTCCGACCGGGCGCGAGCTGCAGCTGCACCGCGGTGAGCACCGGCTTCTCGGCAAAGCGCTTGGAGACCCCGGCAATAAGAACCATCCCTTGCATGCTAGCGAAACGCCTGGCGAAAACCAAGCGCGTTGCGGTCGGACCTAGTGCGACAGTCCCGGACCATGGCTGGTCTACGGCCGGACCATGCCCGGACCATGCCCGGACCATGCCCGGACCGTGCCTGGTCCGCCGCGCACAACGCTTGCCTTCCGCCGCCACTCGACGTAGAATCGCCGCTCGACTCAACTTGGATTCTGCGCCGCGGCCGCCTTGCCGCAAGCCTCAGTCTGCCGAGCGGCAGCGGCGCCGCGCCGCCTGGCGACAGTTAGGATAAAGACTCCGGAGATGGAAGAGCCAAACTTCGTCCAAGACCTGCACGCCGGACTTGCCCGCTCCGGACAGAAAGAACTCCCCTCAAAGTACCTCTATGACGAGGTCGGCTCGGCGCTCTTCGAGGTCATCTGTGTGGTGCCCGAGTACGGCCTGACGCGCGCCGATGCGCGGCTGCTCAAGCAGCACGCGGCGCAGTGGGTCGAGCGCCTGCCGGCCCCGGTGACCGTGGCCGAGCTTGGCAGCGGAACGAGCAAGAAGACCCGGCTCATCCTTGAGCCGCTCGCCCGCCGCCAGCCCACCGTCTACTTCCCGATCGACATCTCTGCTGCCGCGCTCGCCCAGTGCGCGCGCGAGCTCGGCGAGCTGGCCGAGCTCGGCGCGATGGAGATCGTCGGCCTGAACCTGGAGTACCTGGCTGGACTGCGCGAGGTCGCGGCGCGCCGGCCGCCGGGCAACCACCTGCTCATCCTGTTTCTCGGCAGCACCATCGGCAACTTCGATCGGCAGCAGGGGGAGGCGTTCCTGCGCGGCATCCGCGAGATCCTACTCCCCGGCGATCACCTGTTCCTGTCCGCCGATCTGGTAAAGCCGGAGGCGGCGCTGCTCAGCGCGTATGATGACACCGCCGGGGTGACAGCGGCCTTCAACAAGAACGTCCTGTGCCGCATCAACCGCGAGCTCGGCGGCGACTTCGATCTCAAGCGTTTCGACCACGTAGCGCGCTGGAACACCAGCGACCGCCGGATCGAGATGCACCTGCAGGCGCGCGAGGCGATGGAGGTCAAAATTCCCAAGGCGGCGCTGCGCGTCCAGTTCCAGGCCGGCGAGACCATCAAGACCGAAGACTCCTACAAGTACGAGCTGTCCGAGATCATCGCCATGGCGCAGCGCAGCGGCTTTGTCTGCGAGCAGCAGTGGGTCGATCCGGAGTGGCCGTTCGCCCAGAGCCTTTTGCGCGCGGGCTAGCCGGTCATGCACACTCCCGGACACGCGGTGGTAAACCTCGCCACGCTCGGCTGCATCGTCGGGCATGAGGGCGCGGTCTTGGCCGGGGCGGTCCTGCCGGATCTGCCGATCGTGATCCTATATCTCATCGAGCGCCTGCGCGGCACTCCCGAAGAGACGATCTGGGCGGTCTGCTACCAGAACCGCTACTGGCTGGCGATCATTCACGGCGGCCACTCGATTCCGCTCTCGCTCATCGGCGCGGGGCTCGGCTGGCTGGCCGGCTGGCCGGCGCTCGCGGCGTTCTTCGCCAGCGTGACGCTGCACGCGGCGGCCGACTTTCCGCTGCACGCGATCGATGCCCATCGCCACTTCCTGCCGTTTAGCCAGTACCGCTTCATCAGTCCGTTTTCCTACTGGGACCCGCGCTTTTACGGCAAGCAGGTGGCGCTGCTCGAGGCGCTGCTCGTGCTCGGCTGCTCGCTGTGGCTGGTCCGGCGGGGAGTGCCGCGGCTGGCGGCGGCGGCGCTGCTGCTGGTCAACCTGGGCTATGTACGCAGCTACTTTCGGAACTTCCTGCGACCGCGTCCGGCGGCGCCGCTGACCGGCTGACATGCGCAGCTGTGTCCGCGGCCCAGGTCCAGGTCCACGACTGTGACGGCGCTCTTGACGCTGGGGCTGCGCGCCGGGGCGCTGGGGCTCCTGCACGGCCTGCTCATCCGCTGGCTGCGGCAGGTAAAGTATGCGCACGCGCCGCGCTCTTTGCCCACCACCTGGGGCGACTGGGGCGGCGCGGCGCTCGGCGGGCTTTTCTGCGCGGGGCTCTGTGCGCTGCATCCGCTCGGCGCGGCGGCGGCGGTGGCGCTGGTGACGCTGCTCGGCTTTCTGCTGTGGCTCGACGCGGCGCTGTTCCGCATCTTCACCTTCGAGCTCGGCAGCGGTGGGGTGGGCAGCGTGGTCCTGTCCAACCTCTACCGCGAGGTGGTGCAGATGAGCCGCGCCCGCGACTTCTTCCGCACCGAGCGCGCCTTCGCCCTGCTGCCGGTCGCGGTCTTGGTGACCCATCTCGGACTCCTTTTTCCCCACCACCTGCGCCTGCAGCTGGCGCTTGGGCTGGCGCTGCTCGCCTACCTCATCCCTTCACTTGGACGGCGAGCGCCGGCCGCCTGCCCGGAGCGCGGCGCGGCGGTGCGGCGGGCGCTGCTGCATGACTTCCTGCGCCCCCG
The DNA here is from genome assembly GCA_044222245.1 of Polyangia bacterium. Classification (GTDB taxonomy): domain Bacteria; phylum Myxococcota_A; class Polyangia; order Palsa-1104; family JAEUJZ01; genus CALFML01. The sequence continues at coordinate 151,446 of JBGANQ010000002.1, read as the reverse complement.
CCGGCCGCTCATCCCGCCGGACTTCTGCCCGCGGCCCGAGCACGCCGCCCTGCTCGCGCAGCGCCCCTTTATGCCGCCGCCGAGCGCCGTGCACGGCCTGCTGCGCGGCAGCTCGGTGGTGCTGCTCACGTTCGAGTCGCTCGGCGCGGCGCACCTTGCGGGGTGGCGCGGTGACGACCGGGCGCGGGCGCGGACACCGTTTCTCGACTCGCTGCGCAAAGGCGCGGTGACCTCGCGTCACCACTTCTGTCTGGCGCCGCTCACCAACCTCGCGCACACCGCCCTTTACTCCAGCCGCCCCGCCGCCCCGCCGCCGCCGTGGAGCCTGGCGGCGCTGCGCGGCGCCGGCTACAAGACCCTTTATCTGACCACCGCGGTGACCGGCCACTATGGCCTGGCGGCGATCCTGCAGCACGCCGGGTTCCAGCACATCATCGATGCGCCGCAGCTGGCGCCGCACCCGCAGGACGGCGGCCAGGTCACCGACCGGGCGCTGCTGCACGCCGGCCTTGCGCGGCTGCGCGAGCTGCTGCCGCAAGACGACGCACCGTTTTTCCTCCATGTCCACGCCGCCAACACCCACGTCCCCTATCGGGTCGCCGAGCCGGCGCGGTTCGCGCGCCACGATCACGCAGAGGATCGCGGACGATTCCTCAACGGAGTCGAGGAGACCGACGCGCTGTTTGGCGAGCTGTGGGCGGCGCTGCGTACGCTCGCCCGCGAGCGCGGGGAAGCCGAGGCGCCGCTGCTCATCATCAGCTCGGATCACGGTCAGTCCTTTGGCGAGCAGGGCTACTTCTCGCACGGCAGCGCGGTGAGCGCCGAGCAGCTCAACGTGCCGCTGCTGCTCGTGCACCCGCGCCTCGCGCCGCGCCGCGCCGAGTCCTCGACCCACTTTGATGTCCTGCCGACCGTGCTCGATCTCGTCGGCGTGCCGCCGCTGCTGCCGGGCCTTGGCGGCTCGCTGTTTGCCCCGCGCGGCGCGCTCTGCCACCTGCTGTGGGATGGCAAGCCCTCGCGCGCGACCAGCAGCTGCCTCGGCCTGCTCCTGGGCGAGCGCAAGTACGCCCTGGATCTTATCCGCGATACCTGCGTCGAATCGGATCTAGAGGATCGGAATCAGCTCCAGCTCGCCCCGCCCGAGCGGCGCTACTTCGCGGCGCTGCTGGGAACCCTCGCTCAACTTCAGGGAGTCCAATGACTGTCCGCGCCTCGGCTTCTGGCTCTGGTTCCGCCTCCGCTTCCGCTTCCGGCCCGGCTGCCGCGGGGGCGGCGGGGGCAGCCCGGCAGCGCATCCTGGTGGTCTGCGCCACCGACTGGGAGCGGACGGCGGTGGCCGCGCCGCAGCTGCAGCAGCAGTACGAGTTTATCCACTGCTGCGACGAGCTCTACGACTCGCTTGGCCTGCAGCAGGCGCTGCGCTTCAACGTCCATCGCTACCTGGACGGCGTCAGCTCTGCCCACCGCCACCGCGGCATCGCCGGCATCCTGGGAACCGGCGACTACCCCGGCTGCATCTTCGGCGCCTATATCGCCGAGGGCCTCGGCCTGCCCGGTCCGCGCACCCGCGACATCGTCCTTCTCAGCCACAAGTTCTACAGCCGGCAGCTGCAGCAGCGGCTGGTCCCCGAGGCGACGCCGCCCTTCAAGGTGCTGCACGGGCGCGCCGCGCACAGGGAACACGGCCTGGGCTTTCCCTGCTTCGTCAAGCCGATCAAGGGCACGATGTCGATCCGCGCCCAGATGGTCCACAGCGCGCCCGAGCTGCGCCGCGCCCTGCGCCTGACCTTCAACGAGCAGCTGCGCCAGTGGATGCTGCTGCGGCCGTTCTCCCAGCTTCTGCGGTCGTACTTCCCGCAGCCGGTGCCGGCGCACGCCTTCATCGCCGAGGGGCCGCTGCGCGGGCAGCAGGTCACGGTCGATGGCTTTGTCCAGGACGGCCGCGTCACGGTGATGGGCATCGTCGACTCGATCATGTATCCGGGCACGATGAGCTTTCGCCGCTTCGAGTACCCCTCTTCCCTGCCGGCCGCGGTGCAGGCGCGCATGATCGACATCACGACCCGGGTGATGGAGGGCTCGGGCTTTGATAACAGCTGCTTCAACCTCGAGCTGTTCTACGATGCAGAGCGCGACGCGCTGTCGATCATCGAGATCAACCCGCGCATGTCCTATCAGTTCTCGGATCTGTTCGAGCGCGTCGATGGCAAGAGCAGCTTCGCGGTGCAGCTGCAGCTGGCCACCGGTCAGAAGGTGCACTGGCCGCGCGGCAGCGGCGCCGACCGGGTGGCGGCAAGCTTCGTCATGCGGCGCTTCAGCGATGCCCGGGTCGTTGCCATCCCGCAAGCGGCGGCGCTGGCCGAGGTCGAGCGCCAGGTCCCCGGGGCGCTCATCAAGATCTTGTGCGCCCCGGGCGAGCGGCTCTCGGATCATGATCAGGATGTCGGCAGCTACCGCTACTGCATCGTGAACCTGGCGGCGCCAACTCGCGAGCAGCTGTACGCCCGCTTCGCGCGGGTCGAAGAGCTCCTGCAGTTCCGCTTCGCCTGAGCCAGGGCAGTCATGTCTTCTTGCGGCGCGGTCCTACTGCTGCCTACACCGGCTCCGGGCCGCGCCTCGCCGCGGCGCGGTCAAGCAGAGCGCGGCGGCGTTCCGGGACATGTACCAGCACATGTACTCTGCTGCGCGGGACAGCTATCTGCTCCTAGGAGCCGCTGCGGCCGCTCATAAAGCCGCTGCGGCGTGATATAAATAAATCTGCGTGTCAGCATCCCCGCAGTCACCCTCGGGCTACAAGCTGTGCCCCCAGTGCCGGCAGATCTACGCGGCCCAGCTCGAGCTGTGCCCACGCGATCAAGCCCGGCTGATCGTCGAGCGCCGCATCCTCGTCGGCAAGTACATCCTGCAGAGTCGCATCGGCGTCGGTCCGCGCAGCGAGGTCTACGCCGCCGAGCAGCCGCAGCTCGGGCGGATGGTGACGATCAAGCTGCTGCAGTGCACCAAGGCGGAGCTGGATAGCTTTGATACCGAGGTGCGCTCGATCGGCAACATCAAGCACGAGCACGTGGTCACGCTCTACGACAGCGGACGCGCCGAAGACGGGCGGCCCTACATCGCCATGGAGCACCTGGAGGGCGAGGACCTGGCGCGCCACCTGGAGCGCAGCGGACCGCTTTCCAGCGAGCGGGCGTTCATCCTGTGGCGCCAGACCGTCAGCGCCATCGCCGCCGCCCACCGCCGCAACATCGTGCACGGCGACCTCAAGCCGCGGAATCTGTTTCTCACCCAGAAGGAGACCGCCGAGGGACCCATCGAGATCGTCAAGGTCACCGACTTCGCCATCGGCAAGCTGGCGAGCTCGCTGCTGTCGGACGACTCGACGGTGCGCGGCGCCGAGAACACCCGCTACGCGGCGCCCGAGCGGCTCGCCACCGGAGAGGCGACGCTGCGCACCGATGTCTACTCCCTGGGCATGCTGCTGCTCGAGATGCTCAACGGCTCGCTGGAGCTTGGCGGGGAGGCCGAGGTCAGCCGGGTCAGCCACATCCGCCAGCTCGTGCAGCGGCAGCAGCGGGTCAAGACCAACGGCCGGCGGGCGCTGTCGCAGGAGCTGGAGGATCTTTTAGGGAACGTCCTGCACAAGGACCCAGCCCGCCGACCGGCGGACGCGGGAGAGCTGCTGCAGCTTATCCGCCAGCTGCCCGAAGGAGCGTTCGCTAAGGTGGCGGCGGGCGGCCGCGCGGCCAAGCCGCTGGTGGGGCTTTACGCGACCACGCCCGAGTGGCCGACCCACGGGCGCGCCGAGAACAAGCGCAGTGAGGAAGCAGCGCCGCCACCGAGCAAGCGAGCCGAGGAGCCGCCGCCGCATTACTCGGCCAACGAGACGCCGCAGATGGGAGTGGCGCTGCTCAGCGACCTGCTCAAGCAGGTCAAGGCGCGGGAGCCGGGCGCCGCAGGAGAGCCAGAGCCGCCGCCGCCGCGACGCCGCCACCCCGGCCTGCGCATCGTCGCCATCCTGGTGCTCGGCCTGGGCGGTGCCGCCGGGCTGCTCTCCTTTTTCGCCCGCATGCCGGCGCTGACCGCCGGTCGCACGCTGGCGCCGGTGCCGCCAGCGGTGGCCGATCTGGGCAGCGCGCGAGCCGCGGCGGCCGTCGATCTGCTGGTCACCCCGAGCCTCGATCTCACCGCTGCGCCCGCGGATCTGCCGACCGCCGCCGCCGCGCCGACCGCCGATGCCGCCAAGGAGCCCGCCGACCCGCGCGAGATCAAGGTGCGGTTTGTCTACTCCGAGGAAGACGCGGTCGACTCGATCGAGTGCGGTCAGGAGTCGCAGCTCGCCCTCAGGCCATCGGACAAGCACAGCCCGGGCATCGAGGCCGTCATCCGCCCGGGCGGCTCGTGCCGAGCCACCGGTCCGCGCGGCGCCAAGACCTACAAATATGAGTCCCTGGTCGGCAAGCACGCCGACGCCGCCGGGTTTCGCCGGGTCCACGTCCGGCTCAATAATGAAGAAGGGGAAGAGTCGGCGGGGCCCTCCCCTAAAAAGAGCGCCGGACCCAAGCCTCTGGCGCCGGGGCCACCGCTGCCCCGGCCGCCCGGTCCCGAGCTCGATGGCAACGGCTCGTGAGCGGCAGCGGCGGCTTGTCGGCCCTGGCGCGATCCGCTAGATAACTAGGCATGAACAACCGATATCACTTTGTCACCCGCTGGCGGCTTGAAGGGACGGTGGCGCAGGTGCACAAGGTGCTGGGCGATCCGCTGCAGCTTACCCGCTGGTGGCCGGCGGTCTACCTGGACGTGCAGCAGACCAAGCCGGGCGACGCCACGGGGCTGGGCCGCGAGTTCAGTCTGTACACCAAGGGATTTCTCCCCTACACGCTGCGCTGGGACTTTACCGCGACGCGGGTGACCCCCACTGGATTCTCGCTCACCGCGCGCGGCGATTTCGTCGGCGAGGGAGTCTGGACCTTCACCCAGGACGGGCCGTACGTAGACCTCGTGTATGACTGGCAGGTCGAGGCGCGCAAGCCGCTGCTGCGCGCCCTCTCGTTCGCGCTCAAGCCGATCTTCTCCCGCAACCACGAGTGGGCGATGCGCAAAGGAGAGCAGAGCCTGCGGCTGGAGCTCGCCCGCCTGGCCGCCCGCTCTGAAGAGGAGCGCGCGGCAGTTCCGGCGCCGCCCGGCCCGACGACGACCTCCAGCGTGCCGCTGATTCTGGGCCTGCTGGCAGCGACCGCGGTGCTGGGCGGCCTGACGTTCCTTATGTGCCGCGCCGTAAGCTGTAAAGGGAACTGCGGGGCCAAGGACGACTAGTCGGCGGCGCGCCGGCGGCCCCAGTAGGCGCAGAATTAGAACAGTCCGGGGAACACCCCGCAGTCGGGCACGTCGCCAAAGCCCGCCGCGCTCACTCCCATTGCGTTGAGGATGGTGCAGCCCAGGCGATTGAAGACCTGCTTGCCGGCGTCGAGCACCCGCCCGCCGCGGGAGATCGCGCCGCCGGCCTTGCCGATTAGGACGATCGGGACGTTGTTCTGGTTGTGATCGCCGCGCCCGAGCTCGTTGGCCCAGACGACCAGGGTGTTGTCGAGCATGGTCCCCGCGCCCTCGGGGATGGCGTCCAGCGCGGTGGCCAGGCGCGCGACGCAGCTGGCGTAGTACTGGTTCATCAGCACCACCCGCTTGGTGTTCTCGGCAAAGACGCCGCCGTCCAGGACATCGAGGTGGGCGACATCATCGTGGCAGTTCATGTTGATGCCCTTCCAGCCAAACCGCCACTTGCCACCGCCGTAGCCAAACTGCACCGTGGCGATGCGCGTCAGCCCGCACTTGAGGGCGAGCACCGCCAGGTCGAGCATGTTGTCGACCATCGGCGGGATATAGGTGTCCACGCTCACCTCGGCGTTGGGATCCAGGGCCAGGTAGTCGGGCGGCGCCGCCGGCCGCATCGGACAGCTGCCGCCGGGGCCGGACAGCCGCTGCTCGACATCGCGGATCGCGCTCAGGTGGTAGTCAAGCTTGGCGCGCTCCGCCGGCCCCAGCCGCCCCTTGACCTCGGCCAGGTTGCCGGCCACCGCGTCGAGCACGCTCAGCCGCCGGCGGGTATCGGAAGGCGCGGGCGGGAACAGGTAGTTGAACACCTCCAGCGGATCCTTGCGCGGGTGCTTGAGGGTCGCCGGCCCCAGATAGGAAAACGACTCGCGGTGATCGAAGCCGGGCTTGGGCTGCGGCTCGGTCTGCGAGGCCAGCACGGCCAGGGTCAGCGAGTCGACCTTCCACGCCTGGGCGAGCAGCTGATCCACCGACGCGCTGCCGCCCCACGGCTGGCCGCCGCGCGAGATCAGCTTGGCGCCGGTAAACAGGCGGGCAAAGCCCATGTCGTGCTGGTTGCCGTTGGTGCCGTTGGCGTCGTTGGGAATGTAGACCCCTTTGACGAGGTTGGTCTTGGCCTTGAGTCCGTTGTCCATCCCGGTCTTTGGATCGATGAACAGCGAGTCGAGGATGGGCGAGCGGAGGTTGGCATCGGGCCAGAAGTTGGCCTGCTGGGTGCCGTTGTTCTGCATGAGCAGGACCAGGCGCTTGGGCGGCGCCGCCGGCGGTCCGGCGTACAGCAGGCGCTCCCACGGCATAAACGGCAGGGTCAGCGGGAGCGCTCCGAGAGCCTGCAGGACGCGGCGACGGCTGGGTGGAATCCGAGACATGGGCGGCTCCTTGGGCGCTACGGTTTGACCGCTTCGAAGCGGCGGCTCTTGAACACCGGATCGGCGATCAGGGTGAGCAGGACCTCGCTCAGCCGGGAGTCGCTGGAGAACCCGACGCCGAGCGCCCGCAGGTCCTCGCCGCTCGGCTCGATCTGTCCCAGGGCGAAGCGGTAGGCGTTGCGCAGGTAGCAGTCGGTCAGGGTGCGGCTCTGGGCCATGCGGGTGGCCAGCTCGCCGGCGCCGGTGTAGTCGCCGTCGATCTCGCCGGTGCCAAGCAGGGTGCCGCGGCTGTCGATGGGGTGACCGTTCTCGGTGGTGCGCAGGGCGCCGATGCCGTCAAACTGCTCCAGGCCAAAGCCGACGCCGTCGATCTGCTTGTGGCAGGCGGCGCACACGGGGCTGGAGACGTGCTTCTCGAAGCGCTGGCGGGTGGTCAGATCCTTGGCCCCGGGATCGCCGGCCGGCAGCGCCGGCGGCACGTTGGCCGGCGGCTGCGGCGGCGGCAGGCACAATAGCGCCTGCAGGATAAAGACACCGCGCGAGATCGGTCCCGAGCTGTCGGTGGCAGCGTGCACCGCAAGGAAGCCGGCGCGGCTGAGGATGCCCTTTCGCAGCGCCGGATCGAGCGCGACCGGCTGGAACTCGGCGCCGCCGCCCGGCACCCCATAGAGCCTCGCCAGCCGGTCATCGACAAAGCCCTGGTTGGAGGTAAAAAGCTCGCGCAGCGAGCCGCTGCCGTCCCACATCACCTGGTCATAGAAGCGGTCGAGCTCCTGGCCCATCGAGTCGGCCAGCCCCTGGTTGAAGTCGGGATAGAAGCTGCTGTCCTTGCTGAGAGTGGCGGTGCGGTCGGTGGCCAGCCACTGGTGCAAAAAAGCGCGCAGGTTCGCGCGCGCCGCCGGGGTGGCGAGCAGCCGCGCCGCCTCGCGCCGGTAGTCGGCGCTGGTCTTGAAGCGCCCCTCAGCGACCGCGGTCCACAAGGCGCTGTCGGGGAGCGAGCCGGTCAGCAGGAACGACAGCTCGGTCGCGACCTCGTAGTCGGTCAGCTGCACCGTGCCCTCGCCGGCGGCGGCCTGGCTCGGGCCGAGCTCCTCGCGGTAGAGGAACTGCGGCGACTGCAGGATGACCTCGAGCACGGTCTTTATCGCCCGCGGGAAATCGCCGCCGGCGGCCAGCTCGGCCTGGAACACGGCGCGCAGGCGCTGCTGCTCGGTCGCGGTCAGCGGGCGGCGGAAGGCGCGCGCCGCGAAGGTGTCGAGCAGCGCCTGCAGGCAGGCGTCGTGGCCCTGCTGGGCGACCTCGCAGTCGGCGATCAGCGGACCCAGGCCGCGCGCCACCGCGCCCCGCGCCAGCGCCTCGGCGGCGCCCTCATAATCCACTACCTGATCCGACTGCACGGCCAGCTCGGCCGAGCCGTTGTCGTAGCCGTTCTGGTAGGAGTCTTTGATAAAGCGCGCGGCCGGTCGCGAGGCATCGCCCAGCAGATCGCGGACGACGTTATTGTACTCGCGGCTGCTCAGCCGCCGCACCCGCCGGATCGCCGGGGTAAGCGGCGGCGGCGGCAGCGAGTCTCCCCCCGGGGGCGGCAGGGCTTGCGGGTCGCTGGAGCAGCTCGCTCCCAAAAGGAGCAGCGCTCCCAGGCCGAACACTCTCCCAAGCAGGCGGTGCAGCCGCATCATGGTCCTCCGTCCGGGGGTTCCGAGGGAGGCAACAGTGCCACTTTCGCCGCGGCGCTTGGAAGCTTTTCTTTGCCCGCGCGGGACTAGGAAGGCGGCGCGGCCAGGGGCAGCTCGAACCAGAACAGACAGCCGCGGCCGACGACCGAGCGCACCCCGACCCGGCCGCCGTGCGCCTCCGCCGCCTTTTTGACCGTGGCCAGGCCCAGACCGAAGCCGGGCAGCAGGGTCCCGCGCGCCCGCACGTAGGGGTCAAAGACCGTCCGCTCCAGGTCCGGGGGCAGACCCGGGCCGGTGTCCTCCACCTCGAAGCGCACCATCGCGCCGCGCTCCAGCACGCGGACGGTGATGCGGCGCTCGCTGCGGTCGCCCAGGTACTTTATCGCGTTGTGCACCAGGTTTGACACCAGGCTGCCGAGGATTCCCGGGCTGCAGGCAAGGCGCACCGGTGCGTGCGGCTCTAGCGTAAGGGTGATGCCGGCCTCGCTGGCCTGGGCGCGCAGCTCGGGGATGAGCTCACCGAAGACCTCTTCGAGCGCGACCTGGGTGCCCGGCTCAGGGCGCGCGCCGGCGCAGGCGAACCGGAGGAGCCCGTCGAGGATCTGCTGGATCCGCCTGACGTTGGCGCGCCCGCGCTGAACCAGGCTTGCCCGCTCGTCCGCGGTGCGCATGAGGTCCAGGGCGTAGAACGCACTGCTCACCACCGACAGCGGGTTCAGGATGTCGTGGGCCACCCGGCCGGCGAACTGCTCCAGCTCCTCGGCCCGCTCGATGGCCTGGCGGCGCTGCCCTTCCAAGAGGTCGTCTCGCCGGTGCAGGCTGTAGCCAAGGCCCATCGCCGCGGCGAGCGCCCACAGCACGCACAGGCCGGTGAGGAACAGGGCGCTGCGCGACAGTCCGGCGCGCAGCTCGCCGACGCGCTGCGCCCCATCGTGGGCCTGCTTGGCGTTGAACTCGATGGTGTCCATGAAGGCATCGACGGTCTGGCGGGCGGCGCTCTGCAGCTCGCCGCGCGCCAGCTGGCTGGCCTCGCGGGCGTGGTGGGCGGCAAACTGGCTGCTCAGGTGAGCGACGGCGTCGTCGAGGTGGGTGAGCTCGCGGTTGGCGCGCTCCCACAGCGGCTCCTCTCCCGGGAAGGCCGGCAGCTGCTGGTAGCGCCGTACGTCCTGATGGATGCGGGCGCGCGACTCCTGCAGCTCGGTGGGCGAGGGAAAGATGCCGGCCGCCGCCTGATCCAGATCCCGCTCGACGATGAGCTGCAGGTTGCGCACCTCGCTGCGCGCCGCCGACAGGTGGAGGATGCTCGGCGCGGCGTTGTCCGAGATCGCCACCGCCGCCTCATCGATGGCGCGCGCCCGGTGGCCGATGTAGCCGGTGGTGGTGACGAAGCTGAGGATGACCAACCCAAAGACGACCGAGAGGAAGCGTAGGTGGTTGGCTTGCATGGATCGTGACCCCGATGCTGCCTAATCGTCTAGATGTCTTGTGCGGGAGTGATTAGCGCAAGCCTTGCATGGTCGGGGTGGTACCGCCAGCGGTTTGCCGACTTTCAGGGGGACTTTCCGGGCGCTGCGGGTCGGCAGGGGGCTGCTAGTGACTCAGGCGGGAGGGACTTGGGGGGCTTGGGAGCTCGTGCACCTCGACATCGGTGCGCCGCACCACATCGCGCACTGTCTCGACGTGCTCGCTGGCGGCCTTTCTGACCACGACCTCTTCGATCACCCGCTCCTGCTTGAACACGACCGGGACCTCGGCCTTTTCCACCACCTCGATATCAAGATCGGCAAGCGCGCTCACCGCGGCCCGATCCACCGGGCGGTCGACCGAGCGGCGAGTTACATCTACATGCTCTTCGCGCAGCTCGACCTGCTTCTGCACCGGGCGATCCTGCACCCGCCGGGTCACCCGGACGCCGCCGCGCTCGACCTGGCGCTTGCCGACCCGCAGCTGCTCCTCGATCACCGGCACGCGCAGCTCGCTCTGCAGCGAGTCCTTGGCCAGCCCCGGACTGGTGACTGCACTGTCCACTGGGGCGGCCGGAGACGTCCCCGCAGCTCCACTTGCCCCCGCGCCGGCACCCACCCCAGTTAGCGACACCGCGCCCGGCGTCATGCCCGCCGCCGCGGCGGCGGTGGCCGAGGGCGATGACGGCAGGGCTCCCCCGGCCAGCGGCACCACGTTCGCCCGCCCCTGCGGCGCGAGCCACAAGACGCGGTCGCCGAGCTCGAGGTCCTCGATAGGGTACTCGGCGTTATTATCCAGGAGCAGCGTGGTGACGCGCTCCTTGTCGGTATCGACCATCATCTCGGCCACCTTGCCGAGGTTGTTGCCGGCTGCATCCTGCACCTTCCAGCCGCGCAGGTCCTGATCTTTGTCCACGAGCTCGTAGTCATCCATCTTCGAGAGCGGCAAAAGTCCCATGACACTTCTCCTTCGCCGGGGGCGATTGATTCTGGTTTGCGGGTGAGGCGCTGGACCTAGCGGGCAACTGCCGCGCCAGCGCTCGGGGTGAGCGCCGCCTGGCGATTCTTGGCCCAGCAGTCGCGGTCGGACTCCAGGCACAGCGGGGAGTGCTCGCCGTAGCTGACGATGCTCAGCTGCTGCGACGATACGCCCTGCTGCTGCAGGGTGCGCGCCACGGCCATCGCCCGCTTCTCCCCCAGCTCGCTGTTGTGCGCCGCCGACCCGCGCTCATCGGTGCTGCCAGAGATGACCAGCTTCATCGACTGGTCGGCCTTGAGGCACCGCGCCATGCGGGCGACCGCCGCCTTGTCGGCGGCGCCGATGTCGGCAGAGTCGGTGTTGAAGTGAACCTGGACCTCCGTGCATTCCTTGATGCCAGGCCGGATATCGACGCACGCCGCGCTCACGCACAGCTGCCGATCGCGGCAGTCGCCGTCATCGCCACAGCCGGCGCTGATGCCGGGGGCGGGCGCGCCGGCAATGTGATCCTTGGCCCCGCACTGCCGCACCGCCAGCATGACGCCGACGCTGCCGAGGATCGCCACGCCCAGGATGAGCAGCGCCGACAGCTTGGAGCGATCGAGAAAGGCTACTTTATGTCGAACTTGAATTTCCTGCATCGGAGACCCCCGTGGTGTTGGTCATGGACTTTTACCCGCTTACCGAGGCGCGCACGCGCTCCCAGGCATAACGGATGGAGTCCTTCATGCGCTCCCAGGTCCCCGGGTTCTTGGTCTCCCAGTGCTGCCGCGCATCCGGCTCGATCGACTGCCAGTCTTTGTCCTTATGCTCTTTTCGATCGCCAAGCTCGGTGCCAAACTGGTAGGCGGGGGCGACCCGCTCGTAGTCGTAGTCGCTGTTGGCGAAGGTCTGCTGGTAGTTCTGGCGGAACTCCGGCTCGTACTCAGAGTAACGGTCACGCCGCGTCTTGAGGTTGTCCTTGCCCGCCAGATCCTCGACCACCACATCGGTGCGCCGCACGGTGTCGCGGACCGTCTCGGTGTGCTCGGAGACTCTCTTGTTGATCACCACCTCTTCGACCACCCGCGCCTCCTTGGCGACCACCACCTCCTCGGCGCTCTGGCGGACCTCGAACGAGCCGCCCTTGAAGGCGGCCGCGTCCTCGACCGTCACCGGCCGGTTGACCGGGTGGCGCTCGACGCTGACGCGCTCCTCGCGCAGCTGGACCGACTCCTCGACCGGGGTCTCGGTAATATAGGAGTGGACGTGCACGCCGCCGCGCTCGACCTCGCGCTTGCCGACCTGCATCGACTCCTGCATCACCGGCAGGACCACCTCGCTCTGCGCGCTGCTCGCAAGCTCCGCAGACAAGGCAGAGGTGCGATAGCGGCGCATCAGGGCGTCGAAGCCGGCCAGCCGGTCCTCGCTCGCCTGCACCGCGACCAGGATCTTGCCGCTCTTGCACACGGCGTCCTGGTAGGCGCGCGCCATATCCGCACTGAGCCCGACCTTGGTGAGCGCCTCGCCGGTCCCGCCGAGCGCTTTGCCGAATGAGCCCTCGGCCATGAAGCTGCCGCCGCCCGGCAGGTTCACCACCCCGAGCGCCGAGTCGCCCATTGCCCGGCTGCTGGCGTCTGCGCTGGCGACGAGGCTGATGTCGCTGCGCGGCACCCCTTGCGCGATGAGCTCCTTGACGACCTTCTGAGCCTCGGCGAAGTCCTGCAATACACCTACAATTGTCTTGTTCATTTCACTCCACCTTCCGTGGTAGCCGGCGCGGGCGCAGGCTGGTTCTGGCTGCCGACGGCATCCGCCGGACCAAGCTTTTCGATAGTGACTTCCTCGCTGCGCACCACGAACCGCCGCGGGTCGTGGACTTCCTTGCGCCGCTTATGAATGTAAATTTCTTCCTTCAACAGGAGTCGCCTCTCGACGACCAGGATCTCCTCCATCACCGGGATCACCAGCGTGTCGCCTTCCTGACGCGGCTGGGCCGGGGTAGTGAGGACCTGGTTGACCGCCTTGCGCTCTACCGTGACCTCTTCGCGAGCAAGCGGCTCATCCACCACCTGAACGCGCTCGCGCACCGACTTGGTAGCGCGCACCCCGCCGGTATCGTGCTCGATCTTTTCAACCACCAGTCCCTCGGCAACAATCGGGATTACGACCTGCTGCTCGCGGTCTGGGAGCGGATCTTCTGGAGTGATGCGGGCGTGACTCTGGCTCATGGCAAGACTCCCTCTGGCTGGAGGGTCTCCTCCGGCCCCTGGTGAAAAGCCTACCCAGGGAGCCGAAGCTGGCATTCCTGGACGAGCGGCTTGGAATGCACAGCGTATGCCAGGCTGCGCAGGCGCCAGTTCTGACGGCAGAACTGCGGCTCAAGCGCCGCGCGCTGTGTCAGGGGGGCTCATGTGTCAGATTTGCAGAGCCCAGGCGCTCGCTTGCAGGGAATCTGGGCCAGATCGCTCGCGAAGCGACGAGCGGTAGCTGACTGCAGAGTCTTTTAAGAGCGCAGCGGCGGAACTTGGGAGGGTGCGGCGGACAGAGAGAAGCGGCTCAGGGACGGTTATCGTAGTAGGCCAGCACGCCGCCGGTGCCGCTGCTGCCGGCCAGCCAGCCGATGCCGTTACTGCCTTGCGGCTGGACTGCATATAGATGGGCGCTGAAGCCGGTGGGCAGCCCCTGGAAGCTATCAAACGTGGCCGAGCTGCGCAGCAGCGTGCCGATGTCGCCGGCGATGTAGACCGCCTTGCCATCGCCGAAGATACTGTTCAGATCCTGCAGGTTCCCCCCGGCTGGAACCGTCCGCCAGATCGAGCCGTCATAGCGCACGACCGTACCGAGCTGGCCGGCGGCAAAGACCTGATTGGGCGCGGTGCCCCAGATGGCATACAGGTTGTTCGCGGTGGCGCTGGTCTTGGTCTTCCACAGCACCCCATCGAAGTGAATGATGAGCCCCGCCGGACCGCAGGCGAAGATGTCGGTCGGCGAGCTGGCCCACACTCCATATAGGGCGCCCATGATTCCGGTGGCCACCTTGGTCCAGCTCGCGCCGTCCCAGTGCCAGAACTCGCCATAGCCGCCGGCCAGGCCGCTGTTGTCGCCGACCGCCCAGACATTGTTGGCGGCGGTGCCCCACACTGCGTTCATGGGGTAGATGGAGCCGGTGGTCACGGGAGCCCAGCTGGTGCCGTTGTAGTGGAGGAACTTGTTGCTGGCGCCGACCGCCCAGACATCGGTAGCGCTGCTGGCCCAGACCGCGTTGAGGTCGCTGGCAACGCCGCTGGGGACCGCGCTCCAGGCGCTGCCGTCAAAGTGCATAAGGGCCCCGGCCGCGCCCACCGCCCAGATGTCGCTCGCCGAGATCGACCACATGCCGAAGATTGCCGACTTCTGGGGGGGCGAGGTCAGCGGACACACGGCGCCGGCGGCGCACGGCGGCAGGGCACCGCACTGGCGCGGGCTCTTGGCAGCGATGGCGGCGGACAGCGGCGGATCGATGTGCTGGGAGGGCAGCTCGGTGGTGACCACCGCGGTTCCCTGGGTGCAGCGGTCGCTGTCGAGCGCGCTCAGGTTCAGCGTCAGGTTGCCGCTGGCCTCCGCCGGCAGCACGACCCCCAGGCGATCCAGCGGCTGGGTGAAATCCATCGCGCTCTGCGCCGGCTTGCCGGCCAGGGTCGCCTGTACGGACAGCGTGACCGCGCGCGCCGGCAGGCCGCTCACCGCGACCACCAGGTTATTGACTGCGGAGTCGCAAGATGAAAGGGCGCCGAGCGCCAGCCAGCTGGCGGCGGTCAGCAGCTGCCGCTTGTCGCGACCGCCCCAAGGAGCCGGCCGCATACCTTGCCCATCGCGCATCTTCTAGTTCCTCCCGGCAGGAGGATATCACAGTCGGCGCTCCCATTGGCGGCCAATTCCAGCCGGCCAGCGCCGCGCGCTTTAGGCGGGCCAGGTCCTTTGGCTTTTGCCCGCCAGGAGTACAATTTGGGCATGAGCACCCGCATCCTCCTAGTCCGGCACGGCAGCACCGAGCTGTCTGCGGAAGACCGCTTCGCCGGCGCCACCGATGTGGCTTTATCGACGGAGGGCGAGCAGCAGGCGCGGCTTTTGGCGCGCCGCCTGGGGAGCGTCAAGCTGGCCGCGGTGTATGCCAGCCCGCTGCAGCGCACCCGGCGCACCGCCGAGCTCCTGGCGGCGCCGCATGCGCTGCCGGTGCTCCCCCGGGACGAGCTGCGCGAGATTGATCACGGCCACTGGGAGCAGCGCACCCGCGCCGAGGTCGAGGCGGCCTTTCCCCAAGAGTATCGCGCCTGGGAGGACGACCCGTTTACCTTCGCGCCGCCCGGCGGCGAGACCGGCCTCTCCGTGCTCGCTCGCGCCCTGCCCGCGCTGCGCGAGATGGTGCAGCGGCATCCTAATGAGACCGTGCTGCTAGTCTCACACAAGGCGACGAACCGGCTGCTCATGGGCAGCATCCTCGGCTTTGATCTGCGCGGCTACCGCGATCGACTCGACCAGAAGCCGTGCTGCCTGAACGTGCTGGATTTCCGCGATGCGACGCGGGCGCGGCTGATTCTGTTTAACGATGTCTCGCACTATGAAGATCATCCTCCGTTCACTCAGGCCTCGCTGTCCCGGTGGTGGGACACGGCGGGAGGTAAAGGCTGATGCGGTCCGCTGCTCGCAATAACCCCTGGTGCCGCGGCGCGCTCGCGCGCCTTGGGCTTTTATTCTGCCTGCTCGCCGGGCCGGCGGGCGGGCTTGTCGGCTGCGCCGGGCCGGCGGCGTTCATCCCCGAGCCGAGTCACGGCTTTGTCGCCCGCCAGGTGGCCACCCCAAAGGGCCTGCACAAGTACTGGATCTACCGCCCGACCCACCACACCGCGGACCGCAAGTGGCCGGTGATCCTGTACCTTCACGGCGGCGGCGAGCGCGGTCAGGACGGGCTCGCCCAGACCCAGGTCGGGCTGGGTCCGGCGGTGCAGGCGACTTTAGGCTACTTTCCGTTCATCGTCGTGTTCCCGCAGTGCGCCCCGGGCGGGTTCTGGGCGATGCCCGACATGGCGCAGCGGGCAATGGAAGCGCTGGAGACCGCGATCCGCGACTTCAACGGCGATCCCGAGCGGGTGTACGTGACTGGCAACTCGATGGGCGGCTTTGGCACCTACTTCCTGGCGGCGCGCTACCCGGGACGGTTCGCGGCGCTGGCGCCGATCTGCGGCGGGGTGCGGCCGCCGCCGTGGATCCGCGTGCCGCGGGAGCAGCAGCTCATCGATCTGGCAGATCCTTTTGCCAGCATGGCGCGCAAGCTCGGCCGCACCCCGGTCTGGATCTTTCACGGCGCCACCGACTTCTTTGTCCCGGTCGGCGAGTCGCGGCAGATGGCGCAGGCGCTGCACGAGGCGGGCGGCGTGGTCCGCTACACCGAGTGGCCGCACACAGGTCACGCCGCCGAAGAGCCGACCTACGCCGAGCCGGCGCTGTTCGAGTGGCTGCTGCAGCAGCGCCGCGGCCAGCCGAGCCCGGACGCCGGCAGATGAGCCGCCGCGCCGACTCCGCCGCCTGAGCATCCGGGTGCCCGCCAGCGCCGCCGCGTCCCTCTAGCGGCCGCGGCGACCCGCTGGTCAGCTGCGGCCGTGCGCCGCGCTGCCGCGTGCTGGCTGGGCTGCGCTTATTCCCGGCCCGGTCGGTAGGTCGAAGCGGCGCTGCTGAGCACCGCCTCGCGCGCAAAGGGCACGGGCTTAAAGCGCTGCGTCGCGAACAGCGGCGCCTGGTCGGCATAGTGGGACGAAGTCTCTTGCAGGGTGGCGGCGCCGAACTGGTGCACGCTCTCGGCGCGCACCGCGCCTTCCTTGGGCCACTCGACGACCATGATCAGGCTGTCGCCCACCGTGGCGTGGAGGTGGCCATCATCGGCGAGCTCGCCGTAGACCGCGCGCAGGGTGTCGGGCGCGCCGTCGAGCGGCAGATCCAGGGCCCCGCGGCGCAGCCGATTCACCTCGCCCCAGGGGACGTCGATGCGGCCAAAGTGCTGCATCAGCCAGCGCGCCGACTCTTCAAAGAGCGTGCCGACCACCGGCGTCTCCTTGCCCAGGTACTCGGCGGTGAGCACGCGGCGCACGGTGAGCACGCCGATCGCCGCGCTCGGGTTCTTCTGCTCGGCGCCGAGGTCCCACTGCGCGAGTACGCGGCGCGCCTCGCGCAGCACCGGGTCGGTCGGCTCGGGCAGCGCCAGCACCTCGGCCTTCACCGCCGCGGCGCGCGAGTCCTTGGCGTAGCGATCATCGAACTTGATGCGCAACAGCTCCTGCCGGCTGACGATGGGCGTCGCGCGCAAGAGCTCCTCGGCGCGCAGGGCGCGGTTGGTCATCCGCTGCTCGATGCCAAAGGTCGCCGGCACCGCCGCCGGCTGCAGGTTGCCCGGGCCATCGGTGGCGTGCAGCGGCGTGTTGTTGGCGTTGAACACGGCGCCCGAGGGCGGATTCCACAGCTGCGGCAGGGCGTCAAAGGGCACCCGCTCGGACAGCGACCAGATGAGGTCCGAGCGATCGCCGGGCAGATCCTGGGTCCAGTCGATCCCCGCTTTGCGGCGCGGCATCATCGCGTTGTGGACGTAGCCGATGTTGCCGTCGGCGTCGGCGTAGGTGAAGTTGATCGACGGCAGGACGTTGAGGCGCATCGCGTCGAGCCACTGCTCGCGGTTCTGGGCGCGGTTTAAGCGGTAGTACTGGTCGACGTGGCGCACCTCACCCTGGCCGGCGTAGCGTACCGCGTAGCTTCCGTGCTTGCCGCGCACCACCGGGCCGTGGACGGTGAAGTCGACCTCGTAGGGCAGCGGGAAGACAAACGGGCCAAACAGGTGGATCGGGATCTTGAGCTTCCTAGTCTCCATCTTCTGGTAGACCCCGTCCAGGCGGTAGCGCTTGGGATCGCGCGGGTCGAGGTCCAGCACGTAGACGTCGATGAGGTCGGGCTGGTTGACGGTCGCCGCCCAGCCGAGCCGCCGGTTGTGGCCGTGCAGCATGAATGGACTGCCGGGGAAGAAGCCGCCGGCGACCTCCCAGCCCTCGCCGGTGAGGATGCGCGCCTCCCACCAGGCGACCGGGCCGGTGAACGGCTGGTGCGAGTTGACCACGAGCCGCGTGGTGCCGTCGCCGCTGCGCTGCGGCGCGATGGCGAAGGCGTTGGAGCCGAGCTCCAGCGGCGGCGCGCTGGTGGCGTGCCAGGCGGTCTTGCCGGAAAGGGCCAGGTGAGGCCGGCGATCCTTGTCGAGCAGCGCGCCCAGGGTGCGGTCCAGGCCATAGAAGAACGGCGTCTTGAACACGAAGCCGGCGACCACGTCCTGGCCGCGCACCGGCAGCAGGCCGCCGGCGACGCGCTGCGGGTGGCGGGCGGCGAAGGCGTTGAGTCCGTCGGCGTACGCCTCGCAGAGGGCCCGCACCTTTGGCGACAGCCGGGTCGCGTAGCCCTCATCGACGGTCTCCCAGACCTTGAGCAGGTGGACCACGACATCGGTGGGCACGGCCTTGGGTCCGTCGCGCTCGGCCAGCCGGCCGCGCGTCGCCAGGAGCACCGTCTGGATGGTCTCCCAGTCATCCTCGCCGTGAGCGTAGGCCAGGCCGAACGCGCCGTCGACATCGCGCGGCCCCAGGACCGTCGGCACGCCCCACGAGTCGCGGGCGATCGTCACGTCATAGTCGCGCGCCCGCACCAGAAACGGCTGCAGGTCGGGCAGCGCCGGCTGCGGGTGATAGGTATAGATGCCGAGCCCTGCCACCAGCAGAAGACCGGCGATGCCGAGGCCGCGCAGGAACTTGCGTCGCCGCTTGGTTGCGCTCATGGCGCTAGTTTCGCAGAGCGCGCGGCAATAGTCAGCGCCGATGCGCGGGCGCAGCGACGCGGAAAAAGAAAAAGGCCCAGCTCCTTTTTGGGAGCGGGCCTTTTTAGAAGCGGGGTGGACGGGACTTGAACCCGCGGCCTCCGGCGTGACAGGCCGGCGTTATAACCAACTTAACTACCACCCCATAGGATGAGACAGGACTTTTACTTTTGCTGTGGGCGCAACAGGGCTTGAACCTGTGACCCTCGGCTTGTAAGGCCGATGCTCTACCACTGAGCTATACGCCCTTGCAAACCCTCCGGCAACCAGGTGGATGTAACTGGTAACAGAGGGCGCGCGGGCCAGTCAAGAAAAACCTTTTGAAGACTTAGATTTTTTCACTGGCCCCGCGGCGCGCACCGCAGCCGACCGCGGGTCGGACCGAAGCCGACGCCGCGGCTCGACCCGCGGCGGCTCAGCTCACCGCGGCCGGCTCGGACGACAGGCCGGGCGCCGGACCGTTGGCGCCGGCGGCCCGCCAGTCGACCGGCTGGCTCGGCTGGCTGAGGAAGGTCTCGGGGTGGGCGAGCACCAGCGCGCTGCGCAGCACCTGATCCATGTGATCGACGGCGATGATCTTCATCTCGCGCATCACCCGCGGCGGGATGTCTTTTAGGTCCTTCTGATTCTCGGACGGGATGATGCAGGTAAAGATGCCGGCGCGGTGGGCGGCGAGGATCTTGTCCTTGAGGCCCCCGATCGGCAGCACCCGGCCGCGCAGCGTCACCTCGCCGGTCATCGCCACGTCGCGCCGCACCGCCAGCCGCAAGAGCGCCGAGACCAGGCTGGTGACCATGGTGATGCCCGCCGACGGCCCGTCCTTGGGCACCGCCCCTTCGGGGAAGTGCACATGTAGATCGACCTTCTGGTAGAAGTCGCGCTCCAGGCCCAGCGCATCGACCCGCGAGCGCACGTAGCTCATCGCCGCCTGCGCCGACTCCTGCATCACCTCGCCGAGCTTGCCGGTGAGCACCAGCTTGCCCTTGCCCGGCACCACGCTCACCTCGGTGACCAGGAGCTCGCCGCCGTGCATGGTCACCGCCAGGCCGTTGCACAGCCCGACCTCGTCCTTCTCCCATCTTGCCCGAGCGGTACTTGGGCTCGCCCAGGTACTTGGGCAGGTTCTGCCCGGTGATGCGGAAGCGGATCTGCTCGGTGGTCTTGCCGCCGCTGGTCTTTACCACCGTCTCGCGCGCCAGCTTGCGGCAGATCGTCGAGATCTCGCGCTCAAGGCTGCGCACGCCGGCTTCCTTGGTGTAGTGGTGGATGATCGAGCGGATGGTGTCGGCGCTGACGTCGAGGGCGACCTTGCCGATGCCGTTCATCTCGCGCTCTTTGGGGATGAGGTACTGCTGGGCGATGGCGAGCTTCTCCCACTCGGTGTAGCCGGGCAGGTGGATGATCTCCATGCGATCCTGCAGCGGCATCGGGATGCTGTGCAGGCTGTTGGCGGTGGCGACGAACATGACGTCGGACAGATCGTAGTCGACGTCCAGGTAGTGATCGACAAAGGCGCTGTTCTGCTCGGGGTCGAGCACCTCTAATAGCGCCGCCGACGGATCGCCGCGGAAGTCGGTGGACATCTTGTCCACCTCATCGAGCAGCATGACCGGGTTGTTGCTGCCCGCCTTCTTCAGGCTCTGGATGATCTTGCCGGGCATGGCGCCGATATACGTCCGGCGGTGGCCGCGGATCTCGGCCTCGTCGCGCACGCCGCCGAGCGACAGCCGCACGAAGCGCCGCCCGGTCGCCCGCGCGATCGACTTGGCGAGCGAGGTCTTGCCCACGCCCGGCGGACCGACCAGGCACAGGATCGGCCCCTTGAGCTTCTTGACCAGCGCCTGCACCGCGAGGTACTCGACGATGCGCTCCTTGATCTTCTGCAGGCCGTAGTGATCCTCATCGAGGATGTGCTCGGCCTCGGTGATATTGAGCTTGTCCTGGGTCCGCTCCTCCCACGGCAGCGACAGCACCCAGTCGATGTAGTTGCGCACCACGGTCGCCTCGGCGCTCATCGGGCTCATCATCTTGAGCTTCTTGAGCTCCTTGCGCAGCTTGAGCTGGGCCTCGCGCGACATGCGCTTGGTGCGGATCTTGTCCTCGAGCTCCTGGATCTCGTTTTTGAACTCGTCGCGCTCGCCGAGCTCCTTCTGGATCGCCTGCATCTGCTCGTTGAGGTAGAGCTCCTTCTGCGAGCGCGCCATCTGCTTTTTGACCCGGGTGCGGATCTTCTTTTCGACCTGCAGGATCTCCATCTCGGCCTGCATAAGCTCTAGCAGCTTCTGCAGCCGCGCCGACGGCGACTCCAGCTCGAGGATCTGCTGCTTGTCGGTCAGCTTGAGCGTCAGCTGCGCCACCAGGGTGTCGGACAGCCGCGCCGGATCATCTATAGACTCGGTCGAGCCGATCATCTCCTGCGGGATGCGCCGGCTCAGCTTGACGTAGGTCTCAAAGGCCGCCTGCACCTTCTCGATGAGCGCCGCCACCTCGGCGCCGCGCTCTTCGGGCTGGGCGAGCTCGTCGACCTCGACCTGCAGGAAGTCCTCGCTGTGGGTGAACTTGCGCAGCCGGACGCGCCTTTTGCCCTCGACCAGGACCTTGACCGCGCCGTCGGGCAGCCGCAGCATCTGGATCACCTCGCCGAGGGTCCCGGTGGTGTAGATGTCCTCCGCCGCCGGATCGTTGGTCTTGGACTTGCGCTGGGCGCAAAGGACGATCTCCTTGTCGCGCGCCATCGCCTGCTCAAGGGCCTGGATCGACTTCTCGCGCCCGACAAAAAGGGGCACGACCATGTAGGGGAAGACAACGATGTCGCGCAGCGGTAAAAGCGGGAGCGCCCGGTGCGCTTTGCGTCGCCCGTGCCCCTCACCATCATGATTCTTAGAGCTCGCCATGCGGTCACTCTATCACCTAAACTGCACGCTCTGCAAAGGTGAATCGCGGGACATTTCCGGGTAAAAATGCGGTCTTAGAAGGTGCCGGGAAGGTGCCTGCGCTTTGGCGACCAGGGAAGGCGCAGGAAGACCTGAAGACCTGGAAGGCGCGGGGGGCAGCGGCAGTTTTGGGGCCGGTAACGTATTGGTTCTTGACAGCAAAGAGCGCTTCCGGTACTTCCTTGTGCTCTCTAAGAGCTCTCCAACAGCAACGGAACCGCGCATGCTTACTCCGATTCGACGCACCCCCTATACCAGCACCGAAAAAGCCTTGACCGAGCGCAAGTGGCACGTTGTCGACGTCGCCGGCCTGACTCTTGGCCGCGCCGCGACGCAGATCGCCCACATCCTGCGCGGCAAGCACAAGCCGAGCTACACGCCCAACGTCGACTGCGGTGACTTCGTCATCGTGCTCAACGCCCAGAAGGTCGTGCTCACCGGCAACAAGAACGACGCCAAGCTTTACTACAAGCACACCCTTTATATGGGCGGCTTGAAGTCGCGTCCGGCCAAAGAGATGCTGGCCACCCGCTCCGAGGAAGTGATCGAGCGCGCTGTGTGGGGCATGCTGCCCAAGGGCTCGCTTGGCCGCGTCATCATCAAGAAGCTCAAGGTATACCCTGGAGCTGAGCACCCGCACTCGGCGCAGCAGCCAGTGAAGCAGACCCTGCGCACGATGCGCGCCTCCTAACCGATTCCCTACGACCTGCGAGATAGCACATGGCTCATGTTGAGAAGAATGCAGTGTACGCCACCGGTCGTCGGAAAGAGGCCGTGGCGCGTGTGTGGATGATGCCCGGCTCGGGCAAAGTGACGATCAACCACCGCGACATCGACAACTACTTTGGCCGCGCGACCTCGAAGATGATCCTCCGGCAGCCGCTGGAGCTGACTTCGCAGACCGCGAACTTCGATGTGTATGCCAACGTGTTCGGCGGCGGTCTGTCCGGCCAGGCCGATGCGATCAAGCTCGGCATCACGCGGGCGCTGATGAAGGTGAACCCGGCGCTGCGGCCGGGCCTGAAGGCGGCCGGGTACGTCACCCGCGATCCCCGCTGCAAGGAGCGCAAGAAGTACGGTCAGCGTGGCGCTCGCGCCCGCTTCCAGTTCAGCAAGCGCTAGCCGCGGCAAGTCCCCGGCGCTTCGGCTGCCGGGGCAAGAGCCTCCTTTCTGTACAGAGCGCGCGGACCTTCGGGTACCGCGCGTTTTTGCGTTCCCGTTTCCGGACGGGGGTCGCAGCAAAATCTGTCCGGCAGCGAACAAATGATTGCCATCGCCGCGCGCGGCGACCCAGGATCAGATTATGGCGCTGCGCTTCAACATCACCGGTCCCTGCGTCCCGGGGCGCGACTTCATGGTCGATCTGTCGGCGCGCCTGCGGCGGCCGCTGCAGGCGATCGCCCGCGGCGAGTCGCTGCTTCTGGTGCGGGCGCGGCAGAGCGGCAAGACGACGCTCCTGCGCGAGCTCGCCGCGGCGCTGCGCAAGCAGAACCTGGCGGTGGCGCTGTGCGCCATGCAGGTCGCCGAGGATCAGACGCTGACCGGCCTTTTTCGCCACATCGAGGCGACGCTGCACAAGGCCTACCCGCTGCCCGCCCTGCCCAAGTGGACGCCCACCGAGCCGCAGTCGCTGTCGTTCTGCGCCTGGCTCGGCGAGGCGCAGCAGAAGCTCGGGCGGCCGCTGGTGCTGATCCTCGACGAGTACGACGCGCCGCCGCGCAAGCTGGTGCTCAGCATGCTGCGCAGCTTCCGCAGCGCGCTGGCGCTGGCCGATGACAGCCGGCCGTTTGTCCGCCCTGCTGACCCTGTGCGGCAAGACCCACGTGCGCGACCTGCGCGACGAGCTGCGGCCCTCGGGCGATGAGTCGCGCGGCAGCGGCTCGCTGTGGAACATCGCCCTGCCGATGCCGCTGTCGTCGCTGTCGCGCGCCGAGGTCGACGCCCTGCTCGACCAGTACTGCGCCGCCAGCGGCGTCCCCTGGCGGCGCGAGGCGCGCGAGGAGCTGTGGCAAAAGACCCACGGCCAGCCGTGGCTGGTCTGCCGCATCGCCTACGAGCTCGATGAGCAGCTCGGCTGCCCGCGCCTGGACTCGCCGCCGGCCGGGGAGGGGCCGCGCGCGCGCGATGGCGCCGGGCCGCCCGCGGTCGCCACCGTGCGCGCCGCGGCGGCGCAGCTGCTCGAAGAGGACTGCGTGCACCTTTTGTCGGTGAGCGATCTGCTGCTCGGGCGGCGCGACGCCCAGGAGCTGGTGGCGCGCCTGCTCGCCGGCGAGGAGGTGGCGCTGTGCCGGGCCAACGAGGCGCAGTCCTACCTGCTCGACACCGGCGTCATCCTGCCCTCGGAGTCAGGCCGCTTCATCGAGCTGCACAACCCGATCTACGAGGGCTACCTCGGCCGCTGGCTCCCCGAGCAACACTAGACGGCACCTGGCCAGCGTCGGCCAGCGCCAATAGGCTCTGGGGCAGCGCTAGACAGCGACGGTGGCCGCGGCCTTGCGCTTGCGGCGAATCGGCATGTGGGGCAGCTTGAAGCGCGCCTTGGCCGGCTTTTTCACCCGCGGCAGCTTCACCTTGCCGCGCACCGGCGGCAGGTAGGGGATCGTCGGGATGTCCACCGCCGCCGGCTCGGCCAGATCGTCGATGCCGGCAGCGGCGCGGAACGCCGCCTCGGCGGCGGGCGAGAAGTCGCCATTGACGAAGTACTCGTAGCCCAGCCAGCCGAGCCGGCCCAGGCGCCGCTCGGCGGCGGCGAAGAAGTCGCGGCAGTCGAACACCTCGGTGACGAAGTAGCGCTCGCGCATCGCCTCGGTGCGGGTGCGCTGGCTGTTCTTGGCGACGATCGGGGTGCTCAGCAAGATGCCGAACTGGCGGAAGTTGCGCACCCACTTGGAGAACTGCAGCGCCGCCGGCGCGGTGCCGTAGGCGGCGGTGAACGCCGAGGTCATAAGCTCCAGGATCGCCGGCTCGACCCGGGTGTTCAGCGAGGTGCCGGCCTTGGTGATGCGGCAGCGCTCGGCGAACGCCGGGGTGCCGATCGCGTCGTCGCCCAGGCGCCACAGGTGGAGAAACAGCGCCTGGTACTTCTCGGTCAGCCGGTGGTGGGTGCTCTCGTGGCCGCCGTGGCGCTGGACGTCGCGGCGGGCGCAGTAGTTGACCAGCGGGTGCATGGCCAGATCGATCGCGCAGTGCGACAAGAGGCCGCCGACGAGCGCCAGCCGCTCGGCCTCGGTCAGGCCGGGCACCGTGCGGGCGGCGCGGATGTACGAGGCGACCAGCCGGTCGGGCTGCACCGAGTGCAGGCGGTACCCCCACGGCTCGTCGAGCGCCGGGGCGCCGAGGCCGTAGCGCACCGCCTCGAACACCATCGGCGCGTAGTAATAGGGCAGGTCATGGAAGATCGAGCCGAAGCGGGCATAGATCGGCTCCGCCGCGCAGGCCTTGCGCAGGGCGGGAGGACAGAGCGCGTTGTGCTGGACGAGATCGCCAAAGGTCAGATGCAGCTGTGGCGCGGGCATGCCCAGATTCTAGCAAGAGCCCCTGTCGCTGGCAGGAGAATGTTCCGTTACGGAACCTTTTGATTTTTCTCCCGATGGCCCGACCGTAAGACAAGACCAGCGACGGAGAATCAAAAAAAATGTCGGTGGAGTCGGCCAAGCCAGACCCCACCGACGCAGAGGTCGGAGCGAAAGCGTCTACAGCGGGCCGCTCAGCGCGGTGTCCAGAGCCGGCGTGACCACCATTCCCCGTCGACGTCGGACCACCAGTCCAAGGCCCAGGGTGCCCACCGCGAGCAGCCCGAGCCCGTACAGCCCAAGCAGCCCGCGCGCCTGGTCGGCAGCCTGGCGCCGCGCGTGGGCGCAGGCGCAGGCATCGAGCGGCCGCAGCCGCGCGTGCGCCACCGGCTGGCTCTCGCCCGCCGCGACCAGCTGGCGCGCCGCCGCTGCCGCCGCCGCCGCATCGACGATGCCCGCCCCGTAGTGGCTGTCGTGCTTGCCGCGATACTGCGCCGGCCGCCGCGCCGTCTTCTGCAGCAGCTGGGCGACCTGCTCGGGATTGCGCACCCCCTGGCTGACCAAGAGGGCGGCCACGCCGGCGATGTGCGGCGACGCCATCGAGGTGCCCATGAACAGCAGGTAGTCCTGCTTGGCGATGTTGCCCGGCGTCACCGTGTTCTGCAGGACGCCGTCGGGCAGCCCGTCGTTGTTCTGGTCGAGCCGGGTGTTGCCGCCGGGGGCGGCGATGGCGATCTCCTTGCCCCAGTTCGAGTAGAAGGTAGTCGCCTCGTCGTACTGGGTGGCGGCGACCGCGATCGCGCCGTCGTTGGCGGCGGGGAAGCTGACCTTGCCGCGGCCGTCGTTGCCGGCGGCGCAGACCACCACCACGCCCTTGTCGTGGGCGTACTTCACCGCCCGCGCCAACACCTGCGAGTTATACGGACCGCCCAGGCTCATATTGATGACCTGGGCCCCGTGGTTGGCCGCCCAGCGGATGCCCTGGGCGATGCCGTTGACGCTGCCCGAGCCCGAGCCCGACAGGACCTTGATCGGCATGATCTTGGCCTGGTAGGCGACGCCGGCGACGCCGACGCCGTTGTGGGTGGTCTGGGCGATGGTGCCGGCGACGTGAGTGCCGTGGCCGTGATCGTCGCGCGCATCGGGGCTGTCATCGACGAAGTTCCAGCCGGGGACAAGCTCGGTGCCCTGCAGGTCCTCGACCGCGGTGACGCCGGTGTCGACCACCGCGACCACCACGCCCTCGCCGCGGGTGTAGGTCCAGGCCTGCGGCATGCGGATCTGATCGAGGTGCCACTGGTAGCGGTACTTGGGATCGTTGGGGACAAACCGGCCGCGCTGGTCGTCGTCCTGGACGCGGCTGGTGCCGGCGAGCGCCACCGGCAGCGCCTCATCGCTCGGCCGGGTGAGGGCGCCGGGCGCGGTCTCGGGGATCTGATAGGTGAGGGTGAAGTCGGCCGCCTCGACGTGCGGGTCGGCGCGCAGGGCGGCGAGCAGCGCGCTCTGCTGGGCGCTGCCGGGCGACTGCCGCTCGGCCTCGGGTAGCAGGCGGAACAGGTGGTCCTTTTGCGAGAAGCGCGAGTACGAGAGGAGGTGGGCCTTGTAGCGGTGCGCGAAGCTGTCGATCTCGGCGTCGGTCATCTGATCGTCGAGGTCGACCACCAGCTCGGCGGTCGCCGGGGCCTCGGCCGCTGCCACCGCCGCCCGGGCGCTCGGGGCCGCCGGCTGGCTCGAAGCCGCAGCGGCGAGCGTGCCGCAAATTCCCAGCGCGCCGAGCTGAATCATCGACACAGTGCGTCTTTTTGCCGTCGTCACTTTAGTTCTCCGCCTGCTGATAACGAAACAAGCTGCAGCGCAAGCGTGCTCGCGCCATCGGCCTGAGTCTAGCAAAACCCACGCAGAATCGCCGCCGATGGGCGCCGCCGGTCCGGGTCAGCCCCGACGGCGGCACAGGGCGGCGAACGCCGCGGCATCCCGGCAGCGGAGAAAGGGGTTGAACTCCTGCTCCCAGCTGATCGTCGAGGTCGGCCGCGGCCCGTAGTCATGGCCGGGGTACAGGCGGGTCTCTTCGGGCAGCTCGCCGAGCAGCTGCAGGCTGGCGAACAGCTGCGCGGCGCCGGCCGGGTCGCGCGGTCGCCCGCAGCTGCCGACAAACAGGGTGTCGCCGGTCAGCACCGCCGCCAGCGCCGGTACATAGTAGGAGCGCCCCGCCCGCGTGTGCCCCGGCGTCGCCAGCACCGAGAGCTGTAGGCTGCCGCAGCGCAGCTCCTCGCCGCCGGCGAGCGGCACCAGCTCGGGGCGAACGCCGGCCGCGGCGCACAGCTCGCGCACCGGGTCCATGTACACTGGCAGCGGACCGACGCGGCGGCACAGCTCGGGCACGCCCTCTATGTGATCGAGGTGGCTGTGGGTGAGCACCACTGCAGTAACCTGCAGGCCGTGCGCGGCGACCGCGGCGAGGATGCGGTCGACCTCGAAGGCGGGGTCGCACACCACGCAGGCGCCGGTCTGCCGGTCACCGATCAGGGTACAGAAGTTCTGCACCAGCCCGACCTCGAGCTGGTGCAAGAAGCCGCCGGTCGCGGTCGGCGCGGCGGCCGGCGCTGGCCCCGGAGCTTGCGGGGTCAAGCGGCTAGACATCGCCGCCCGCGCGCAGCCGCTGGAGCTGCGCCAGGGCCGCTGCCGCCGTCGGCCGCGCGGCAGGCTCGCCTGCCAGCAGGCCGGTCACAAAGTCGGCAAGTCCCGCGGGGGCACCGGCGCTGGCGAGCGCCTCCCAGCGCGCCGCCGGGACCTGCGGCGGCGACCCGCTGAGCGCGTCGGCGCGCCGCAGCGAGGGCTCGCCGAGCAGCATCTCGAGCAGCACCACCGCGACCGCGTAGACGTCACTGGCCGCGGTGGCCGGCGCGCCGCCGAGCTGCTCGGGCGCGGCGTAGCCGGGGGTGCCCAGGAACCCCGTCGGCTCTGCCGGCTCGCCGAGCCGCGAGAGGCCAAAGTCACTCAGCACCAGATCCCCCAGCTGCGCCTCGGCGGGCGACAGGTCGCCGCGGTGCATCTCCGGGCCGCGGAACAGCAGGTTCTCCGGCTTGAGATCGCCGTGGGCGATCCCGCTGCCGTGGACCGCCGCCAGGGTCTCCAGCAGCTCGGCGGTCCGCTGCAGCGCCGCCGCGACCGGCAGCGGTCCCTGGCGCAGCCGGGCGCGCAGCGAGCCGCCGCGGCACAGCTCCATGGCCAGGCGCGGCGGTCCGCTGCCCGGTCCGTCCGACTCGCCCGGCAGCTCGCCGGCGAGGTCGTAGAGCGCGATGACGCCCGGGTGGCGCACCGCGGCCAGCAGGCGGGCCTCGTGCAGGGCCCGCAACAGCGCCTCATCGCCGCCGCCGTCCCGCCGCCGCGGGTGGAACACCTTGAGCGCCAGCTCGCACTGCAGCTCGGTGTCGCGCGCCAGGTAGACGGTCCCGGCGCTGCCGCAGCCGAGCTCGCGCAGCAGCTGGTAGCGCGCCGTCCCGCCGCTCGGCAGCCCGAGCAAAGTCGGAGCGGCCGGCACCGCCAGGCCGCCGTCCGGCCCCGCGGGCACGGCCGGCAGGGCAGCGGTCGGCGCCGCGTCCAGTCCGGCCTCGCCCGCGAGCGGCCGGCAGCGCGCCCTGAACCGCCGCAAGCCGCGCCCGCGCCCCGGATAGGCGAAATCTTCGGCCAGAAGGTGCGTCAGGTGGGTCAGCGCCAGCTCCGCCTGATCCGCGGCCAGCGCCACCTCGTGGAGCAGGAAGCGGGCGCGCAGCCGGCTCGCGTGCTCGGCCGCGGCCAAGGCGCGCTGCAGGAGCGGCTCGGCGCTGCCATAGTCGCGCTGCATGCACAGGAGCTCGGCGACGCCAAGCTGCACCGCGGCATCGTGCGGCAAGGCCGAGGCCAGGGCGCCGCCCAGGCTCACCGCCTGGGCCTCCCGCCCGGCCTGCCACAGGCGGCGCAGCGCGGCGAGGATCTCGGGCGCGCAGCGCTCGGGACGCTCATCCAGGGGTCCGATGCGGCGGACGTAGGTATAGATCTGCTGCGCCTCTTCTTCGCCGGCGGCCGGCAGGTCGGCGGCCGGCGCCCCGCGGGCGACACTCGGGCTGGCGGCGCGGCCGGCCCAGCGGCTGGGCGCGGTGGTCCGGCTGTCACGCCCCCCCTCGCCGAGGTCACCGGCAGCGGGCGGCAGCGGGGCGCGAGCGCCGGACTGGCGGTCGCTGGCGGGCCCGGAACCCAGGGCGCGGCGCAGCCGCTGCCACAGCGAGCTCACAGCACCTCGATGCGCTGCCCGGCCAGCTCGATAAGATCCCCGCGCACAAGCTGCACCTGCGGCGGCACCCGGCGCCCATTGAGGGTCCACGGCGCCCCCGCAAGCACCCGCAAGAGCGGTCGCCCCTTGACGAAGTGCAGCTCGGCCAGCCGCTGCCCACCGTCCAGCACCAGGGCCAGCGGCCGCGGCGCGACGTGGAGCCGCAGCCCGCGCTCAAGGCCCCGCAGCAGCTCCAGCTGCAGCTCCTGCTCGACCACCTGGAAGCGCAGCGTCACATGCTGGCCGATGCCGATCTCACCGCGGTCGCGCAGCGGCAGGCAGCTGCCCGGGTGCAGCGGCAGCCCGCCGAGCAGGGTGCCGTTCTTGGCCAGAAGCTCGCGCAGGGCGAAGCTGCCATCGCCTGTGAGCTCGAGCTGCGCGTGCTCGCGCGAGACCCCGGGATCGCGCAGCGGCAGCGCGCAGCCCGGCTCGCGGCCGATGCGCAGCGGCAGCGCGCCGGCAAAGACCTGCACCCGCGCTGCGCCGTCCGCCGACTCGGCGCCCGCCTGCCCGGCACCGAGCGCCGCGGTGCTGCGCAGCCGCACCACCCCGGAGGTCAGAAGATGCGCCTTGAGCTCCTCGTAAAGGCGCAGCGGCTCGGCGCGGTCGGCGATGGCGACGCTCGCCAGACAGGCCTTGAGCGCCGCCAGCGCCTCATCGCGCTGCCCGAGCTCCAGGTGGGTGCGGTAGGCCTCGAAGTGCTCGCGCTCGGCGTGGGCGCGGCGGCGCTGCTGCTCCTGGGCGCCGAGCAGCGCCTCGACCTTCTCGACCTCGCCGGCCTGCTGGTACATCGTCGCCGCGCGCTCGCTGTCGCCGCCGAGCTCGTAGGCCGCCGCCGCCGCCTTGGCATCGCCGCTGCGCAAAAGGAGCTCTGCCGCCTCGTGGCACAGCTCGCGGTCGGCGGCCGACAGCACGCCCTTTTGCAGCGAGCGCAGGTAGGCGTGTCCGACGCGCCGCAGCAGCTCTTGATCCGCGTGCTCATCCGCGCCCAGAAAGTGCGCCGCGACCTGCAGCTCGCGCAGGGCGCTGGCCGCCGTGCCGCGCTTCTCCGCCTCCAACAGGTGCATCTCGGCGACCTTGCGGCGCTGCCCGCACAGGGCGAAGGCGCGCGCCGCCTCGATATAGCGCCCCTCCGCCTCGGCCTTGAGGGCATGCCGGTAGGCGGGCGAGAACAGCCGCAAAAGCGCGCTCACGGGCTGCCCCCGGCGGGCGGGACCGCGGTGAGCGCCGGCCCCGGGCCCTGCAGGCTGAGGTACTGCTTGAGGACCAGCCGGATGTAGAGCTGGGTCGTCTCGTAGGGCGGCACGCCGTCGTACTTGAGCACCGCGCCCGGCCCGGCGTGGAAGCCAGCGATGGTCAGCACCAGATCGCCGTGGAAGCGGTTGGCCAGCAGGCGCAGAAGGCGCGTCCCGCCAAGGATGTTGCGGCGCGGGTCGAACACGTCGGTGATCCGCTGCTCCTCCTGGACCTCGGGCATGATCTGCATCAGGCCGCGCGCCCCGGCGCAGCTCACCACCTGGGGGTCGAAGTCGGACTCGACCTTGATGATCGAGCGGATGAACGCCTCGGGCAGCCCGTAGACGGCGGCCGCCTCGCGGATGTAGCGGTCGTAGCGGTGGAAGCGCTCGGGGCTCTGGTCGCGGGCGGGGACCACGTCGGCGCGCGAGGCGCGGCAGCCCGCCGGGCCGGTGCCCGAGACGCCCTGCGCCTTGCCCGGTCCCGCCTTGAAGACGACCTGCCACTTGTGGGCCTTGTCACCGCTGGGCGGGATGTTGGTGAACATCACGGTGCCGTCGCGCTCGTAGCTCCACAGGTCGGCGCGCGCCGGCCCGCTGACCGCGCCCAGGCCCAGGGCAAGCCCCAGCGCCAGCGCCCATCGGCACCGCCAGTCGCCAAGCCACGGACCCGTACGTCGCGCCACAGAGCTTCATCCTAGCCGCGGACCCGCTTTTCGCAACGACTCGCCGGACCCCGAGGACCGGACGCGCGCGCAGCCGCAGATGCGGTAGGCTGCTCGCCATGAGCCTGCACCGCGTCCTCGGCACCGCTGGTCACATCGACCACGGCAAGACCAGCCTGGTCAAGGCGCTCACCGGCATTGACACAGATCGCCTGAAAGAAGAGCAGGAGCGCGGCATCACCATCGAGCTCGGCTTCGCCCACCTGCAGCTGCCCACCGGCGACGTGGTCGGGGTCGTCGATGTGCCCGGACACGAGCGCTTCATCCGCACCATGGTCGCCGGCGCGGTGGGCATCGACGCCGTGGTGCTGGTCGTCGCCGCCGACGAGGGGGTGATGCCGCAGACGCGCGAGCACCTGGACATCTGCGAGCTGCTCGGGGTGCGCACCGGGGTGGTGGCGCTGTCCAAGAGCGACCTGTGCGAGCCCGAGCTGCGCGAGCTGGCGACGCTCGAGCTGCGCGAGACGCTGCGCGGCACCTTCCTGGCGCAGGCGCCGATCGTGCCCTGCTCGGCCCGGACCGGCGAGGGGCTGCCCGAGCTGGTCGCCGCCATCGCCAAGGTGCTGGCGACGGCGCCCGGGCGCGATGAGCGGGGCCTTTTGCGGCTGCCGGTCGATCGCGTGTTCAGCCTGCGCGGCTTTGGCACCGTCGCCACCGGCACCCTGTGGTCGGGGCGGCTGCAGCTCGGTGACGAGCTTGTGCCGCTGCCCGGGCCCAAGAGCGACAAGCTGCCGCCGGCCAAGGTGCGCGGCCTGCACGTCCACGGCGTCGCCGTCGATGCGGCGGTGGCCGGGCAGCGCACCGCGGTGAACCTGACGCTGCCGCTGTCGGCGCTGTCGCGGGGCGAGACGCTGGTGCGGCCGGGGACCCTGCAGGCCGGCGTCCTGCTCGAGGTCCGGCTGCAGCTGCTGGGGGTGGCGCGAGCGCCGCTCGGGCGCCGCAGCCGGCTGCTCCTGCACGCCGGGACGACCCAGCGCCTGGCCCAGGTGACACTGCTCGACCGCGGCGAGCTGCAGCCGGGCGGCTGGGCGTGGGCGCAGCTCCAGGTCGATGCGCCGCTGGCGGCGCAGCCGGGCGACCGCTTCGTGCTGCGCGGCTTCGCGCCGCAGAAAAACCACGGCACGACGGTCGGCGGCGGCGTCGTGCTGCGCGTGCTGGGCAGCCGGCACCGCCACGGCACCCCCGAGCTGTGCGCGCGGCTCTCGCTGATCCTGCAGGCCCTGCTCAGCCTGCACGGCGACGGCCCGCTGCCCGCGGTGCGGACCCTCTTGCGGCTGGAGCTGCGGCGCCGCGGGCTCACCGGCGCCAGCCGCGCCGCGCTGCGCATCGCCGTGCCGGTGGCGGAGGAGGCCCTGCTCGCCGCCCTGCGCGCCGAGCTGCGCGAGGGCACCGTGCGCGAGCTCGGCACCGCGGCGACCGGCGAGCAGGCCCCCCTCGCCGCCGCGGGGGGCGCGGCCGGCGGTGGCGACGAAGTAACTTACGTCAGCCGCGCCGCCTTCGATTTCGTCTGCGCCGAGATCCTGCGCACCGTCGCGGCCTACCACCAAAGCGCCCCGCGCAGCGAGGGTCTGCCGCGGGAAGCGCTGCGCCTGCAGCTCGGGCGGCTGGGCGCCGCCAAGGCCAGCGCCCGAGCCGGGTCGGCGACCAGTCCCCCTGCCAGTGAGCTCGCCGGCCCCCTGGTCGCCAGCCCGGGCGCCCGCGCCAGCGGCGTAATCGCTGGCAAACCCGGGAACGCAATCGGGGGCAAAGTTGGGGGCAAAGCTGAGGGCAAAGTTGGGGGTAAAGCTGAGGGCAGTGTCGGGGCCAAAGCTGGGGGTAAAGTCGGGGGTAAAGTTGAGAGCAGAGTCGATGCTATGACCGACGGCAGCGGGCGGGGCAAGCTCGCTGCTGGCCCCGCAGGTAAAGCCGCCGGCCTGCCCGCCGCCCCGCCCTCCGGCCGAGCCGCTGCCGACAAGTCGGACGAGCGAGCTGTCGGCCGGACCGACTCGCTGGCCGAGCCCGCCGACACGCCTGATCCCGGCGAAGGCCCTAAGATCCTCTGCCCGCCGCGCCTGCTGCACGCTGCGGTCGAGGCGCTAGTCCGCGCCGGCCGCCTGCTCAGCGAGCGCGAGCTGCTGCGCCTGCCCAGCCACCGCGTGGTCAGCGATGCCGCCGAGCGGGCCTTGGCCGAGCGGGTCGCCGAGGTCTACCTGCGCGCCGCCCTGGGCCCGCCCCGCCTCGAGGAGCTGGCAGCGCTGCTCGGCCCGGGCGGCGGCGAGCGCTCGGGTCCCGGGGCGACCGCCGCCGATCTCAAACAGGCGACCGAGGCGCTGGTCCGCGCCGGCACCCTGGTCCGCATCAAGGACCTGCTCTTCCATCGCCAGGCCGTGGATGAGCTGCGCGTCCGCCTCATCGCCTTCTTGAAGGAGCACCGCGAGCTCAACCCGACCCAGTGGAAAGATCTGGTCGGCCAGAGCCGCAAGTTCACCATCCCCCTGGCCGAGCACTTCGACGGTGAGAAGCTCACCCTGCGGGTCGGCGACCTCCGCCGGCTGCGGATCTTGCCGACCCCATCTTCATAGCCCCGCGGTGCCGCCGCTTGACAGGGTCGGCGCTTGCTGCGTTGATACTGGAAGACTTCTAAATGGCGGAAAATCCCCCGACGAAACGTGAGCGCCAGGAGCCTGCTCGTTCTCCCGACCAGAAGGCCCAGCTCAAGCAGCAGTGGTCAGAGTTTCAGCGGCGGCGCGGCCTGAAGACCACGGCCCAGCGCGAGCTGATTGTCGAGGTGTTCCTGAACTGCAGCGACCACGTCTCGATCGAAGAGCTGCTCGGCGAGGTGCGCGCCCGCAGCGCCAAGGTCGGCTACGCCACCGTGTACCGCACGATGAAGCTGCTTACCGACGCCGGGCTCGCCGCCACGCGCCAGTTCGGCGACGGCCAGACGCGCTACGAGGTGGCCGGCTCGCAGGCGCCGCACCACGACCACCTGATCTGCATGAAGTGCGGCCTGATCCTCGAGTTCGAGAACCACGAGATCGAGGAGCTGCAGGACAGCGTGGCGGAGAAGCTCGGCGGCTTCAAGATCATGAACCACAAGCTCGAGCTCTACGGCCTGTGCCCCAAGGCGATGGGCGTCCCCGGCGGCAGCTGCCCCGACGAGAGCGGCCAGTCCCCCGGCAAGCACAGCCGCCCGCTGTACCAGCGCCTCGAAGCGCTGCGCGACAAGCCCTGAGCCGTCCGCCGGCAGCGCGCAACTTCTGGCTTTTTCGCGCCGCCCGCATGCGCTAGCGTGGCGCCCAGACGAGGCACGCGAGGCGCTCATGGTCACCCTGATAAAAAACGGCACGCTGGTCACCGCTTCCGACACGTTCGTCGCCGATCTGTGGATCGAAGGCTCGCGGATCGTCCGCATCAGCGACGCCAGCGAGCGCGCCCTGCGGCCCCCCGGCGAGGTGCGCGAGCTCGACGCCACCGGCCACTACGTGTTTCCCGGCGGCATCGACGCCCACACCCACCTCGACATGCCCTTTGGCGGCACCACCTCGAGCGACGATTTCCTGACCGGCACGCGCGCCGCTGCCCACGGCGGCACCACGACGATCATCGACTTCGCAATCCAGCAAAAAGGCGGCACCCTGCGCCAGGCGCTGGACACCTGGCACGAAAAAGCCGAGGGCAAGGCGTGCATCGACTACGGCTTCCACATGATCACCACCGACGCGCCGCCGGCCGCCCTCAAGGAGATGGGCGAGCTGTGCCGCGAGGGCGTGACCAGCTTCAAGCTGTTCATGGCCTACCCCGGGGTGCTCATGCTCGACGATCAGTCGATCTTCCGCTGCATGCTGCGGGCCGGGGAGATCGGCGCCCTCATCTGCATGCACGCCGAGACCGGGCAGCCGATCGACGTACTGGTCGAGCGCGCCCTCTCCCAGGGCCACACCGCGCCGATCTACCACGCGCTCACCCGGCCCGAGGTCGCCGAGGCCACCGGCACCGAGCGCGCCCTGGCCCTGGCCGAGATGGCCAAGGTGCCGGTCTACATCGTCCACCTGTCGGCCCAGCGCGCCCTGGAGCGGGTCATGGAGGCGCGCGACCGCGGCCTGCCCGCCTACGCCGAGACCTGCCCGCAGTACCTGTTCCTCGACGAGGACGCGCTGCGCGGCACCCCCGAGGACGAGTTCGCCGGGGCCAAGTACGTGTGCACCCCGCCGCTGCGTCCCAAGAGCTTCCAGCCCCACCTGTGGCGCGGCCTGCGCAACTATGACCTGCAGGTGGTGTCCACCGACCACTGCCCCTTCTGCATGAAGGATCAGAAAGAGCTCGGCCGCCACAGCTTCGCCAAGATCCCCAACGGCATGCCCGGCATCGAGACCCGCCTGCACCTTCTGCACGAGGCGGTCAACGAGGGCAAGCTGTCGCTCAACCGCTTCGTCGAGATCACCAGCACCGCGCCGGCCAAGATCTTCGGCCTGTACCCGCGCAAGGGCTCGCTCGCCATCGGCGCCGATGCCGACCTGGTGGTCTGGGACCCCAAGCAGCGCTTCACCCTGTCGGCCGCCAACCTGCACATGCGCGTCGACTACGCCGCCTACCCGGAAAAGACCGTTACCGGCGCCCCGGCCTACGTCTTCTCGCGCGGCGAGCTGATCGTCCAGGGCAACCAGTTCGTCGGCAAGAGCGGCCGCGGCCAGTTCATCAAGCGCAGCACCTTCAGCCTCTAGCGACTCCCAAAATTACCAGCTCCCGCGCCCGCGCCTAGCAGGCTGAGGTATAAGGTAGCAAGCGGCCCAGGCTTGGGCGCGCGGAGCCTCTTGGCGGTGCGCACGGCCGGACCCGAGCTCAGGTCGCGCGGGAGTCTTGCCTCAGCCTGCTAAGCCGTCGGCCCCGTAAGGACCGGCAGGCTGCGCAGCTTGCGGGCCTGGCCGGCGCGCGGGTCGTTCTCGGCGGCGAGCTGGCCGCAGGCGGCATCGATGTCGACGCCGCGGGTCTTGCGGATGTAGACCGAGAAGCCCTGGCGCATCGCCTCGGCCTGAAACGCCAGGACGCGCTGCAGCTCGGGCCGCTGGTAGGGGCTGTGCGGGTGCGGGTTCCACGGGATGACGTTCAGCTTGCAGGGGATGCCGCGCAGCAGCTCGGGCAGGCGGCGGGCGTCCTGCAGCGAGTCGTTGACCCCGCGCAAGAGCACGTACTCGAAGGTGATGCGCTGGCGGCGCTCCAGCGGGAAGCGGCGCAGGGCGGCGAGCAGCTCGGCCAGGGGGTATTTTTTGTTGATCGGCATGATGCGATCGCGCTGCTCGTCGCACGAGGCGTTCAGCGACACCGCCAGGTTGACCGGCACCCCCTCCCCCGCCAGGCGATCGATGGCCGGCACCAGCCCCGAGGTCGACACCGTGATGCGCCGCCGCGAGAAGTTGCGCCCGAGCGGGTGCAGGAGCACGCGGATGGCGCGCAGCACGTTGTCATAGTTGTGCAGCGGCTCGCCCATGCCCATAAAAACCAGGTTGGTCACCCGATCGCCGCCGGCGCGCCGCGTCGGATCGTCGGCGGGCAGCCCTTGCAGCAGGCGCTCGGCCTGGTAGACCTGGCTGACGATCTCGCTGACCGACAGGTGGCGACCAAAGCCGAGCTTGGCGGTGGCGCAGAAGTCACAGTCGATGGCGCAGCCGATCTGCGAAGAGATGCACTGGGTGAGCTTTTTGCGCTCGGCGCCCGCCCCGTCCTCGTCCTCGCCGTCGTCCTCGTCTGCCGGCTCGGCGGCGGCCAGCGCGGGGGGCGGGCCGGCGGGCTCGCTCTGCCCGCTGCGGGCGTCGGCATCGGGGATGAGCACGCTCTCCATGACGCGGTTGTCGGCGGTGCGCAGCCGCAGCTTGCGCGTGCCGTCGACCGAGACCTGGGCGAGCTCGATCGTCAGGCGGCCGATCGCCACCTCATCGACCAGGCGCGCGCGCAGCGCCCGGCTGACATCGGTCATCTCGGCGACGTCCTCGCACAGGCGGGCGTGCACCCAGCGGAAAAGCTGCTCGCCGCGAAACCGCCGCTCGCCGAGGCGCAGCGCTAAAGAAATGGTCTCGTCATAGCCGAGGTCGCGCAGGTCCTGCTTCATGGGCTGGCAGTCTAGCAGCGCCCGAGGAAAGTCCAAAGGCGCGCGCCGGTCGGGCGCCGGGAAAGCAGCGGACTGTAAGGAGGCGTGGCGACCTGACAAGAGCCGGATCTTCAGGCCGCCGGCGCCGCAGTGAACGTGCACCTGGAAGCCCGATTTACCTCAGTTTGCGTCCCGACCTTTCCCGTCGGTCACAGCGGCGAAAAGTGTCCGGCTTTTCGCCGGGACGCAGCTCATCCCGTCGGAGCCGCGGCTGCGCATGAGGCAACAGGGGGTAAAACTTGCGCGCGCGCCGCAATCGCCGCGATCGCCAAGGCGCCGGCCGCCCGCTGCCAGGTCCCGGGGCCGACTGCGCAATTTGATTGCCACAAATTGGCCGCTGAAAGGCGCATAAGCCCAAACAAACATAGGGACCGAAAGTAGCAAAACTTGAGGGCCTAAGCTTGGGCTGCAGTTATCCCGGATTGGCGGTTAGCTCGACTTCTCGATCAAGCTGGTAGCGGCTTGGCAGACAGCTGCGTAGCGGACTGTGCATTGCGTTCAGCGCTCTGCCTTAAATTGCTCCTTGCTTTGCCAGCGACGTCGCCGACAGGGGCAGCCGAAGCGCGCTCGCGGCGCATTTTGGCGCCGCGAAGGCAAGATGCGGCCAAGGGTTGGGCGCGGACCGCCTATCATGCGGGCGGAGGAACCGCTGATGCTGGGCCTGGCTCTTCGCCGCTTGCTGCTGAGCGTCCCGACGCTGGTCGGGATCGCGCTGCTGGTGTTCCTGCTGTCGCGGCTGCTGCCCGGGGACGCGGTGACGAGCCTCGTCGGCCCCGACAGCAGCGCCTCGCCCGAGCGGCTGGCCGAGCTGCGCCGGCTGCTCGGGCTGGATCAGCCGCTGCAGGTGCAGCTCTGGCGCTTCTTCGCGGCCCTGCTGCACGGCGACCTGGGCACCTCGCTGCGCACCGGCCGCAAGGTGGCCACTGACCTGTGGCTGCGCGGCCCGGTGACCCTCGAGCTCGCGGTGGTGAGCGTCGCCCTCGCCACCGCGCTGGCGGTGCCGCTGGCGGTGGCCGCGGCGGCCCGTCCCGGCGCGTGGCTGGATCGGACGCTGGGGGCGCTGAGCTCGCTGCTGCTGGCGCTGCCGCACTTCTTCCTCGCGCTGCTGCTCGGGCTGCTGTTCGCGCTGCGCCTGGGCTGGCTGCCGCCGGCGGGCTGGGTGCCGCTGCAGGACTCGCTTATCCAGCACCTGCGCCACCTGTGTCTGCCGGTGGTCACGCTGTCGCTGCTGCTCATGGCCCCGCTGTGGCGGATCGGCCGCGCCACCGTGGCGGCAGAGCTGCGCCGCGACTACATCCGCACCGCCCGCGCCAAGGGCCTGCGCGAGCGCGCGGTGCGCTACCGCCACGCCCTGCGCAACGCCGCCCTGCCGCTGTGCACCGCCATCGGGCTGCAGCTTGGCAACCTGCTCGGCGGCGCCGTGATCGTCGAGCAGGTGTTCGGCATCCCCGGCGTCGGCCGCCTGGCCATCGAGGGCATCAACCTGCGCGACTACCCGGTCGTGCAGGGGGCGACGCTGGCGATCGGCGTCGCGGTCATCGCGGTCAACCTGGTGGTCGACGCGCTGTACGCGCTGCTCGACCCGCGGCTGCGTGCCCCATGAGGGCGATCCGGCTCGCTGGTCGCCTGGCGGCTCGGCTGGGGCGCCCGCTCACCGCCTTCTGGCAGCGGCTGCCACGACGGGGACGCGCTGGGGCGCTGGTCCTTTTGGCGGTGGTGCTGGCGGCGCTGCTGGCACCGCTGGTCTCGCCCTACGATCCGCTGCGGCTCGATGGCAGCGCCCTGCTGCAGGGGCCGTCGCTGCGCCACCCGCTAGGCACCGACCCTTACGGCCGCGATACCCTCACCCGCATGCTGTGTGGGGCGCAGCACTCGCTGGGCACCGCGGCGCTGGCGGTTCTGTGGGCGCTGCTCGGCGGCGGCGGCGCGGGGCTGCTAGCCGGCTACTACGGCGGGCGGCTGGATCAGCTGCTGTGCCGGCTCGCCGATGTCCTGCTGGCGCTGCCGGCGCTGCTTCTGTGCCTGGCGATCCTGACCTTCCTCGACCAGGACCTGGGGAGCGACGGGTTCAGCTTCGGACGCCGCTACAATGTCGCGCTGGCGATCGGCCTTATCTACATGGGGCCGCTGCTGCGGGTGAGCCGGGCCGCCGTGCTCGCCGTCCGCCACGAGACCTACGTCGAGGCCTGCCGCGCCCTGGGCGCCTCCGACCTGCACATCCTGTGGCGCACCGTGCTGCCCAACGCCGCGGCGCCGATCTTCATCGAGGTGACGCTGCGCCTGGCTGCCGCCCTGCTCGCCGAGGCCTCGCTGTCGTTCCTCGGCCTGGGCACGCAGCCGCCCGAGCCGAGCTGGGGCGAGATGATCGCCGACGGTCGTCGCTACTTGCTGCTGTCGCCCTGGGGCTCGCTGGCGCCGGGCGCCCTGCTGGCGCTGGTCGTGCTCGGCTGTAACCTGCTCGGCGACGGGCTGCGCCGGGCGCTGACCGGCCGGGCGCTGCCGCCGGCAGACGCGCCGGACCTGGCCAGGCCCTGACCGATGCCGACCCGCCGCTTGCCCCTGATTGCTTGTCCCGCTGCCGTCCCGCCCAGCGCTCGCGAGCCGAGGGCGCCGCGCCGCTTGCCGCTCGCGGGGGCCGTCGGGCTCGTCGCGCTGGTGGTGACGCTCGGCGGCCGCGCCCAGGGCCAGCCGAGCGCCCCCGCGACGCCGCGCTACGGCGGCGTGCTGCGCGCCGGCATGCAGACCGATCCGATCGGCCTCGATCCGCACACCACCAACTCCACGGCGACGCGCAACCTGCTGGAGAACGTCTACGACACCCTGGTCACCTTCGCCCCCGACGGCCAGCTGTTGCCCGGCCTGGCCGCCGCGTGGACCATCACCCCCGACGGCCGCACCTACACCTTCGAGCTGCGCCGCGACGTCACCTTTCACGACGGCGCGCCGCTGACGGCCGCGGATGTCGTGTTCTCGCTGCTGCGCCTCAAGGATCCAGCCGTGGCCTCGCCGCGCGCCGAGGACTTCGCCGCCATCGCGGCAGTGGTGGCCACCGGACCGCACACGGTGCAGGTCCGCCTGCGCACCCCGCTCGGGCCGCTTTTGTCGAAGCTGGCGTTCAGCATGAACGCCATCGTGCCCGCCCACGTGGTGCGCCGCGGCGACGAGCTGCAGCGGGTCGCCATTGGCACCGGGCCGTTTCGCCTGGTCGACTATCAGCCGCAGACGCGCCTGGTCCTGCAGCGCTACCCCGGCTACTGGGGGCGCGACGGCAGCGGCCGTCCCCTGCCCTACCTCGACGGCATCGAGTTCCGCTTCTTCCCCGACCCGAGCGCCCGCACCCTGGCGCTGCGCACCGGCTACGTCGACTTCATCGAGTACGTGCCGGCCGCCGACGTGGCGCTGCTGCAGCGCCAGCCCGCCCTGCGTGTCGTCGGGGGCGTCGGGACCAACTTCCGCTCGCTGGTGCTCAACACCCGGGTGCCGCCGCTCGACGACGCGCGGGTGCGGCAGGCACTGGCCTACGCCATCGACCGCGAGGCGGTGGTCGCCATGGCGCTGTTTGGCGTCGGCGGCGTCGCCGCGGCGGGGGCGAGCGTGCCGCCGGGCAGCCAGTTCGCCGTGCGCGACAGCCCCTACCGGGAGCGCCAGCTCGGTCGCGCCCGCGAGCTGCTGCGCCAGGCGGGGCTGCCCCGCGGCTTCACGCTGACCCTGCTGTGCACCAGCACCTACGATTTCCTGCGCGCCCCGGCCGAGGTGATCGTCGCCAACCTGCAGGAGATCGGGGTGCGGGTGCGGCTGCGGGTGCTCGACTGGAGCCTGTTTCTGCCGCAGGTGCTCGAGCGCCGCTTCACCGCGGCGCTGTGGGGCGAGTCGGGGCTGGCCGACCCCGATGACTTCCTCTACGAGCCGCTGCACAGCCGCGGCGGACAGAACGTCGGCGGGCTGGTCGACGGCGAGCTCGACAAGCTCCTAGAAGCCGGTCGGCGCACCGCGGACGGCGACGAGCGCCGCCGCATCTATGCCGCCGCGCAGCGCCGCGTCCTCGACCTGGCGCCGCACGTCTTCCTGTTCCACTCCGCCCAGCACGAGGCGATGCGCGACTCGGTGCGCGGCTTTGTCCACTACTTCAACACCAGCTACCTCGGGCTGCGCGCCACCTGGCTACAGCCGCCGGCGACCGCGCGCTAGCAGCCTGGCTCGGGCGCGGCGCGTGCGGCCTGCCGGCGGCGCGGGGGGCGCCGTCCAGCGCGCAGGGCGGTGCCGTCCTGGGCCTTGTAGCGGGCCAGTTTCTCGTAGAGGGTGCGTCGCGAGATGGCCAGGGTGTCGGCGGTCTCCTGGCGGTTGCCGCGGTGCGCGGCGAGGGTCTGCAGGATGACCTCGCGCTCGGCCGCCGCCAGGGTCCAGCCGAGCGGAATCTCGACCCGCGGCGGCACCGGCACCGCGTACAGCAGCTCCACCAGATCGGCCGCCCGCAGCACCGGGCCGCGGCTGTGCAGCAGGGCCAGCTCCATCACGTCGCGCAGCTCGCGCAGGTTGCCGGGAAAGGGATAGCCGGCGAGCAGCGCCAGCGCCTCGGGATGCAGGGTGGGCAGCGGCCGGCGGTGGTGCGCCGCTGCCGCCGCCAGCAGCTCGCCGGCGAGCAGGGCGACGTCGCCGCGCCGCTCACGCAGCGGCGGGACCTCGAGCCGGGCGGCGGCCAGGCGGTGGTATAAGTCAGGACGGAAGCGGCCCAGCCGCACCGCCTTGGCGATGTCCTCGGTGCTCGTCGACAGCAGGCGCAGCCGCGGGCCGCGCCGACTCGACAGCCGCTGTAGCGACGGCTCGCTGTTGACCGCCCGCAGCAGCTCGGACTGCCCCTCTGCATCAAGCGCCGCCACGTCGTCCAGGAGCAGGGTCCCGCCGCACGCCTGGGCGAGCGCGCCGCTGTGCCGTCCGGTCGCTGGTCGCCGGCCCTCGGGCCCTTGGAGTGGGGCGGCGGTCGCCGGCAGGCGCGCCGGCCGCTTGAGGATCGCCGGCGGCTCCTCGCCGTACAGGGCGGCGCCGAGCCGCGCTGCCGACAGGCCGGTGCAGACCAGCACCACCAGGCGGCGACCACGGCGCGGGGACAGCTCGTGCAGGGTCCGCGCCAGCAGCTCCTTGCCGACGCCGCTCTCACCGAGCAGCAGCACCGCGGCGTCGGACTGCGCGATGTTGCGGACGTGACCAAACAGGCGGTGCATGCTGGCGCAGACCGAGCGCAGCGCGCCCAGCGTCTGCAGCTGCGCCCCCTGGGCGGCCCCCCCTTCGCTGCGCGGGCTAGAGTCCATCGCGCGGCGCCTCCCGATGCTGCTGCCGCCGCCGCTCGCGCAGCGCCCGGGCCAGGGTGAGGCGCGGCCAGCTCGCGAGCATGCCGGCGGTCAGCCGGACCCCGTCGCGACCGAGCGACCGGCGCCGTCCCTTGAGGTTCGGCGGCGGTCGCTGCGCGGCCGGCGCCGTGGTCAGCGGGAGGGTCAGCTCGCTCGGGAGCAGCTCGGGCGTGAGCTGCGGTCCGGTGGCCCGCTGCGCCGCCTTCTGCAGCACCGCGCGCAGCTCGCTGCCGTTGCCAGGCCAGCTGTAGGCGAGCAGCAGCCGCGCGCTCTGCGGCGGCAGCGTCAGCGCCGGCTCACCGCGGCGGGCGGCTATCTCATCGAGCAGCTGCAGCGAGAGCGGCAGCAGGTCATCGGCGCGCTCGCGCAGCGGCGGCACGCGCAGCTCGACGCAGCGCAGGCCGGGGAGGAGCTCCTCTTCAAAGTCGCCGGTGCCGAGCGCCGTCGGCTGCGCTGTGGTCAGCAGCACCCGCACCGCCACCGCCCGCTCCTCGCTGGCGCCCACCGGCCGGTAAAGGCCGCGGGTGATGAGCCGCGCCAGCAGCCAGCGATCGGCGGCCGACAGGCGCTCGACCTCGGTGATGAGCAGCGAGCCGCCGCTGGCCCGCACCACCGCCCCCGGCTGCTCGGGCGCCGCCGACTCGGCGCGACCCCACAGCTCGGTGCGCAAAAGGTCGCGGCTGAGCTCCTCGGGGCGGACGATGAGCAGCGGCCCGGCGGCGCGCGCCGACAGGCGGTGCAGCAGCTGACCGACGAGCCGCTTGCCCGCTCCCGGCTCCCCGCGCAAGAGCACCGGGGCAGCGGACTGCGACAGGCCGCGCACCCGCAGTAGCAGCTCGCGCATCGCCGGCGACTGCGCCTGCAGCTCGGCGTTCTCGGCGCGCGACGGCGCCTCGACACACGCCTCGGGGGCGCGCAGGGCGCTGCGCAGAAGCCGCGGGGTGCGCGCCGCCGCCGCCACGCACAGCGCCACCAGCCGCGTCTCATCGAGCGGCTTGGTCAGGTACTCATCCGCCCCCAGCGCCAGCGCGCTCACCGAAGTGGCGACGTCCGGCTGTCCGGTCAGAACGAAAAAGGCGGTGGCCGGACACGCCTGGCGGACCCGCCGCAAGAGCCCCAGCCCACTCTGCCCGGGCAGCTTCAGCTCGGAGAGGATCAGGTGGAACGTGGTGCAGCGCAGTGCGCGCTCTACCGCCTCCTCGGCGCTCGCCGCATGGGCGACGGTGAACCCGGCGCGCTGCAAGACGAGGATGAGGGCGTTGGCGTGCGCCTTGCATGGCTCGACGACCAGCACGCGCGGGCACTCGCTGCGCGCCGCCTCGCCGGTCAGGCCACGATCGCTGGGCGGCGGCGCGTGGTCGGCGATCTCGGCCGGCAGGGCCCCGCGGTAGGGGCTGGCCGGGCCGATCGCCTCGGCGGTGACGCCGGCTGGCGGGATGTAAAGCCCCCTCATGGAAGCGCCCCTTTGCAACCCATCAA
This sequence comes from Polyangia bacterium, assembly GCA_044222245.1. Classification (GTDB taxonomy): domain Bacteria; phylum Myxococcota_A; class Polyangia; order Palsa-1104; family JAEUJZ01; genus CALFML01. The sequence continues at coordinate 107,107 of JBGANQ010000002.1, read as the reverse complement.
ACGTAGAGCAGCCATCCTGAACCTCATAAGCGAGTTCATCGCAGTATCTTTACGACCCGTGCAGCAATAAGCTTTTCTGCTCACCGATATACGCATAGAGAAGAATTGCATTTTAGTTGCTGCACCGCCAACGGCGTGATAGCCGTGACCGGAATTGCTTGTGGTGGGTGAAGGTAGGCCGAAATGGTGGGTTTGTAGAGAGGTAGCGAAACATACCGTTAAACGGCAATGGAAATACCAGATAGGTACCCATTAAAACCGCCAGGTCAGAGTGGAAAAAAATGGTCAATTGGAAATTAAAGGTAACAACGCTCGCAACCCAGCCCCGGACCCCGGGGCCGGAGAGTCGCAAGACCGTGCCAATAGGAGGACCCTCATGCAGACCCCAGCGCTCGTGAAAAGTCCGACAGACGAAGCGCACGACGAAGAGACCAAGACCGCCCAGCAGGAGCGGCTGCGCGCCGTGCGCCTCCACGCGCTGGATCTGGTGGAGCAGCTGCAGGCGCTTGCCGCCGAGCAGCCCGCCGAGAAGCAGCCGACGTGGATTGAGTACATCGGGATGGTCCAGGACGTAGTGCACTTTGCCGAGAGCTCGGGCACCTCGCTCGTCATGAAGCGAGGGGGCCAGTCGCTGACGACCAAGCAGATGCAGGACTTTGGCAAGCTGCTGCGCGACAAGCGCAACGCCGCCGGGTTCTCGCGCGTCCAGCTGGCCCGCAAGGCCAAGCTCTCGGACGCGACGATCAAGTTCATCGAGACGGCGCGCCATCCGCCGAGCCGCGCGACGCTCATCCGCCTCATCGGCGTCGCCGAGCTCAAGCTGACCTGGGCCGACGTGCCGGGCCAGCCGTCGCCGCCCGCCGCCGAGCGCACCACCGTGGTCGAGAAGGCCGAGGTCAGCTCGGAGCTGAACTGCTTCATCACCCCGACCTATGACCCGGTGCGCATGGTCATGGACCTCGGCCGCTTCCTCAATGGCGCCGGCGGCCACGTCGAGCAGACCAACGCCTACCTCGATCACCAGAGCGCCGCCGCCTACATGGCGATGTGCCAGCAGTCGGCGATCGCCGCCAGCCTGCGCGCCAGCACCCCGCTGGCCGATGCGGCCAAGCGCATCGTCGCCGCCAGCGGCCCGGTCGGCCTCAACGTCATTGCCCTGGGCGCCGGCGATGGCACGCTGGAGGTGCGCCTGGTGCAGCACCTCATCGAGGAGGCGCACGCCCCGAGCATCGAGCTGTGCCTTTTAGACATCAGCCAGCCGCTTTTGAGCTGCGCCTACAAGCACGCCGCCGACACCCTGACCGGGATCCCCAACGTCCACGTCTGGGGCATGCAGTGCAACTTCCACCACATGCCGCTTTACACCCAGCTTTACTACACGCCGGCCCGCCTGCAGCGGCGACGGGTGTTCTGCATGCTCGGCGGCACTCTGGCCAACCTCGACAACGAGCCGCGGTTCTTCCAGCACAGCCTGCTCGGCTGCTCGCAGGGGGACCTCTTGCTGCTCGACATGCAGGTGGCGCGCGGCTCGGCCGACGATCCGGCGGAGATCAAAAAGCGCGACAAGACCTGGTCGAGCGGCGTCTCGCCGGCGCACGCCGCCTGGCTGAGCGGGCCGATCTGGCGCCACTGCAAGGACGTGCTGAGCGTCGAGTTCCACTGGAACCTGGACACCCAGTGCCCGGTCCCCGGCAGCTACGCCCTGGACGCGGTGGCCACCGTGCAGTCGCGCGGCCGCGCCGATCGCCAGTTCTCGCTGTTCCGCTTCCGCCGCTACGATCCGAGCAAGCTCGCCGAGTGCCTGAGCGGCCTTGGCTGGGAGGAGATCGGGGTCATGCCCTACGGCGGCGCCGATCAGCCGGCCTCGCTGCGGCTGTTCTGCAAGCACAGCGACGAAGGCTAGCCGCCCGCCCCGGTCGCCCGGGGCAGCGGCCCGCCCGAGCCCCCAAAGCCCCCAACGCCTAAGCCGGCGCCGCGCTGCCCGCCCCCCCCGGTAGCCGACTGTACGGTCAGAGCCCCTGCCGGCCCAAGATTCGGGTATCTTAGTTACGATGGCCACACCAGATCCGAACGGGCCCGGGGGGGCCGCCGCCCAGGCTGCAGCCGACCTCGTTCACAAGCGCATCGGCAGCACGATCGGCGGCCGCTACCGGGTCGTCTCGCTCATCGGCGAGGGAGGCATGGGGGCCGTCTACCTCGTCGAGCACACCCTCATCCGCAAGCGCATGGCGCTCAAGGTCTTAAATCCCGACCTGATGCAGAACCCGGAGATGGTGACCCGCTTTGAGCGCGAGGCGCTGGCGGCGGCGCACCTGGATCACCCAAACGTCGTCGCCGCCACCGATCTCGGCCGCACCGAGGACGGCGCCCTGTTCCTGGTCCTGGAGTATGTCGACGGCAGCAACCTCCGCGACATCCTGTCGTTTGGCCCGATGCCGGCGCAGCGGGTGCTGCACATCGCCCGCCAGGTGACGAGCGCTCTGGTCCGCGCCCACGCCCTGCGCATCGTCCACCGCGATCTCAAGCCCGAGAACATCATGCTCGCCCAGCGCGAGGGCGACGTCGACTTCGTCAAGGTGCTCGACTTTGGCCTGGCCAAGGTGCGCGTCGAGGCGCTGCTCGCCACCGAGGGCGACGTCACCCGCTCCGAGGCCCTGACCCGTCACGGGACGATCTTCGGCACCCCGACCTATATGGCCCCGGAGCAGGCGGTGGGCGCCGAAGTTGACGGGCGCACCGACCTGTACTCGCTCGGCATCATCATGTACGAGCTGCTCACCGGCGAGCCGCCGTTCCCGGGTGACGACCCCTCGGAGCTGCTCAAGCAGCACGTCATCGGCAAGGTGCCGCCGCTCACCGAGCGCGCTCCGGCGCTGAAGATCCCGGCGGTGCTCGACCAGCTGATCATGCGCCTCTTGGAGAAGCGGCCCGACAAGCGACCGCAAGAGGCGCGGGTGGTGCTCGACACGATCGACCAGATCGCCGCCAGCGAGGGGCTGCGCTTTGAGCCCTCGTCGGCGCTGCACCGCATGGTCATGCCGACCTCGGGGCCGATCGTGGTGGGTGGGGCGCAGCGCCACTCTGCCTCCGATGAAGCGACGGTGATGCGGCCGCCCGGTGCCGCGGCCAGCGATCCGCTGGCGCCGACTCCCGCCGACGGCGTCGATAGGGGTCGCGGGGCGGCGGGCGGCGACAAAGATCCCAGCAGCTCGGGGCGCGCGCTTGCCTCGGCGCTGCCCGGGCTGGCGGCCCCGGGGGCGCAGGGCGCGGCCGGCGAGGTCTCGGGCGCGACCACCGTCGATGCGGTGCAGCCGGACGGCAAGGCCGGCGGCGAAGCGGGGGCGCCCAAGCTGCGGGCGCCGAGCGTGGTGGATCTGGCGATCCTCCGCCCGGACACCGCCAACCCGGCGGTGCTGGCACCGGCGCCGCCGCCCACGGTCGGCGAGCGGCTGCGGGCGACTGCCAAGGAGGCCGGCCGCTGGAGCCTGACCGTCGGCTGGCCGGCGCTGCGCCGGGGGGCGGCGGTCGCCTGGACGGCGGTGCGGACGCACCTGCCGGTGTGGTGGCGCGGGCTGCTCGGCTTTATCCGGCCGCGGCTGCCGCCCAAGATGCGCGAGGTGTCGCAGACCGTCCTCGGGCTGGCGGTCGCTGCGGTCCTCGTCTTGCCGCTGCTCTTGCTGGTCCTTTTGTGGCCGGGCGGCGAGCCGGCCCGGCGGCCGCCGCCGCCGATGGCCGCCATGGCCGGCTTTGCCAGCGATCGCGAGATGGAGCGCGGCGTCGAGCAGGGCGTGCCGGCGCTGCAGGCGCTGGTCGCCAAGTATCCCAAGGACTCGCGCTGCCATCGCGCGCTGGTGCGGGCGCAGGCCGCCAAAAAGAACTACGTCGAGGCGCTGCGCGCGCTGGTGCCGCTGTTGCAGCTTGACCCGAGCACGCCCGCCGATGAGGCGATGGGCCAGGTCGTCGCCGACGCCGCCCTCGTGCCCGAGACCTCGGACTCGGCGATCGCGTTCCTGGAGACGGCGATGGGCGAGCACGGGGTCGACATCCTCATCGACCTCGCGGACCGAACGACGATGGAGCCGTGGCACGGCAAGTTCAGCCAGAGCCTGACCAAGGAAGGGGTGCGACGGCTCGCCTCGCCCGAGGCGGTGCTGCTGCTCGACCTGCGCGCCGCGGCGCGCTGCGATCAGAAAAAGGCGCTGCTCAGCCGCGCCGGCCAGCGCGGCGGGGCGCGGGTGCAGAAGTACCTGCGGTCGCTGCAGGTCAACACCGGCTGCGGACCCGGCGGCCAGAATGACTGCTGGCCGTGCCTGCGCAAGGGCACGGCGCTGCAGAGCGCCATCACCGCGATCGATCAGCGCGGCGGCCAGCCCGGCTGATGGCCGAGCGCCCCGCCCAGCCCCCGCTCGCCGAGCTCTCAGCCGCCGCGCACGAGGCCCTGTGCCGCCGCTGCGGGATGTCGTGCCACTTTGCCATCCCGGTCAACGGCCTGGCGGTGGTGGTCGATGCGCTGCGCTGCAAGTTCCTCGCCCGCGATGACGACGGTCGCTACCGCTGCAGCGTCTACGAGCGGCGCTTCGAGCTGGCCCCGTGGTGCCACACCGCGCACGACGCGCTCGCCGGCGGCTTCCTCGCCAAGGACTGTCCCTACGCCCGCGGCGTGCCCGGCTACCGCGGCAAGGTGCGGCTGTCGCCCGCGCTGCTGCAGAAGGTGCTGCCGGCGATCCGCGCCGAGGTCGCCCGTGCCGGGGCCCCGCTCGGGGCAGAGCCTGACGCCGTGGCCCGGTTCCTCGGCGAAGGCGGCGAGCCGTGGGAATACCACATCAGCTCTGACGGCACGCGCTACCTGTTCACGCCGCGCGGCGCGCCGTCCACCGCCCCCGAGGCTCCGGCCGCGGCAGCGCCGCCGCGGTCACCGAAGCTGCGCGTCTTATAGGCGCCCCGCGCCGCCCTATCCCCGGCCGCGGACCTGCTCGGCGGTCTTGCGCGAGTTGGTCGCCCGCCCCCACAGGTAAAGCACATGCCCCATGCACAGCGGGTAGACCACCAGGGTGACCAGGCTGGCGTCCTGCGGGCGCAGCGCCACCCATATCGCCGACCCGAGCAGCAGCGGCTGCAGCACCCAGCCGGCATGAAACAAGAAGTAAGAGAGGGTGGCGCCGGTGGCCGCCATGCAGACCAGCTCGATCGGCAGCACCTGCCGGGGCGTCAGACCGCTCAGCGCCGCCAGCCCGTGGATGCAGATCTGCTGCGCGATGAAGATCAGCATGCAGAAGATGATGCTGCGGTGAAAAAAGTTCCGCAGCAGCGTCCGCCGCAGGAAAAACGCCGCCAGGCCCCCCACCAAAAGGCACGTCGCCGAGGCGGTCAGCACCTGCAGCGCCGTGACCTCGCCGCGCCGCGCCGCGGGAAACATCGCCAGCAGGATGAGCAGCATGATCGCCACCATCGCCCGGCCGAACAGCTTGCGCGACCACGGCGCAGCGCCGGGGTCGCGCTTGGGATCGAAGGCCAGCGCCTCGAGCATCGCCCCCATTGAGGCAAAGCGCCGCTCGGGGTCGGTCGCCAGGCCGCGCCGCAGCGCCGCCTCGACCGTCGGCGGCACCGTCGAGCGCGGCGGCGGCGGCCGGATGTTGCCGCCGAGCACGTTGTGGCGCAGCTCGGCCAGCGTCTGGCCGGCGAACGGCAGCGTCTTGTACAGGCCCTCATACAGGGCGGCGCAGAAGCTGAACTGATCGCAGCGGCTGTCGGTTGGCTCGCCGCGGTACTGCTCGGGCGACATATAGGCCGGGGTGCCGAGGATCGCCCCGTCCTGGGTCAGGGGGGTGACCAGCAGGCTCTCGGGGCTCATCTGGCTGACGGCGGCGACGCTCACCGGATCGGCCGGGTCGGTCTCTCGGATGCGGGCGAGGCCGAAGTCAGCGACCCGGGGTCGCCCATCCTTGCCGACAAGGACGTTGTCCGGCTTGAAATCTCGGTGGACCAGGCCCGACTCATGGGCGGCGCGCAGGCCCTGACCGGCCTCCAGGTAGACCGGCAGCACCTCTTCCCAGCTGCGCTGGCGCTGCCACTCCGAGAGCGTCGTGCCCTCGATGAACTCCATGGCGATGAACACCTGCCCGGCGGCGGTGGCGACTTCGCCGACTTCATAGACCTGCACCACGTTGGGGTGCGAGAGGCGGGCCATCGCCTGCGCTTCGCGCAAGATGCGCGCCCGCAGATCGCTGCGGGCGTCACCGGCCTGGCGCAAAAGCTTGACCGCCACCTTGCGATCAAGCTCCTCATCGTAGGCGGCGAAGACCACCCCCATGCCGCCGGCCCCGATCTGCCGCAGGATGAGGTAGCGCCCCACCCGCTGCGCCGCCCGCACCGGCCCGCCGGACCCCGGTGCGCTTGTCGCTGCCACCGGCGGCGCCGTGGGTGCGCCGGACATCGTCGCCGCCAGCGCCCCATCCACGGTCTCGCCTACACCAAGGTCGGCCAGGGAGCTTGGCTCCCCGCTCGGTTCCCGCGCCGTCGGCTCCGGCGCGGCGGCGACAGGTCCCGCCAAGATCCCGCCGTCGGCTCCGGTTGCAGACGGCGAGTCTCGGCGCAGGCCACCCATGATTCCACTTATATCAGATCCGGCGCTCCCGCGGCCACCGGGGCGGCCAGGGCGAAGCTTCTCGCCGCTGCCAGCGGCAGTATGTCGCGCTTTTCCTGCACCAGCCGCAGGCAGTACTTCACCAGATCACGCCGGCGGACGATCCCAATGAACACCTGGCGGCTGTCGACCACCGGGACAAAGTTCTGATCGGTCGCCTTGCTGAGGAGCTCTTCCATCTCGGCATCGATATGCACCGGGTGGTTTGTCACATGACGCGGCACATCGAGCAGGCGATAGGTCTCGGTCTCGGCGAAGGTGAGGCCGGCGCCCTTCATCTTCCACAGCAGATCCCCTTCGGTGAGCGTGCCGACGTAGCGGCCCGCTGGATCGAGAAGGGGGACGGCGCTATAACGATGGTACTCCATACGCTCCAGCGCCTGCCGCATGGTGGCGTCTATCGGCAGATAGACCACATCCTCTTTCAAGGTCAAAAAGAACGCTACCTTCATGGGTCTCCTGTCGGGCCGGCTCCGCGTGGCGAGCCGACGGCTGCCGCATCGAGTGTTTCCCTCGTGTAGGAAACTGTAACGTCCGCAAGGACGTGTGCAACTCGAAGCCGCATTTTTAGTTTCCCGCCCGGCCAGCGCCCAAGCTTGGGCTGCGGCGGCGATCGGGTCCTGGGCCACCGCCTGCCCGGCGCTTTGCCCTAGACGCCGCTCTACCTAAAATTTCTTTTGGGCTACTATGAGCTGAAGCTCATGCGTCCCGGAGCCGCTGTAGGGTACCCAGCGGTCCGGCGGCGGCGGTCGCGCCTTATCGGTCGGGCAAAAGAGCGACAGCGGCTTGTTCAACCGGCCATCGTGGGTCACAGAGGCAGATGATCGGTCAGCGCATCGGTAAATACCGGCTCGTACGCAAGCTCGGACAAGGCGGCATGGGCGTCGTCTACGAGGCGGTGCGCGAGGACATCGAGGTGCGCGCCGCGATCAAGGTCCTCCGCCCGGAGTACGCCAGCAACGCCGAGGTCGCCGGCCGCTTCTTCAACGAGGCGCGCGCCGCCAACCTCATCGCCCATCCCGGCATCGTCAAGGTCTTTGACTACGGCCACGAGCCGGGCGGCGTCGCCTACCTGGCCATGGAGTACCTGGAGGGGGAGTCCCTCTACAAGCGCCTGGAGCGAGTCGGCAAGATGGCCCACGGCGACGTGCTGCGCCTGGGCCGCCAGCTCGCCTCGGCGCTCGCCGCGGCCCACGACAAGGGCATCATCCATCGGGACCTCAAGCCCGACAACATCATCATCGTCCCCGATGCCGAAGCGCCCGGGGGAGAGCGGACCAAGCTGCTCGACTTCGGAATCGCCAAGATGGCCGCCGGGCGCAGCGCCGGCGTGACCACCTCGGCCAACGTCCTTATGGGCACGCCTGCCTATATGTCGCCGGAGCAGTGCCTGGGCGGCAAGGACGTCGATGCCAAGACCGATGTCTACTCCCTGGGGATCATTCTGTTTGAGATGCTCGCTGCCCGACCGCCCTTTGTCACCGATCGGCCCGGCGAATTTCTGACCATGCACATGAGCAAGCCGCCGCCGCTGCTGACCCAGTACGTGCCGCTGGTGCCGTCCAAGCTGGTGGGCCTGGTGCACAGCATGCTCGCCAAGGAGCCGACGGCGCGGCCGACGATGGAGCAGGTCAAGGGCCAGCTGGAGCGGATGCTCCAGGGGGGCGCCACCGCGGCGCAGCCGATCATCCAGCTGGACTCGCGACCGAGCGGCAGCGAGGAGCGGCCGACGGTCCCTGCCAAGGCCCTCAGCTCGCCGCGCATGAGCGCCGAGCTCGCGGTGCCGGATCTGACGGTGACCACCGCGCTGCGCGTCAAAAAGCCCGGCCCCTCCTCGACCAGCCTGCCGCAGCTCATCGCGGAGGATCGGACGCTCGCCCAGCCGGCGACCGGCGGCGGTGCCGCCGTGCTTGCCGCACCGCCGGCGCGGCCACCGGGCAAGGACGCCGAGGCGGTCAAAGACCCCAGCGTCGGCGCCTACGATCCGACAAGCCCCGGGGAGCCCGACTTCATCCAGAAGCTCGGCGACATGGCGGACAACGCCAAGACGATCCCCGTGCAGTCGATGCACCTGCATGACCTGGTCCCGATGAGCGCGCCGAAGTCTGCGGTGGTGCCGCCGGCGCGGCAGGGCCCGCCCGGCGCCGCCCGGCTGCCGCCGCCCTCCAATCCCGGCGCCCTCACCGGACCGAGCTGGGTGCCGATGGAGATCGTCAAGAGCGACTATAGCTCGGACCCGCAGGTAGCGGACCGCAAGCCGGCGCCGACCCCCGCCGCGGCCACGCCGAGTCGCTCGCGGGCCGCGCTGTGGCTGGTGCTGGTCGCCCTGCTGCTCGCCGCGGGCGCGGTGCTGCTGCTGCGCGGACACTAGCTGTCGGCGCGGACGCGACGGAGCCTCAGCGCGAGGCGTTGAGCAGCACGGTGAGCGGCGTGGTCGCCGCGGACAGTCTCTCGCTGAGCACCACGTCCGGCTTGCCATCGTTATTCACATCGCCGACCGCCATCAGGGCGCTGACTGTCGTCGCTACGCTGATCCCGAGCGACCGCGCCGCCAGGCTGCCGCGACCATCGCTGTTTTCAAGCAGGTAAAGATCGGCGCGCGGCGCCCCGGCCGCCGCCAGCTGCAGGAGCACTACATCCAGGTCGCCATCGCCATCAAAGTCGGCGAGCAGCGGCGCGCCGACTTCCTGGCCGCTCGGCAGGGCAATCAGGAAGGGGGTCCCGGCAGTGAAGGTTCCGTCTCCAGCGCCGGCGAGCAGCTGGACACGATCGGCGCACGCCAGCAGCAGATCCCGAGCGGGTCCAGAAGTGAAGCGGCCTACCTGGACTAGTCCGTCCTTGCACGCGGCGAGGCTTACATCCACCGGAGCTCCGCTGCCGCCGCGAAACAGACTCAGGTGATCGACTGTCCCTTTATAAGTGACCGCGATGTCATCGCCGCCCTGCCCGTCCAGCTGTCCCACGGCGACCGCGCCCAGGCTCAGCGCCCCGACTGGCAGCGCGGAGGAGCGCTTGCCATCAGCGCTCAGCACCGCGACCTGATTGGTCTTCAGGTCGACGCCGACGATCTCCGCCGCGCCATCGCCATCCAGATCACCGATTCCCAGGCTCGCTCCGGCCATCACTCCGGAGTACAGGAGCGCGCTATTCTGGAAGCTCAGGTCCGCATTCCCAGCACTCCAGTAAAATCCCGAGCTGGCACCGATCACGATATCGCGGACGCGGTCTCCGTTGAGCTCCCCGACGAGCAGCGCGTTGGTGTTCTGCGGGCCGACCGCGGTCCACAGCTCGGAGACTGTCTGCCCCGTACTGCCCAGCAGCAGCGCCCGCAGCTGACCGGTTCCCGAGCCGAGGATCATGCCGGCGCTGGTCGCGGTCAGGAGCGGCGCCACGCCGAGCACCGAAGTGCCCTGAAAGGAAGGGACGGGCGGGACAAATGTCTGGAAGGAGACTGCAGTGGAGTAATAGGAAAACAGATCGGTGCGGCTCACGGTGAGTCCGCTCGGACTCTGGAGCTCGATCTGGACCCGCCAGTCGCCCGAGCTCATCGGCGCGGTGACGCGCAGGGTGGTCGCAGAGTCGACGCTGACCGGCCCGAGCTTGACTCCGTTCCACTTGACCGACATTCCCGGAGCGAAGTTCGTGCCGCGGATGAGCAGCGGCGTCTGCGCAGCGCTGGTCGGCGCGCGCGCCGGAGTGACCTCGGTGAAGGTGAGCTCGTCCTGGCAGAGCTGGGTGATCGGGCTGCAGATCTGGCCCTTGGGGCAGGGATTGCCGCCGAGCGCACAGTTCTCGGGGGCCGGAATCGACAGTCCGCCCCACAGCGCCTCGCAGCCCGCGGCGAGCCCCAGTCCTGCTAGCAGAGCCACGCCCAGTACACAGCGCATCGTCTTGCCTCCGGAAAGTGAGTCAGAAGCGGCCGCCCGTGCTCGCCCCGGTCACGCTGCTGCGCGGCAGCGGCGCCTCGACCTGGCGCAGCGGTCCGGGAGTCGCCAGCGCCGCGACTCCGGCGCCGAGCAGCAGCGCGCCGGGCACGACCAGACCGATGCCGGCCCCTTGGGTGGCGTAGCGCCGCTGGCAGGCCAGGCTCGGCGCGACCGGGTCGCTGACGCAGCCGCCGTCTATGGCCAGCGCCGAGATGCCAAAGCCGACCAGGCCGGCGCCGACTCCCAGGGCGATCGCCCCCAGGGCAACTCGCCAGCGCGGCCGCTGCCGCTGCCAGACCAGCGGACGCGGCGCCGGGGGCGACTGCTCCTTTTGAAGCTCGATCTGGACCTCGGTGGTGCCAGCCGCCGCGACCTCCACCCGGCGCCGCTCGGGCAGAAAGCCGGGCAGCTGCACCAGCAGCTCCAGCGGCTGGGCGAAGCTCGGCTGCACGAGCGGCGTCTTGCCCAGCGTGCGCTCCCCGACCTGCACCAGCGCCCCGGGCGGCTGCGAGGTCACCCGCAGGGTCCCCTGCGCTCTAGCCAGGCCCTCGCTCAGCAGCGGCGGCAAGAGCGCGCCCAGCGTCCGCTCCAGGTCGCCCTCGGCGGCGCAGCTGGCGACGCGCTGACTGGCCTCCTGGGCCAGGGTCACCTCGACCAGGCGCGCCCGGACGGAGCACGGGGCCGCGGTCACCCCCAGCTCCAGCGTGTACTGCACACCCTGGGCGGCCGCCCAGCGCAGCAGGCAGGCGCCGTCTCGTGCGCACTCGGGGGGCGGCAGGGCGGCGCTGTGCGCGGCGCCATCGAAGCCGGTGAGCCCGGCGGCGGCCAGCGCCGCGGTGGTGACTGCCTGCAGCGGCGCGGCCAGCGCCGGCTCACTTTGGACAAACACCGTCGGCAGCCGCCGCGACTGCAGGGCCCGCCCGTCCTCGCTCGGACGAACCTCCAGAGCCTGGCCGCGACTGACCTCGACGCGCCCGGCGGCCGGAACGCCGGCCTGGTCCACTGTCAGCACGTGCGCGCCCACCGCGATCAGCAGCGGGCGGGCCAGCGGCAGCCGACCGACCAGCCGCTCATCGACCAGCACAAACGCCCCCGCCGCGCCGAGCACGCTCACCTCGCCGCTGTTTTCGCGCGGCTGCTCGGCGATGCGCTGCGCCTCGGCCCGCCGCGCTAGATCGCCGGCGGCGCCGACCTCGGCCAGGTAGCGCCGCATCAGATCCTGCGCGGCCACCCGATCCCCCGAAGCCAGCGCCGTAACCCCCAGCTGGTAGAGCGTGTCCGGGCTCGGCTGCAGGCGATACGCAGCGGCCAGCGCCTGGTACGCCGCGCCAAAGTCCCGCATCGCCAGCGCCATCACCCCCTGCTGCACCAGCCGCCCCGCCTGCGCCTGCGGCTGGCCGCTCGGCGGTCCGCTGGGCGGCCGCCTGGCCTCCGCCACCGCTGCCGACCCGAGCAGGCCAAGGCCAAGGCCAAGGCACAGCAGGGCCACCAGCAGTCCCCTCCGGTCCGTACTCCGTCCGCTCATCGCTGCAGCTGCTAGCATGGCCTCTTCGCCGACTCGACGCTCATGGGGAAGTATTGCGCAGCACGCACAGGCTGTCGTTCATATTGCTGAGCGTCACCAGATCGAGGCGCCCGTCCCCGTCCCAGTCGCCCACCGCCGCCGCCAGCGCCCCCGTCGGAACCGACAGCGGCGCCTTGGCGACAAAGCGGCCCCTGCCCTCGCCCACAAAGATAAGGAGGTTGCCATTGAGGGACCCGGCATCCAGCGCAACCATGTCGGCGACGCCGTCGCCGTTCAGGTCCGTGTCAAGGGATTTTTTCTCAGCGACGGGGCGGCGCTTAATTCAGTCGGCATGCAGGTGCGACCGAGCAGGAGTTCCCGTGTGAGATTGGTGACGATTTGTGCGTTCTCAGTCGGGAAGTGCGCACACGTATGCGGTCTGCTCGAAACGACGCCTTTCCGCGGAACAAGAGTGCGTCCGAGGGGCACTTTTGCGGAACGATCGATGGCCGCCAACGTCGGAAAGAGGCGTGGAGATAGAGTGGCCTGCGGACGAATTGCCGGACGCGCTGGACCTCCCAGCACGCCCGGTTGGGTGTGCGGGATGCTGGGAGGTCGTGGATAGCGATTAAGCTCAACCCGTCATGCCACATAATGAACTGCGCATGCGTTCCGATGATCATCTTGCCGGCCTGTAAAATTAGCTCCGCGGCCGATGGTGACCTAGCGCTTGGCGCCCTGTCGAGGCAGCGTCATTGACCCATTGACCAAGCCTCGTGGCTCTCCTCCGCGTTGCCCTCAACGTGACAGCACGCATCCTTCCGGTGTCATCCCCGTCGGCTACGGGACGAGTGTTGCAATTGTCTCGACAGCCCCGTCCTCGCTGTCGCCAAGGCAGGAGTAACCAATCTCCGACGACAGGCGGGCCAGATGCTACTACTCGGGAACACATGGGGGACGCGCAGAAGATTGCTGTTGAATTTGTCACCGAAGGGTACCCCGTTGTCGATCATGCCGTTGCGCTGCAGCCACTGAATGAGGCGCCGGTCGCTGCCGATGCACTCTTCAATGCGCGCCTGCTCGACAGAGGGAATGCCTTCCCATAAGCAGGGAGGCTTACCCTTTTTGCCATTCAAGGCGATAATCCGGACCTGATCGACGCCAGGCGGTATCGTGATACCAAACATGTCTTCCCCCCTACCGCTACGAAGCTGCATCGCTTCCGTATCGATTTGTTAATTAGGAAGGTAAGACACTCCTAAAGAGCATGCAGGTCCAAAACTGAGCACAAAGCAAAATTACTGTCTTTGGTCTTTGGACCAAAGACGGGCCGGGGCTTTGGCATCGGTCGGTCTCGACTGCCAGGGTGCAAAAAGGGCAGAAATTCCAAGCCGTTCCTAAATGAAGCCTAAATGCCCTGTAAATCCCCTAAATGATCTATCAGTCTTGTTCTGTGGTTACGGAACATTCGGCGGCTATCCACCCATCGGCACGGGCTAAATGGAGGGCTAAATGGAGGGCTAAATGGAGGGCTAAATGGAGGGCTAAATATTTATAAATTTTGCCAAGTGATCACGCACACTTGGATTTGCTGAAAATATTTAGGCGAAAATGAATTCCTAAATAAATGATCGGCAGCCGGTGCCGACATGGGCACACCGCTGCCGACATGCTTCGCGGCGGCGCTTGGGACTCGGCTAATTCTTCTCGGGAAGCTTGCGAAACAGGAGCAGCGTGTCGACGGGAGCGGCCGATTCCGCGCCAAAGGGAGCCTCGGACAGGAGCTCCCAACCCAGCGAGCGCAGGAACTCGGCGAAGCGGGTAGAGTCGTAGCGCTTGAAGCGAAACACCGAGAAGCGCTTCTCTCGGTCGCTATGCGTCTTGACAGTCGCTACGGCGTCGATGCCATAGCTTCCCGGGACAAGGCAATGCGTGTCGAGGACGAGGTTGAACTGCACGTCGGCAACGTCTTGACAGTAGCGCCACAGCGGCCCGCTGAGCCACTCGGCATGGGCGGCGGGCAGTCCGCCCGTCAGGGCCGGCTCATGGCGCTTCACTTCGTCGGGGCGGTCGGCCGGGGCGTGTACCATCTGGATGTGGACAAGGAGCAGATCGCCCGGCGCAAAGCCGAGCAGGCTGTGGGTGAAAAAGCGGTGTTCGTTGTCCAGGTTGCCGATGGTATTTCCGACCATGCAGATGATGCGGCGGCGGTGGGCGCGCTCGGGGGTGTAGTGAAGCTGGGTATACTGCGGCAGGTGATGGAAGTTTCCCTGAATGGCGCAGAGGAATACGCCGGGGCGGTGGCCGATGGTGTCGGCGGCGTACTTGTAGGCGACGCTGAGCAAGGGCTGACTGATGTCCAGCAGATAGAGTTTCACGTCGGGCCGGCGCATCCGCTTGGCCTGCTCCAGGCGATCAAGTAGGTGCTGAGTCAGCCGGACCTCCTGCTTTCCGTCGCCCGCCCCGAGCGCGATGACATCCAGACCGGCGCTGCCCGTTGTCTCCAAGATCCGCCGCGCCATCGCGTCGAGCGGCATGTTCGCTCGGAACGCCGCTGCGTAGCGCGACTGATTCGAGAGGCCATACCAGTTCAGGGCGCTCTTGTGGTCCAGGTACGGCAAGCTCGCCGTGCCCGCGCCAGACAACCCGCGGTTTCGGGTGCTGGTCGATGAGCCTCACGAGCAGGCCGTGCTGGCAAGGATTCAGCAGTGGACCGTTGAGCGCCGCGGGCTCACTGAGATCGCGGACCGACTCAACGCCGAAGGGATAAACCCTCCGCAGGGTGAGCAGTGGACCAAGAGCCTTGTCTACAACCTGAAGCTGCGTCTGCGCTGGATCTCGCCGCGGCCTGTCAACCAGCGCCCGCACACCGACCAAGAGGTCAAGCAGCGCATCCTCGAGCTGCGGAGTCATGGCCACACCGTCGAGCAAATCGCTCACATCCTGAATGAACAGAATTGGGTGCCGCTCAAGGGGAGAAAGTTCACCGTTTTCAACGTTGGTCACCTCCTACGCCGGACTGCTGCGACGACGGTGGTGGGCCCGCGGCGGTACCTGGAGAACTTGCTCGATCTCATGGAGCGGACGCACCGCAGAGAGCACCCAGGCGAGCCATTCGAGCGTCCGGGGTTCCCAACTCTGGCGAAGATGCTGGTGGAGGCGGGTTATGCGACGCCCAAGGGGCATGCGCGCTGGTGGCCCGCGCAGGTGCAGCAGCTGCTCAAGGGGCGGTTTGAGCGCTACTACGAAGCGCGCCATGAGCATGTCAGTGAGAATGGGTTCTGAGAGCAATGCTGATGACGGCGGCTTTGCCCTCGCCTTCCACCAAGTCTGAACCGAACGCCAGTGCCCAGACTTGACTGAGGGCTTGTCCAGGCAAGCAATCGCCGCGGCTCGCGCTATGTTGCGATGCCTCTCTGCGCTATAATCAAAGTATGGGTACCTGGGGCGATGGCCTGTACGATAACGACAGCGCGCTGGATACCCTCGGGGACCTCGTCGGGCTTGACTCCGAGGAGCACGACGTGGCGTGGCTTGTTGCGCGCGTCGGCCTGCTGGCAGGCTCGACAAGTCCGAGGCCGCCGAAGCAGAGGCGCAGCGACTCCTGAAGCGCGCGGCCTCGGACCTCGCTGAGCAGCGCGACCGCGCCGACAAGGCCGAGCGTGTACTGGCCGAGCGCACCGACGAGCTGAAGCAACAGCGCTTGAACTTCGCCGCCGTGGAGACCGCCCACAAGGAAACCCACCTCGTCGCCGAGTCGGACTCGCGCAGCCTGCGGGCCGAGAAAGCCCGCCGCAGCGCCGCAGAACAGCGCGTCGAGCAGCTCACCCTCGAGCTCGGCGCCGTGGCTCACCAGCGTCAGGCCGCAGCCGACTACGACCTCGCCGCGATGCTGCAGGGGCGGCACGACGAGCTGCTCGCCGCCGAGCTTCGCGAAGTGCGCGTCCACCGGGACGAGGCTATCGCCGAGCGCGAGCTGCTCTCCGCGCGCATCCTCAAGCTGATGGCCCCGGCCAGTACCTGGAGCACGCCGCTACCGCTGGCTACGACCTCACCAAAGACCCGCTCATCCAGCTCAAGCGCGAAGACGTGGTGGTCGAGGATCGCCTCGGCCACTGGCAGGAGACGCGCAAGAAGACCGAGAGAGCCCGCCGATTCGACCCCGAGCAGACCCTGGACGAGCAAGCCTGCGCCGCCGCCCTGGCGCACCGCTGGCAGTACGTCAATCACCCGCATAACTGGCAGAAGGACCGGCATCCCAAGTGGCGCATCGTCGGCTTCCTGCTCGACGTGGAGACCGAGCGGTATCTGCTGAAGATCGCCCGGCGCCGCATCGACCGGATGAGGAAGACTACGCAGGGGCTGATGGTGGAGTTCGCTTAGCAACATTTGGTCTGAATGCGCCTGTCGCGCTTGCCGACGCTCGTCCACTCAAGGCGCGATTCCGCCGCGGAGCCAGCGGCGAGACGACCAAGATTTTTAGGTGCTGGGGAGCTATGGATGCGCGAAAATTTGCGCCTTGGCAGGCACGCACCTCGCTGCCTAATCTATCTCTGGTAGTCGAGTTCACTGCCACGTTGCTCAGCTGGACCAAGTCTCTATTCGTCCTGCTCCAATCGTCGCTGCGCCTCTTGAATTAGCTCCAGCAACACGTTCAGCGCTACGACGCGCCCCTCTCCTTGATTGTCGAGGATGCAAACCTCATAAACGCCAGCATCGGTCTTGGTAACGTCCAGCAGGACGCTCCTATGTTCGTCCACGATCTCATAGATTGGATAGTCCTGATTAACGTCGGACGTCTTACGTAAGCTAAAGGTTCCAGGTTTCATTATCTCTCTCCTGCCAGCCTAGGATTTTGCGGAAACACTCATGGGTTCAGGAATCCGATGAACTCTCCTCCAGCCGAGAATCGCGCGCCAAATCCATTTGGCCCTGTGACTTCGACGACATGGCCGAATCTTCCCGTAGTCGATCTAACTGCGGTACCACTCCGCAACATCCCGCTCAGGGCCTCCTCGGCAGCAGCATTGAGCGCCTCTGGGGTACGAAGCGTCTGCCGTAAGGTCTCTTTTGTCAGGCCAACGACCTCTGGATGCTTTGTCAATGCCCGCCCGGCGTGCGTCAAGGCAGTGTCTTTGAAACGCTGGGTCGCTGCCCCGATGAGTGCGTCTTTCTCTACATCGCTAAGTACCGACAGCCCCGCTCTCGCCGTAGAGGCCTCAGCGATGGCAGCTCCTGCCGCCTTCCGTTCGGCTTTGCCAACGATCTTTCCCACCCTGGCAGCTTCTTCAAGCTCACCTGCGGCGCCTACGACCCCGCGACCAAGGCCGCCAGTCATGACGGTTGCGCCGATGGTCACCGGATGCGGAATCATCGCATCGCCGACCTTCTCGGCCAAGTCCTCTCCTTGCTCGATTGGTGGCTTGCTTGCCCACTCCCGGGCGCCCTGGAGTTTGCCTTTGATCCAGCCTTTAGCGGCATCAATGCTCGCGTGCTCGGCGATGTCTCTGGCCTTGGCTTCGATTGCGCCGACTACCGTGCCAGCGGTGATTCGGCCTTGCGCTACCCCGTCGGCGGTGTCTACGAGCTGATTCGGAA
Organism: Polyangia bacterium; assembly: GCA_044222245.1. Lineage (GTDB taxonomy): Bacteria > Myxococcota_A > Polyangia > Palsa-1104 > JAEUJZ01 > CALFML01. The sequence goes on along the minus strand of JBGANQ010000002.1, from coordinate 89,436 downwards.
GCTTTTCAATCGCCAGCGCTTTTCTTGCCGCCCCATGATCCAGGGCCCGCGCGATGCGCCCAACGGGCGTGGTCTGGTTGTGCATCTTCTGCGGTAGCTCCGCCAGAGCCAGGAAGCAGCTGTCCCGCTGTTCTTCGGTGCGTGGCGCGGCGCAGATCCACAGATGGCCGTGCTCTCGATAATACTGCGTCCCGATCGGGCGTACGTATCCGCTCGGGTCCGTGCAGCCGGTCTTGTCCTTGGTGAGCGCACCGATGACCGCCAGCTCGACGGTGCGATGCGTCTGCCCTTGCTGCCGGGCAGGGGCCTCAGGATCGTAGACGTTCTCGCGCAGCACGCAGTCGTCCCCGACCCATGGGCGGTGCAGCACGCGATAGCCGTGCTCAGAAGGACGGCGGTACATTAGGCAGTCCGTGAGCGTCTTGTCATGGCAGATCACGCTCTTTTTGCGGTCGCGCCACCAGTTCTCCCCGATGGGGAGCTTCTCTCCTTCCACCAGGCAGTACTTTCCATCCGGCGTGCGCGTGCCCAGCGGCTGCTGCACCAGCAAATCGCCGTCGTCATCCCACAGCATGCAGCGCTCATCGAGAACGGGGTCGATGGGCAGGCTCTTTATGTACTCATGGATCGCACGCGCGGTCTCCACAGCGGCATCGGCAGCCAGCTGGACGACCGGGGTTGCAGCGCGGTGCTCGTAGGTCTTGCCGAGGCTCAGAGTCAGGAACTGGACCGTAACAGCCCACGGCGCAAGACCGCCAAAACCGCGCTGCACCGATACGCCCAAGTCCACCCGCGCGCGGGGACGAAAACTCAGTCCCAGGCCCAGCAGGCTTTGCGGATGAATCGCCGCTTGGCTCATGACCTCCGGCGGTAGCGCGTCCTTCTGCACGTAGGTCGGGACGCCACGGCCCAGAGCTTCGACGTAGATCTTGAGCGCTCGAAAACCCGGCAGAAACAGCCCGACCTGCGCCGCCGCTTCCCCGGTGGCGAACAGCCCATGCCAGTCATAAAGCGCGCCCAGGCTGGCGGACAGCTGGACGGGGCCGAGCATTCGGCTAGCCAGCAGACGCAGCGCCGCCAGATCCGTCAGCAGGCCGAGCGAGTTGGTGCCGTCGAATTTCCACACCCTGACCTCGTGCTCATAATCCAGGCCCAGCTGCAGGCCCCGGGGAGGGCTATAATACGATTGTCCGGCTTCGGTAGCCTCCGCTCCACCGCCTGAAGACCAGAGGGGCAGCAGCGGCCACAGGCGCACCGTCAGGTCGAGCCGCAGCGGGCCGAACTGCTGGGAGCCGCTGTCGCCTCCCGTCCCGAACATGAACTGGGTGGAGACACTGCCGGCCACGCGGCCAAACAGGCCCAGCGCGACGCCCAGCGGCAGGACGACGGAGGTGTCCCGCTGGTCGGTGCGCGGCAGCACCTGCACATGTGCGAAGGCATGCGCGGCCAGATCGTCGATATCCAGGCAGTGGACCGCGGAACCATCGCACAGCGGGTTGGGGCTGGGGAGCCGCCCCGGCTCGGGCCGGACTTGTTGCGCGGTTGCGAGGTGGGGCCAGACAAACAGGAAACCAAGCATCAACACGGTAACGCGAACACAAGGACGGGCCCAGGGAGTCAAGCGAGACATGGCAAACTCCAGAAATGAGCAATGCGTAGGGAGATAGAGGTATATGGGGCGGCTGACTGCTCAACGCGCCCATGAATCGGCGGCAAGCTAGCACAGGCATGGTAAAAAGGCTCGCCCGCGGCGGTCCATGAACCCCGCGTCAGCAGCGGTCAGCCAGATCCCGAAACAATTTCGCTGCCAAGCTGCGATTCAGCCGGACTCAGACGAGAACCACCTTGTGTAGCCCCAGAGCCACCGCTGTCTTCAGCAGCAGCGGTGGCGACGCTGGGTGGCGCACCGGGCAGCGATGGAGACTCGCTGGGCAGCCGCTGGGCAGCGATGAGAGTTCTGAAGTAGCTGACCTTGGCTTATACCGTCGGCTGTCGGGCAACAGAGAACACTAGTCCAGTTCCCCGGGATATCGGGTGGTTTTCTGCAGGGGGGGCAGCTACTAGGGCTTGGCCGTCCACTAAGGCGGCGGGGCGCCCGCTGAATCGTTCCTGAGATTTTCACCGTCGGGGCCGCAAGCCTTCACGCGGTTGTACGGAACGATTCAACGGGGTTCAGCGACGGGACTTTACGTTGAGGGCAGTAAGGTGGGTGCCGTCGAGGAAGTAAGCAAATCGTTCCCCAGGCAGAGAGAGCGCATGGGGAAACCGTCGAAACAAGAAGCAGTTGAGCTCGGGCCGCAGGTCGCCGTGGTTTCTACTTGGGAGACGCGCCGTAAAAGCAGGGTGGACGCTTGCGCTTATTGTGCTTGGTCTCGTGTCCCGACAGATACTGGAGTAGCGTCCGCAGCATCGCTGTAAAGTCGAAACAGACCATCGTTGCCAATGCACAGCCAAAAGCTGGTGTTTGGTCGCTGGAGGCTATATGGAACAAACGATTGCCGTAATACAAATTCAGAGCCATTCAGCGTACATATTATAGACCCCACCGAATCCCAGTGCATCAGGTCTTCGTCGAAGATCAAGTCCTCAGCTTCGCTGCTCACCGAAACGAACCCGGGTCGCACAACGCCGATGACATTGCATTTGATGCGAATCTTGTCCCAGTCTGCGGATAAACGCTCTGGCATTTAAACTCCCTACCCGACTGCATAGCAGCCGACCACTTATGCACTGAGTGAGCATCAATGCGCGGGCAGCTAAGCCTTTGCGCCGAACTACACCTGAAAATCGTGACTGCCGGCCTATCGAGCTGGTTCCTTTGGGGCCGAGGTGGCTGAGTTGGCAAACTCAGCAGCCTTCTGGTAGTTCAGGCGAATACCCATGCCGGTCCCGTTGGTGAACTCGATCCCCCGTCGCTCTAGCGCCGACAATATCTTCTGAAGGCTCACCGCCTGCGGTTCAGCCTGGCCAGCCTCGAACCGGAGCACTGTTCGATACGAGACATCGGCAGCATCAGCTAACTCTTCTTGGGTGATCCGCAGCAGATCTCTTGCGGCTGCTACTTGAGCGCCGGAAACTTTCATTTTTTTGTTGACCCTGCCAAGAAGCGTGGAAAGAACCTATCAGTCAGTAGAACTGACTGAGTTTCCTTCTCTAACTGCGAGTGCTTTTTCGCGGACCATCCCACGCACCGGCGCTGAAGTCCAGAGCCGAGTGAATAGGGAAGGCTTGCTTACAAGCGGGGCTCTCATGGCTATAAATCTGACCTTGCTGCCCTGAATGAAAGATGAAGCGATCTGCGTCGGTGAACTGATGAACTATAGCGACCGGGGAATGAAAGAGGAATCTGTACGGTGATGACTTAGTTACTCCCGACCGAAGTGTTCCATTCAAACACTTGGAATAACCCAATCGGTCGATAGCTGCGTACGGAGCGATGAAATGTCGTTGCCGGCAAAGTCTACTGTTGCTGGAGACGCTGTATCAGTGGCTTGAGCCCTTCTGCAACGCTCATGAACGCTTCATCTCGATTTTGCCATATCGTAACAGGCTTGGCATTTTTTGGCAAAGCCTGAATTTCAGATATTGCAAATTCAGCATGCTTCCAATCGCATGGCCTAAGGATAACAGGGACAACCACGCACTCACGGGCCATATGTCGCTGTACTGCTCGCTTCATTTCATCGCTGTAGCAGAAGTCTGACATGAGAAAATTAGCACTTACTAATAGTAAAACTACGTCCGCGGCATCAATCTGCTCAGCAATCTCCTTGCCCCAATCATCACCAGCAACGAGTTTGCCGTCATGCCATACCGAAATGAGTCCTATTCTTCTCAGTGGATCTAGGTGAGCAAGCAGGTCGTTCTTATGCTCATCATCAACATGAGAGTATGACACAAACACTTTGAGTGAGACGTCTGTAGGAATAACACTCCCACCTTGCCCCTTGCGCTTGGCGATCTTGCCTTCATAGAGTAGGTTTTCCCAAACACGGTCGTATCGTTGCTGCTCCCATCCAAGCGATTTACACAGTGCTATGTTGGACACAGGGCCACCGCGCGCTTTTGAAAGAGCCTGCAACTGGCCAAGGAATATGTCGTTGTCCGTCCGTCTAGCCATTTTGCGCTCACGTAAGAATTTCAGTGGGGCTCAAGAAAATTGACGGCCGCTAGCCAAACCGATGCCCCACTATTTACTCGCCAGGGTTTCAAATGCGATCGCTTTCGCTACGTCAGCTAACGACGGGCGTACAACATGCTCGGGGCCCGGTCAAGCGGATTACATCCCCCGACCGAACAACAGTAGTTCCAGCGTAACTACCCATTACTGGCGCCGTTTTCCATTTCAATCGAGTACTTAGGCGTCCCCATTGGCGCTACGGTGTCACGTCGGCCATGGCAGTCCCGACAAGTCTCCACCGAACTGGCGTCACCTCTGCGATCGACGACGCCCTTGGCCGGGCCGGCAGCCCAGGTAACAGGACGCCGAGTGCCGTTATCTTGAGCGCGAACGTTAGGGCACCTTGCCGAAGTGATAGCCGCGGGCGCGAATGTGGCGGACGGCCTCGCGCGTCCTCTCACCTGTCGCCTCGCGCTCCATCTGCGCAAACACGAGCAGGATGCCGACGAGCGCCCGCCCCAGCGACGAATCGAGCCGGATGGACTCGCGGATGGCCACCAGCTCTTTTTCCCCGGACTTGAAGTAATGCTCATACAAATTGCAGAAGTGCTTGATAGAACGGCTCAGCCGATCGAACTTGAGCACAATGAGAATATCGGCTTTGCTTTGTAATAAGCTCAAAGCCTCCTGCAGCCCAGGCCGTTGATCTTTGCCCCCTGACATGACGTCTTTGCAAATACGCAGCAGCTTGATTTCATGCAGAGCGCAGTACCCTTCGATCGCCGCCTGCTGTGCCTCGAGCGATAGTCCCTCCGAAGCCTGCATGTCGGTCGAGACGCGGACATAGCCGACCGCCAGCCGCGCGACATTAGAACTCGCTAATGAATTACCTTTTTCCCTCCGGGTCGATAACGTCCGATCAACAGTGTGAGTATCCATCGCACGCGCCATGACACGCTCCTTCATAACCCAATTTGGGTAAGAACGCGGCGTGCTTAATTTGCGTTCACGTCCATCTCAAGGGATTTTCCCGCAGCGGTGGAGCGGCGCTTAATTCAGTCGGCATGCAGGTGCGACCGAGCCTGAGTTACCTTGTGAGCGTCCGCTCGTTGGAGGCTCAATCGCTATCGGTAGCTACATTTTTTGCAAGAAGGTCGGAGACGACTTCCAGGCACAGCGGCTCCTCGCTGGCCGCGATACAGCTGCGCATGAGCGTCCCGGCCACCGAAGGTGGAGAGCTCGCGGCCATGAACTCCTGCCAGGCAGCGCGACTGGGCCATTGGGCATAGGCGATAAACCAGCCGTTGTCGGCGCGGTGCAGGCGAGAGCCGAGGCCGCCGTCATGGCTCATGATCGCGCGCGTGCGCTCGGCCCAGGCAGTGGCAAACTGGGCTTCGGTTCCTGGCTTGAGGCGCCACCGATATATCACGGCAAACATGTCGCCGAGCTTACCGAGGCAGTGCCTCCTGAGCAAGGAGGAGCGAGGCCCAGGGCGCCCTCTGCGAACGCTCACTCGTGCCGATGAGCGGTCGGATGCTCAATACGGTCAATAGACGCGACGACAACCAGCGAGCTCCTGCTACGTTGCGCCCTGAGTGGAGTCAGCTAGACTGAATCCCGACTGGACTGAGGATAATATGTCTGAGTTCTTGGCGAAGCTGCAGGAGGAGCTCGCCCTATGGGAAAAAGAGGGACTGCTGCCGCCGGAGTCGGTGCAGGCGCTACGTCGCCGCTACGGCTTTGAAGACTCGCCGCCTCCGACGGACGCTGGGCAGCGGATCCGCTGGGTCCTCTACCTGGCGGTCTTTGCTTTTCTCGCGGCCTTTTTCTCATTTGCCGGCAGCAGCGATGCGCTTTCTGGGGGCGCCGCGCGGGTCGCTGTGCTGCTGCTGGCGAGCTTGGCGGCGGTGGGCGCTGGGGTGGTTCTGCACCGGCGTCATCGTACCGAAGGGATGGCGCTGCTCATCCTGGGCGGCATGCTCCTGCCGATCGCGTTTTACTTTACCGTGCATCAATACGGCCTGCTGCACACTTCAATTCCGTACCTATGGTGGTTCGTGCTCGCGCTCTGCTTGGCCGCTTCGTACACGGTCGCAGCGGCGCAGCTGCAGGAGGAGGGGCTAGGGGGCGTGGCGGTGCTCAGCGCCGGGGCGGCGGCGTTCCTGCTGGCGCGGCATGCGGGCCTGCTGCAGTCCTTCTATCCAGCGCTGACCGCGGTCCTGGCGCTCGGCTGTCTAAGAGTCGAGCTGGGCCTACCCAAGGTCTTTACCCAGGCGTTTGCTCGGGTCACCTGGCTTTTCGGCCAGGTCCTTGCGGGGGCGGCCCTGCTGCTGCCCTTCGCGCTGCAGTGCTACGGCAGCGCGGGGGCAGTGACCGGCTATCTGATAGCGGCCGGCTACTTCTTGCTGCGCGTGCGGCTGCGCGACTCGATGTTTAGCATTGCGCCGCTGATCCTGGCGCTGGTGGCAGCACTGGGAGCCATTGTCCGCGCCGCCGGGGTTGCAGACGATCTCCTGCCGCTGCTGCAGCTCTCGTTCTCGGCTGCCTTGATCGGCGCCGGGATGGTCCTCCTGCGGCAGCGGGAGCGGGCCCTGGCGATTCTGCTGCTCACTGTACTGTTTATCCTCCTGCCCGGCGCCTTTGGCCTGTCGTTCCTGCATCCAGAGATGTTCCGCGCCCCCTGGCTGTACACGCTCTCCCTCAGCCTGTACGCCGCTCTTGGAGCCGGCCTTTACGCTGTGGCCCGCTGGCAGAAAAGCGCGCGCGACATCCTTTCTTATCTTGGCACCTGGCACCTGTTCGCGGCGCTGGTCCTGCTGTTGGGCGGCGAGCGCTCGGCCGGCATTGAAGCGTACACCTTGCCGCTCGGCGGTCTGCTCCTAATAGACCTGTTCTTCGTCGCTGCCCCCCACCGCCAGTGGCTCTTGGGGGTGGCCACTGCAGTCTTGGCCTTGCCCTCGCTGTATCTATCGATCGCCGATCGGGGTCCGCTGCGGACGGTGCTGCTGTGCCTGGGCGGGATCTCCCTGGTGGCCGTGGGCGCTTTTCGCGGCTACGGTCCTGCGCTGCTCTTGGGAGTCTTTGTCTTGCTGCCGGCGATCTTCATCAAGGTGCTGCCGGGGCTGGCCGAGCTGGGGGTGCCGCGCTTTGTCTGGTTCGCGCTCTTTGGAGCACTCCTTGTGGCCATCGCCCTGGTTCTACAGAGGCGAACCCGGCCAAGCTGACCCGCCGAAGCCTGCATAGCGGTCAACTTAAGGGGGTGAGGGCTGCCGGTCCCAGGGCACGGGCGGCCAGCGCGGCGGCAGTCAGTCGCCGAGCGCGGTCCCTTCGCGACGGGGATCTGCCCCGCCCTGGTAGCCGGTGCCTTGCCGCATCAGGCCGTGCAGACCGCTGGTGAGCGGCGCCGTGCGCAGGACGTGACCGCGCTCCTGGAGAAATGCGCGTACCTCCTGCAGCTGGGGGTCAGCTTCAAGCTCGGTGTCGCCGTTGCGGTTGACGACGTGCGGCAGGTTGAGGGCGGACTGGATGTCCAGATGCCAGTCGATCACCGCGACCAGGGAGCGCAAGACATAGCCGATGATCCACGGGCCGCCCGCCGACCCCACCGCCAGGGAGAAGCGGCCCTGGGGGTCTAGCACGATCACCGGCGTCATCGAGCTGCGCGGGCGCTTGCCCGGCTCGACCCGGTTGGCCACCTGCTTGCCCTGGACCACCGGCACGAACGAAAAGTCGGTCATCTGATTGTTCAGCAGGAAGCCATCGACCAGGATGCGCGAGCCGAAGGCGTCCTCGATGCTGGTGGTCATGCTGACCACGTTGCCGTCATCATCGACCAGGACCATGTGCGAGGTCGCCGGGCGCTCGGGCGAAGCTCCATCCTCCTGGGCTAGCGGCGCCGCCGGCGGCTCGCCCGGCTGGACGGCGCCCAGGCTGCGGCCCGGCTGGATCAGGCTGGCGCGCTGCTGCAGGTAGGCCGGCGAGAGCAGCCCCGCGACTGGCACGGAGACGAAGTCCGCATCGGCGAGGTAGCGGTTGCGGTCGGCAAACGCCAGGCGACTGGCCTCCATCATCAGGTGCAGGCTCGACCCATCGGGGGTGGCCAGCGAGAAGTGCTCGAGCATCCCGAGCTCCTGCAGCAGCGTCACCCCGCCCGAGCTGGGCGGTCCGAAGCTGCAGACGCGCTGGCTGCGGTAGACGAGGCAGACCGGCGGGCGCTCCTTGGCCTCATACCTTGCCAGGTCGTCCAGAGAGAGCGTCCCGGGGTTGTGCGCCGCCTGCTGCACTGCCGTCACGATGTCCTGGGCCAGCTCACCGCGGTACAGCGCCCCGGCGCCGGCGCCGGCGATCTTGCGCAGGGCGGCGGCAAAGGGCCGATTGACCAGCCGCTCACCGATCGCGACCGGCGTCCCGTCGGGCTTGTAGAAGTAGCTGGCGGCGGCGGGATTGGCTCGCAGGTAGCGATCTTTTTTCAGCAGCATGTGCAGCCGGGGCGACACTGGGAACCCCTGGTCGGCGTGCTGGATCGCCGGCTCGAACAGCTCGGCCCACGGACGCTTGCCATACTTTTTGTGGACCAGCTCGAGCATGCGCAGCGCGCCGGGAACGCCGACCGCGGTACCGCCGAGCGCCGCGTCATAAAAGTCCCGCGCCGCGCCGTCCGGCTTCACAAAGACATCGGGCGGAGTCTTGGCCGGAGCGGTCTCGCGACCATCGAAGGCGTGCACCTGCCGGGTGTCCGCCTGATAGTACAGAAGCAGGGCGCCGCCGCCGATGCCCGAAGACTGCGGCTCGACAAGGCCGAGCACCGCCTGCACGGCGATCGCCGCATCGATGGCGCTGCCGCCGCGGCGCAGCACCTGCACCCCGGCGGCCGCCGCGAGCGGGTTGGCGGCGACCACCATGTGGCGCTGGGCAAAGACCGCCGTCTGGCTGTGCCGGCCGGTGCTCTCCTCGGGCGGCTTGTCTTCACGGGCCTGGCGGACGGCGGGGCTGCACGCCAGCAGCAGGACCACTCCCAGCCCGGCAAGCGGTCGCCGGCCCGTCAGGCAGGCCGTGGAAAAACCGATGAAGTCCCTCATCGCCAAAGTATACACCGCAAAGCTCACCTGCGATTCCGGCGCCCCGCTGGCTGCGAGCGGGCCTGCAAGAACAGGGGGTTATCGGGGGCGATGGTATCCCGATTCATCCTAAGCTAGGCTAAAGCTGGTCCTGTTTGACTGCGCAAGCTTGGCCGCCCGCTTGGGGGCGGTCTCCCGTCGTCCGGGTGCGGAGGAACTGCCATGCGGACTCTCCTTGCGGTGCTCGCTCTGGCCCTGGCAGGATGCGATAAGCTATGGGAGCCGTACATCGTGACCTATGGCTCGGCCGGCTCGGCCGGGGAAGCGTTCCCAAGCACCCTTGAGAACAGCTACCGGCTGAGCCGGCAGTATATGTTGATGGCCACCGGCAACTACGATGGCGACGCCGATGGGGTCGCCGATGTGGCGGTCTCGGGAGTCTTTACCAGCAGCGACATCAACGCCAACGTCGCCAACCTGGTGCCGGTGGAGATCTACACTGGCGACGGACAGGGCGGCCTGAAGCTAGACGGCAGCTGTCTTGACGCGCCGCTGCAGCGGCCCGTGTATCTGCTGACCGTGCCCAGCCCGGGCCGACCGGGGGCGCAGGACATCCTGGTGGCCACTGAAGACTCGAACATATACCTGTGCAGCAAGGCGTCAGGAGCCTGGGCCGCGACCGCCGTCAAGACCTTCGGCGGCGTATTTAACGGCTTCAAGCGAATGGCTCTGGCGTATAACGCTCCCCCGGGGAGCGACCCCGACCTGGCGATCCGGATCGGCATCAACCAATTTACCGATAACTCTTCGACGACAGGCAGCCTGCATGTCTATCGCGCCGACGGATTTCTCAGCTTCGGCCGGGCGCGCATCCAGCTGAGCCCGGGCAACATAAACTGGGTCTTGCCCTACCGCCCAAGCGGCGCCCAAGGCGATACTCTGGCGACGACCTGGGATAACGCGGCGGTGCATCCGGGGGTCGAGTTTCATTCCCTGGCAGCAAATAATACAGACATCAATCAAGGCTCGGGACAGACGGGTGCGGCCGATGTCCCGGGGGTGCCGTTTTCCGAGCTGAAGAAGGTTCCCTTTGCGGCCCTGGCGCCGCTGCACCAAAAGGATGCGAGCGCGGATACCGAGCAGAACTCGCTCCTTTTTACCTACTCTCAGGAAAAAAACTCGGTCGCCGTGCTGTATGGAGACACGATCAATTCCTTCAGCATCCAGGCGCAAGAAACAGAGCTCATGCCCGGCGGCTTCATGCTCCCCTATGCCGGCGATGCCGACGGCGACAAGAGTGACGAGATTGGTCTTTACACCATGGCGCCGAGCGGGAATCGATTGACCCGTCACCTCCTGCTTCTATCTTACAAAGGAGGGTCGATTCGCCTCATGAATCCAATCCAGGACATCGCCAACCCGGCAGAGAACTTTCGCGCCATGGCCCTTGAGTATCTGGGCAGCGCGAGCGACGCTCGGAGACAGCGCAAGCGCAAGGATCTGGTGGCCCTGGTCGAGGATCCAGCAGGCGCCAGCTCGCGCCTGATGGTGCGTCGCTCCGACCTGAGCTATCAGTTCCCTTGATTGCTCCGCGCGCGCAAGGAACCGCCGCACCAAAGGGCGCGGTCTTCGCGGCGCTCGCCGGTCGCGCCGGGGCCCTCGTGCTACGATGGCGGGGTCTGTCTCGCGCTGAGCAAAACCGCCATGGACGATACCTTTGTCACCGTCGGCCGCTTTCATCGCCTCGATGAGGCGAACTTCGCCAAGAGCCTGCTCGACGCCGCCGGCATAGCGGCGATCCTCGTCGGCGATAACACGGTCGGGCTGGCGTGGCACCTGTCACCGGCGCTCGGCGGGGTGCGGCTGCAGGTGCGCCAGCAAGACGCCGAAGTGGCGCGCGCCATCCTGCGTCCGCCCGACAGCGCCGCGGCCGCCGAGCCCGGGGCGAGCAGCGACGGGCCCGACAGCCCGCTGACCGACCTCGACCCGCAGCGGCTCGCCGAGGCCGAGGCCGAAGAGCAGGCCGCCGGCCGCCTGACCCCGCGCGAGGAGCTCGCGGTGCGCGCCTTTCGGGCCGCGATCATCGGGCTCGTGCTGCCGCCGGTGCATATCTACGCCACCTGGCTGCTCCTGCGCGTGCTGCTGACCAGGGGCCGGCTGCCGCTCCGCTTCTGGGCTCGGCTCGGCGTCGCCTTGGTCGCCAACGCTGTGGCGTGGACGGTCTTCCTGCTCGTCCTTTGGCCCCTCCAAGGTACTCCCGTCCACTTTGGCAGCGGCTGCTCCGAGCAGCTGCCGGTGGGCTTTCCTTGAAGCGCCGCGTCCTTTGGCCGGCAAAGGTCCGCTGTCCCGGACCGGGTGCCGCCGCCAGCGCGGCGTCCCGTAGCCCGGAGGATTTCACTTAAGCGGCCTTAATCTGCGTTCAGGTCGCCTTGCGCTTCCAGCCGCACGTTGCTCGGCAGCATCAGGGTGGACAGCGGGCTGAAGCGCCGGCCGCCGAGTCCCTGGAACAGATCGACCTCGCGGGCAGTGCGGTTCAGGGCGATCGCCACATCGGGGGTGCCGTCCTGGTTGTAGTCACTGACTACCGCCTGGACGGGCGGCGCCGTCAGCGCGAACACCTGCGGCGCCCCAAAGCCCCCGGCACGACCAAACAGGATGCTGAAGCTCTGCTCTATCGTGTTGATCGGGAGGACGTCGAGCAGCCCGTCTCCGTCCAGATCGACCGCGGTGATCACCGAGCTGCTGCCGGCGCTCTGCATGAGGGCCGGCGTGCTCTGCTCGGCCTGGAAGGTCCCGTCCCCCTGACCCAGCTGCACGACCAGGTTCTTGCCTTGCAGCGACAGGGCATCCAGGTTCTTGTCGCCGTTGACGTCGGCCAGCGCCAGCCCATAGGCGGCACTGGTGGTTGCCGTCTTGAGCGGAGTCTGGAAGGTGCCGCTGCCAGTGCCGAGCGCCGTCACCACTGCGCTGGTGGCGCTGACCGTAGGCACCACCAGATCGGGCCGGCCGTCGCGGTTGACGTCGCCGGCGGCTAGCGCCAGCGGCTGCCCGCCGGGATTTAAGTCAAACGGCGCCGTGAAGGACAGTCCGTCGCCGCTGCTCAGGTAGGTGCGCACAAGGGTGTAGTTGCCGACGCCGAGATCGGCCTTGCCGTCCCCGTTGAAGTCAGCGGCGATCAAGAGGCGGCTGTTGCCGGGGCCGGGGAAGCACTGCTGCTGGAAGGTCACCTCGCCGTAGTAGCGAAACAGCGCCTGCCGCTGCACGCGCTGGCCCTCGGGGTGCACGAGCTCGACGGCAACCGGACCCTGGCGGCCGGGGCGCGGCGGGGTCAGCGCAGTGAGCATCTGCCCCCCGCTGACCGTGACCGCAGCGGCCGGCACGCCATCGAAGCTGACCTGCATGCCGGGGACGAAGCGGTCGCCGGTCAGCGTCACCAGCTCTCCCCCCAGGTTGGAGCCGCCGGGCGGCTCGACGGCGGACAGCACCACCGCGGGCTCGCACAGCTTGGTCAGCGGGTTACAGGCCTGGGCCGGGTCGGCGCACAGCGCCGCGTTGCGCACGCAGTTGTCGGGATTGTCTGCGGTAAAGCCGCCAAACAGCGGGCCACACGACGAGGCCCCAAGGCCCAGCGGAGTGACAAGCGCCAAAACAGCGAGGCCGCTCGCGGCTCCGCGCCCAATAGTTCGCCAGCTTGGCATCAGCGCCCTCCCGGGTCAGCACACCAGGTTGACCCGCCAGCCGCCGCGGCCGAGGACGGGCCGCGGCCCGCCGGGCACCTGTGCAAGGTCACTGTCGTTTTGTACTCGCGCCGCGGTCCCGGCACCGCCATCAGCACCATCCCAAGGAGCGTCACCGCCGCGCCGGCGCCAAGCAGCCCCGCGCCGAGCGGCAGCGTCGAGTAGCGCAGCTCGCACTGCTGCGCCGGGGGGACCGGGGGAGCATAGCAGCCGCCATCGGTCGCCAGCGCCGCGGCGCCGAAGCCGGCGGTCACCACCCCGCCGAGCGTGAGCCCGGCCCCGAGCCCCAGGCGCCACGGCGGGCGCGCGGCGTGCTCTACAAGCCGCACCGGCTGCACCAGCTGGTCGACGGCGGCCGCCCCCATCACCATCACCGGCTCCAGCTTGAGGCGCAGCTCGGCGGGCCGCCCCTCTTCGATGACGACCGGCTGGGTCAGCTCCTGGTAGCCGGGGTGGCGCAGCATGGCAGCGTAGCTGCCGGTGAAACGGACACCGCGGTAAGGGGTGGGACCGACGATGCGCCCGGACAGCTCGAGGATCGCTCCCGGCGGATCGGTGGTCACGACCAGCTCACCGCGCCGCCGGCTGCGGCCCTGCAGCGCCGCTTCCGAACTCGCACCGGCCACCTGCGCCGCCAGGGCTTCCACGGTACAGCCGGCACAGCGCTGCTCGCTCTTGTGGGCGACCTCGCCGACCTGGGCATCGAGCAGGCTCACCTTGATGCGGAAGTCGGCGGTGGCCGGCGCCGGACCGGCCGGCGGGCCGTCGCCCGGGGCGCCGCCGAGCGCCTCGACCTCGACAAGAAGGGCCTCGGACACGCCGCGCTCGGCGAGCACGGCGAGCTGGCACAGCGGCCCCTCGGCGCAGCCCGTCGCCGCCGGCAGCGGGGTCGGCAGCGCGGTCAGCCGCTCGCTGCGCAGCCGCTCGACCACCGCCTGCTGCAGGCGCGCTGCGGCCTCGCTCGCCCGGCCGCGGGCCTGCAGGAACAGGAGCAGGGTCGGCAGCTCGCTGATCATGACCGCGGCGGTGGCGCGCTCGAAGCGGACCTCGGTGTAGCGCTCGGCCTTGACGGTCAGGGCTGCCTTGAGCGGCGCCTTCCGCGGCGCCAGCTCTGACGCGGCGGGCACCTCCAGCTCGACCTCATGGGCCCCGGGGGCGACTAGCAGCGGCAGCGGCAGCGGCAGCTGCCCGACCAGACGGCCGTCGAGCCGCACCCAGCCGCCGGGCTCGCCCAGCACGGCCACCTCACCGCTCGGCAGCGGCGGGCCCAGGGCGCGCTCGGCTTCCTGGCGCTGCGCCGGCGGACTGTCCGGACTGGCGGCGAGAAAGCGGCGCATGAAGTCCTGTGCCGCCACCGCCCGCCCCTGCGCCAGCGCGACGCGACCCAGGTGGAACAGCGCCGCCTGCGCCCCCTGGCTGCGCAGCCAGCCGCTCAGGATGCGCTCCGCCGCCGCCGGGTCGCCGGCCTGCAGCGCCGCATCGCTGCTGCGCACCAGGCGCTCGGCGGACTCGCCGCCGGCGGCGCGGGGCCGGGCTGCCGGGCGCGCCGGCTTTCGCGCCACCGCCGGAACCGGCAGCATGAGCAGGGCGGCGGCCAGGGCGAGGCGCTGGCGACCGCGGCGCCCGCTCACTGGCACGCGCCCACGCGCACGGGCACATCGGCGCGGACGGTCACCTCTTGCTTCTGGCCCCCGACGTCGATGGTGTGCACCCCGAGCGGCATCCACTTGGTCACTTCCTGGCACTTGCCGCCGCTGCTGCGGGTGATCATGACGACGCCGAGCCGCGGCGCCAGGCGGATGACGCCCGCCTGGGCGGCGCTGAGCTCGGCGGCCTTGCCGGGGACGCGACCGGCCTGCTTGATCAGCCGCTCGTACTCGCCCATCGCCTCGGCCTCGTACCCTTGCGCCTCGTAGAGGCGCGCCAGCTGGTAGGACAGGTCGAACAGCAGGACGCCGCAGCCGGCGGATTTCTTCTCGCGCCCGCATAGCTGCCGCGCCTTTTCGAACAGCTGCCGGGCGCGGTTGAAGTCGCGCTGCTGCACCAGCTTGACCGCGCTCTGGGTCAGCGCTGCGGCCTGGGCCTCAAGGGACTTCGGGCTCGCGGGGGCGGGCGTGCTGGTCGTCTCCGCGGGCGACTCGACGGGCGGCTCGGGGCCGACGGGGGCGGCCAGAGCGGCCGCAGCGGGGCGGGCGGGCGAAGCGTCCGCTGGACTGGCGGTCACCGGGGCGGTCGGAGCGGGCGCCGGGAGTCGGCTCGGCTGCAGCCGACCGAGCAGGGCCGCCGCCTGGGCGCGGACGCTGGCGTTGTTGTCCTCCAAGAGTAGGCGCAGCACGGCCAGGCCGCCGCCGGGCAAGTCGGCCGCCACCACCGCCACCTGCCGCCGCACCGCCGGGTCATGATCGCGCGCCATCAGGAGCAGCTGCGCCAGCGCCTGCTCGACCGGCAGGCTGGCCAGCGCCTCGACCGCCTGCAGCCGCTGCTCCACGGAGTCCTGGCCGCTGGCCGCTGGCGGCGCCAGCTTCTCGCCCAGGCGAATGAGCAGCGCCTGCGCCGTGCGCGCCGCGGCGCCGCCCTGGCTCAGCGCCTCTTTGAGCACCGGCACCGCGCGTCGATCGCCCAGCTCGGCGAGCCGCCGGGCGGCGAGCAGCCGCACCCCGGACGCCGGGTCCGCCAGCATGCTGGCCAGCAGCTCGGGCTCGGCCTCCAGGCTCTCCAGCGCCGCCCGCCGCGCCTCGGGGCTGGGAGAGTGCAGGAGCTCGCGCAGCTTGGCCTTCTGACCGCTGTCGCCGGCGCCCAGCAGCGCCGCCCGGGCCAGCACCTGCTCTAGCGCCGAGCCTTCAGTAAGGATGCCGCCCAGCCAGCCGGTGAGCCGGCTGCCCAGCCCAACCGCGCCGCGCTGCACCAGCGTCTGGGCGACCTTGGCCAGGGCGCGCAGCGCCTCCAGCCGGACGCTCTGGTCGGTGTCGCCGAGGCCGACGCGCAGCGCCGCCAGCACCGCCTCGTCCTGCGGGGCGGCCGCGGTAAAGGACTGCTCTCGCCGCCCGAGCGCGCGCAGGGCGCTGCGCCGCACCTGTGGCTCCCGATCCGCCGACAGCTTCGACAACAGCGCCGCCGCCTCGGACCCCGGCAGCTCGCCGAGGACGACCGCCGCCGACTCGCGGACCACCCAGTCGCTGTCCGACAGCGCGGCGTGCGCCCACAGCAGGCCCTGCTCCGACAGCGCGCCCGGATCGCGAGCGAAGATCTGCAGCACCGCCACCGCGGCGCCGCGCTGCAGCGCCGGCGGCTGCTCTTTGGCCAACAGCGGCCGGAGGATGCGCATCTCGCCCAGGCCTCCGGCCTGCCCCAGGCCCGACAGCGCCACCAGCCGCGCCGGCAGGTCGGCGTTGGGATCCTGCGCCACCCGCCGCAGCAGCGGCAGGCTGTGCTCGGGGTCGGCCGTCACCAGCAGGCGGCTCGCCAGCAGCTGCTGCGCCGGCAGCGCCGCGGTCGCCCGGGCGCGCAGCGCCTGCACCGCGACCTCGTCACCGAGCTGCACCAGCCGCGCCGCCGCCAGCAGGAAGGCGGGACGCCCGGGATCGGCCAGGCGCTCGCGCAGCCGCGCCCGCGCCTCGGCGTCGCCGGACTGGGCGAGGCGGCCGAGCAGCTGCACCGCCGACTCTTCGGGCAGCTGCGGACTTGTGAGCAGCTGCCGGAGCAGCGCCTGGGCCCGCGGCTCGCCCTGCTCGGCCAGCAGGAACGCCGCCCGCTGCTGGGCGCCGGCGTCGCTGCCGTCGAGCGCGTGCAGCAAGAGCTCGCGGCCCTGCCCCTTGCCGAGCTGCCACGCCGCCGCCGCCGCCGCCATGCGCACGTTGGCCGCCGGGTTGTCGCGCGCCGCGGCCAGCAGCGGCGCCGCGGCCGCGCCATCGCCGAGCAGCCCCAGGGCGATCGCCGCCTGCGCCGCCACCGCCGCGCTGGGATCGCCAACAAGAGGCAGCACGAGCTGCAGCTGCCGCGGGTCGCGAGCCAGCCCCAGGCCCTCGACCACGCTGCGCCGGACCTCCTCATCCGGGTCGTGGACGCCGCGGGTCAATAGCTCCAGCGCCTGCTGGCGGACCGCGCGCAGCTCGTCTGGCCGCAGGCTCTCGCCGCGCTCGCTGCGCCGGTAGTCGCGAACCCCCAGGTAGATGCCGCCGCCGAGCAGCAGCGCCGCCACCGGCAGCGCCGCCCACAGCGAGAACCGCCGCCCGTGAATCACCAGCCCGCTGCGCGCGCCCGGCGGCAGGATTACCTGCGAGCTCTGGCGGCCGGTCAGCTTCTCGGCCTCCTGCCGCAGCGCCTCGGCGGCATCGCGCATGGTCGGGAAGCGCTCGCTGCGCTGCTTGGCCAGCATGCGCATCACCACCGCCTCCAGCGAGGCCGGCGCGCGACCCTGGGGGTAGCGCTCGCGCAGCGGCTGGACGTCGCTGGCCAGGTGCCGCAGCAGGACCGCCGACGGCTCGGCGGCGTCAAAGGGGACGGTGCCGGTGAGCAGCTCGTAGAGGATGCAGCCGAGCGCGTACTCATCCGAGCGCGCGTCGAGGTCCTCGCCCTCGATCTGCTCGGGCGACATGTAGTGCGGGGTGCCCATGACCGTGCCGGCCAAGGTGTAGCGGCTGTTGTCGCGCGCCCCCCCGGCGGGCGCCGGGCCCAGGTTCATCATCGCCGACACCCCGGGCATGCTCCCCGCCGCCCGCGCCGCCGCCGCCCGCGCCTTGAGGGCGATGCCGAAGTCGACGATCTTGACGTGGTCCTTGTCGCCATCCTGCTCGACGAGAAAGACATTGTCCGGCTTGAGATCCCGATGGACGATGCCGCGGTCGTGCACCGCCTGCAGGCCGGTGGCGATCTGGGCGGCGATCCGGCACGCTCGCAGCGCCGGCATGGGACCTGCGCGCAGGACCTTGCCGAGCGTCGGACCGTGCAAGAGCTCCATCACCAGGTACGAGCGGCCGTCATCGAGCACGCCGAAGTCCGAGATGTACACGGTGTTGGGGTGGCGGATCTGCGAGGCGAGCTTGGCCTCCTGCAGGAAGCGCAGCTGGGCCACCTGATCCTGCGGCTCAAGGAGGATCTTCACCGCCACCGGTGTGTCCAAAAGGACGTGCCGCGCCTTGTAGACCACTCCCATGCCGCCGCGGCTCAGGCGCGCCAGCATCAGGTAGCGATCCCCCAGCACCGCCCCGAGGATCGGATCGGCGGCCTCCTCCACTCCCGGGTTACTCGGGCTGCCGGTGCCGATGGCCGGCTCGGAGATCGCGCCGGCGGCGCACGAGTGGCGCTCGTTATAGTTGTAGATGCGGCCGCATACAGCGCAGCGCTTGGTAAGCGCCATCCCTGGGGGAGAAGACGACATAGAATAGGTCTCGCCTAGGGTAGCACAGATCACCGGACCCTCTCTAGCGGCGCGGCGACGGGGAGGGTGGCCAAGCCGCCGCGCGGACGCCGGGCTCAGCGCCGGCGTCGGCGCGCGACGGGGCTTGGAGGGCGCCGCCAGCCCGGGCATCACTAGACTCGACTAGACACCGAATAAGCCGATTGGGGGAACGCTCATGACGACAGACATGCAGACCGAGTACGAGCCTGAGGGCCAGCGCGCAGCGGCGGCGGGGCCGCCAGAGTCGGGGGGCCGGCGCCGCCGCTATCGCCGCATCGGCGTCCGCAGCGTCCTTTCGGCGCTCGCGGTGGGCGCGCTCGGCTGTCAGGACCCCGGTCCGCAGGTCAGCGCCGACATGGGACCGACGACCGGGATGCTCACCTCGACGGTGGGCACAAGTCCCCCGCTGCCCAACAATCCGCTCGATGCCGCCATCTGGATGAACAGCGCCGATCCGAATAAGAGCCTGGTGTTCGCCAGCGACCGCACCCAGGCGATGGGGCGGCTTTACTCCTACGATCTGAGCGGCCAGAACCTGCAGAGCTCAAACCTGCTCATGCAGCCGGGGCTCGTCGACGTCAAGACCGGGTTCATGCTCGGCGGCCAGACCCTGGATCTGGTCGCCGTCGCCGAGGCGGGAGCGGCGCTTATCCGCATCTACTCCATCGATCGCGCCAGCGGTCAGCTGACCGACATCACCGGCTTTACCGACGTGTTCAAGGATCGCACCGGCGACTCTGCGGTGCCGGTGGGGGTGGCGCTATACCGGCGGGCCAGCGACAACCTGGGGTTTGTAGTGGTGAGCCCGCGCTCGGGGCCGATGACCGACTACCTGTATCAGTACCGGCTCGACTATGTGGCGGGCAAGATCAACCTCACCTACGCGCGCCGCTTCGGCGAGTTCAGCACCATCACCACCCCCGGCGATGCCGACGTGAAGGGCATCCTGGTCGACGACGCGGCGGGGTATCTGTATTACACCGACAAGTCGTTTGGCATCCGCAAGTATCTGGCCGATCCCGACGCGCCAAACGCCAACACCGAGCTCACGGTGTTCGGCCAGAGCGAGTTTGCCGGCGACCGCAATGGCCTGGCCCTTTATGAGAAGGCCGACGGCAGCGGCTACCTCCTGAGCGTCGACCAGACCGCGAGCCAGAGCCGCGTGCTGCTGTGGAGCCGGGCGGGCGTGCCGGGCAACCCGAACAGCCAGCCGCTGGTGGCGACGCTCAGCTTGAACGCCGACTTCATCGATGGGATCGCCGTGACCTCGGCGCCGCTCGGCAGCCGCTATGGGAGCGGACTCCTGGTGGTCAGTAACCGCAGCGGCAAGAACTTCCTTTATTACAACTGGCAAGAGATTGTAAGCGCGCTGAGGCTAAGGTAGCGGGCCGCGAGGCTTCGGCAAGCAGCGTGGCACGCGGGGCGGACGGCCACGCGGGGCGGACGGCCGCGCGCACGGGCAGGCGGGCGCCCAGCGCCAAAAGACAGTCTGCCGCTCGGCCCTATCGACGATGGGAGGAAGCTTGCTCGCCTTGCCGCGGTCCGGCTATGATGGCAAAAGCGCGCGATCTTGCGTGCTCACGCCGCCTCCAGGGGGAAGTATTCAGTGCCACCGCCAGGGCCACCGCCAGGTCCACCCAAGCTGCCCGCCGATGTCGCTGGGCCTCGCCGCCCCGAGCCACCAGCAAGCAGTGTCGGCAAGCGCAGCCGGGAGGATGAGGCGCCGCCCCAGCTGAGCGCCCTGCTCACCACGGCGCAGCGGCTCGAGCAGTCCACGCAGGCCAACTCGACGAGCCTCGGCGGCCTGCTAGCGGTCTCGCAGAAGCTCGAGCAGTCAGCGGTGACCAGCGCCGCCAGCCTGCAAGAGCTGCGCGCCGAGCTGCAGAGCCTGCGCAGCCAGCTCAAGGAGCCGCGCGAGCTGGCGGTGCCGCCGCCGTCCAAGCCGCCGTCCCCGTCCGGGGGCGGGCTGGCGGCGGTGGCAGCGCTGGTGGCGGCGATCGCGGCGCTCGGGGCGCTGGCCGGCGCCGCCCTGCTCATCCGCGAGCAGAAGCAGCAGCTGACCAGTCAGACCGAGGTGGCCGCCTCCATCAAGGCCCTGCGGGAGGCGGTCGCGCAGCTGAGCGAGGCCGCGGCCAACCCGCCCGCTGCGGGCAAGTCGCCGGCCGCCGAGGGCGCCAAGCCCGCCGAGACCGCCGAGGCCAAGCCCGCCTGCCCGCCGACTGCCGAGGCCAAGCCGCGCGTGCTGCTGCCAAACCTGGTCGGCCTGCGCCTGGTCGAGGCGCGCACCACCGTCGCGCCGCTGCAGCTGCAGCTGCTGCCCACCGACAAGCGCCTCAAGGAGGCGTCCAAGATCGGCTGGCAGCTGCCAAACCCGGGCGCCGAGCTCGAGCCTGATGAGGCGGTCACGGTCTCTTTGAAGCCGCCGGTCCAGAAGAAGAAAAAGAAGTAGCCGACCGGGAGCACGGCAGGTCCGGGGCGCGGCTGGCGGAGTAGCTATTGCAGGCGGCTAGAAGCGCCAGCGGGCGTAGGCGTACACGTAGGGCACCACCAGGATCAGGGCGTCGATGCGATCGAGCATGCCGCCGTGGCCGGGGAGCAGGACCCCCGAGTCCTTGACCCCCACCGAGCGCTTGATCAGCGACTCCACCAGATCGCCCAGCTGGCCCAGCAAGTTCGCCGGAATGGCGATGGCCAGCACATCCCCCCAGCTGAGGAACGACAGGTACCATAGCTTGGCGATGGTCAGCGCCACCAGGCTGCCGATCACCCCGCCGCAGCCGCCGACGACGGTCTTTTTCGGGCTGATCGCCGCCCACAGCTTGGCCGCCCAGAAGCGGCTGAGGAACCGCCCGGCGAAGTAGGCGAAGGTGTCTGACAGCCAGGCGCTGGTCAGGCAGACGTAGATCCAGCGACCGCCGCCGCCCGGGCCGCCCGGCATCTTGAACAGCGCCAGCGGCACGATCAGCACCCCCGCATAAAGGAGGCCGGCGAGCCACATCGACACCCGCTGCGCCACCGTCTCGATCGCCCCGTGACAGAACAGAAAGTACAGAAAGCCGATGATGGTCGCCGCGCACAGCCCGAGGAGCAGCACCTGCGGGTCGTGCACCCAGCACACCGCGCTGGCAAAGGCGACGCCCACCCCCACGCCCAGCCAGCGGGTCAGGGCCGACTCGCCGGGCAGCGTCATCGCCATCCACTCGCGCAGGCCGGTGATCTGGGCCGCCAGCACCCACAGCCAGACGCCGTAGGGGCGATCCCAGTTGATGGCCAGGATGAGCAGCGGGACAGCCACGACAGCGGTCAGGAAGCGCAGGAGCAGGTTCGACATTGCAACCTTTACTAGGGCTTATTCGCCGTTATCGCCGGGCTCACCGCTGTCGGCGCCGGGCACCGAGCCCGGGCCGGCGGCGCGGCTGGCGCTGACGCTGCGCAGGGCGGTGAGGAGCTCGGCGCGGGTGAACTCGGGCCAGAGGGCGGGGGTGGTGTAGAACTCGGCGTGGGTGGACTCCCACAAGAGGAAGTTGCTGGTTCGCAGCTCGCCCGAGGTGCGGATGATGAGGTCCACCGGCGGCAGCTCGCTGGTCTGAAAGCACTCGGTGAGCGCCGCTTCGTCGATCTGCTCGGGCCGCAGGACGCCTGTGCGGACCTTCTCGGCGACGGCGCGCACCGCCTCGAGGATCGACTCGCGGCCGCCGTACGACAGCGCCAGGGTGAGCGTCATCGCCGTCCCGTGCGCCGAGTCGGCGATGAGCTGCTGCAGCGGGCGCTTGACGAAGTCGGGCAGGCGCAGGATGTTGCCGATGGCGCGCAGGCGGATGCCGTTGTCGAGGATCTCGGCGCGCTCCTCGATGACGTAGTCGTGCAGGAGCTGCATCAGGCCCTGCACCTCGTCGAGCGGCCGCTCCCAGTTCTGCTCCGAGAAGGCGTACAGGGTCAGCGCCGGCAGGCCGAGCTCGCGCGCCGCCCGCACCACCTCGCGCACCGAGCGGGCGCCGCGCCGGTGGCCCTCAAGCCGCGGCAGGTCCTGCTGCTGCGCCCACCGCCCGTTGCCGTCCATGATGATCGCCGCGTGGCGCACGCGCAGCCAGTCGGGGCGCTGCTTGACCTGGCTGCCCGCCGGCGCCGGCTCGCCGACTGGCGGCGGGCTCGCGCTCTCGCCCGGCGCCGGACCGGCCCCCGCCTCGTCGCCGCTCGGCGCCTCTTCGGAGTCGAGGTCCGACCCCGGCCGGACCGGGGTCCCGGTTCCAGGTCCTGCGCCCGGGACAAGCGGCATGGGAGCCAGAGCGGACATAGGGATCCGGGGTACCACGTTGTGCCACTTTGCGACAACAGCATTTTCGTAGTGACTCATACCTATTAGGGTGGAGCTTTCCGCCGGGCAGAGAGTGAAGCCGCGGTGAAGTGTCGGTGAATTTGAGGCGAAGGAGCGGCGCCGGCCACGGGTCGCAGCCGCCGTGATATGAGACAGGCGTGGCGTCGCCTCCCCCATCGTCGTTGCCGGAGCTTCCCGGGCTGCCCGGGCCGGCCGCTATGGCTTGTCCGCCAGAGAGTCCGCCAGAGAGTCCGCCAGAGAGTCCGCCAGAGAGCCTGGCCGGCCAGAGCGGCCGCTGGTTTTCCCGCCGCCTGCCGTGGGACACGCCGCCCAACCGCCTGAGCGTCGCGGTGGCCCAGGCGCGCGCCGCCGGCACGCCGCTGCTCGATCTGACGGTGTCAAACCCCACGCGCGCCCTGCCCGAGCTCTACCCCGCCGACCTCCTGCGGCCGCTTGGCGAGGAGCGCGGGCTGCGCTACGAGCCCTCGCCGCAGGGAGCCGACGCGGCCCGGCAGAGCATCGCCGCCTACTACGCCGCCCGCGCGGTGCCGGTGCGGGCCGCGGACCTGGTCCTGTGCGCCAGCACCAGCGAGGCCTACACCTGGCTCTTTCAGCTCTTGTGCGACCCCGGGCAGAGCGTGCTGTTCCCCAAGCCGAGCTACCCGCTGCTGGAGTTTCTCGCCGGCCTGTCGGCGGCGCCGCTGCGGCCCTACCCGCTTTCGTTCGAGGGCGGCCGCAGCGGGCGCTGGTGGCTGCAGCCAACGGCGCTGCGGCAGGCGTGCACCGCCGACACCCGCGCCGTGGTGGTGGTGAGCCCGAACAACCCCACCGGCTCGCTGCTGCGGCGCTCGGAGCTTATGGCCCTGTGCGCCCTGTGCCGCGAGCGCGACCTGGCCCTCATCGTCGACGAGGTCTTCTCCGACTATGTGCTGGCCGAGCCCCCGGGCGAGCCGGCGGCCGCCGCCCGCGAGGCGGCCGACCCGCTGATTCCCTCGGTGCTGGCGGCGGTGCAGGAGCTCGGGGCAGCGGCGCCGCTGTGCTTTGTCCTGTCCGGCCTGTCCAAGGTCGTCGGCCTGCCGCAGCTCAAGCTCGGCTGGGTGCACGTCGGCGGACCCGAGCCGCTGCGCCAGCAGGCGCAGGACCGCCTGGAGCTTGTCGCCGACACTTTCTTGTCGGTGGGAACGCCGGTGCAGCTGGCGACGCCGGCGCTGCTCTCGTGGCAGCCGCAGGTGCGCGCCGCCATCACCGCCCGCCTGCGCGAGAACCTGGTGCTGCTCGCCGCCGCCGTGCACGACACCGCCTGCCAGCTCTTGCCGGTCGAGGGCGGCTGGTACGCGGTGCTCCGGCTGCCGCGGCTCATGAGCGAGGAGGAGTGGGCGCTGCTCCTCTTGCAGCGCGACCAGGTGCTGGTCCACCCCGGCTACTTCTACGATTTCGCCCAGGAGGCGTACCTGGTGCTCAGCCTGCTGACCCCGCCCGCGGTGCTCGCGCAAGGGGTTCAGCGGCTGGCGGCGCGGGTCGCCGCGGCCTGACCGCGACGAGATTTTTCGCCGGCCGCCATCTGGGGCACAATAGGCAGGCGATCCAGCTCGCCCGCAGATGGGGACGGCAGCTGCCGTCCGCGCCGTCTTTTCTGTTGATGCTGACCCGAAAGGATCTCCCGTGCCCAGCGCTCACCCCAACGCCCAGCTCATCGAACGCTTCTACACGGCCTTTGCCAAAGGCGATGCCGCGACGATGGCCGCCTGCTACGCGCCCGATGCGACCTTCGAGGATCCAGTCTTTACGCTCAAGGGCGCGGCGATCGGCCAGATGTGGCACATGCTGGCCCAGGGGGCCCGCGAGTTCTCGCTCGAGTTTCGCGACATCTCTGCCGACGACAGCACGGGCCGCGCCCACTGGGAGGCGCGCTACCTGTTCTCCGGCACCGGCCGCAAGGTGCACAACATCATCGACGCCGAGTTCCAGCTGCGCGGCGGCCTGATCGTCTCGCACCGCGATCGCTTCGACTTCTGGCGCTGGTCGCGCCAGGCGCTCGGCCTGCCCGGCGTGCTGCTCGGCTGGTCGCCGATGGTGCACAACAAGGTCCGCGCCCAGGCGGCGGGCCGGCTGGCCGCCTTCGCCGCCAAGCAGGGCTGACCAGCCGGGAAGCCCTGCGCCCTGAGCTGGCGAGTCTAAAGAGGAAGCAGGGCTGCGGGCTGCTACGAACGACCGCAGCGCGCCGGTGGCTTGCAGGCAGGGCAAAACGTAGCGAGCGGCCCGAGCTCGGGTTCGAGTGCGCGGAGCAACCTCAGGGCTGAGAGCACGGCCGGACCCGAATCCGGGTCGCGGCGTCGTTTTGCCACTGCCTGTTACGGTGCCGCCGCCCGCCGGTCGGTGCAGGCCAGCAGCGCGCGGGTCGCGGCGGCGGGATCGGCGGCGCCTAGCACGGCACGGATGCCGGCCAGCCGCGCCCCGGCGTCGACGCAGGCGGCGGCGCGGGCTTCATCCTCGATGCCGCCGAGCGCAAACACCGGCACCGCCACCGCTGCGGTGAGGGCGCGCAGGGCTTCGACGCCCACCGGATGCAGGCGCTCCGCATCAGGAGGCAGCGGGCCGGCGGGCTTGGACGGCGTCGGCCAGATCGGCCCGAAGGTGATGAGGTCGGCGCCCGCGGTCACCGCCATCTGCGCCTCGGGCAGCGAGTGACAGGCGGCGCTGAGAAGCAGCGGCGCTCCGACCGCCGCCACCGCCCGCCGCGCCGCGCCCACCGGCAGCCCGTGGGTCGGCAGGTGCACCCCATCGGCGCCCACCGCCAGCGCGACGTCCAGGCGATCGTTGATGAGCAGCGCCGCGCCGCACGCCGCGGTCAGCGCCCGCAGCTGCTCGGCCAGCGCGTACAGCGCGGCGCCCGGCAGCGTGCGCTCGCGCAGCTGGACCGCCAGTGCCCCCGGCGGCCCCGCCGGCAGCGCCGCGCCGAGGATGTCGAGCAGCCGCCGGGCGTCGCCTTGCCCGTCGGTGATCAGGCACAGGCGAAACCGCACCCGCCCCGGCTCGCGGGGCGCCGGCGCCGGCGCGGGGCCGATGCTCAGGCGCGGGGTCAGCGGGCGCAGCCGTCCCAGGTCCGGGCGCTCACTCAATGTCGAGCGGTCCGGTGGGCGGCACGCTGCCGATGAGTCCAGTCGTCGGCGATGAGGCGTTGGCGTGCAGCCGCCGCGGGATCCGTCCGGCGAGGAACGCCAGCCGTCCGGCCTCGATGCCCAGGCGCATCGCCCGCGCCATCATCACCGGCTCGCGGGCCCCGGCGATGCCGGTGTTCATCAGCACCGCGTGACAGCCGAGCTCCATCGCCACCGCCGCATCCGACGCCGTGCCCACCCCGGCGTCGACGATCACCGGCAGCTTGGCCGCCTCGGCGATCTCCAGGATGAGGCGCAGGTTGTAGGGGTTGCGGATGCCCAGCCCCGAGCCGATCGGCGCCGCCAGCGGCATCACCGCCGCGCAGCCGAGGTCGGCGAGCCGCTGGCACGCCACCGGATCGTCGGTGATATAGGGCAGCACGGTGAAGCCCTCCTTGACCAGCACGCGCGCCGCCTGCAGCGTCTGCTCGACGTCGGGAAACAGGGTGCGCGGATCGCCGATCACCTCAAGCTTGACCATGTCGCTCAGGCCCAGCTCGCGCGCCAGGCGGCAGGTGCGGATGGCGTCGTCCGCGGTGTAGCAGCCGGCAGTGTTGGGCAAAAGCTGGTAGCGGCGGCGGTCGATGGCGTCAAGGAGGCTCGGCTGCCCGGGCCGCAGCTCGACGCGGCGCAGGGCCACGGTGACAATCTCCGCCCCCGAGACCTCCAGCGCCTGCCGGGTCTGGTCGTGGTCCTTGAACTTGCCGGTGCCGATGAGCAGGCGCGAGCTGTAGGTCCGCCCCGCCAGCACGAACGGGTCCGCGGGCTGGGGCGCCGCGCCGCCCCGGCCGCCTTCGGGCAGCGACTGCGCTGGCGATGAGTCTGTCAGGTTCGTCATGGTGGCGAACATATAGCACGACCGCCGCCCCCTCGCTGTCGCGCCATGCGGGTCCCCGCGGCGCCGCCGGGCCGGGCTCGACTCCGAGCCAGGCCCCGAGCTCGGCTCGACCCGACCCGCCGCCGCGGCAGACGCCCGGCCGCCCGGGCTGGTTCGTGCTAATACACAAAGGATGCGAGCCATCCTTCAGGACAGCCCCGGCGACCCCGAGACCCTCTATTTGGGAGAAGCCCCCGCGCCAAGCTGCGGCCCCGGCGAGGTGCGGCTGCAGGTGCGCGCCACCGCCGTCAACCGCGCCGATGTCCTGCAGCGCTGCGGGCTCTACAAGCCGCCCGCCGGCGCCTCAGCCATCCTCGGGCTGGAGGCGATGGGGGTGGTCGCCGAGCTCGGTCCCGACGCCGCGCCCTGGCTGCAGCCGGGGCAGCGGGTGATGGCGCTGCTCACCGGCGGCGGCTATGCCGAGCAGGTGGTGGTCCCGTGCGGTCAGGTGATGCCGGTCCCCACGGGGCTTTCCGATGAAGAGGCGGCGGCGATCCCCGAGGTGTTCCTGACCGCCTACCTGAACCTGTTCTGCCTGTGCGGGCTGCGCCTGCCCGAGTCGACCCCGGAGCGCGGCTTTAAGAGCGAGCCGCTGCTCGGCACGGTGCTGCCGCGGCCGCAGTCGGTGCTCATCCACGGCGGGGCCTCGGGCATCGGCACCGCCGCCCTGCAGCTGTGCCGCGCCGCTGGCGTCACCACCTACTGCACCGTCGGCGCCGACGAGCGGGTGGCGAGCTGCCGCGAGCTCGGGGCGGCGGCGGCCTGGAACTACCGCACAAGCGATTTCGTCGCCGCGGTGATGGCCGCCACCGAGCAGCGCGGCGTCGACATCGTCCTTGACTGCATCGGCGGCAGCTACCTGGAGCGGAACCTGCGCGCCCTGGCTCTCGACGGACGGCTTGTGTGCATCGGCCTTATGGGGGGGGCGCGCGCCGAGCTCGATCTGGGGCTGCTCCTGCAGCGCCGCCTGCAGGTCATCGGCTCGACGCTGCGGGCGCTGCCACCGGGCCGCAAGGCGGCGCTGGTGCGCGAGCTCACGCGCGAGGTGCTGCCGCTGTTTGCCCACAAGCAGCTGCGGCCGATCGTCGATCAGGTGCTGCCGCTGGCCGAGGCGGCCCGCGGCCACCGCGCGCTCGACCAGCACCACGTCGGCAAGATCGTCCTCAAGGTGAGCTAGCCCGCCCCCCGCGCCCGTCCGCCGGACCTTGGGGTAAAATAGTTGTCCATGCCCGACATGATGGCGATCGTGAGCAAGGCGGTGTTCGACAAGGACACGCCGGCGGCGAAGCTCGGGGCGGTGCTGCCGATGAAGGTGTACCGCAGCGCCAGCAAGCACCTGTCGCGCCTGGACGAAAACAGCCGGCTGTTCCTGGTGACCGTCCGCCCGCCCGCCGAGGCGCTGTGGCTGGTCGCAGTCCTCGAAGGGCTGCGCTTCGCTGGCGATAAGTGGCAGGCGGCGCCCAACCGCTACCCGCTGACCGATATCAGCGCGCTCAAGGGCCAGCTGAAGTTCGAGTCGGGAAAAGGGCTGGTGGCGGCCAAGGGAGCGCTCGGCATGTCGCTGCAGACGCCGCGGGTGCTCAGCCCCGAGGATGCCGAGCTGCTGCTGCGCACCGCCGGGACGCCGCCGCCCAAGCGGGTGCGCGCGCCGGGGCCGATCAACCTGGCCGCGCACGAGCCAGAAAGCCCCCTGCCCTGCTTGTGCAGCCGCTGCCTGCCCGCCGCCGCCCAGACGGTGGAAGTGGCGGGGGCCAGCTACCTGCGCGCCGAGGCCGCGGCGCACGGGCGGGTGCTGCGGTTCTGGGTCCCGGCCGAGCTCAAGGCCGAGCTGCCCGCTGTCACCCAGGCGGTTACTGCCCGCCTGCAGGACAGCCTGAGGCCGCTCAAGCAGCCCGCAGGCGAGAACTAAAGCCGGTCGTAGGCGCCGGGCGCGGCGGCTACTTCTTGCCCGGACGGACGCCGCCCTTGGCCGGCTCGCTGTCGCGCCACGGGGGTGGCAGGATCGGCGGCCGCTCGCTGACGTGCTGGGCCCGCTGGAGCTCGATCTCGGTGAACAGCACCGCCGGGGCAACCGTAGAGACCGGGACCAGCCCCGACTCGGCGCCGCAGTAGCCGTTGAACACGCCGATGGTGTCCGAGGCGGCGATGATCTTGGCCACGCTCGACAGCGGCGTGCCGACCATCTCGACGCCGCGCACCAGCGACTCCTCGCCGGTCTTGGCGTCGACGCGGAAGACCATGGTCGGCTGGCCGCGGAAGGTCTGGCTGCCAAAGCCGGCGGTGTTGGTCGAGCCGCCGAGGATGTCGCGGATGATCAGCCCATAGGGCTTGCCCTGCCGCCGCACCTCGGCCATAAGCTGCGCCTTGAGCTCGGGGAGCGGCACCGTGCGGCTCGCCCGCACCACCAGGTTGGCCATGCGCCCCGTCGGATCGTTGGTCCCCTCGGCGCGGGCGTGACCGTTGCTGCGCATCGACCCGAGCACCGGGGTGCGCGACTTGAGGTAGTCGCGCAGGACGCCCTTGTCGATGAGCGTCACCGGGCGCGCCGGCGTGCCCTCGTCGTCGATGCGGTAAAAGCCGTTGAGCGGGATGGTGCCGCTGGGGCTAGTGGCCAGCGTCGGATCGTCGATGACCGAGAGGAAATCGGGCAGCACCCGCTGGCCGATCTGGCCCTTGAACGTCCGCCCCTCCTGCTCGCTGATCTGGCGCTCGCCTTCCAGGCGGTGGCCGATGGTCTCGTGGAAGAACACGCCCGCCGCCTCTTCCATGAGGATCGCCGGACCGGTGTAGGGATCGACCGCCGGGGCGGCGACCAGCTGCTTGATGTCGGCGGCCAGGCCGTCCATCGCCGCCAAAAGCTCGGCGCGCCGCGGCAGCTGCGCCTCGGTGCGGCCGAAGTAGTCGCGCTCGTTGGTGAGGAGCAGCCCGTCCTTGGCCCGCGACTGCGCGACCAGGTGGACGCCGTACAGGGTCCGGTGCTCGACGACCTCGGCGCCCTCGCTGGAGACGTAGTAGCGGCTCACCCGGTCAGCGCTGAGCTTGACCTCGCCGTCGAGCAGCGGGGCCTGCTTGAGGCGCTCGCCGATCTGCCGCACCGAGTCGACCATGCCCGGGGTGTCGACGACGAACGCCGGCGGCGGCAGGATGAGGTGCTGCGGCGCCTCTTTGGAGAAGCTCGGCAGCTTGTCCTCCGGCTCGACGTCGCGCACGCCGCGGGCGCGCTTGCTGGCGTAGGCGGCGAGCGCCGCCTTGTACTTCTGATCGGTGATGAGCCACAGCGTGCCGCGCAGCGCCTCGAGGTTGTCGTCGAGCGGCGCGTCCTTGCTGACCTCGGACAGGCTCAGGTTGAGGTCGGCGTTGCCATCCGAGCCGTCGGCGCTGGTGTTGTCAAACTCGTAGCTGCCGACGCGAACCTCGACGTGCACGGCGCGCTGCCGGTCGTGGTTCTTTGTGAACACCGCGCCGAGCTTGCCGATGACGTCGTGCGACTCGGTCTCGCGCAGGGTGTAGCTGATGAAGTAGGGGGCCTCGTAGCCGCGCAGGCGCAGGCGCGACATCGAGCGAGCGAGCTCCTGCTTGAGGGCAGCGAGCAGCGGCGGCGGCTCTGGCACGGCCGCCGCTGCCGGAGACGCCGAAGGCGCCGAGACACCGGCCGCTCCGGCTGGACCCGCGGCAGCGCTGGCGACGCTTTTCAGCCCGACTCCCGCCGTGGCGCTGCCGGCCGCCAGCGCCGCTTTTGCCCCCGGGCCGCGCCCCGAGACACTGCCGGCGAGCACCGCCACCCCCGCCAGCGCCGTCCCCCACAGCGCCGCGCCGTGGCGACGCCGCCGTGGCAAAAGGTCCTTGTCCGTGCTGCTCGCTGTCTCGACCGTAGTGGTGATCTTCGCCATTTGGTCTCCGGATTGTACCCGCGGAGCGCGCAGCCCTGACCAGCAAACCCGCAGCCCCCGCAGCCGCCCGCAGCCTATATAAAGCCACCGCCCGCGCAAGCTACGACTCCGGTCGCGCCCCAAGGTTCCGGAAAACCCCGCTCAGCCTCTAAAAGTCACAAAGCCCGCGTTTTTTTCTTGGCACCCGTCGCGGCTCTGACCTAGAGTTCTGTCGCTTCTGGTGAGTGTAGCTCAGTTGGTAGAGCATCGGACTGTGGATCCGATGGTCGAGGGTTCGAGCCCCTTCACTCACCCCACCGCAATAACTGGCCCGTCGGCGCGTCGACGAAGTTGAACTGGATGCGCTGATCGCGGCCGAATCTCCCCGCAGCTCCGCCTTTCCTTGAAAAGTCAGTCAGACCCGGCCCCCGCTTCATTGGGCTCGGGGCTTGAAGCTTCTTAATACCTAGAAGAGTTGGCGCCGGAAAATAGGCGGGTGTGTAGGCGTCCGGATGGTCAGCGGGTGGGCGGATTTGGGTGGGCGTGTCGATTGATTTTAGGCGGGCGTGTCGATTGGTTTTAGGTGGGCGTGTCCGATTGGCCGGACCGCAGCATTCCGATCGTTGACCGCAGGGGTAACCGCATTAAGGCGACTGAACCGAGGAACCAGCCCTCTCGTGGCGGTAAGCGCGCCAATCTGCTGTTAGCAGCTCCCGGCGCTTTCGGTCGAATCAGGATGACGAGCTCAGAATGGCATTTGCCGAGGTCATCAAGCTAGGCGGAGAAAAATAGGTGGATCAATTAAGTATACATAATTTGCCAACTGTTGCACTACTAGTAGCGCTCGTGAGCGGGGGCGCGATGGGAGCCATTATCAATACCATTGTCTCAAGGATACGAGACAAAGTTCAGCCTGTTGCCATCAGTATTGAAACTGACACAATCTTACGCCCCAAAGCAGGCGAATCAACCCTGCAAGCAAGAGTCGTCATTCCGTTTGGCGCTGAGGAGCGAACTTTTGCTAATCTATTTGTCGCTCTTGTGAAAATCTCAAATCGAGGAAATAGAGACATTCCAGAATTCCGATTCGGACTCACACTCGGTAAGGGAGATGCAGCCATATATATAGAAGCCAATGGAGATGATCGACATCATGAAATTAGAACTGAGACAGAAATTTCCCCAAATTCACCAAGCGAAATTCTAGACTTCACTTGTAAACCATTCAACCGCGGAGATACCTACTCGATCAGTATTTTCATTGTTGTCAACGATGAAAAAGCTGCACCTGAGCCCATACAACCAAGCTCAGCTCATTCGATCCGCTTTGTAGCGCAAGGCACTCGCATTGATGCCTCTCAAGTTCTGGATGCTCTATTTAAAATAGCCAGCAAAAGCTATATGGTCGGTACTATCGATAGTACTATTTTTGATATCAACCGAAAGGCGCTTAGCTTCAAAAAAAGGGGCTAGCCAATGAAACCCATATGAAACACTTGCCAATAAATGGCTAGCATCTTCACCGAAGATAGATCAGGCTTATTGGTAAAATCTTGTTGACTGCAGGGTAGTTGAAAAGTTTAAATAAACCTGGCAGGCGGAATAGTGTTCGGCCGTGTTACCGCGCACCGTGGATGCAGGTAAGTATGGGGGGTAACGAGCAGGTTATTTGATGGAGTCCTGGCTCGCCAGGAAGGCTCGCCTGCCCTGGACGGCGCCGCAGGGCTGTGGCACACCCGCGGTTACCGCATCGCCATTAGCCAGCCTGCACCATCACCCATCAAATAGCCTGCTCGGTAACAGGCCGCTTCAATTAGAACAGGTCGCTCCAGAGCGGCTTTAAGAGATCAGTGTAAAGGCAACGCAAGTAGGTTGTTCGTCCAACTTCCATCTGCATACGTCTGGACGAAGCGAATCCCACCGTGGCGAGCAACATGAACCCACGCGGATTTTCCACCGTATCGCTCTGGGCAGTAGACAGCTTGTGTTCCGTTCTTTTCGATGAAGTCAACCATTGCTTGCCGTGTTGAGACACCTTTCACTTTTGTCTGATCGTTCTCCCATCCCAACTCGATGATGTGCTCGTGACTATGCCCATCAGACATTTTCCGCGAAATACACTTAATTGCCATACGCTTAGTTCTCCTTGTCCAGTTGTTCAGAAAACAAACGCGGCGAAATGCCCCGACAGAAGTATGCACTTCGCGCTCGAAGCAGTCGCTGTGCTCTTCCAGATCGGCACCGAAGACTATCCCGGATACTGTACATGCCGGTCGCTGATAGCAGCGCAACAAGACTGCTTGCGTCCTGCTGCCGCAGGGTGGCCTCCGCATTTCGAGGCACCGAACGCCCAGGGTCCGCACACTCTTATGACGGACTTATAGTTATCCGATTCCGCTAGACAGATTTACAGAATCAGCATCAGACGAAATTACATATTAGCCAGATAACAGGCTGGTCCGGCGAACTTCCAGAGCAATTAGTCGCAGTTACTCCTAGATTGCACCGTCTCACCCAATCTTAGCCAGAGTGATCCGCTGAATATCGCATGCAGTGTCGGACTTCCCCTCGCCGGCAACCGCCAGGAATCGCAATTTCGGGGAGGCACTGATTAGCAAACTCGGTGAGAGCGGAACCCGCAAGAGGATTGACGCTCATTACACTATTAATTTTCCCCCAAATACTTTGCAGATCTCGGTTAAAAATATATTCTGCATCAGCCAAAGCTCGTATCTCTTCCCGTAATACGAGTAGTCTTTTCGGGGTGATGTCTATGCCCCTGTTCACCTGCAATCCAGTGATTTCCTGACAACCACTGCGCGGTAACACTTGAATCTTTCGCCAAGAAACTCTGAATCCCTGATCTGCTAGTAGTGCGCAGATTGGAGATGTAGCCTGGATTGCTTTCTCGCCCGAAACCGCAATGTCATCCACATAGATGCTATGCTGCAGGTTAAGTTGATTACATATCGCTTCTATACCAGCATGAACATCA
This sequence comes from Polyangia bacterium, assembly GCA_044222245.1. Lineage (GTDB taxonomy): Bacteria > Myxococcota_A > Polyangia > Palsa-1104 > JAEUJZ01 > CALFML01. The sequence continues at coordinate 55,910 of JBGANQ010000002.1, read as the reverse complement.
AGCAAGGCCAAATTCGCCAATGTTGGACTAGTCGGTGCTCCCTGCGGAAGCCTGCGCTGAAAGGTCGTCATCCTAGTCAGGGCAGAAGAAACGGGGGTCGAAAAGCCAAGTCTAGAACGAAAAATATCAAACACTACGGCGTTGGTAATACTCGGAAAACATTCCTTAATATCGAGTGTAACTATCCAAGGTTGCCACAAATGATGCTTAGCATGGTCCTGAGTAGACCGCCCCTTCGCTCCCCCCACCATAGTTTCAGGAATAGGAAACGATGCCAGAATTCTCTTGTGAATCTTTGCCTGTACTGACTTAAGCAGTCCCACAGGATTGTCTATGTGGCGCCACTTGCCTGTTCCCTTGTTTTTTCTACGATCGAACGGCCTATAGTAACGACCCGCCTCGGAAGCGAGAGTCTCTAACTGAAAGAGACTAACTCCGAGAATGCTAGCGAGCTTTCGCATTGATAGCAGTGGACTATCATCGATTTGCCTCGTCGCCAGCTGTTTCATTGCTTTGGCCTAAGTCTCCACTGGCAATCATATCTAAGACTTGCTGACCCAGCCGGGATACTTGGTCCTGGGTTACAGATCGTAGGTCATCCTTCTCAGAGGCCAGCAACAATAGTAGATCTAACGGAATATCAAGAACCCGAGCTACGTCTTCTAGCGTAGTAAGGCTGGGCTTACGTGTTCCCTTTTCGAGTAGACTCAAGTAGCTAGCGTCGAGATTCAGCCGAACAGCTAGGTCCTTTTGGGACATACGTCGCGCGGCTCGCGATACGCGGATTGCGTTACCATAATTCATTATTTCCCCCTATCTGCTGCTTTAAGCCTCCAAGTAACCTTGATGTCTCGGAGGCTTAAAGCAGAAAATAGAAGTTTAGACCTGGGGCCGCAATCCACTTTTTGAGGATGATACTTTCAGGCAGACCTGCGCGAGTGCTTCAGCGAGAGCTATCGTTAGATGTTTAATTCGCTTCTCGCTGTGAGCATTCTGTAGTTTCTGCAGTATCCGTATCGCCCGCAATGCAGCCTCCATCTGGTCCGGCATCAGTGTCCCTGAGGCGATAATGTTGTGGAGGGTTGCTATTATCGCCTTACTTTTCTCTTTGTGCTGTTCCTTGTCCATTTTTGTCTCCTAAGAATTTTGGGAGATTTACCCACGTGACTATTCACGTGTCCGCCAGCCGTGTGTCCGTGGGTTGGAAAAGGACACTGATACCCCTCTATGTCTACTTCGAGTCGTCCGCCCTAAACTGCCTATAACATCGCCGCTGCGCCCAGGGGACGCGTGTCGGGGATGCTATTCGTGCGCCGGGTAGGTCCTGCTCAGTCGGCCATCATGCACCGGCCCTAGTGGCTCTACTCTCGCCCGAATGGGGAGGTTCTTAGCAGGCCGAATGTTGCATGGCCCGCGGTAACGCCAAGGATGCTGGGCGCCACCATAAGTCGTAGCTGTACAAGCTACGTTGTCAGATCACCTGCTGACGATATGGACGCTAGTTTTCAAAGAGCTTGTCGCCTCCGAACCAGGCGACGTGCGGGGTTAAACCACATACGTGGAAATCAAGTCAAACATTTTCTTTGAGCGAGGAGATATTTTTCTTTCTCTGTAGTCATTTTAAGTGACAGGAGACCGAGGATTTCGGGAGTGTTCTACGACGCTGAGGTGACTCTGTGCGCCAAAAACGAACGTTTCTGAATCACTCGTTTTCGGGGGCTTGGCTCGACGGGGCGATCGGGGTGTTTTGCGGGGGGGTTTTTGAAGCAGCTCGCTGAATGCGGCTGGCGGGCACGCCGAGCTGCCGAGCGATCGCCCGCAGGCTCATCTTGTCGCGCTCCTGCATCTCGCGGATGACCTCGATCGGCGGCACCTCGGCGCGCGGCCGCCCGAGCACCTTGCCGCTGGCCCGGGCGGCGCGCAGGCCGGCCATGGTTCGCGAGCGGTTGAGGCTCAGCTCCATGCGGGCAAACCAGCCGCGGAGGTAGGTCACCAGCTCGCCGAACTCGGTCGTCGTGTCCAGGTCGGCGCCGTCCGTGTAGCTGGCGATGTGACCGCCTGCAGCTCGAACTCGATCGCAGAGCTGCAGGAGCGGCACGGGGTGGCGGACGAGCCGATCGGCAGCATAGACCACCAGCACATCGGCTTTGCGGAGGTGGACCTCGTGCAGCGCCGCGTTGAGCCCTGGCGGGTGCCCCTTGCGCCGGCCGGGGTCGCCGGTGACCGTGTCGGAGTGCTCTGCGACGACCAACCAGCCCCGCTGAGCAGTCCAGGTGCGCAGCGCCTGCAGCTGCCCATCGATGGTCTGCGTTTCGCCCCGGCTCACCCGGCAATAGAGGACGGCACGTCGCTGCGGGCTGGGCGGCAAGCTGGCGCTACGAGCGGCCATTGGAGTGCCCCAGCTGGTGCTGCGGTGGAAGGATCATGGGGGAACCTCGTCGAGGTAGGTGGGCTCTATAGCTTGTCGATCGCTTTGCGATACTGCTCGGCGTCCATCTGGCCGTAGACCCTATCGACCATGTCGGAGTCGACGTGGCCCATCAAGCCCGCGACGACTTGGCTGTCCACGCCCTTCTGACGCATCCACGAGCAAAAAGTCCGTCGCAGATCGTTTGGGCTCAGGCGGGGGATGCCAAGGGCGTCGCAGGCGAGCTTTAGATCGCGCTGGATGTTCGACCAAGGCTTGAGCACCGGTCCCTTGGCCGGCGCACCGCGGGCGCGGCACCACTTGGCCAGCCGTGCGTGCATCGGGATGATGCGATCTGCCTCTTCGGTCTTGGTGCCGGGCAGATGGATGCGCTTGCCTGCCACGTCGAGGTGGCTCCACTGCAGGCCGATCAGCTCGCCCAGCCGGCCGCCCGAGTAGACGGCCCAGAGCAGCCAGTCGCGCTGGTAGGGCCGCAGCTGCTTGTAGAGCTTGTTGTAGTCGCTGCGGGTCAGATAGCCTTTGCGCGGCGTGTACTTGAAACGGATCCGCGGCCAGTAGTCGCCAGGATCGGGGATGGGGCAGCCGCGGCGGCGGGCGAGCCGGAGCGAGCTCTTAAGCACCGTCGCCTCCTTGCGTAGGGTCGCGAGGCTGATCGGCCTGGCGGTAGCCTGTTCGCGCCGGAGCTCGAAGTAGCGCAGGACGTCGTCGTGCCCAAAGCCGACGAGCGGCCGATCGCCAATCAGCGAGATGATCGCCCTGCCCTTGTCCTGGTAGTAGCCGCGAGTGGCTTTGGCGGTGTCGAGCTTGCGCAGGTTGATCAGCGAGGTGACAGCGTCGGCAACGGTAACCGGCGCGCCAAAAACTCCAGCCACCGGCACAGCAGCCGTGATCTTGGGGATTCGCTCGGACACCGGCGGATGGGCGTCAGCGGCGCGCCCTGGCACCAGGGCCGATCGCTCGCCGACACTGGCCTGCTGTTCGCCAGGCACCCCCGTCAGCTGATCGGCAAGCAGTGAGACCTGGCCAGGCGCATTTTCCGTCGCCTCTCCGCGAGGTTCGATCGCAGCGGGCGGCGCTTCGGGCGGCAGCTCGGGCGCTGCAGGGGCGGGAGTCGCCGCGGTGGGCGTCTGGACGATCGCAGCGGGCGGCGCTTCGGGCGGCAGCTCGGGCGCTGCAGGGGCGGGAGTCGCCGCGGTGGGCGTCTGGACGATCGCAGCGGGCGGCGCTTCGGGCGCTGCAGGGGCGGGAGTCGCCGCGGGCGCCTGGACCTTGTCCTGGGCCGGAGCGGCGTCACGATGCAAGAAACGCTCGCCGAGCAGCATGCGGCGGGTGGCCTCTGCCGGGTTGATTCCTCGACGCGCGGCTTCAGCAAGCTCAGCGCGCCGTGCCTCGGCTTCCGGGTCGGGTGCGGCCGGCCCCGCCTTGGATGCCGCCCTCTGCCGCTTGAGCAGTTCCAAGGCCTGCGCATCACGGCGTTCTTTCTCGGCCTTGCGCTCGCCGACGATGCGCTTGCATACGGCCGCCAGCATGGCGGACCGCGACTGAACCCCGACCAGGTCGGGGCCGTGCGAGGCGATCAGGCTGTCGATCGCCGCCTTCCACACGGGCTCGGCATAGGCCCGCTTGATGCGCGCCCCGACCTCGACGCCGCGATACTTCTCTGGGCCTGTCCCCGGGGGCTTGGGGCCCTCACGGATAAGCTCGAGCGCCGGCTGGGTGTTCCAGCCGATCCGCTCGGTGCGCTTGGGGTGGAGCGGCAGCTCGCCGCCGTCGTACTGCTTGCCCGGAAAGAGGTAAACGATCGTCCCTTTTTCTGTGGCACCAACGGGAAGGATGTAGCCCTTGGCACGCAGGCGCGCGATGTAGATCCTCGTCTGCGAACGCGAGTAGGTCATCTCATCGGCATAAAAGGCCTTGCCGATGTTTTCGACGCTGCTCCAGCAGCCTTGGCCCTTGGTGTCGACTCGGGCCATCCGGCGAAGGATCTCCTTCTCGGTGGCCTTGAGTCTCGGCAATCCAAGGGCGCCGCCGCCGCTGTCGTCGGCCATCCTCATTACACCCCGCCGGTGGTGCAGAGGTGCCGACGACAGCCCGGAGAGCGACCCTGAGCAGCCTGGCGCGGGTGCCTGCTGAGAGTCGGTCGCTGCCTATGGGGGTCGAGCTGGCTCATGCCTTGTCAGCGACTCGCGCTCTCAGTGCCACGACTCGAACCGGGTAAAACGCCCAAGCCAGCGAGCCTTCACGCAGCCGGTGGGGCCATTGCGGTGCTTGAGCACCAAGATTTCCGCTTCCTCCGGGTCGGCCTCGGCGGAGTACATCGCCTCGCGGTAGACGCCGAGGATCAGATCGGCATCGCTCTCGATGCTGCCGCTCTCCTTCAGGTCGCTCTGAATCGGCCGCTTATCGGCACGTTCTTCGCACTTTCGGGATAGCGAGGCGACGGCGAGCACGGGGCAGCGCAGCTGCTTTGCCAGCCCCTTGAGCCCGCGAGAAATTTCGCCCACCTCTTGCTCCCGGGTCTTGCCCGGAGCGCGTGCGCCGCTAACTAGCTGCAGGAAGTCGACGACGACCAGGCCGGGCTTATCGGCATTGCCGCTGCAGGCTGAGGCCCGCCAGCGGGTCGCCTTGGCGGTGATCGCTGCCAGCCCCTGCCCTTGGCTATCGTCCAGCCAGAGCTTTGAGTCCGAGAGCCGCGAGGCGTTCTTAGAGATGCGGATCCAGTCGTCGCCGGTCAGCATCCCGGTCCGCACGGCTGTGCCATCGACGCGCGCCTCTGCGCTAAGCGCGCGCGCCCCCACCTGCTCCCGGGACATTTCCAGGTGGAAACAAAGCGTCGGCACCCCCGAGGTGGCGGCGTGAATCGCGGCTTGCATCGCCAGCGCGCTCTTGCCCGAGCCCGGCCTACCGCAAAGGACGATTAGATCGCCGCGCTGCCATCCATTGGTCAGCTCATCGAGCTCGGTCAGGCCGGCAGCGACCCCGGTGATCGCCGTCCGCCCGTCGTAGCGGTGTTCGAGCTCGCAGATCGCATCGTGCATGACCTTCTTGAACGGCTCGGGCTCGCCGCCCACAGTGCTGGTCATGCCGAGGTCAAAAAATCGGGTTTGCGCCTCTTGGAGCAGCTGCGCGCCGGCCACCCCCTGGTAGCCCTTCTCGGACAGCTCTGAGCACAAGAGAACCACCGCCCGCGCCAGGGCGGCCTCGCGGACGATCGCCGCGTAGTGCTTGATCTTGAAGTTGGCCGCTGAGATGGCGATTTCGGTAATGAAGGCTGCGCCCCCTACCCCGCTCAGTCGCTGCAGCGATCCGGACTGCTCCATCCGTGCGCACAAGACGACCAGGTCGACCGGCTGGTTGGCCGCAACGCAGGCGCCGATCTCGCGATACAAGAGCCCGTGCAGCGGGTGGTAGAAGTGATCGGCGTCGAGGATCGGCGCCACCTCGGCGTAGGCGCTCGCGCCGCGCAAGAAGAGCACGCCCAGCACGGACCGCTCGGCCTCAAGGTTCTGGGGGAGCTGGCGCGTCATCTCAAAGCCCCTTTGCTGGCGGCTGTCCAGGTCCTACGGCTGCACCTGGGAAAATCGCCAAGGCCGCGCCGAGCTGCTCGCCCTGCTGCAGGTCGGCGCCGGACTCGCGATCGCCTCCGGCATCGACCGCGCCAGGTTGGCAGCGCTGGCTTGCCATCCCGATCAGGCGGCCCAGCTCGGGGTGTTGGGCGCGGACCCGCGCCAGGGCCAGCTCGCTGCGGGATGGCAAGGTAGGCATTGCATGCCGATCGCTGCCCTGGCGCATCGGTCAGCCCTTCTGGCCCGCGCCGCTGGTCACCGCGCACAGCTCGGCATGGATGGTCTCGATCTCGTGGCCGAGCGCCTCCAGCTGGCTCGCCTCGAGCAATAAGGCCGGCAAGGCGGCGACGCGCGCCGCATCGCGGGGGGTGCGTCCCGCCCCGAGCGTGCCCAGCGCGACGAGGATCTCCTTGCGCTCCCCCACCTCCTTGGGCAGCTGCTCGAAGTGGCTGCGCCAGGACTGAAGCAGGTTGGTGAAGGCGCCCTCGATGAAGAGGGCATGCCGCTGTTTCTGAAGGGTCGCCGTGACTTCGCTTGTGGAACTCATGATTTCTCCGTTTCTCTCGCCTGCGCGACGTCTAGTAGGGCTTGGGTTTCGAGCATCTCGCGGCGCCGCGCGGCTCCGCGCCGGCCAAGTGCCGCCATATGTTCGCGATCGGCAGAGACGCGCATGCCGCCGATGCGCCCGGCGGCGCTCGCCTCCGCTGGGGTGAACTCGTGGGCATGGCCGCGCGCATGGGCAGCCCGCCCCCCGCGGGAGGCGATCTGCTTGCGGGTCGCCGGAGGGAGGTCGCCAAAGCCCCGCCGGGAGGTACACGCCGCGGAGTCGTTCGGCTCGACAATCTCTGACTCGGTCATCGTTTTTCTCCTCAGACCCCAAGCGGGGTTTGTTTATCCATGAAACAGGGGCAGCGCTTGACGGCGGGCCCGCAGTCGCAAAAACCTGCCCAGGGGAAGCGCTGCTGCAGCCGGCAAAGCCGAGCAGGCAGACCCATAAGAGGACCACCAACAAGCCGGCGAGGCAGTCGTGGACCCAGTCTTTCATCGGGGGGAGATCACCCGCCGGTTCTGCACCGTCAGCGGCACAACAACTCGGTTTGCGAGCTCCGACTGAAGCGCACGCACGTAGTCGATCATGCGGATCGCATCGGCCGCCGCTGACTCACCATCGCTCCGCTCTGGACCCGTCATACTGAAATCGCCGATCACGTTTGCGAAAAAGCCGGAGCCACCTCGCGGATAAATCGCCACATCCAGCTCGGAGTGCGGGAAGTGCCAGTAGTAGCCGTTCCAGTGCCAGCTCGGATCCTCAGGCCTTGTCGACGGTTCCGTTTCTTTCGGGATGCGCGGGCCAAGCTCTTCGGCGCTCTTCGCAGCGGGCGCAGTCACGCTCGACCCCCAGCCGAGGCATACTTCAAGCGAGCCGGAGCCGCCGGCGTGACCACGGCGATGCGCGGCGACCGCACATACCGCAGCTGGGTAATGACGATCGCGCGAACCAGCGACGACCCACACACCGGACAGAGCCGCATCTCATACAGGTGCGTGGCCGGAAAGCCCGTCTGATAGCCCACGAAAGCCGCCTGGCACCACGCCTTGGTGGAAGCCTTCAGCCGATCGTGGGCGCGAGTGTTGCAGCTTTTCTGGCTACTGCCCTGCACAAGGGCTTGGGAGACGGGAGCAGACTGCATCAGAACCTCCAAGTTTGTCCTGGGCGAGTCCCGCCCTGCCGTTATAGGCAGCCGCGGGGCTCGGTTCATGCCTTGCGACGGGCAGCGCACCCCCGGCCGGTAGCCGAGCCGCCGTCGCCGAAAAGCGAAAGCTCAGCGCCGCTCTGGATGCGGTTCGCCCGGTCCATGTCGCAGCGTCGAGCGGCGCACCTCAGTTCGGCTGCGCCGGAGCCACCTCAACATCCTGAGCCAGGACGAAGTCTTGGCCCACAAGCTGATCAGCAGAACCGCGCTCGGCATAGGCGACGTGACAGCTCGGGCAGAGCGCGATCCACGCCGCGGAAAAAGTTTCGGGCGGATCCAGTCGGGTCACCGAGTAGGTGCCCCGCCAAAGATACACGTCACCCGCCGAGAGCCTATCGGGGCCGTCGATGCACGCACACGCCAAGATCCGTTCACCGCGCTTGGGCGGAGACCAGGAACCGGTGTCGCTGTCTCGCTCCAAGGCAGCCTCAGGGCCCGTCTTGGGGCCGGCGTCATCTACAAGCCCGCTCACGACGCGGCCTCACATGCCAAGCGGCTCGGCTGTTGCTGGGTGGACAGTCGGTTGACCGTCCGCAGGGCGGCCAAGATAAGCCGCACCGAGGCGGGTCGCGTCCGCCCGAATCCATTTTCTAGCCTGCGAAGACAGGGAATGCTGACGCAGGCGAGCTTCGCCAGGTCCTTCTTGGTCAGCCTGAGCTGACGGCGAAGCTCCCGGATCACCTGGCCGCGCGTCTTGGCGTCCTTCGTCGCCAGCTCGGGGAAGCGGGGAACCTCCGTCGGGCAGATTTGGCTTGTCGCCTGGCCCCCACTCCTCGGGGTCGTCCTGACCGGCGAGGCACGCTTGACGGTGAGCGCTGCGGCAAGCATGCACCCAACCAGCTCAGCACAGCGCTGCCCCTCGGAGAGGGTCCCCAAAAGCGGACCCGACAGCAAATACCCCGTCGGAGATTTTGCGACGGCGTAGTAGCTGGGGCCCGGGTGGTGAACGTACAGCTCGATGCCGTCGGGCCGGCGGCGACGGTGCGTGATCGAGGTCGGGCGATCCCAGCCCAGCAGTAGGCTGACGGGCTGGGCAAGTGGTTGCTCGTCGGCTCGGTGGATAGCGCGTTCTTTTGTCATGCTGCACCATCGGGTATTGGCCAGGCTGCCGGGCTGACCACCCGGCCCGGGTTTGCAGCGCCGGCGCGGCGCTCAGCAGCTGCCCCACCCGTAGGAGCGGGGAGCAGGCGCAAGGAGCACAACAGCAGCTCCAGCCGTTGGAGCCGAAATCGCACGAGCACCGAGACTGCTTGGCGCTCGACCAGGTTGTTCAGGGGCATCGAACCCAACTCCTATCTTTATCGCGCAGGCTCAAGGACTGCCCGCACGCGTTCGCTGCGGTCTCCATCTTTCCGTCTGCCTTCCTTGCACCCTGTGGGCGGCCTGGGCTAGGGTGCAAAATTCAAGCATCGGTTAAGGCCCGTCGATGAATAGATCAATTCCAGATCCACATGAGCATGTCAAGCAATTGTTAACTAACACTTCAGAAGGTCATCAATTGTCTCTATTCTCCCCCGACGGTGTAGTGGGCCTTGTGACGCGTGGCTCAAAAAACCCTCTTTGGTTCGGCCTGGCGGGCCGGCTAAAGCGGGCGCGGGAAGAAGCCGACCTTCCTGCTCAGACGATTGGCAACCTCGCGGGAGTTGCTCACCAGGCCTCGACCAGGCTGGAGCGCGAGGAATCCATCCCCGGCATCGACCTCGTGGAGAAAATTGCGATCGCGCTGGGTATTCCCCCGTGCTGGCTGGCATTCGGTGTAGACGGCGACGAACCGTTTCAGCAGAAAATTCCGCGGCTTGTTCGTCAACCCAATCCGCCAGCCCCGGCTCCGGGACAAGAGCCCGAACCGCTGGCCTGTCTTGACTGCGGCGAGCGCCTGCGCGCTGGACGCACCGCGGCCGGCCTGACGATGCGAGACGTCGCCAGAGCCGCGGAGATCTCGGTGCAGGCTGTTTCGCTGATCGAATCTGGAAAGGTCTGCCCGAAGGTTGATACCTGCGAGCGGCTCGCGGTCGCACTGGATGTCGCGCCGTGCTGGCTTGCCTATGGTGTAGGCCGCGGGCCCGTCATCAACTGACCTCGCGCGCCGCAGTGCGTCCGTGCGCTCGTCAGAAGCGCTCGGCACTATCTCTGTAGCAAACGACCATCCCATCACCGATTTCTGTAAGCGCGCAAAACGGCGTCCGCTCAGGGCCTCGACCTGCGCCACGGCTGGAGTTCCTCGGCGCTGAGACAGCGGCCGCAATGGCTGAGCTTGCATGGGCAGACAAATACGCGGCACAACGGGGCTCAGCAAGGGTCAAAATATGGGTCACGAGCAGGGTCAACCGAGGGGTCAAAAAAGTGTCAACCGAGGGGTCAAAAACGCCTCCGGAAGGCCCAAAGGGGGGTCAAAAGTGTCAACTAGACCGCCGGCTGACCCCCCTGGTGAACTGCTGTTGCGGCTGAGTTCGCTGGCGTGTTTTCCTCCGCTCATGGAAAAAGCAGAGACCGGCGAGGATCCACAAGATGCCGGGGTGATTGAACATACCGGGGAAGCGCTGCGGAACTTGCTCGCCGCGCTGCAGCACGTCCAGGCGGTGACCAGCTCACCCGGCGGCTCGGCAGTCCCCGGCTTCGCCGACGCAACCACGATGATTCAGGGGGCGATCGCCCTGTTGGCCCAGCGCGAGGACCCTCCCCGGCAGCGCCGCGCGCCCCTGGACCAGAAGCAGTTTCGCAGCCTCGCGCAGCTGGTCAGGCAGCGTCGAACCGAGGCGCTGCTGAGCCGCGCGGACCTGGCGCGGCTCTCGGGCATCAGCCCCAGCACCATCCGCGGCCTTGAGGCGATGCGAAACAACCCGGGCCGGGCCACTCTGTGCCGCCTGCTGGCCGTCCCCGAGCTCAAGCTGGAGGTCAGCGCGCTGACGCCGGACGTGCAGGCCGATCCGGCGTGGGCGCCCAACTCGTGCTTCGAGTCCCGCTACGATGCGGCGCGCCTCTTTGAGGAGATGGTCGACTTGGTCAACTCTCCGGGCGGGAGCTTCGAGCAGACCTACCTGTACCTCGATGGCCAGAGCGCCAACGACTGGTACCGACTGAGCAACCACGCGCCATTTGTTCACTCGTTCCGCAGCAGCGCCCCGCTGGAGGAGGTAGCCCGAAAGATGGCCCGGGAGCTTGCGGGTGCCACCATCGACGTCGCGGGGCTGGGCTCTGGCGATGGAAAGTCAGAGGTTAGGCTGGCTAGAGCCCTGGCTGAGGCCTCTGCCAAGCGGCGGCCCGAAATCAAGCTGTACCTGCTCGATATTTCTCACACGCTCCTATCTGCTGCCTATAACTATGCCGCCGAAGCCCTACAGCCAGTGGGCGTCGCGGTTCGCACGATACACGCCAACTTTCATGACCTGTCGCGCCTCGCAGTCCTGCACGGCTCGCCAGCCAGCCGCAGAGTCTATGCGATGCTCGGCGGCACCATAGCGAACCTGGAGAACGAGGTCAGGTTCTTCCGCGACTTGGCGGGCTGGGCCAGCAAGGGCGATTTCCTGATGGTCGACTGCCAAATGGTGGTTGCGCCATCCAATCGACCTGACCTAGTGCGCGCAGCCGATCCACCGCTGCGGGATGGCCCCTCCGTGACCCACCTTGAATGGCTCACGGGCCCCATCCGCCGACACTGCCGCAACCTCAGCGACGTCAAGCTCTCCATGGAGCTGACGACCGCCTGCCCGGTGCCCGGCAGCTATGAGCTCGACTGCATGGCCGACGTCTCGCTGCGCAACGGCGAGCGGCGACGCTTCCTGATCTGGCGCGGCAAGCGGTACGACCCGCAGTCGCTAGCCGACTGCCTGCGCGGCCTCGGCTGGGAGCCGGTTCAGACGCTGGGCTACGGGCCGGGGAAGGAGAAGACGGCGGCGCTGTTGCTGTTGCGGAGGAGTGGATGAAGAAGAAGCGGCTGTCACATCGCGCCGGATTGTTTCAGAAGATACCAACTCAGAAGATAAGGTGTCGTATCCTCCATGGCTATGAGCCGGTCGGCCCCACCACCGTTGAGCAAAGCGGACATCACTGAAGCGCTTCGTCGCTCGGGCTTTCCCCTGGAAATTCGCCTGCTGCAGAAGTTCCATGAGGACGGCATTAACGCAATGATCGGAACGCGAGTAATACCGGGCACGGGTGAGAAATCGGCTGAGGTCGACTTGATGGCGTTCTATGGAGCTCATCTCGCCGAGCAAAGGGGATTCGTCCGCCTCACCGCACTTATCGAGGCCAAGCAGTTAGGCCCACGGGTTAACTTCGTGGGCTTCAGGTGGAAACAGCCGGAGGCGCATGCCATGCGCTTCACAAGAACCAGACTTTCCGGGGCCCCTACGTACGGGGTGCTGACGAACTTTTCCGGGGAGGGTTCCCTCGGCCAGCAGCTGCTTTTCGGCGATGACCCAATCGCGAAAGCTCTTGATCCATTGAACGAGTCAACCGTCTGTCCTCATTGGGCGTATGTGCGAGAGACAAAGCAGAACAACATTGAGGCCCGGAAGGAAGACGACGCCAGGGAGAGCTTCGCAAAGCTTGTCCGCGTGACCACTTGGCTCGAGCGCGAGTACGCGAGCTCCCGCCTCACGAACTCCGGCACGCCTTCTCTGCTATCCATCCAGGTCCTGACCCCTGCCATTGTCCTGGCAACGGAAAATCTGTATCTATATGACCCCCTAGAAGAAAAGCTTGAGACGGTCGACAGCTTGATCCTCCAAGAAATGCACGAGGTTGGCGGCACTGTTCATAGCCGCTTCATCGATGTCGTAACAGAGAGTGCGCTTCCCACACTAATGGACCGATACCTTCGTGTTATTGGCGGGTTGGTAGACGCATGTGGGAGACATTCGGTGCGATTGATGCACTTCGCCGAGAATCAGCGCTCGTTGGCTGCGCTGCGACTCCAGAAAATCCAGTAACTCCTACGACACAGGGCTAGAGATTACCGCCCTTCTGTCGAATGATTGGGTTAGCTTTCGACCCAGGCTCGATTTGTGCAACAGCGTCCTTGGGCTCGGGCCTCGGCTCAGCTGAACTTGGCTGCGGTGAGACCGAGGCACCAGCGCGCCACGACAGAGCCCAACCGATCCCCAGCGAGGTCGCGCCCGCCACCAGCGCGCCAATGCCGAGCTGTCTCGTTAAAGAAGCCCTTATCTCGTTTGCCATGGCCCTTGATTCGCATGCCGGCACGCCGCCCGTCGAGCAACTGCCGGTCGGGTGCGCTGGACGCACAGCGCGTCCGCAAGTAGGCTCCGCCTTCATGATTGCCAAGCCCACCTACCTGCGAACGACGCAGCTGATCAAGCGGCTCAAGATCCCTGGCCCAACGCCTGAGTCCCGCAAGCGCAAATCTTATGCGCTCTGCTCCACGCTCGGACTCCGCGAGCTGGGCCGCCGCGAAGGTCGTGGGGAGTGGCTGTTCCCCGTTGAGCAGGTTGAGCAGCGGTATCACGACCACCTGCTGCAGCTGCTGCGCTAACGCGCAACGTCAGGTCCAGAACTCCACGCCCTCGATGGTGCCGACGACACGGCTTGTCTTTGACCAGTCGGCCCGTATGGTCGCCGCATTGCGCTTGTAGCGCAGTAGCCGCTGTTCCTGCTTGGTGAGAATTTCGCCCTTGGCCTTTTTGGCGCGGGCGCGCGCCCCGATCGCGAAGGCCCGGTCCTGCACCGCTGGCTCGAAAAACTTCCGCGCCTCGGGCAATACTGAAGGCTCCTCGCCCTGGAGCACAGCGCGCACGAGCCGCCGCTGCATATCGTTGGCCGCTTCCCCGCTGGCGACCGGGCGCACCTTGCCGGGCGGCTTGCTCGACCCTTGCGAGCCCCAGCCCGAGCCCGCTGTGATGCGCTCAAACAGCGTCTGGCCGGGCTTCGCCGAGCGGATCTGAGTCCACAGCTGCTCGATGTGCAAGCGACGGCTGCCGCGTGGGTTTTCGCTGGCGATCATCCGGGCGCCTGCTTCGACATCCAGCGCCGCAGGATCGAGTGGGAGCGGCTCGGGCGGTGGCGGCGCGGGGTTGGCAAGGTCATCGAGCATGAGGGCAGTCACGCGCTCCTCCAGCTCGGCGCCGTCTGGAGGGAGCAGCGGGCCGGTCGCTTGGTCCAAGACCCGCGCGGCGGTGCTGGCACGAGCCCGACCGGCCCAGAAAAAACCCAACGCCAACGAGGCACCACCCGCGATGAGAGCCCAGGGCGCAGCTCCACGGGCCCGGCTCATCGAGCGCTCGCTTTCTTTCGATATGCTCGGATGCCCGCGTAGGTGATCAGCGATAGAGGGATGCCAGCCGCAGCCACATAAAGCACGGTCTTGGCCGTCCCGCCGAGCCCTTTGGCGAGCTGCCCCCCAGCATCGGCGGCCTTCTCCACAGTCGTGGCGACCGCTTGGCCGACCGCCTTGACGACAGGCACGACGACATTGCCGGAGACCAGCACAAGGAAGTCCTCCTGACCGGTGAGTACAGCAAGATTCTCACCCTCGGTAAAAGCGATGGTGTAGGCGCGCGTATATGAACGCCTGCGCTCGAGCTGGCTGGCTTCGTCGCCCTTGTCCTTCAGCGCATCACCGGCCGCGAGGTTCTCGCGTGCACCGTCGAGTCGATCGCGGACGCCCGCGTAGTCCACTTGGAAGCTCCGGCTGAAGAAGGGAGCATCCTTGAAGGCCTTTTCGGTCTGAGTGATTTGACGGTCCGCCACCGAGCGAATCAAGTCGGGCGGTTCCTTGGCGAGTCGAAAGAGGAAGTTGCGGAAGTCCTGGTGAATGCGCTGCCGCGCAGTGAGCGCGGGCTGAGAGCTGGCTGAAGATTCCATTGCCGGAGGTTGCCGCCGCCAGTCCTGGGTTGGCAACGCACTGCCGGTCGCTGGAGCGGCTCAGATATTGAAGCCTCTCGGGATGATGACAGGGTTCTGGGCAGTGCCGAGCGGCGCCTGAGGCGTGTAGGCTGGCGCAGGTGGGGCCCCCGGGCCTGCTCCCCCTGCCTGGCCATAGGGGAAGTAGTCCTGCTGCGGAGGCGAGGGGAACTCGTTCAAGCCCAGGCCGCCGCCAAAGCCTGTGTTGCCACCACCGCCGAGCAGCCCGTTGAGTAGGCCCTGCAGGCCGCCGCCTTGGACGGGCTGCGGCGTGGCCTCCTGGTTCGCGGGGGCTTGAGAGGGCGGCTGCGTCTGCCTGGGCGGTGAGCTTGAAGCGACGGGCGGCGCCGGCGTCTTTGCTGCAGGCAGGGCCGCCGTCTGCTCGTCCTTTTGCGGGAGCTCGGGGGCTTTGGGCTCGGCTGCTTTTGCCGGAGGCCGGCGGAAGGCCAGGTAGCCGAGGCCGAAGCCAATTCCGACGCCGGCAACCCCTGCCACTGCAATCCCTACGGTCCTCTTTTTGGTGTCCATGCTTCGCCTTTCTCACAAATGCCCAGGGCAATCAACGACTGCCGGTCGGCGCGGCAAGCGCGGGCTGGCCCAGCTCTGGCAACGAGAAGCCGGTGATCTTCGACTCGCCTGCCGAGTCAGTGAACACAACGATCGCCCCGTCGACGTGAGCAAGCCCCGTGTATCCCGAGCTCGTGGGGACGTCCAGGTGCGCAGCCTCCCGCCAGCTGCTGCCGCAGTCGGGCGAGCGGTCGACCCAGATCTGGCCCGGTAGCCCGTAGCTGAGCAGGATGGTGCCGGCGACAGCTAGAAGGTCAGGGTCCCATCCGACCTTGCCCGCAAGCTCAATAGGCGGCTCCCAGCTAAGACCCTGGTCGCTGGAGCGGGTCATCCGCATCGGCGAGGTGGGCCCCGTCCGCATCACGACCAAGATCCGACCGTCTGCGCAGAAAGCGGAGACAGGTTCGCCGTAGCCCTCGGTGCCTGCAGCGCCGGCGGCGATGGTAGAGACGACGTTCCAGTTCTTGCCCAGGTCGGCTGAGATGGCCCAGACGGTCCTGTACCAGTCGCCGTCTGATTCGTAGTTCCCATACAGCGTCCCGACGAGAGAGCCCCCTAGCACATGGAGCCGACGGTGAAACAACAGCCCGCCCCAGCCCGCGGCGCGAGCTTTGGGCGGCGCCGGCAGGTGCACGACGCCCGGCTGCGGCTGCCAGGTCCTGCCCTGGTCGCCCGAGGTCCACCCGTGGGCCCGTTCCGCGGCGTCATTCATTGCCGAGGTGATGTAGCTGGCGCCATAGAGCGCGCCCGCGATGGCGGCCATGCCCGAAACGTAGAAGTTGGCCGCCTGCACGGTCGCCCCCACCGCGCCCCCTGCCGCCACCGCCGTCATGGCATCCACCGGATCTGCGATGTACCCGTCTGCGTGCTGGCTGTAGCTCACCAGCACTTGCGGGCCGACCTCGAAGGCGAAGGGGAAGTGTCGAATCGGCCCGGCTGACACCTCGATCGTAGCGTTTGGGGAAAGTGGACCGCGGCCGGGCTCGGGACCCTGGCGCAAGGGCGGTCCACCGCAGGCCAGCACGCCCACCAGGATGCACGCGCGACGCCTCACTGATCCCACACGGTGGTGTAGCCGCCGGCAGTGGCGCCGGACTGGATCGAGGTCAGGCCGTTGGTAAAGCGCACGTCGTAGACGACGGAGTAGCCCGGCGCGGCGGAGCCTGGGCAGACCTGGCCGATCACAGTGCCGGAGGCGGCGGTGTTGTCGTAGTAGGTGATGCAGCTCGGGGATGCGGCGAGATTCGCGATGACCGCCCGGCGGAAGATCCCGGCGCCGGTCCGGTGCACGGTAGTCGTGTTGGTCGAGACGTACTGAAAGTTCGACGCGCCAGCCGCGACGGGTCGCCCCGACCCATCGGTCTGAATCGACCGGGCATAGGTGCCATCAGTACCGGCGATGAGCACCGGATTTCCGCTGACGGCGGCGCCGTTTGCTGCACCGCCCTTGACCGCCACCGCCGACTGGTCGCTGGCGACGACCACGGGCAGCGAGTTTGCAGAGACGTTCTGCCCGACCGTAACCGCCGTCGCACCAAAGGACCCAATGTTGACGTCGAGGCGATTGCCCACGCCCGCCGGCGGCAGCCCGCCACCGAGCAGGACCTTGAGGGCCTTGAGAAGACCGATTACCGTGTTCGCGCTGCTCGGGTCGGCGAGCGAGCCCAGGGTCGCGCTATGGCCGTCAGCCTGAGAGGCAGCCGCCGAAGAAGTCGGCTGCGTGCTCGGCCAGAAGGTGCCAGAGACAGGCTGAGTCACCGCCGACCCGTCCACCGGAACGCGCCCGCCCACCAACGCCGGCGCCTTGCCATCCAAGCTGCTGAGCAAGCTGTTCGCGCTGGTCTGCAGCGCCGAGGTCGAGGCCCCCGCGGGCAGGGGCAGCGCCACCGCGCTCACCGGCTGCGTGACGCCCGAGCCATCGACCGGGACCCGCCCACCCACAAGGGCTGGGCTCTTGGCGTCAAGCGAGGCCACCGAAGCGTTGCCGAGCAGCTGCAGCGCGCTGGTCGCCGCGCCCGCGGGCAAGGGCAGCGTCGTGATGCTCACGGGGCTGGTCACCCCGCTTGGGTCGACCGGCACCCGGCCGGATACAAGGCCCGGCGACTTGCTGTCGAGGCTCGTCAGCAGCGCGTTCGCGGTGCTTTGCAAGGCGGCAGTCGCTGCGCCGGCCGGCAGCGGCAGGGAGGAGAGGCTGACCGGCTGAGTGACCCCGGAACCGTCGACCGGCACCCGGCCGCCGACCGGCGCTGGCAGCTTGCTGTCGATGCTGGCAAGCGATGCGTTGCCGGTCGCTTGCGCGCTCGCGGTCGCTGCGTTGGCAGGCAGGGAAAACGACCACGGCGGGCTGCCCTGCTCACAGCTCAGCGGGCCCGAAAGCAGGCTTGTCGGCACCACGGTGGCCGGAACGGAAGTCTTGGAGTCGTTGAGCCCATAGGGGACAACGGGCGATGAGCCCAAGCCGAGCGCCGCGCCGAGGGACGCGGTAAGGACAAACAGACCGATGTGACCGAGACGCAAGGACAGCTCCTATGGGTTGTAGGCCTTATCGCCTTTGCCGAGCAGCACGGTCGTTGCACTGATGACCGTGCCGCACCGACGAAAAAAGGCCGCTGCCGGCAGCTGGCTCGCCGGCACCGGCGGACCTGGGCCGTACACGTACACTTCCAAGGTGTCCGGCGCAGAAGGGTTGGTATTCAGACCCTGAAATCGAGAGAACGGGCCGGCGAACGCGACGCCCACGGCGCCACCGTCCGCCGCGCTATTGGCCGCCCATCCCAGGTAGTTGGTTACGCCCAGCTCGTCCGGCGTCAGGACCGCGGCGTGGCCCGGAAAGCCTGCGAGGCCCATCAGCGGGTCGCCCTGGGAAATCGCGCCCCGGGCGGTCAGGGTCATCAGCTGGGCTTGGCCCGGGGAAGGAGCACTGCCACACGCGCACGCGGCGCACGGAAGGCACCCTCCGCCACGGTCGCGTCTCACAGAGGCGAGCTGCCGCTGCAGCTGCCCGAGCCGGGACTCCAGCAGCGGCCACACGACCCTGATCACCCTGTCGCGCCATAGGCTCTCGCTCACGCTCTGGACCTCAGGAACTTCCCGGCTCCCGCCAAATTTCCTGGTGCGTCGCCTTTTAGGGGGGCGGGGCTCCGGGTGGGGTGACCGCATCGAACACCGATGCCTTCAAGCCGGGCCGCTTCCAGGCCCACGGGTTGGCGGGGTCAAAGCCCCTGGGCCCGGTGGGCGTGATGTCCGCTGGGTTCCAGACCTCGAAGGATCTGACCTCGGAGCGGGCCGCCGCTGCGGGGCTCACGTCGCCCGTGCCGCGGATGTTGAACTCGTAGGCGTAGCTGCCGCTGTTCTCGACCCGCACCCGCGCAACCGGAGGCCCGAAGGGGCGCTCGGTGGCCAGGCGCTCGAAGGCTTCGAACACCGGCGCCCACGCGCTGCGGGCGGCCGGCGTGCTGGCGAGGTTGAACTCGTAGATCCACATGGGAGCGGTGAAGCTCCAGACCGGTATATCCCAGCAGTAGTAGCCGCCGTCCTTGTAGCCGGTGAACACCGGCGGGCCGCCGGCCACCGCGCCGCCGGCGAACAGGCTCTTGCCCTCTTTGGCGGCCGCCGCTGCAGCGTCTACAAACTGCTTGGCGATCTGGTAGAGCCCCTGGATGATGGACCCGATGCCGGGGATGCTCGCCGTGGCGCTCACCAGCGAGCCCACGGCGGTCGCTGCAGCGCCGACAAGGGGAGTGGCCAGGCCTAACCCGTCGAGGATGTCCTTAGACTGCTTGGCGCGGTCGGCCTGCAGAAGCCCCAGGCGCACCTGATCGTTGAGCCACGACTCATACGCAGCTTGGTAGCGCCGGGCGCTGGTGGCTACCGCCGCCGGATCTCTGAGGATCCAGGTGCGAAGAAGGTCATACGACTTGACCGTTCCCGGCAGCGTCCGGTCAAGGAGCAGGACGATGTTGCGATCGAGCTCCGCGGTATCGGCGGGCCGCTGTGCTGGCTGCGGCGGCGCAGCGGGAGCTGCCGAGGGCGGCGGGCCCGCTCCCCCCGCTGCGCCGGTCGGCTCGTCCTTGCGCAGCAGCGCCCAGAGGATGGCCCCAAGGCCCATCGACCCCAGTGCGGCGCCTGCAACAGCCTGTGCACGGCGGGCGGCCATGGGCTACGCGGCGACCCCGGGCCCCATGGCGGCCTTGAGCTCGTCCATCCCGCGCTGCTCCGCCAGCCGCTGGAGCAGCTCGCCCAGCCGATCCCGCTCGGCCTCCAGCTTCTCGCTCGGGCCCGCGTTCAGCTCGATGTCGAGCAGGACGTCCGCGAGGCGGTCCACGGCGCGGCGATATAGGTCGCTGCTGTAGTTCTTATGGTGAGGCTCGGCGCCGGTGCGCTTGATGAAGAGGAACTCGTCGCGCAGCTCATTCAGCCGGATCTCGATCTCGGCCTTGGCGCTCGGCTCAGCCTTGGCTCGCTCGGCGCTGAGGCGCTGAATTTCGAAGTAGATCTGCAGGTCCCGGGAAAGGTGCGACAGATCGAGCTGGGCGTTGCTCGGCGGGTTTGGCACCAGCGCCGGCGCCGCTTTGATTTTCCGCTCGCTCGCTTGCGCGAGCACCGGGGCCAGCTGCGCAAGAACCTCCTGCACCAGCTGGCCGTAGTAGACGTCCCGCGCCCGGACCACGCGCTGCTCCAGCACATCGGCAAGCAGGGCGGCGCCGGCGGCGGCCAGACCCGAGGCTCCCCTGCCGCCCTTGCGCGCGGCGCGGAGCATCTTGCTCGCGCGCTTGGCGGTCTTCTTCAGCTCTTTCTCGGCTGTCTCAATCGGTCCTTGGTTCATCGGGCTTCTCCTCAGAAATTGCCGAGCGCATCGGCGTTTTCAGAAAGCAAGTCGACCCCGGCCGCCTTGGCGGCCCGCTTCAGGGCCTCGCCGGGCAGGATCTTCTCGGCGGCAAAGAGCGCCCCTTGGCTGCTCAGGTTCTGCCGCGCGTCGTCGTAGTAGGAGCGTGCGAAGCGAGCAAAGCGCAGCGGCGCACTGGCCAGCTCCGCCAGGACCTGCAGCACGACCGTGCCATCGGCCAAGCGCGACGAGGGCGGCGCCTCGGCGGCGAACAGGCTGCTCTGCCGCAGGTATTCCCCGACGGTGCGGATCTGGGCCTTGCGGATCGTCAGCACATCGCGCGCGGCGGCCAGAAACTTGGGGCGCACGTCCCAATCGGCGCCGTACGCAGTCGCCGCCACGAGCCACGGCGCCCCGCGCGCAAGCGTCGCTTGGGTCCCTTCGCCCAGGGCCTCAAGGACACTGGCGTCCTCGACCAGCGAAGCGGCCAGCGTCTTTTCAAGCAGCCGCCGCCCGGATTCGGTAAATCCGGCGCTGCCCACGTAGGCGGACAGGTTCGTCTCGCGGAACACGCCCACCCGCTGCAGTTCCACCACCAGCTCACGGCTGCGCGCGCTATGGAGGTACTCGGCGAGGGTCTTATCGTCATCGAGCGCGGTCGCCAGGGTGTTAAAAACGCCCTCGTCCAGCTGACGGGCGAGCGCGACGGCGGAAGCCTGCTGGTCCAGCTCCTTGATGAGGGGCACGTTGAGCACCCGCACCAGCTGCTGCAGCCGCCGCTTGGCGGCTGTCTCAGAAAGGCCGCGGGTCTCCGGATCGACGACCCGCACCACCACCGGATCGGGCAGGGCTTCGACATCTTCGGCGCTGAAACCAAACTCGGCGGCATGCTCCACGAGGTAGGGCTTCGCCTTGCCGCCGCCCTCCAAGTAATGGCGCTGCAGCCCGAGCGTGCGGCCGTTTCCGCCCAGCACGATCCCCGCTTCGGTGACCACGGGAGTCCCGTCGGTCACCGAGGGGATCGTGTTGAAGATGATTGCCGGGTTGAGGTCCTCAGCGATGCGCAGCACCTTGAGCTGCTCGCCCTTGTCGGCGTCGTAGCGCCGCTCTTGGACGTCGGCCGGGTAGTCGGCGCGTGGGCTGAAGGTGCGCGGATCGTGAGAAGCGATGAGCTTGCGAGCGCTCGCCAGGCAGTAACGCGCGGTCTGCGGCACCGGGGCCCCCACGGGCGCGGCCAGCACCAACGCGGCCGGTAGCCCGCAGGCCCCTCCCAGCAAGCCCAACTTGCAGGAAGGGTTGCCCGGAGGACAGTTGCCGATGGCGCGCGGAGCCGCAGCCGTGGGGGCGCTGCTTGGAGCAGCGGGCCCGCCGGCCGTCCTAGCGGCCGGGGCGGCCGGCGCGGCCGGGGTTGCGGCACGAGCCGCGGCAGCGCTTGAGCCAGCCCCCGGCGCGCCCGACCGGGCCGGCGGCGCCGCGCGCCGGTCCATCTTGTCGATCGTAACCAGCCGGGTTGCGACACCGGTGGAGCGGTCCGACTGCAGAAACGACCCGGGCGGCAGCTTCTCGGATTTGCCCTGGTTGTCTTCCAGCCAGAACCGAAAATCCTGTTCCTCGTGGCCCTGGCGGAAGAACGCCCCCTCGCCCATGATCGCCACCAGACGTCCGCCGGGGCGCAGCAGATCGAAAGCGTGCCGAACGTGGCGGATGTCCTGATTGCCTTCAAAGGGCGGGTTCATCAGGATTCGGTCGTAGGTCTCTTGGTACTCGAGGAAGTCCGTGGCGACGACGCGGAAGCCCTTGAGCTCCAGCAAGGCGCGCAGGGTGGCGTTGAGCTCGATGACGTCCGGCTCGATGCCGGCGGCGCGGATCGCGGCGGCGATGTCGCCCTTGCCGGCCTCGGGCTCGAGCACGCGCAGACCGGGCACGAGCTGCGCCTCGGCGACGACTCGCGCGGCCAGCGCCTTGGGGGTGGGGAAGTAGCCGGGGATCTTCTGGCCGATCAGGTTGCGCTCTTGGTCGCGGATGAGGCGCTCGGTTGGCGTCGCCTGCGGGGCCGGCTTGCCCAGGCGCACGAGGTCGGCGCGCGCCTGGGTCCACTCCTCCTGACTGTGGATCCCGGCCGCCAGCGCGCGCTTGAAGGGCAGCAGGTACCGCAGGGATTCTTCGGCGGCGCGGCGCGTCTTGCTGTCGCTCTTGAGCGCTGCGGCGAGCTTCTCGATGGCGGCGATGTCGCTGAGATCTTGAATGCCGCACCAGTGCTCACCGCAGCGCTTCACGATTGCGACGGCGGCCGCCCGCTCGCTGGCGAGGGAGCGCGCGCCTGCGGTCGCCGTGATCAGGTCGTTGAGCCAGTGAAGCCGGATGCCGGGCAGGGGGAACTTCTCAGAGCTCAGCAGCTCCTCGACGATCAGCTTCGTGTCGATGCCTTGCAGGCTCGCCGGCAAGCACTCGCGCTCGCCCTGATCGGCGGCCTGCAGGCTGGCCGGCAGGCAGTCGCCCTCAAGCGCCTGCGCCAGGCCCACAAGCGCGGCACGCACTTGCTCGAGGCGGTCGGCTTGCTGGTCTTGGCCGGCGGCGATGCGGGCGCGCCGGGCGGTCGGGCGCTGGTGATGCGTGCCGGAGTCGCGTAGCGACGCGATCTGCTTGTCCAGCGAGCCCGCCAGCTGGCGCAGCTTGGCCGCTCGGCGCGTCCGGTCGCTCAGATTGCCCGTGGTTGGGGTGGGCGCCGACCGTGCGGCCGCGGCCGGCGCTGCGCCTGCTTTGCTCTCGCGGGCGGCCTTGGCCTCGGCAAGAAAGTCCCGCACGCCCTCCCAGAAGGCGCGCTGGTCAGGCTTGCCCGCGATGGCCGGGTCGGCGAGCTTGCGGGCGACGATCGGTTCCCACCGCTCGATCTGGCCCTTGCCGGGGGGCTTCTTGGTCTTGCCAGCGATCCAGACCCGGCCGGCTGCGTATCGCTTGGCGACCGCTTCCGTCGCCTCCGGGGCACTGCTGGACGCTCGGGGCGCCGCGGGCTCGGGGGCGGTTACAGGCTGCGGGCGTGCTTCAGGTGCCGGCCCTCGCGCTGAACTCTCCAAATTTTTCGAAGAGTTGCCTCCGGTGCCAGGGGCGGGGGCCGGTGGAGGCTCGTTGGCGACCGCTGACGATGCAGCGAAGCCGCTCTCGGGCTGCCGCGTCGCCGCGCCGTGGGAGCAGGCACAGCCCGGCTTTTTGACGGGAGCTGGCTCCTGCGCCGGGTCGCCGCTGTTGCCAAGCGGCGCGGGCGTCGTGCGCTCTGGCGCAGTCGGCGGGACGGCCGCCTGGGACGGCGCGCTGGAAAGGCTCAGCGCGACCGAAGTCGGAGCCACTTGAATCCGCCGCGTTCCTGACTGATTGCGAAGGTAGCCGTCGCCCGGTCCGGTGAGCTGCAGGATCTGGGCGGCGGTCACATGACTCAGCTCGCGCGAATACTCTGCCGCCTCCTTGGCGGAGTTGGTGCGGAGCGCGATGAGCGTTGCCGCGTTGGCCCGCACCGCGGACGAGAAGTCGCTCGACTCCTGGGAGGCGAGCACGAGCGCCAGGCCGAACTTTCGCGCCTCCTTGAACAGCTCGTCCAAGATCGCCGCGCCCTTCAGGATGGAGGCCTCGTCCGCGATGACCAGCACGCGGTAGCGGCCGGGCTGCGTCGCGACCCCTTGGCTGCGCAGGCGCCCGAAGATCTGGCGAAGGAGCGAGTCGGCCGCCAGGATCTGCGCGCTGCGGCTGAGCCGCGACAAGTCCAGGTGCCCGCCCGCCCGCAGCAGCTCGCCGAGCGGCAGCTCGCCTTCGCCTCGGAAGGCGGCGTCTGAAAAGGCGGCGTCGATGGCGGCGAGCACGCCGCTGAGCGAACGATGGTCAAGCCGCCGCGCCGGGTCCTGCAGCGCAGTGCGGATCTGCTCTCGGATGTCGGCAAGGCGCGGGGCCGGCCGGCTCCAGCTGGCGGGGTCGTCGCCGATGTGGGCCGCCTTGTAGGCCGCCAGGATCGCGTCCCGCAGGCCCACCTCCTGCAGGCGTCCGAAGCCGGGCGCCGCTCGGCGCACCGCATCGATTACCGCCTCGGTCTGCGGGACGGGCCCGCCGTATTGCGGGTCGGTCGAGACCAGCGCCAGCGGATTGATCGAGACCCCCGCGCGACCCGCCAGGTATTCCGGCAGCTGCAGGCCGGTGAGATCCCCGTGAAAGTCGAGCACGACCACCGGCACGCTGTCGCCCGCGCGATAGGCCAGGGCCTTGAGCAGCTCGCTCTTTCCCGAGCCCGAGCCGCCCAGCGCCAGCAAGAAGCCGTTGGTCTCCCGCTCGGGTTCCCAGGTGACCACCTGCATTCGGTCCGGGCCGGCCGCGGTCCGCGGCCAGCCCAGGGCCGCCACGATGGGCCGCAGCGTGCGCGGACTTGTCCCCAGGGACCGCTGCGAAGCCGCAGGCACAGGTGCGGCAGCGGCGCGATTGCTGCGCCCTGGCAGCGCTTCCTGGACTGCGCTCTTGGCCACCGGCGCCGGCCGGGCGCTTGCGGCAGTCGATTTCCGGGCCGGAGCGGCCGGGCTGCTTTCGCCGACCTCACGTTCTGACCTCGCCGGGGCGGGCCGCGGCTGCCGACCTTTGGCGGGCGCGCGCCGCTTGGAGGCGCTCCCCTTGCGCGGGATGGCCAGCTTGACCTGACCGGGCTCGGGCAGCTCGACCGCGGCGGCCGGTTGCCGCGCCGCTTTGTCCCGCGAGGGCCGCGGCGAGTCCGGCAGCGGTATCACGCACTTGGATGGGTCGTCGGCATCGACCGCGCACAGAAAGCGGCTGGCCAGCTTGGCGCTGGCGCCTTCGTCGTAAAGCGGTCGCAGAACCGACTTGGCCGCTTCCCGCGATCGGCGGCTCATACCGGCGGGCAAGAGCCGCTCGTAGTGCAGCTCGACGCGGTTTAAGAAGTCTTGCGACAGTTCACGCGCCATGGCAGATCTCCGCCGGCCGGTGGGCACCGGAGCTTGGCTGATGGCAGCGGCTCACAGCGCGACCCCGCCCGCTGTCAGCCGGGACAACACAGGACGCCGCTGGAGGGCAGCAGATTGGCTTCGTCCGCCAAGCCGAGGCTGGCCCCGCAGGTGTAGTCGACCTCCTGCGAGCAGTTCAGAGCCCGGTCAAAGCCTGCGCACTGCGAGGTGCAGCCCGTGAGCGCATAGGGCTTGGCCAGGCCGCCGCAGCCAAAGCGCAGGCGGTTGTCCATGCCCGGCTGAAACGCGGTGCACTGGAAGAAGATCGGGTCGACGTTGCGGCACGCCGGGAAGCCGCTGTAGCCAAGCGCGTCCGAGACGAAAAAGCCGTCAATCGCGTTGCAGGCGCTGAGGTCCACGCTGTCGGCGGTCTTGCACACCGAGAACTTGGCCGCGCACTGCTTGACCGCATTGCCGCGCGGGAAGGTCCCCGGGCAAGCCCAGGCCCCGCCCACCTGGGTGCCAGCCCCGTTGGCGCAGCCCGAGCGGGCCATGTCGGGCGGGCCGCCGCCAGCATCGCCGCCGAGGTCCGCGGGGAGGCCGGCCTCCGGTGCTTGCGCGATGCAGTGGCCGGCGATGCAGACCTGGCCTTCCAGGCATCGCGGGTCCTCGACGGTGCAGGTGATGTCGACCCCGTCAGTATTGGGGCGGAAGCAGCTGGGCATGGCCACTGCGACCGCGCAGGCCAGCAGCCAGCTAGTAAATTGTCGCATTGCGCTCGATCTCCAGGGTCCCATCCAATGGGCCGGGGGTTTCTTCGTCGACACTGACGACCAGGGCAAAGAGGCACTGCCCAGCCGTCAGCGTCTGGTTTGGCTTAAGCTCGGCGCTCCCGCTCGCGTGCGGGAGGCTGAGCAGCACCGGCACCGAGAAGGAGCTAGTGGAAGCTCGGGTGTACGCGCCCTGCCGGATCTCCACCTGCCAGGATGCGGTCGCGCTGGCGGGCTGGCTGAGGATCAGGCTGCGGAGGATCTCGCCGCCGCGAGCGCGATACAGCAGCGCTGCGCCGAGCAGGATGGTTCCCGCCTGCTCATACCCTACGTACTGGCCCGGCGCCGCCCCGTCCAGCCTGAAGTTAATCTGCTGGGTGATGCGCACCGGCTGCGCCAAGCTCCCTGCGCCGCCAGAGCCCGCCGGCAGGGTGGCCACCGTCTTGACCAGAGAGCGGACGCGATTCTGAAGCTGGACCAGATAGGGCCACACGGTCTCGATCGTGTGGTCCTTGTGCCAAGGGGCGGTTCTCTCTCGGTTGCGGGTCACGGTGTCACCTGTGGCAAGCGGGTTCTGGCGGCGGGGTGGGTGCAGCGGTTGCGGCCTACAGCTTCCGCAGCTGCGCGAGCTTGGCCGTCGTGGTGTTGCCGGTGGCCGCGGCGGACCAGACGCCGGTAAGAACCAGCGTGTGGTCAACGCCGGGGGGGAAGCTGACGACGTCGACCGCCGCCGCATCGGACTCGGAGATCACCTCGTAGATCTGGTTGCCGCCGACATCGGGGCGCCGGGTGATGTTGACGTTCTGGCGCAGCGTCCCCTGGGTGCTGACGGTGGTGGTCTTCTGGTGGAGGATCGCCCCGGTAATCGAGTCCAGCCGGACGCGGGTGGTGAGGTTCGCCGAGCCGAGCGCGACCTCACCGAAGACGACCTCGGCGGACTCGCCGACCGCCAGCAGCCCCTTGGGCAGCACGACCGACGCCAGCGCCGTCTCGGCGGTGCTGTTGCCGTAGGCCGAGAAGTCAGCCACGGCCGCCGAGATGAGACCGGGCCCGTAGCCGGAAACGGGCGAGCCGCCGGGCTGGAACAGGCGCATGAACGCCGCCTGGTAGTCGTCGGTGCCGAGCGGGTTGTTGCCCTGGGCGATGCTCTCCAGGGCCTCGCCGAGGCCCCGGGCGACGCGGAAGTACTGCGCCAGCACGTTGCTCGGCGGATGCGCGGCGCCCGGCAGGCCCAGGAGCAGCGCCCGCGGCTCGGCAAAGCCCAGCACGAGGCCGGTCGCCACGTTCTGACCCGTGAGACCGTCTTCGGGATGCTTGAGGAGGCCGTTGTCTTCGTACTCGTTGGTGCTCGGCGGCCACTGTTGCGGGGCCACCGCAAGCGCCTCGTTCATGACGGGCCGCGGCAGGCCCGGCACAGTGGCCAGGAAGGCCGACGGCTTCAGATCATCGGGGGTGCCCGGGTAGGCCTGCCCCAGCTCGAAGTCCGCGACCCGGTGATCGAGTCCCCGAAGCATGAAGCCCGAGGCCAGCAGGGTCTTAAGGCCGGTCAGGGCTGCGCGCGACTGACCAGCCGCGTCAACGGCCTTGCGCCGGGCGTACTCGGTATCGCGATCCAGCCCCTTGCGCAGCTCAGACAGGCCGATCAGCGCGCCGCCCACGGCGCCCCAGGCGGCTGCCTCCATTTGAGTTTGCATCGTACGTTCTCCCTCGAAAAGTGTTGGTGTGTGCCGGCCCCCCGGCCGGGCTCGTCCAGTGCGCAAGGGCCCGAGAGCCCTCAAGCCGTCGTCCAGCGGCGCGACTACGCCCAGGGGTCGGGCTTGTAGCCGCGCCCGCGGTAGCTCCGCGGCTCGCTGCTGCTGACGAAGATCTCCGCCAGGCCGAAGCCGGCGATTCCCGCCGCCAGCGCGGCCGCCCAGTTCATGCCGCCGCCGCCCGGCGCCTGGAAGTAGCCGCCGCTGCCGTTGAACACGCGCCCCAGCCCGCGACCGGCCGCCGCCAGCGCGGAGACGCGAAGCAGCGTGATCGAGGTCTCCAGCGCCGAAGTCTGCGCCTGATCGAGCTCGTCCTGGGCGTCCTGCCACTCCATGAAAGCGTCCCGCTGGGCGCCCGCGCTGAGCGTGTCCCGAAAGGCCTTCCGGCTCTTGAGGACGTCCGCCCGGGACCGATGGGCTTCATCGACCTGGCGCTGGATCTGCTCCTGGCCGAAGAAGTCGGCCACCCCCTCGGCAATGTCGGCGAACGTCCCGACGGTCCCGGCACCGCCGCTCTGCTGCCGGGGCGCGAAGTTCTGCCGGATCAGCGCCTCCGACTGGTCGGCATACTGGGGCGGCACCCAGATCACATCGGCGGTGCCCGGAATCCGAATCGGCACGAGGTCCTGGCGGCCCCCCTCCGAACGTACGAGATCATTGTCTCCCATCGTCCTCTCCTATTGCAGGCCCAGGGCCTGGAGTTCTTGCGGCCCAATCAGCCGGATGCCGCGTGTGGTTTGCGCCCCGTACCACCCATCGAGCCCGTAGCTGGTGGGATAGGCGTAGAGTTTTGCCCCGCGGATTGCGGCGGCGACTTGCTGGGCGATGCGCCCCTGCGGTCCCGAGAGCCGGAATCCCTGCCTGTAGTCGGCAGGGTCCGCCCCGAGCAGCGTGATCCCCACCAGTGCGCTCCCGAGCACGCCCGCCCAGCTCAGGCGCGCTTGCTGCCGGATCTGCTCGGCGACGTCGAGCGGGATGCCGCCCTTGATCGGCACATGGGCGTAGACTTCATAGACCGGGAAACCTCCCGGCACGAGACTCGGCGGTGGCACAGGCACCGGCATCCCAGGAGGCGGGATATAGACCGTGGGGCCCCGTCCTCCTTGTGGCGGCGTGTACGCAGGTGCCTGGCGAACGGCTGGCGGGACGCGGCCGGGCGGGGGAATTACCCCGGCGGGGTCCTTGCCAGCTGCACCCGTCAGGCCGTCCTGCAGCCCAAGGATGTAGTTCTGGGTCCACTTGTCACCCTGCCGGCGGCGGCGCTGGGCCTCGGCCGGGTCGCTGCGCGCCAGCAGGTAGCCTGCCCAGTAATCATCGATCCAGGAGTCGTCCATGAGCTACCGCTTCCGCTTCCCGCCGACGGCGGACGCCAGGAGCAGCCCTCCGCCCAGGACCATGCCGCCAACCCCGACGCCGATCGCGATCTTGGCTCCCTTGGAGAGCTTCGGCGCAGCTTGCATCCCAGCGCCTGGACCGCCGGCCGCAGGCTGGTTGTTGGCCGTCGGCGCGGGCGCTGGCGGCCCACTCTGACCCGGCGGGGCAGCGGGCAGCGGCAGACTGGTTGGCAAGTTTGGTGGGGCCGGCGGAGTCGGGATCTTCGGCGTCGGGGGCGTCGCCAGGTTGCCCAGCGACTTGATGACGCTGCCAGCGGCATCGCCCGCAGACTTCACCAGACCCGACAGGTCGATCCCGCCGCCGCTGGAGCTGCTACCGCCCCCCGAGGTGCTACCCGTGAAGACATCCTTGGGCGGGCCATAGGAGCCCGGTTGGTCCGGACTGGCCTCGAACGGGTTGGGCGGCCCATAGGGTACCGCGTCGTCGGAGCCCTGTGCCCCGGTCCCGACTTGCATGCCGGCGTATTCGGCGGCAACTGCAGGTACGTCATCAGCCATCGGCGTGAACTCCCCGGTTCTTCAAGAAACGAACGGCGCCGGCAATCAAGGTGACTCCCCCGAGCAGCGGCACTCCGTAGACAAAAAGGCGCGCCGCGACTCCGGCCGGTCGAGACCGCATCACAGGGTCGATGGCGCGCGCGGCCGGAGGCGACGATTCACCAGCAGCTGGACCCCAAAGACTGTCGAGCGTGGGCAGCGGCGTCGGCTGCGGCGCAATCCGCTGCGCTGCTTCACGAAAAACCTTCAGCCGTGCCGAGGTTGCCAGCGCCGAGATGAGGCCGATGCCGACCTTCTTCAGCTCGGCCGCCAGCTTCTGCGCCGAGCGCTCGACCGCTGCTCGGTCCGGCGCATTCCCCGCCTCGACAAGCAGCGGCCAAATCGGCCCGTTTTGGTTCTCAGCACCCAGCGGCCCGAGGGTCTGGACCGCGAGCCGGTAATCGCCCGCGGGGGGATCGGCCCACCAGTAAGCCCGCTCGCCGAGCAGCACCGCCAAGGCCCAGACGTTGTCCGGCTGCACCAGCGGCGAGCCGCTGTCCCCGGGCTTGGCCATGGAAAGCGCCAGCTGGAGCGCGACAAAGATGCGCTCAAAGGTGGCCAGGGTCAGATTGGCGGTCGCGGCCATGGCTTTACAGCTTGGGAAGGCCCAGCGCGTTGGTAAGAGCTCGGTCGACGCCGAACATCGACAGCGTCCCCGCCGCCGCGCGGCCGGCCTCGCGCCACCAGCTCAGCGGCGCTTTGGTGTTGGTCAGGGCATTGGCCACGTACCCAACGGTGCCAATCGCTCCCGAGGCCGAGCCGCTCACCAGCGACGCATGCCGCGCAATCCAGCCCCTGATGCCGTCCCCAGGCTTGGAGGCAAGCACCGTGGCGTAGCGGAGGCCCACGTCAGCGGACCAGCCCACAAGGCCGCCGCCGAGATCTGCCGAGGCCATGTGAGCAAGCCCCGCATGTTCCTTGATCGTCTTTTGGAGGGCCTCCGAGGACTTTCGGACCAGCTCTCTGGCGTAGGCCTTGGCATCTCGGCTCAAGAACCGCGCCTGCACCGGACTGATTTCGTTCATGCCCCCATTTAGGTCCGGGGCACCTGGCCTGCCTATCCCGTGCCGGTCGACTGCCGGTCCATGGGTGACCGGTCTCGAAGCTGCCGGCTGATCTGCTCGGCCGCACGGCGGCGGGCGCGGGCCCTCTCCTGGGATATGCAGTAGCGCAGGGCCTCGGAGCGGTACTTAAAGCCCTTGGCCTGCTGCAGGCCTTCGAGAAATCGGTCCAGCTCCTCGTCGAGGTAGACGCGCTGCTCGTTCTTTGAGGGGCGCTTGGACATCAAGGGCTCAACGGTGGAGGTCTCAGGGTTTTTCATTGCGCAGCCTCGTGAAAAATTGGCTCAGTTTGCCCATCACGGCTCGCTGGCTCGACGCCACAGCAGCCTGAGCGGCATCTGCGGCAACGGTGCGGAGCAATGAGGGGCTTGGAGGTTCGGGAGCGCCTGGCAGGGGCGCCTTCGGGGCGCGCAGGCGATCGGCGGCGCGGCTCAGCAGATCGCCTACTTCCTCGACGATTCCCGCGGCGAACGGCTCGGCCAGGTCGGCGGCTTCCCGCCAGCGCTTCTCCTCTTCGGGGCTCAGCTGCTCAGGCGGGGGCCGGAGGATGGCGATCGCCGCCTGCAGCCGCGCCCAGCGCTGGCGCACCTCTACGGTTTGCGCAACGCGATCGGGATGAAGGTTCAGGGCTTGCCGTCGGTACTCTCGCTGAATCGCAGCCGGCGAGCTCGAAGCGTTTAGGCCCAGCTCTCTGAGCGCTGCCAGCCGCAGCTCCGCTGGCAGCGCAGCCTTGGGAAGACCCAAGATTTCGGCGGGGCTCACTTCGAGCTCCGCAGCCCATGCGTCGCCAGCAGCTGCCGCATCTGCCGCCAGCTGGCTTCAAACGGTTCCTTGAGGCCCAGCTCAGCAGCGAACTGGCTGATCACCTCAGAGGGCAGGCCCTCAAACAGGCCAAAGACCTGCTTGAGCGGCATGGTGTCGATCCGCTCCTCGTCCGAGCCGGCTTCTGGCTGGGCTGGGGGTTCGCCGTCGTCCGTAGCAGCCGGCCCGAGCATCGCCTCGCCCCGCTCGATGGCACCGCCAAGCAGCCTTTGCGCGCGCTTGCGCAGCTCCGGGTTGTTGCTGAACACATCGCCCGCGACCTCGCGCAGCTGACTAAACAGGTGCTTGAACACATCGCCAGCGGTCTCCGAGCCCGAAGGCCGCGGCTGCACCGGCTCGCGCATCTTCTCCAGGTGCGCCGATTGGGCTTCCAGCAGCTGCTTGCCGTGGTCGGCGACGATCGCCGGCAGCGCCGCCAGGTCGCTGAAGCTTTGCGAGGTGGTATTGATCGAGTCGTTGAGGCGCTGGTGCAGTCGCTCGTTTTGGGCGATCAGCTCCGCTTCGCGCTCCGCCAGCCGCTTGTGCAGCTCGGCGTCGCGCGCCAGCAGCTCCGCTTCGCGAGCCTTGGCGCGCTCGCTGACCGCGGCAAGCTCCGCCTGATGCGCGGCGGTCAGTCGCGTAACGGTCCGCACGAGCAGCTGGTTCATGCCGCTTACGGTGCTGCTCTCATACTCCGCTCGAACTTTCTCGGCGCGAGCCTGCCGCAGCGGGTCGTCGGTTGCCGCCCCGACGTCTAGAAAATGTTCTCGGGCGGGCGAGTCGGGCTCATCAAATCCATCCATGAGCCCGGCTTCGCCCATTGCCGGTCTGCGCGACAAGCCCGTATTTCCAACTGCCGGTCTATCCCGACAGTAGACGGGTCCGCTTGACCGGCATCGCCTTTACGAGCCGGCACCCTGCGCAGTAGCGGTGACTCAACCCCTCCCCCTTCTGAAGGCGCTGAAAACGGTACATATGTTACCGCGCGCGAGAAAGGCAACGCGTGACCACCGCCCCCGAGACCCCGCTGGCCGATACCGGTAGACGCCGGTGCCTTGAATGCGCCCGCAGCTTTCGCCCCGGCCGCCCGAGCCAGGTCTATTGCTGCGAGCGCCATCGCCGCACCGCCTTGATGCGCCGCAAGCGCGCCCGGGAGTCGGTCCAAGAGCCTGACCCGCCCGCGCAGCTCCGATGCGCCGAGCTGCTCGAAGCGGCGCAGCTGGAGCGCCAGCGGATCGGCCGGCCGCCCTTGGAAATTGATCCCTTCTTGCAGGCCCGCGCGCTTGAGCTGGAGGCCGAATATCAGGTGCGGCTGTGGGCCGAGCGGCTGCGCGTACGTCGGGAGGCGGTCAGCCAGCTCGCTGATCCGGGCGGCGAGCGGTCGATCAAGCGACTAGCGTCGGGCGATGTGTTGCTGGTCCCTGACTCGGCGCACTCGGTCGGGGTTGTGTCGACCGATGGCAGGTTTGGTGTAGTAATTTACGGTGCGGGCAGTTAGACACCGAACCTGCCAATGCGGTGTGCGCCAGTAGCATCGTCGCAGCTGATGAGAATCCGCCGCGGACTGCCGGAAGCTGCGGCGGTCAGCGCTGATGCTGCCGGCACGGGTCTAGAGCCTAAGGCCTACTGGTGCACGAGAAACTGGGAGAGCTGGCCGAGCCAATCGGCCCAAGTCGGCGCCCGAGACTGACATAAGCGGCGCAGCACTTCGATCAGCAAGAACACTGCCATCGGCGTCCATCGGGATTTCAGACACCGAGTGATCGCCTTCCATAAGGAAGGTCGGCGGCCTTGGCGTGAGTTCTTCTGAGTTAAGAGATTTAGCGGGTCGACCGATAGCAACGACATGCAACATTCCTCTCTGTGTCAGCGACACAATCGGGTATTGCAAACCTGCAGCCATGGCCCCACAATGCAGCGGAAGGGCGAGCTATGCGGCCTTTGGCAGCACAGTTTGCAGCCGGTTAGACCGGTAGCATGAACCTTCGCTGGGCAAACAGCGAAGGTTCATGCGTTTTCATGCCAAATCTTTACTTGGTATACTTGAATATTTTTTCTATTAGTTTTTGAATCACGAAACGAAGAGTGTTAATGAATATCCAAAACATACTCACTGAAATTATTCTAACTATATGCCTAAATTTCTCCTTATTATTTATTGCTTTTTTGAGTTTTTGTATTGCATCACCAACATCTTCACCGTCAATGCGAGAGGGTACGAACCTGCCAACAATATTAAAAATTTGCACACCAGCGTTAGCGATTGAAATTTTCAATAATTCATTAAGTACAACATTGTGTCCATGTAGAATATTTATGATTTCAGGGTCCCGCAATAGCTGATTCCACGTCAGTCCTTTCAAGTGGTCACCGACAGTCATACTCGCTCCAATAAACTTCCTTGAATGCAGCGGATCTCGGAGTTTCTGCATTAGAACATCAATGCCAGAAGTTGTATTGCCGATCCGGATGCTAGATTGACTGAAACTACTCACACGATTTCGATCGACTATGACTGGTCCCTTAGAGCGGCGCTTACTTTGCATAGGCTCGCTCCAAACCGAATATATCTTGCACGATCTGTAAATTTTCTTGAGCAGCCTTGGCACCCAAACCTGTTAGCTTGTAGTACCTGCGTGGACGGCCACCGCGTTCCGGAGTTGCGTCCGCTTCGAAACTCTCTAGAAGACCTTCTTCTTCAAGTGCGCGGAGGGCCGGATATACCGAACCTTGATGCAGGCGAATTTGCCCATTGCTCTGCTTCTCTACGCGCTCAATGAGTTCCAGGCCGTAGCTCTGGCCCCTGACCAGTGCCTGCAGAAGTGCCCCCTGGACTGTCACCGGTGACGACATGTAACTACTTGTAATCTCAAGAATACGAGTTGTCAACCTAGGATCTTGAGGAAAGCTTCTCAACCTCGAAGTTTGCTGCTGCGAATTGTTTCCGCCCGTCCAGCTCGGGACACATTGCGCAGCTCCTTGAGCCCGAAGGCAGACGGAGCGAGACACGCGCCTCGGGGAGCTAGCGCCAGGCGGTAGCTACATCGAAGCGGCGGTCCTAGTCCTTGGCCAGGCTTCGAGAGGGCGCGCTCCAGAAGTAGGTAGACTCCAGGGACGCGGAAAATCGGAAGCGGCTCTGCCGACTCTGGGCTCGCTTCACGGCGGGTACTCGGCGCCACCCTCGCTGCCGGGCTGAACCCGCGTCATCCTCGCTCGGCGAGCTTCAGAATTGTTTCGCGCAGGCAGCCTGGACTGTGGATCCGATGGTCGAGGGTTCGAGCCCCTTCACTCACCCCACCGCAGTTTTTCCCGCCGCGAACTTTTCCCCGCTCTGCGAAGCTCTGGCTGTTCCCCCCCAAGCCCTAAAGACCCTAAGACCGGAAACTCGACGGTAATGCGCTTGTGTGGTCGAGAAGCCGTCAGGGACGAGGCGCGGCTTCTCGGGCTGGGCAGGGGCGCGCTGGGCGCTAGCCCTCTTCGACCGCGGTAAGCCAGCTGTAGGGGTCCTTCATGGTCCCAAACTGGATGCCGGTGATTTCTTTGTAGAGTCGCGTGGCCAGCGGTCCCATCTGGCGGTTGTTGATGACGACGTGCTGCTCGCCCTGGGCGTCGCGGTAGCCGAGCTCGCCCACCGGCGAGATCACCGCCGCGGTGCCGCAGCCGAAGATCTCCTGCAGGGTCCCGCGCTGCGCCGCCGCCAGCACCTCGTCAAGGCCCAGCTTGCGCTCGCTGGTGGGGATGCCCCAGCCGCGGGCCAGGGCCAGCACGCACTCGCGGGTCACACCGGCCAGGATGCTCCCTTCGAGCGGTGGGGTGATAAGCTCCCCATCGATGACGACGCAGGCGTTCATCGTTCCCACCTCTTCCAGGTACTTGCGGTGCTCGGCGTCGAGCCACAGCACCTGATCGTAGCCGCGCCCCTTGGCCTGCTCGAAGGCGAGCAGGCTCGCTACGTAGTTGGCCCCGGTCTTGGCGGCGCCCAGGCCGCCGCGCGCGGCGCGGATGTGCTCCTGCTCGACCCACAGCCGCAGCGGCTTGATGCCGCCCGAGTAGTAGGCGCCCACTGGTGAGGCGATGATGAAAAAGGTGTAGCGGGTGGCCGCACGCACGCCGAGAAACGCCTCGGTGCCGATGATCGCCGGCCGCAGGTACAGCGCCGTGCCGGGCGAGCTTGGGACCCAGTCCTTCTCGACGCGCACAAAGGCGCGGAGGGCGGCAATCGTCTGCTCGACGGGGACCGGCGGCACGCACAGCCGCTGGGCGCTCTTGGCGAAGCGCTCGGCGTGGCGCTCGACGCGAAACAGGCTCACCTGATTGTCCTTGCCGCGGTAGGCCTTGAGCCCCTCGAACAGGGCCTGGCCGTAGTGCAGCACCGCCGCCGCGGGGTCCAGAGACAGCGCCTCGTAAGGTCCGATCCGGGGATCATGCCAGCCACGCTGCGGGTCGTAGTTCATCTGGAACATGTGGTCCGTGAAGTACTTGCCGAAGTTCAGCGAGTCATCCTGGGGCTTCTTCTTGCGGTTCGCCGTGGTCTGGATCGTGAGCTGCATAGAGGCTCTTCTTCAGTTAAATGGTTCGTGTCAGGGGCCAGCGGATCCACCCATAGTAGAGGGCTGCGTAGCGGAAGCCAATCAGTATGCGACGAGTCCGCGGCCTCGGCGCGCCGGCGGCCGCGGCTTTTAGCCGAGCGATCGGGCCATTTTGCGCCCGCGTCGGCGAACCCGGGTTTTGCCGGCCGCGCTTGCGAGAGGCTTGAAGTGCGGCCGCCTGGCAAGTAGCCTTAAGCATGACTCGTCTTTTGCGTCGTGCTCCGTATGCAGCTGTGCGCCGTAGTGCCTCGTCTGTGGTGGGATTTCTGGGGCTCTTTGCCGCGCTCGGCCCCGCCTGCGAGACCGACCTCGGCGAGCGCACGCCGGCCAGCAGCTCTACCTTCGGCGCCATCGTGTTCCGCGAGGCCTGCCAGCGGGTGACCTACTCGGCCGAGCTTGCAGCCGGGCAGTCGGTCGATGTAAGCGGTGCCAAGGCCTTCGGGCTGTGCAGCGGGCAGACCGCGCCGCCCGACGCCTCGCCGGTGATCAAGGCGCTGTTCCAAGAGCGCGCGAACATCATCGCCGGGGTCGACACCGGGGTGCCGGTGCCGCTGCAGGAGCCGCTCAACACCTATCTGCTCGCCCTGCAGCCGCTGCAGGACGACGGCACCCTGGGCACGCTGCTGCAGCACACCGGCCAGAGCCTGCAGCTGCTGGCGGCGGACAGCGGCGCCATGGCCGGCCTCGCCAAGCTGAGCCACCTGGGCGGGGTGCGGCCGCCGCAGACCAACGGCGGGCTTTTGCGGGCGCTCGCCGCCGTGCCTTCGCTCGACGACTTCGTCGGCGTCGCCCTGCCGCTGCTCGACCAGGGGGGCGTCGCGGCGCCCGACTTCCAGGCCCTGCTCACCGCCACCGCGTTCGAGCTGCGCCACCTTGAGCGCAGCACCGATACGCCGACCAGCCCCGAGCGCAGCGCCGCGCTGCTGCGCGACCTTCTGACCGCCACCCGCCCCGAGCTCAAGACCGGGCAGAGCCTTCTTATCGCCCTGCGCGACCCCCGCGGGCTGCCGCTGCTCGACGAGGTGGTGGCGCCCTACGTCAAAGATCCGAGCACCGGCCTGGCGGTCGCCAACGCCGCCGGCTACTTCCAGGACGCGGCCGGCCGCGCGCTGCCCTACGTCGCGCCGCTGCCCGAGGTCGGCGTCAAGGCCAGCGGGTCGCGCGATGCGCTGGGACGAGCGCTGCGCACCGATGGCAAGCCGCTGTACCGCTACCTCGATCTCGACGGCTCGCTGCTGGCGGCGCTGCTCGTCGAGGCCCCGCGCCTCGCCGATGACTCGCCGGCCACCGCCGGCGGCGCGCCGCGCGACATGCTGCTCGGCCTGGCCCGCGGGGCGTCGCTACTCGCCGGAGCGCGCACGATGCTGCAAAAGACCAAGGACGGCGAGACCCTGAGCTACGCCGGCTTTGACCGCAACGACTCGGTGCTGCTCGAGCTGGCGTACGGCGGGACGCAGCTTTTGCGCTTCGGCAGCGCCGGCACCCCGCCCGAGCAGGATCTGCTGGCGGGCCTGGACAGCTTAAAGACCCTGCTCGGCAGCGACCCCAACGAGAGCCCGCTGGCGCGCGCCCTCAAGGCGCTGCTCGATGCCGCTGACGAGGCGAAAAAGCCCGCCTACGCCGCCGCCAAGCTGCCCGAGCAGTCGACGCTGTTCGACGATCTGGCGCCGATCATCCAGCGCCTGCTGGCGGTCGATAACGGCCAGCTCGCCGAGGACCTGGTGGCGGCGCTGCAGGACCCGCACGCCAAGAACCTCGGCCCGATCATGGCCCAGCTGGCCGACGAGCGCGGCTACTTCTTCATGCGCCAGCCGAGCACCAGCGACGAGTTTCTCAACGGCATCGACCCGCAGGCGCCGGGCGCGGTGATCGGCAGCTTCGGCAACCGACCAAACCGGACGGCTCCCGATGCCGACGCCACGCTCGACTGGCGCAACCTGAAGACCGACGATCCGCAGAACAACCGCTCGGCGGTGCAGCGGCTCATGCACCTCATCGCCGACACCAACGGCAAGACGGTGTTCTGCAACGGTCGCAACGCCTCGGTGTTCGGGGGGCTGGTGCTCTTTGATGAGGCCTGCGACATGTTCCGCGTCGACAGCGTCGGTCAGTTCTTCCTCCTGTCGATCGCCAGCCCGGCCCTGCGCAGCGACCCGGCGACCGCCGCCAAGCAGTCGGCGAGCTTCCTGGAGGCGGTCAAAAACGGCAACGACTGCCGCTGCGCCGCCGGTACCGGGCCGTGCCGCGACAAGCCCAACCAGACCCGCCGCTGCAACGCCCTGACCACCAACATCCTCGACGGCAAGCGCGGCGACGATGTGCTCGCCGGGCTGCTCGGGGTGGTCGGCTTTGGCCGCTACCCCGAGCCCGCCGCCGCCGCCCGCGCCCTGTTCATCGACCTGTGGAACCCGCAGACCAAGCAGCGCCCCGAGTTCACCCCGACCCAGCCGGCGGACCTGCTGCTCAACCACATCAAAAACGGCGACGGCTCGCTCTGCTACAACCCGGACAGTACGCCGTGCGTCGACCTCGTTGACCCCGACGGGCGCAAGTTCAAGGACGCCAACGGCCAAGACCGCCTGTTCGTCGATGAGCACAACGGCATCCTGTTCGCGCTAGAGGCCGCGCGCGCCCCCGCCAAGCTGCCCGATGGGACGGCCAACCCCTACCCCAACGACAACTTCTACGGCGCGATGCGGCCGCTGGTCGATGCGTTCGCCAAGCATGCAGAGTGCGTGCAGCGCGACGGCTTCGGAGTGTGCGTCAAGTCGCAGAACGCGACGCAGCTGCTCATCGACGCGCTGACCGTGCTGCACCAGCACTATCCCTCTGCGCGGTCGCAGAACTATGGCCGCAGCTTCGCCGACAGCTACGGGGCGATGGCGATGGCCGACGGCGCGGTCAGCTATGAGCCGCTGCTCACCAAGATCCTCGGCGGCGATCTGCTGCTCGCCACGGGCGACCTGGCGCCGATCCTATTGTCGCTGACCACCGACGGCAAGGTCGGCAGCCCGCGGGCGCTGCCGGTGCTGATTCGCCTGGGGCGCTATGTGTTCGATCCGGCGCTCGCTCCGCCGGGCGGCCTGCGCTACCGCGATGGCACCACGGTGGCGCTGCGCAACGACGGCAAGCCGGCCGGCGCGGTGACGCCGTTCTACCTTCTCGCCGATGCGCTGAAGAAGAAAAAGGCGCTGCTCGGCCGGCCTGAGAACCAGGCCGCCAAGGACCGCTGGGATCGCGCCATCAGCGACGTGATTGACCTGCTGCTCAAGGTCAAGGGGACCCCCGCCGGGATGGGCACCAAGTATCAGTTCGACAACCCCCGGCTGCGGCCGCTGGCGCAGATCCTGCTCGACTTCGCCAAGGGCCGCGTCACCGCCCACGGCAGCGACCTCGCGGGGTGGACGGCGCAGCTGAACTCGGATCTCACCGACGCGCTCACCGGTCCGCTGGCCACCGGGCTGTTTGACCTCGGGGCCAAGCTCGATGACAACGCCGCGGCGCGGGCGCAGACCTACCTGCTCCTGCGGCAGACCCTGTCGGCAGAGAACCCGGGGGCGCGCGCGGCGCTGCAGGTCGCGGCGGTGGACGCGGTGCAGCTGCTCCTTGATGATCCGGACCTGGTGGCGGTCGGCCGCGGCCTGAGCAGCGTCATCGACCCGCAGAAGGGGCCGGTGCTCGGCGGGGTGACCCTTATGCGGCGCGGCCGCGAGCTGGAGCAGGCGAGCAGCCAGGTCGCGGCGCCCAAGCAGGTGCTGGTGCGGCTCTTGCGCAGCCTCTACCAGCTGGACGCCACCGGCGTGCACCCGATGTTCCGCCTGAGCGACGCCATCGCCGAGGTGAACCGCGCCCAGCCCGGCCTCGCCGGCGACTACACGGCCGCGGACTACCAGGCGGTGCTGGCCAACACCGGCAAGTTCCTCATCGACGAGCAGCGCGGCCTGCTCCGCTTCATCCAGATTGTCCAGAGCCGCTGCCTCCCCGGCGCCACCGCCGCCGCCTGCCCGCAGACCACCCCATAACAGCCTGGTAAGGCAGCCCGCAGCTCGGCCCAAGCCCCGGCCGCGCGACCTGGCGGCCGTGCTATAAGGGGCCTCATGCGTAACCGAACTTCCGCCATGATTCGGATGGTTTGTCTCTGCCTGCCGCTGCTCCTGGCCGGCCTTGTCGGCTGCAACGCCCAGGTGGTGGGCAACGGCGAGGGAGGTCCCGACCTGTCC
Organism: Polyangia bacterium; assembly: GCA_044222245.1. GTDB lineage: Bacteria > Myxococcota_A > Polyangia > Palsa-1104 > JAEUJZ01 > CALFML01. The sequence goes on along the minus strand of JBGANQ010000002.1, from coordinate 15,858 downwards.
GCCGGCGGGGACGACAGCGATGGCGGCCACGGCGGACCGCGCGACCTGAGCTTCAATAGCGACGCCTTCTGGGCCGCCGACCCGCCGCCGATGTACTGCCCGCTCGGCGGCGGCACCGGCATGCCGCCGATGCCGCCCGGCGGCACCCCCGACTGCCCCGACGACAAGAACCGTCAGGGCTGCCCGTGCACCAAAGAGGGCGAGCAGAAGCCGTGCTGGCCCGGGCTGCGCGCCAACCGCGGCCTTGGCATCTGCCAGGACGGCGTCACCCAGTGCACCCGCAACGGCGAGTTCGGCTACGTCTGGGGCGCCTGTCAGGGCTACGTCCTGCCGGCCCCCGGGGCCACCACCGGCCGCGACGCCTGCAAGTGCTTCTCGGCCGGTCGCTGGGCCCTGGACAACCTGGTGCCCTGCTTCTACACGTATAACGGCGAGCAGATCGGCGCCGCCTCGTCGGTCATCATGGGCGGCACCCCGACCTGCCTGCCGATGAGCAAGCCCGTCACCAAGCCCGCCCAGCCGTGGACGCCGAGCACCATCAACGTCGACTGCTCGGGCCACTGGAAGCTGTGCTACACGCTCAAGGCTGGCGACGCCAAAAACCCGCTGCCGACCGACTGCACGGTGGCCCAGGTGTGCACCGAGGGCGACTACGACAAGCCCAATGAAGTGACCATGCTGCCGCCGCTGCCCGCCTGGGCGACCACCACCCCGGCGCAGGTCGCCTGCGCCAACACCTTCCGCCAAAGCGGCGGCTACGGCGAGATGTCAGTCGACGGCAAGAGCGTCACCTGCGACGTCGTGCAGTCGGTGTTCAACCGCGTCAACTACTGCCCGCTGAGCTGCAAGGACACCCCCATGGCCCCCGAGTGCAAAAACTGCGGCAGCGGTGGCAGCGGCGGCTTCTAATACCCGGGCGAGGGTAAGGAGAGGGTCATGTTGAAGGTCGGAGAGGTGGCACCGGACTTTGCCGCGACGGCGCAGGACGGCCGGGCGGTCCAGCTCAGCGAGCTGCGCGGCAAGCGGGTGGTGATGTTTTTCTTCCCCAAGGCGTTCACCCGCGGCTGCACCATCGAGACGCGGCAGTTCCGCGACCACTACAGCGAGCTCGCAGCGCTCGGCGCCGAGGTGCTGGGCGTCTCGGTGGACAGCGCCGAGTCGCAGTGCGAGTTCGCCAGCCGCGAGGGCGTGCCGTTCCCGATGATCGGCGACCCCTCGCGCAACATCGGCCGCAGCTATGACGTGCTGTGGCCGCTGCTCAACGTCGCCCAGCGCATCACCTATGTCGTCGGACCCGACGGCCGCATCGAGGCCGCCTTCCATCACGAGCTGCTGGTCAGCAAGCACCTGGAAGCGGTGCGCGCCCACCTGCAGAGCAAGAAGTCCTGACCTCTGCCCTCAAGCCGCGGGGTCGCGTCTGCCCGACGCGCTAGCCGCAGCTAGCAGTGACCAAACCAGCCGGTGGGCCCAGGCTCGCCGCGGCGCCGGCGCCGCACCACCACCTGGTGGGCGACCGGCAGCGAGGCGACCGCGACCGCTGCGGTGACCACGCGCCAGAACTGGCGGCGCGACAGCGACAGCTTGCCCCGCGACGGCGGACGAGCCGAGTCCTGGCAAGCCCCTTGGCCAGCGCCTTTCGAAATGTCAGAGGAGTCTTGAGTCAAGGCGACCTCACGCTTGCTCTACCTGGCCACTATAGCCTGAAAAACGGCCCGCGGCGCCCTGGCTAGACGGTGCCGGTGCCCGGCTTGAGATCCATGCGCTCGCAGTACAGGTCGAGCTTGACCTTCTGCAGCTCGGCCTTTTTCGAGTCGTGCTTGACCGGCGCCACCCCGAGGATGCCCATCCCGTAGATGTCCAGGGTGACCAGCGGGTTGCCAGTGAGGATGCCGCGGTTTCCCGCCTCGCGGGTGAGGAACGAGATGTGGCCGTTTTTCTGCTTGGACTGCTGGTGGTTGCCGGCGCGCACGAACTCATCCCACCACTGCATCCACTTGTCGGCGTCGCGCTGCAGGATCGTCACCGACAGGTTGGGAAAGTCGATGCGGCCCGGCTCCTTGGCGACCTGCAGGATGCCGCCGACGGGGCAGTCGATGACCTCCTGCTTGATGGTGAAGCTTTCGATCTTCACCGTCTCGACCTTGTCGCCGCTCAGGCCGTCTACCTTGAAGGTGAACATCGACGGCAGCCACAGCCGCTGCTTGTTCCACTCCTGCGGCGCCTCCTGCTCGGCCTGGTACTTGACGAAGCTCTTTTTCTCTTCGATGTTCTCGACGGCGAACTTGACCTGCATGTACGCCGGCTCGGAGGCCGCGCCGTCGAGCGTCGGGAAGGTCACTTCCTTGATCAGAGCGTCGGAGAAGGTCCGCCGCCAGCGCTCGTTGTTGTCGAAGTCGAGCGCCACCAGGGCGCCGTTGTAGCGCTCGGCCTCGTAGTTGAAGCTCGCCTTGATCCACTTCCAGAAGCGCGGAGCCATGGCCATGCCGACTTGGATGGTCACGTCCTCGAACTTCGGCCGGCCCGAGTACTTCATCACCAGCGGGTCGCTGCCAATCTTCTCGTCGACCACGTCCGACTTGAAGCTGCCCCCTTCGATCGCCTGCAGCGTGCCCACCGCCTTGGAAGAGCCGGAGTCGTCAAGCTCCAGGATGAAGCGACCGGAGATGTAAGGCCGGGTCTGTTTGTTCGAGTCAGCCATAATTCTATTCGCCTCGATTGAGCATATCACGCCGACGGGAGGAGCCGCACAGCGGCGCCCGGCGGATTGTCGCCTTGACCAAAGTTATCGACCGGCAGCGGCTGGGGTTGCGCCGCGGTCGGGAAATGCTGGGTCCGCTAATTACTGCAGGCAAACCGTACACATGTGTTAAGGTCCGCTACATGTGGACCAAGCCTTTCGCCACGTTCGCTGCGTCGCTGTCGATCGGGTTTGTCGGGTTTGTGCTGTGTCCTTCAGTGAGTCTCGCGGTCCCCTGTCTAAATCTTGCCAGCCCGGGCAGCCCGGCGGTCTACGTAGCTGGCAGCACGGCCGCCGAGCCGCTTGTCCGCCAGCTCGCGCAGCTGCTGACCCGCGATGATCCGGCCAAGCTGACGATCATCTGGCAGATGAAGAGCAGCTGCGGCGGCGCCGAGGCGGTCGCCCGCGACACCATGCCCGCCTCGTGCGCGGCCGGCGCCTGCATCAGCGGCAAGGCGCTGGCGTGGACCGTCGATCCGCGCGACCTGCAGCCTGCCGAGTGCGATCTGGACCTCAAGGGCAACAAGGTCGACCTGGCGATCTCGGACGTCGCCCCCAGCCTGTGTCCGGGCCTTGCGGGGCCGCCGATCACCGGGGTGCTCGACACCCTGGGTCCGGTCTCGGCCTACGGGCTGGTGATGGCGGCGCCGGCCGGCGAGACCGCGATCCAGGCCGAGGAGGCCCACTTCGTCTTTGGCACCGGCAAGAGCGCCGGGGTAAAGCCCTGGCAGAACGACGCCACCATCGCCATCCTCGGCGACAACAACGCCGGGCAGCTGCTTCTCGGGCAGCAGATCAAGCTGAGCCCGGGGCGCTTCCACGGCACCTCGGCGCCAACGCCCGACGACGTGGTCAACACCCTGTACAGCGAGCCGGCCTCGGGCATCGGCATCCTGCCGACCACGCTCGTCGACAAGCGGCGCGATCAGGTCAAGCTGCTGGCGTTCCAGGCGCTGCAGCAGCGCGGCGCCTTCTACCCCGACCGCAAGTCGACCTCGTTCGAGAAGCAGAACGTCCGCGACGGTCACTACCCGCTGTGGGGCTACATGCACCTGCTGCAGCGCGCCGATCCCGCTAACCAGACCAAGCCCCTATCGCAGAACGGGGCCCGGCTGGCTGGCCTTTTGCAGGGGGCGATGCCGGTGGCCGGCAAGGACACCCTGCTCTTGCAGGTCCAGGCGGGCTTTATCCCGCAGTGCGCGATGAAGGTCAGCCGCACCAGCGACACCGCGCCGCTCACCCCGCTGCTGACGCCGCTGTCCTGCCACTGCTGGTTTGAGAAGAATGTCCCCGGCGGCATCGCCAGCTGCGTGCCGTGCGCGGACGGCAAGACCTGCGCCGCCGGCACCACCTGCCGACGCAACCTCTGTGAGGTGCAGTGATGGGTACGCAGAAAGTAGCCGCGCCGCTTACCCCGCCCCTCGGCCCGACTGGTCGCAAGGGAGTCGCCGCGACCGCGCTAGCGCGACTGGCGGCGCTCGGCCTGGGCGCCCTGGGGCTCGGGACCACCGCGCTGCTCGCCAGCCAGCTGCACTGCGCCGAGGCGGAGGTCGGCTGGAAAAACGATGACCCCGGCCAGGGCGACATGCCCGGCGGCGATGGCGGACGCGACGGCGGCGATGACGGGGTGCACTGCTTCACCGGCACCGCGACGACCGAGGTGCAGCTGCTAAACCACTGCACCGAAGCCGAGCGCGTTGACCGGGCCAGCCACATCCCAATGACCACCTGGGATGGCAAGTCGCCGCTGCCCTGAGCCAGCGCAGGCTGGTCGACGCAGCGGCTAACCTGCCCGACCAAACTGTACTATTGTAGGAGGATGACTACTTCAGTACACAAGGATCGGGAATTCGATCTAATCCTGTTCGGGGCCACCGGCTTTACCGGGCAGCTGGTCGCCGAGTACCTGGCTCGCCATCGCCCCGAAGGGCTGCGCTGGGCGCTGGCCGGCCGTAGCCTGGAGAAGCTGGCCCAGGTCCGCGCCGCCCTGGTCGCCGCCGTCGGGGTCGGGCCCGGGCTGCCCGGTCTGCCGCTGCTCATCGCCGACAGCAACGATGAGCAGGCGCTGGCTCGCCTGGCCGGCTGCAGCCGCGTCATCTGCACCACCGTCGGACCCTACCTGCGGCACGGCAAGAAGCTGCTCGCCGCCTGCGCCGCCGCCGGCACCCACTACTGCGATCTGACCGGTGAGGTGCCGTTTATCCGCTGGGCGATCGACGAGCACGACGCCCGCGCCCGCGCCTCGGGGGCGCGCATCGTGCCGACCTGCGGCTTCGACTCGCTGCCGTCCGATCTGGGGGTGTACCTGCTAAGCGAGCACTTCCAGTCGCGCGGCAGCCGGCTGCGCACCGCCACACTGACGGTGGACAAGATGCGCGGCGGCTTCAGCGGCGGCACCGTCGCCTCGATGCTCGACCTGATGGAAGGGGCGCAGGCCGATCGCCAGCTCGCTCGCCTTTTGCGCGACCCCTACGCGCTGCTGCCCGACCGCAACCAGAACCGCGGCAGCGATCGCGACTCGGCGGTCGCGCGCTGGGATGAGGAGCTTGGCCGCTGGACGGCGCCGTTCATCATGGCCGCGATCAACACCCGCGTCGTCCGCCGCACCAACGCCCTGCTCGGCTTCCCCTACGGCAAGGATTTCCACTACTCCGAGGTGATGAGCTTCCCCCGCGGGCTGCGCGGAATGGCCACCGCCACCGGGCTGGCCACCGGCTCGCTGGCCTTCATGGCGCTGGCGAGCAACCAGCTGACGCGCGGGCTGCTCGCCAAGCGGCTGCCGGCGCCCGGTGAGGGACCGAGCCGCGAGGCGCAGGCGCGCGGCTGCTTCTACGGCCGCGTCGTCGGTAGGGGCGTCCCCGACGCCAGCGGCGTGAGCCCGACCGCGCAGGTCGAGATCGTCTTCCACGGCGATCCCGGCTACAGCGAGACCGCCAAGATGCTCGCCGAGGCGGCGCTGTGCCTGTGCCAGGACGACCTGCCGCCGGCCAGCGGCGTGCTCACCCCGGCCGTCTGCATGGGCAAGGAGCTGGTCGCCCGGCTGCGCGCCCGCGATCAGCGGTGGTTGGTCAGCGAGACGGTGGCGCCGCTGGCCTAGCAGGCTGTGGCAAAAGCGGGGCGAGCGTCCCGAGCGCCGGCCCTGTTGCACAAAGCGGCCTCGGGGTCGTGGGCACCGCAGCTCCTGCGCTCGGGTCGCTTGGGCGGCCGACCGGTGGACTAGCGGTGGGCGTGCGGATACAGGGGCTTGAAGGCGCCGTCGCCGTCCACGTCGAGGAAGATCGGGTTGGTCAGGGCGAGCGGGCGCACGTCGAACCGGATGCGGTCACCGATCACCGGCGCCATCGGCTGATCGCCGTCCACCCGCGCCACCAGATAGGCGTCGCGCGGCAGCTGCAGCTCGAGCTTGGTGCGCAAGCGCATCACCTGGGTGCTGCGCGGCACCTGCCACTTCTTGTAGTCCTGCCCGTTGAGGTACAGGGTGACGACGCTGACCGTGACCCACGGGGCCGCCTCGACGGACAGCTCGACGTGGACCTTGCCGCCGGGGGCGCGCACCAGGTCACCCAGGTCGCCGCCGTTGGCGGTCAGGCGAACAAACGGCGCGGTGGTAAAGAAGCTGTGGTGCCCCTTGACGCCCATGGCGACCTGCGTCGGCGTCACCGCCTCGATGCGATCGTCGGGCACCCGCACATAGTTGCGCGGGTAGCCGCCGAGGTTGTAGTTGAGGTGGTGGGTGTCGGAGTTGCCGGTGGCGGTCACCAGGTGGCCGTGGTTTAGCAGCGACATCCAGTCGTCGATCAGCTGATCTATGTGCTTGCGCTCGGCGTCCTGGTAGCCGTTTAGGACCTCCAGGGCGTCGAAGTCGAAGGAGAACCGCGGGCTGTCGGCGCGATCCAGGCGCGGCTGGAAGCGCGTCAGGTTGAAGTAGCCGATCTCGCGGTCGATGCGCGGGTGGTGGACGTTGACCAGGGTGGCGGCGGAGATCTGGTGGGCGGAGTGGAACAGCTCTGCCGGGTTCTTGCCGGCAAGGTGCAGGGCGCCGTGGCCGGAGCTCACCTCGGACTGCGGGATCGGGAAGGCGCCGAAGTGGCCCCACTCGGCGGTGGTGAGCTCGTCGCCGGTGGCGCTGGTGAGGTGGCGGCCGACGCCCAGCTCGGCGATGATCGGGGCGTAGTCGCACACCACGTTGTGATCGGTGGCGACGATCATGTCGACGCCGTCCGAGACGAACTCGTAGACGCGGTCGCGCAGCGGCACCCGCGAGTCGGGCGAGCAGGCAGAGTGGACGTGGAAATCGGCGGACACCCAGAACGTGGTGTCGACGGCGTGGCGCAGGGTGGCGCGGACCTCGGCGCCGGCCTGGGTGATGCGCACGGCGCGGGCGATGTAGAGCTCCCACTCGGGGCCGCGGCTCACGTAGATGTCATAGGTACCTTGCGGAACGTGGACGGCGCCGCGGCCGGTCACCGACATCAAGCGGTTGTAGGCAGCGACGGTGTCGCCCTCCTGGCGGCCGATATCGCGGGTGGTGAACTGCGGATCGGCAGTGCCCTGGACCCCGACCAGGGTCAGCCGCGCCGGCATCGGCTGCTGGGTTGCCGCATCGAGGATCTCAAAGCCCAGCGGGCCGACCGGCGCCAGCGCCGCGAGCATGCCCGCGCTCGGCGGCAGGGCGCCGCCCGTCACCGCGCTCCCCGGCGTCGCGCCCACCGCTGGCGCCGCCCTGGTCCCCGCGGCGACCGGGGCAGCGCTGACCGACCGTGCGGCCGCTGGGGGAGCCGCCGCCCGGGCCTCGTCCCCGATCAGCCGCCCCGCCTCCAGCGCACCACTGGCCGCGATGAGCCCCCCCAGTCCTAGCCACTTCAGCCGGCACCACCGCCGCGTCTTCATCGCTCCAGTGTATCGCTTATCGCTTGTCGCTTATCCACCTGCCCACCTCTGCTGCGAGTAGCGACCCGGGGCTCGCCCCCGCGCCAAGCCCTGGGGCCGCAGCGACCGGGGCGGCGCGGCCAGGCGAGCTCGGGTCGTCAGAGACGGCCGCTCTGCCCCCGCTGGGCGGTGGTCAGGGAGCTGCGCAGCAGGGCCGGCGACGCGGGGCGCGGCGCTCGCGCCGGCTCAGCGGCACTGGGCGCAGGTGGCGCTGGCATCGGTGCAGGCGCGCTCGGCCCGCTGGCAGCTGGCGGCGATCGCCGAGTCGGCGAGGTCGAGCGAGATCTGGCAGATGCGCCGGCTGGCGGTGCAGATCTCCTGGGCGGCGCGGCAGACCCCGTCGCAGCGGCTGGCCGGCGCGGTGCCCGCCGCCAGCGCGCTGGCCGGGCTGTCAGCGGCCGCCGCGGCGCCGGCCGGGCGGTCGCCGCGCAGCCGAACCTTGTTGTCGGCGATCGTCTTTTCCAGCTCCGTGATCTCGCTGTGCGCGGTCGGCGAGGCGGGAGTCGCCGCCGGCGTGGCGAGGGTCGGCCGCTTGGCGCAGCCGGCGCCGAGCGCGAAAAACAGGGACAATAAGAGACCGACGACCGGCGCCGGCGACCTTCCGCGAGTCGAGCGCACCGCCGGCCCGGCGGAACCGGGCGGCCAGGCAGGACCAGCGCTCGCGGCCAAAGTGACAGAAGACATCGGGACCCCTACTTATCGCGAGCAGGCTCGCGGGTGTTGAACAAAGCACGCTGCAGGCGACGGTCGATCTCGATGACGCGCTCCAGCGCCTGCGCCTCCTTCTTGCGCGCCTCCTTCTGCGCCTCTTTGTCGGTTAGGCGGCGGGCGCGGGCGGCGTAGACATCGGCGGTGATGTTCTCCAGGTGCGAGCGAAAGAAGCTGTCGCGGGTGGCTACCCGGCGGCCGACCTCGAGCTCGGCCAGGGCCTGCTCCTCCGCAGCGGCGCCGCCGCGCGACAAAAGGAGCCGCGCCAGCCGGGCGTGCGCATCCAGCAGCACGTCCTCGGTCTCGGGGGCGCTCGGGGGGAAGCGGATGCTCAGGACCTCGCGCACCGCGGTGATGGCGCCGTCGACATCGCCATCGGCCAGCTTGAGATCGGCGTAGCGCTGCAGGGCCCGCGCCTCGCCGAGCATGAGCAGCATCGCCTCGTCGGACTTGCCGGGATCCTCGCCGTGGCAGCCGGGGAAGGCCGCGGCTAGCAGGAGCACCACCAGCGCCAGGGCGCGCGGGCGGCTCATCGCCCGGCCTCGCCCGGCCGCGCCGGCAGCGCCGCCCACAGCAGAGACGACGGATAGACGCGGCTGGCCAGCACCGTGCCGCCGCTGCGCACGGGGGCGGCGCGCAGCTGCTGCAGCCGCTCCTGCATCATCAGGTCGAGGCGCTGGGTCGGGCTCTCGTTTCGCTGCAGTGAGCCGCGCAGAAGCAGCGCGGTCGTGGCCCGCGGCATCGGCCGCAACAGGCCCTGGCGCAGCCGCAGGCCCTGATCGAGCAGGCCCCAGCTGACCACCAGCAGCACCGCCGCCGCCGCCAGCAGGCCCCCGGTGCCGCTGAGCGCGCGGCCGAGCTGACGCCAGCCGCTGTCGCGCCTCTTGACCCCGGCGCGCCGGCTCAGCACCGCCTCGCGCGCCGCCCGCGAGATGCCCCGCGCCCGCACCTCGCCCAGCGAGTCGTTGCTCGAAGGCAGCCGCAGGTGGGCGGCCAGCCAGCGCGCCTCCTCGCTGCGCTCGCGCAGGCGCGGCGCCGGTCCGCTGCCCTTGGGGTAGCTCGCCGGCTCCTCGGTCGCCGACAGAGCCTCGCGCAAGGCGGCGGCGCCGCGCCGCTCCTCCTCGCTCGGCGGAGCGTCGGGATCGTCTTTGGGCAGGTGCAGCGGACCGTGCGGCGAGGGCAAAAGGCCAGGCCGCTCGCCGCCGGCAAGCTTATCGCTTACCGGCCGACCGCCCGGTCGGTCGCCGGACTCGGGGCCGTCCCCATCGTTAGCCATCGGGCTCTCCATAGGCCTTGCGGAAGGCGCGCACGGCGCGGAACAGCAAGACGTCAAAGGTTTCGACACTGACCGCCAGCAGCTCGGCGCACTCGGCGCGCGGCCGCTCCTCGCCCAGCCGCAGCCGGATCGCCTGCGCGTAGCGCGGGTGCAACAGGGCCAGCACCTTGTCGATGCGCTGCTGCGCCAGCCGGCGCTCTTCCTCGGCCGACAGCAGCAGCGGGGCGGCCGCCTCCTCGGACTCGGCCAGCTCGGCCTTGAGGGCCTGACACAGCCGCCGCCGCCGCCCGGCGGCGCGGTGGTGGTCGATCGCCTTGTTGAGGGCGATCTGGCGCAGCCAGTGGTAGATGCTGCGGTTCTGCCAGGCGAAGCTGCCGATGCGCTCAAGGGCCGTCATGAAGGTGTCCTTGAGCAGCTCCTCAGCCTGCGCCCGCTCGCCCACCCGGCCGAGGATGAACATGAGCAGCGGCTCGGCGTGGCTGGCCAGCACCGGCTCCAGCGCCGCGAGCTCGCCGGCCTGGGCGCGCTCGATGGCGCGCCGCTCGCGCTGGAGCTGGGCCTGCAGCTCCGGGCTGCCCGCCGGGCCTGTGCGATCCGCTTGCACGTCCGATTCACTCCCCAGAAACGTCCGCCGCGCGCCCGCCTTACACCCCAGGCGGCGATAAAAACGCGGCGGCGCCGCTCACCGCGGCTACTTGAGGGTTAATGAGAAGGCGGCGTGGGTCTTCTGGCAGGTCTTGCATTCGGGGAAGGTGATCGCCTGCATCTTGGCGAACACGCAGCTGGCGACCGGGGTGCTGGTCTGGCCGTTGACGCGCACCGAGGCCACCGAGCCGTTGCCCTTGACCAGGAACTCGAGGTCGATCTTCTTGACGCTCGGGTTGCGGCCGGCCTCTTCGCGCAGGCAGCCGCTGAGCAGGGTGAACTTCTGGTTCATGACCTTCTGGATGTCTTCGGCCGACAGGACGTCGTCGCCCTCGCTCATGTCCATGGTCTGGGTGTCGTCGAAGGCGCCGTTCTTGGGGCCCTTGCGCTTGGCGGGGTTGTGCTTCTTGGCCGCCGGCGGATCGACCTTGAGCAGGCCGATCGACAGGCCCTTGAGCGGGTCGTCGGTGAACTGCGGCCCGTTCTTGGCCACCACCACCGGCTTGTCCTTGACGTACTTCCAATAGATGCCGCCGCCGATGACCCCGACCACGACCACCGCGGCGAAGATGCCCGACAGCAGCTTGACCACCGCGTCGCGGTGCTTGGCCCGCTCGGCCTGGTCCTTCATCTGGCGATCGAGCTCGGCGTGCTTGGCCGTCCACTCGCGCGCCATCGGGCCGATAAGGGCGTGATCGGCGACCCGGCGGCGCTCGCCGGTCTCGTTGTCGAGGATGTTGTGGTCGGCGGTGACGGTGCCCTTTTCGATCTGCGCCCGGACATCGCGCAGCGAGAACGGGCCGTAGTCCATCTTGTCTTCTTTTTGGATCAGCCAGCGCTCCTGGTCTTCGTCGATGACGTCGGCCGGCCGCGGCGGCAGGCCGGGCAGCGCCAGCGGCCTCGGCGGTCCCGCCGGACGCACCACCGGCCCCGAGCCGCTCGTGTTGCCGCGCATCGGCGGCACCCCCACGCCGCCGCTCGCCTCCGGCTCTCCGGGGGCGCGCATGCCGGGCAGGCTGCCCGCCGAGGCGCGGACCCCGGGCAGCGCGCGCGCCCCGCTGGGATCGGCGCCTACACTCTCTGCACTCGACAGTTCCTTGGGCGAAGTCTCAGCCATGGTTTGACAGTGTGTGGTAATCGCTGCGCCCAGCCGCCCGCTGGCTCAGCAGAGCTATCGATCTTGCGTGGACCTTTTCATGCTGGCTCAACTGCAACACTCCTACCGTCCTGAGCCCTGGCCCTCTGCGCGGGGTCTGTGGCGACGACTCTCCGGGCAGATACACGATAGTAGAGATTCTACAATTGTTCGGTCAATGCCGGGGCCTATTTCCCCAAGCTCGCCAAAAGTCCTCTGATGGCCGTCGCGATTTACCCCGATTGACAATGAACTTGCCAGGATGCTACACGGGGCTCGGAAAACCGAACCGTCCTGGGGCGTCGACAAGCGGTAAGTCACGGGTCTTTGGAACCCGCATTCGTAGGTTCGAATCCTACCGCCCCAACTCAGGTCGCCCGCCTGAGCCTCGCTCAGCAACCACTCAACTTCGAGGCTCAGTGGCAAAAGGCCCGGGCTTCTGGCATCGCAGGTCCAAAACATAAATGATCAAGGCGCTCAGCATCTTCTCTGGCAACGCGAACCGTGAGCTGGCCGAAGCCATCTGCACCGGGATGGAGGTCACCCCGGGCAACGCCCTTGTGAGCACGTTCTCCGACGGTGAAATCTTCGTCGAGATTCGCGAGAACGTGCGCGGCGTCAACTGCTTCGTGCTGCAGCCGACAAGCTCCCCGGTTAACAACAACCTGATGGAGCTGCTCATCATGATCGACGCGCTCAAGCGCGCCTCGGCGGGCTCGATCGTCGCCATCATGCCCTACTTTGGATACGGGCGGCAGGATCGCAAGGTCAAGCCGCGCACGCCGATCTCGGCCAAGCTCGTCGCCGACCTCATCACCGCCTCGGGCGCCGACCGCGTGGTGTCGGTCGACCTGCACGCCGGGCAGATCCAGGGCTTCTTCGACATCCCGGTCGATCACCTGTACGCGATGCCGGTGTTCATCGAGTACCTGCGCAGCCACGGCCTCATCGGCGACAGCGCGGTGGCGATCTCGCCCGATGCCGGCGGCGTCGAGCGCGCCCGCGGCTTCGCCAAGCGCATGGAGTCGTCGATGGCGATCATCGACAAGCGGCGCCCGGCGCCCAATATCTCCGAGGTCATGAACATCATCGGTGATGTGCGCGGCAAGCACGCGGTGATCATCGACGACATGATCGACACCGCCGGCACCGTGAGCCTGGCCGCCAAGGCGGTGCTCGATCAGGGGGCCAAGTCGGTGGTCGCCTGCGCCACCCACGGGGTGCTCTCGGGGCCGGCGATCCAGCGCATCGAAGAGTCGGTGATCTCCGAGGTCATCATCTCGGACACCATCCCGCTGTCGGCCGCCGCCAAGCAGTGCAAGAAGATCAAGGTCCTGTCGGTGGCCCGGCTGCTCGGTGAGTCTATCCGGCGCATCCATCACGGCGACTCGATCTCCAGCCTGTTCATCTAGCAGCCCGAGGCAAGACGTAGCGAGCGGCCCGGGTTCGGGCGCGCCGCCTCGGGGCTGGGGGCACGGCCGGCCCCGCAATCGAGTTGCGTGGCGGCCGTGCCGCTGCCGGCTGGGCCGCGCCCGCGTAAGCTCGTGGCTCTGGGCGCTGCGACTGATGCGACCCCGATTTTGACGGTCAGTGGCCCGGCACCGCGAGCGCGCCGGGGTGCAGGGGGCGACAAAGGCTGCTACTGTGCAGTCGTGACCGATTTATCAGGGCAAGCAGCAGCGCCACCAGCAGCGGCAGCGGGATCGCCCGCGGCGGACGCTGAGGCGACGCCCTGGGCCGCCGAGCTCGCGGTCGTGCTGCCGCTGGTCCGCGAGGCGGGAGCGCTGGCCCTGCGCTACTTCCTGGCCTGGCACGGCGGGTCCAGCGCCGGGGTCCTGGCCGTCGAGATGAAGGACGGCGACGAGCCGGTCACGGCCGCCGATCGCACAGTCAGCGAGCTGTGTGTGAGCCGCCTGCGCGCCGCCTTCCCCAGCGACGCCGTGCTCAGCGAGGAGCTGCCCGACGACGGCGCCCGCCATCACGCCGCGCGCACCTGGCTGGTCGACCCCATCGACGGCACCAAGGACTTCATCGCCGGTCGCCCCGGCTTTTCCGTGATGATTGGGCTCCTTGAAGGCGGCCGCCCGGTGCTCGGCGCGGTGTACCAGCCGGCTGCAGATCGCCTGTTTTATGCGCAGCTCGGCGCGGGGGCGACCCTGTTGCGGGCCGCCGAGCCGCCGCAGCGCATGCGGGTGTCGACGACCGGCGAGCTGGCGGCCGCGCGCATGGTCTCTTCGGCCGCCAACCCCGAGCCGCTGGTCGCCGAGCTGCGCGCCCGCGCCGGCATCCGCGACGACCAGCAGATCGGCTCGGTCGGCATCAAGCTGAGCCTGGTGGCCGCCGGCGAGCGCGACCTGTACGTAAACCCGGCTGGCCGGTGCAAGCTGTGGGACACCGCGGCCCCGGACATCATCCTCACCGAGGCCGGCGGCCGGCTCACCGACCTGCGCGGCGAGCCGCTGCGCTACACCGGCGCCAGCCTCAGCCACCGCCGCGGCCTGGTCGCCAGCAACGGTGAGCTGCACGCGCAGGCGCTCGCCCAGCTGGCGCCGCTCATCCGCTGAGCGGCCGCCGCCGCGCCGGTCGCCGGTCGCCGGAACCGCCGCTTGTCCGACGAGGCCGGTGCGCCGCTCGGCAACCCGGTGGATGGCGGCGGCGGGTGGCTCGTGATATGTCCCCGACGTGCGCACGCTGCGACTGTACAGCCATCGCGAGGCCGGGGAGCTCGACGCCGGTCTGACCGCCGCGCCGGTCGGCGGGTCGGACGCAGCCTCCGCTCCCACCGCCTGCCTGACCGAGCTGGTGGTGGCCGCCGCCGCCCGCAGCCTGCCCGAGGGCACGGCCTTCCTCGGGCCGCTCGCCGAGGTGCTGCTGGTGGATGAGGTGGCGGCGAGCGCCGAAGGTCCGCTGCGCGGCATGGCGGCGACCGCGGGCCTGCGGCGGGCGCTGGAGCGGGCCTTTCAGGCGGCCGCGTACGTCGACCTGAAGCCGGCCACCCTGTCGGCCCTGGCCCGCCGCCTGGGACGCGGCGATAAGGTGAGCGCCCGCGGCAGCGCCCAGGCGGCCGAGGTGGCCCGCCTCTATCGCCACTATCGCGAGCTCCTGGGACCGCGGCGGCTGGATGCGGCGCTGCTGTGGCACAAGGGACTGCTCGCGCTGGCGCAGGCCCCCGAGCTGGCCGGCGTCGAGGTCGTCGAGCTGTGCGGCCTGCACCAAGCCAGCGCGGGGACGGTGCCGACGCCGCACGGCCTGATGGCGGCGCTCGACGCCCTGTGCACAAGCGGTCGCCGGGTGCGCGTGCTGCTGCCGCAGGTCGAGGACCGCCCGCTGCTGACCCAGGCGCTGGCGCCGCTGTACGACGCCCTGTTCCGCAAGCACGAGCTCAACGTCGATGAGCTCCACGTCCCGCTTGGTCCGGCGGTGACCGGCGACTCGGCGTGGGCGCGCTTTGTCCGCGGGCTGTTTCTCAAGACCGGCGCGCCGCCGCTGGTCGCCGCGGGAGAGCTCGCCGAGTCCGAGCTCGCCTGCTGCCCGCTGCCCAGCCCGCGCGCCGAGGCGCAGCAGGTGGCGCGGCGAGTCCGCGATCTGCTCGACGCCGGCACCCCACCCGGGGCGATCGCCGTCGTCGCCCAGGACCCCGAGCGGCGGCGCAGCCTGCTTGCGGCCCTGTCGCGCTACGAGGTGCCGGTCTTTGCGCCGCCCCCCCGGGGCCTCCTCGGCGAGTCGCTGCAGACGATGCTGCCGGCCCCGCTGCAGGCGCTGTTTGACCTGTTCGAGACGGTGGCGCAGGGCCTGCCGCGCGAGGGGCTGATCCGCGCCATGACCTCGCGCTACTTCCGCTTCCCAGGGCCGCTGCATAACCGGCCGTGGCAGGTGGCGCGGGCGCTGCGCGAGGCCGGGGTGCGCGAGCTGCGCCCGCGCGGCGGCGCCCAAGAGGAGCTGTGGCACCGCGACGGGCAGGGCACGCTGCTGGCGCCACCGCCGCCGGAGGCCGACGGCGACTACCGCCAGCGCCTGACGCAGTGGCTCCGCCAGCAGGCCGCGCAGCAGCGTCCGCGCCACGCCGCGCCGGCGACCGCGGCTGCCGAGTCTCCCACGGCCAGCGCCGCCCCGCTGCCCGAGCCGCTCGCCGCGGTGGCGCGCCAGGTCGACGCGGTGGTGCGGGAGCTGGGGACACTCCCGGAGAGCGCGACGCTGGCCGAGCACTGCACCGCCCTGCGCCGGCTCTGCGAGCGGCTGCAGCTCACCGAGCGCACAGCGGCCGCCGCACCGGTGGCGCCGCGGCTGGCCGACCCCGCGACCGCCGCGCCGAGCGACCTCGGCGAGCCCGATATCGACCCCAGCGAGAGCGCGGCGCTGCTGGCCAGCGAGTGCCTGGCGCAGGCCCGCGATCAGGCGGCGCTGGCCGCGCTGCGCCAGGCGCTCGAC
>JBGANQ010000059.1:0-58294 GCA_044222245.1 Polyangia bacterium | reverse complement strand
GCGCCGCCCTCCCCAAGACGCCGTGGCGGGCCGCGGTGATCGATTTCGGCTCGCTGACCGCCTCGGTCGGGCTGGATCTCATCGCGACCCTGCACCGCACCGCGCCGCACGCCGCGCAGATCGCGGTCATCCAGCAGCCGAGCTACGATCTGGCGGTGCTGGCGGTGCGCAGCGGGGCGGTGGACGTGGTCCTTAACAACCCCGAGCAGATCATCTACCTGGCCCGTCACCTGGTTGCCCTCATGCGCGAGACCCAGGGGCACGCCGAGCGGCGCCTGCTGCTGTCCGAGAGCAGCAAGCTGTCCGAGGAGCTCTTGTACAAGCTCACCGATACGGCGCGTCGGGTCGGCGAGCTGCGAGCGCTCATCAGCAACCGCTCGGGCTCGCCGCTGCCGCCCGAAGATGAGCAGGCGCACCTCCTGCTGGTCGAGGAAGACGGCTGGCTGACCCAGGCGCTGCCGCCGCTTCTGCCCAAGACCTTCACCACCACCACGGTGGTCAGCGGCGGCGAGGCGCTGGATCACGCCTCGGAGCGGCAGTTCGACCTCGCGGTGGTCAAAGAGACCCTGCCCGACCTCCCCGGGCGCATGGTCGTGCGCACCCTGTCGGCGCAGGCCCCCGAGACCCTGGTGCTGCTGTTTGCGCCGCCTTTGAACAAGCGCCCCGGGCGCATCGATCGAGTCGAGGGCGGCCGGCTCATTCCGCTGGTCGCCGAGCTGAGCTCGCCGGCGCAGCTCGCCGACCGCCTGGGCGAGCTGTACCAGGCGCAGCTGGCGCGCCGCCGCGAGCGCCGCTACCTCGCCGAGTTCCGCGCCGAGAACTACGACCTGCTCCGCCGCTTCCAGGACCTGCGCCGCCGCCTGCGCGAGGTCGAAAACGAGCACACCGCCCCGACCCCGCCGCCGTTCAAGCTCCCCACCTGAGCCGGGGCCTGGCGCCTGCGCGTGCCAGTCGGGGTACACTGGGGCTCTTTCAGGCCTCTGCAGGCCTTCTTCAGGAAGGACGCCGCCATGGACTTTGCGATAGCTGAAGACCTCCAAGACCTCCTCCAGCGCATCCAGAAGCTGCTCCACGCGGAGGTCTACCCGCTGGAGGCCGCCTTCCTGAACCAGCGCTTCTACGCCATCGAGCCGCAGCTGCGCGAGATCCGCAAAAAGGTCCAGGCAGCGGGCCTGTGGGCCCCGCAGGCACCGGCCGAGCTGGGCGGGCTGGGGCTGCCGCTGGCCGACTTCGCCCTGGTCAGCGAGGTGCTGGGCCAGAGCCCGCTCGGCCACTACCTGTTTGGCTGCCAGGCCCCCGACGCCGGCAACATCGAGGTCCTGCACAAGTACGGCACCCCCGAGCAGAAGGATCGCTTCCTGCGCCCGCTGGTGCGCGGCGAGCTGCGCAGCTGCTTCGCGATGACCGAGCCCGACACCCCCGGCAGCAACCCCACCCAGCTGCGCACCCGCGCCGTGCGCGACGGCGATCACTACGTGATCGATGGGCACAAGTGGTTCACCTCGTCCGCCGATGGCGCCGCCTTCGCGGTGGTGATGGCGGTGACCGACCCCGCCGCCGATCCCCATAAGCGCGCCACCATGCTCATCGTCCCCACCGACACCCCCGGCTTTGTCCGGGTGCGCAACATCCCGATCATGGGCGAGGCCAACGAGGGCTTCGCCAGCCACGCCGAGGTCCGCTTCACCGGCTGCCGCGTGCCGGTCCACAGCTGCCTGGGCGAGCCGGGGGCCGGCTTCCTCATCGCGCAGGAGCGCCTCGGGCCGGGGCGAATCCACCACTGCATGCGCTGGCTGGGCATCTGCGAGCGCGCCTTCACCCTCATGTGCGAGCGCGCCCTCACCCGCCAGATCGACGACGGCGAGACCTTGTCCCACAAGCAGTTCGTCCAGGGCTTCATCGCCGAGTCGCGGGCCGAGATCGACGCCGCCCGCCTGCTCGTCCTGCGCACCGCCTGGCGCATCGATCAAGCAGGCCGCGGAAAAGACGGCAAGACCGACCCCCACGGGGATGGCTTCCACGCCGCCGCCGAGGACGTCTCGCTCATCAAGTTCCACGTCGCCGGGGTGATGACGCGGGTGGTCGACCGGGCGGTGCAGGTGCACGGGGCCCTGGGCATCACCAGCGACACCGTCCTTTCGTACTTCTACGCCCACGAGCGCGGCGCCCGCATCTACGACGGCCCCGACGAGGTGCACAAGGTGGCCGCCGCCCGCCGCATCCTCCGCCGCTTCGCCCCCGCCGGCGCCCGCCCCGCCCGCCGCGGCAAGAACTAAAGAGGTCGACCGATGGACGTCCTGGACCAAGCCGCGCAAGTCCGCCCCGGGGAAGAGCTGCCCAAGGGACCGCTGGCCGCCTACCTGCAGGCGGCGCTCGGCCTTGGCGGCGCGACCGAGCTTGCGATCTCGCAGTTCCCCGGCGGCTACTCGAACCTGACCTACCTTGTCCGCTGCGGCGACCGCGAGCTGGTGCTGCGCCGCCCGCCGTTTGGCTCCAAGGTCAAGAGCGCGCACGACATGGGGCGCGAGTTCCGCATCCTCCGCGCGCTTTACCCGATCTACGGCAAGGTGCCGCGGCCGCTCAGCTTCTGCGACGACGACAGCGTGCTCGGGGCGCCGTTTTACCTCATGGAGCGGGTGCCCGGGGTGATCCTGCGCAAGAGCCCGCAGCCCGAGCTGGGCCTGACCGCCGCCAAGCTGCCGGCGCTGTGCGCGGCGCTGTGCGACACCCTGTGCGAGCTGCACGCCCTCGACTGGGCCAAGGCCGGCCTGTCCGAGCTCGGCCGCCCCGAAGGCTACGTCGAGCGCCAGGTCAGCGGCTGGAGCAAGCGCTACCGCGACGCCCAGACCGACGAGGTCCCGGTGGTCAGCGAGGTCATGGACTGGCTGGCCGCCCACATCCCGACCTCGCCGCCGCCCACCCTGGTCCACAACGATTTCAAGTTCGACAACCTCATCCTCGATCCCCACGACCTCACCCGCGTCGTCGCCGTCCTCGACTGGGAGATGGCGACGATCGGCGACCCGCTGATGGATCTGGGCACCACGCTCTGCTACTGGGTCGAGGCCAGCGACCCGCCCGAGCTCATCGCCGCCCGCTTTGGCCCGACGAGCCTCCCCGGCAGCTACACCCGCGCCGAGCTGTGCGCCCGCTACGCCGAGCGCTCGGGCCGCGATCTGTCGCATATCGTGTTTTATTACTGCTTCGGCCTGTTCAAGACCGCGGTGGTCGTGCAGCAGATCTACTACCGCTACAAGCAGGGCCTGACCCGCGACCCGCGCTTCGCCGCCCTGGGCGCAAGCATGCGGCTCCTGGTCGAGCAGGCGCGCCGCGCGCTGACCCGCGACCACCTTTAGCGACGCCCCCCGGCGCGCCGGCCGCGCCCGGGACAAGCGGCATGACAGCCGTCCCGTGGCCTGCCGGTCTATGCTAAAATCGCATCAAATGGACGCAGCCGTCGGAGGACCCCGACGGCCGCCGCAGAGTGGGGCTGCGACAACGAGCCATGCGCGGCACAGGCAAACAGCAGGCACCTTACCCGGGACGCTGGTGGCACCTTCTGCCAGACGGCCGCATGCAGTGCGACCTGTGCCCGCGCGACTGCCAGCTGCGCGACGGCCAGCGCGGGATGTGCTTTGTCCGCCAGCGCCAGGGCGAGCAGATGATCCTGACCGCCTACGGCCGCTCGTCGGGCTTCTGCATCGATCCGATTGAGAAGAAGCCCCTTTACCACTTCTACCCGGGCAGCAGCGTGCTGTCGATGGGCACCGCCGGCTGCAACCTGGCGTGCAAGTTCTGCCAGAACTGGGACATCTCCAAGTCGCAGGACATGGAGCGCTTAAGCGACTACGCCAGCCCCGAGACCATCGCCGCCGCGGCGGTCCGCGCCGGCTGCCGCAGCGTCGCCTTCACCTACAACGACCCGACGATCTTCGCCGAGTACGCCATGGACGTCGCCGACGCCTGCCACGCCCGCGACGTCCGCACCGTGGCGGTCACCGCCGGCTACATCCACGCCGCGCCGCGCCGCGAGTTCTACGCCAAGATGGACGCCGCCAACGTCGACCTCAAGGCGTTCACGGAAGAGTTCTATCACAAGCTCACCGCCTCCCACCTGCAGCCGGTGCTCGAGACGCTGCGCTACCTGGTCCACGAGACTCCCGTGTTCACCGAGATCACCACCCTGCTCATCCCCGGGCACAACGACTCGGACGCCGAGCTGACCAAGCTCAGCCAGTGGATCGCCGGCGAGCTGTCGCCGGACGTGCCGCTGCACTTCTCGGCCTTCCACCCCGACTATCGCCTGACCGACGTGCCGCCGACGCCGCCGGCGACCCTGCAGCGGGCGCGGCGCATCGCCCAGCGGGCCGGGCTGCGCTACGTGTACACCGGCAACATCCACGATCCGGTGGGCGGCACGACGAGCTGCGCGGGCTGCGGCACGGCGCTGATCGTCCGCGACTATTACAAAATCCTCGAATACCGGCTGGACCCGACTGGCCGCTGCGCGCAGTGTGGGCTTGCCCCGCCCGGACACTTCGCCGCCGAGTGCGGCCAGTTCGGCCGTCGCCGCCTGCCGGTCCGCATGAGCCAAAATGAGCAACTCTGACCCCGGCTTCGCCCTCGCCCAGACGACCGCCGACGTCCAGCCGGCAGGCCCGCTCGGCTCCGCCTCCGGGGAAAACGTCCGCTCCAGCATCGCCATCACCGCCACCCTGGCGGTGACGCCCGGCGCCGCGCCGCCCCCCACCCCCAGCGGGACGGGCGCCCCCGCCGAGCAGCCGCGCCGCATCGGCCGCTACCTGGTGCTGCGCGAGATCGGCAAGGGCGGCATGGGCATGGTCTACGCCGGCTACGACGAGGAGCTCGACCGCAAGGTGGCGATCAAGCTGCTGCATCCGGCGCAGCAGGGCGACGCGCAGTCGCGCGCCCGCATCATCCGCGAGGCGCAGTCGCTGGCCCGCGTGTCGGCGCCCAACGTCGTGCACGTCTACGAGGTCGGCGAGTTCTGCGGCCAGCTGTACATCATCATGGAGTTCGTCAACGGCACGACCCTGACCCGCTGGCAGTCGGAGGCGGGGCGCAGCGCCAAGGAGATCCTGCGCATGTACTGCGCCGCCGGCCAGGGCCTGCTCGACGCCCACGAGGCGGGCCTTATCCACCGCGACTTCAAGCCCGACAACGTCCTTCTCGGCAAGGACGGCCGGCCGCGGGTCGCCGACTTCGGGCTGGCGCGCATGCAGCAGCCCTCCGGGGGCCTTGGCACCAACGATCTGACCGCGAAGTACCGGGCGATGAACCAGCTCGCCAGCAGCAACCCCGAGCTGAACTCGCTAACCCAGACCGGCATGCTGATGGGCACGCCGCTTTACATGTCGCCCGAGCAGCACCTGGGCGAGCCCGCCGACGCCCGCAGCGATCAGTTCAGCTTCTGCGTCGCGCTTTACGAGGCGCTGTACAAGCAGCTGCCCTACGAGGGCGCGACGCTGCAGGCGCTGGCGGTCAACACCGTCAAGGGCAAGATCCGGCCGCGGCCGACCGGCAGCAACGTGCCGGCGCCGGTGCACGAGGCGCTGCTGCGCGGGCTGTCCAAGACCCCGGATCAGCGCTTCCCTTCGATGCGCGAGCTCTTGGCGGCGCTGGCCTTCGATCCGACCAAGGACCTGGCGGCGGCGCCGTGGATCCGGCGCGGCCTGGCAGTGATCATCCCGACCTTCTTCGTGCTCGAGATGCTGATGCAGAAGGTCCTGCTCATGGAGGGCGTCAACGAGCTCTCGTCGTCGCTGGTCCTGTCGGGGGCGCTGTCGCTGCTGTATGCCCTGCTGCTGGTCCGGCTGCGCCGGGTGATCAAGAGCAATGCGTTTCACCGCGGCATGCTGGTGCTGGCCCTGGGCTTTGCGGCGCAGCTGTTCTGCTTCCGGGTGATCGGCATCCTGCTCGGGCTAAGCCTGTCCCAGATCTCTACCTTCGATCTGGTCTCGGTGCTGGTGATGACCGGGATGGCCGGGAGCCTGTTTTTGCCCGCGCTAGGGATCCTCACCCCGCTGGCGGGCCTGGCGGCGCTGTGGGCGGCGAAAAATCCCGCGCACGCGCAGCTGTTGTCCACAGTGTTCGTGCCAACCGCGACGGTCATCTCAATCATGCTTTGGAGCAGCGCCGCCAGGCTGCGCGTGCACACAAGCAAGGACAAGGACAAGGCGTCGATCACTCCGTCCTAGCCGACCGCGGCCCGCAGCGGCGAGGCCGGGCGCAGCGGCGGCAAGTGCGCGGGCCCGCGGATCCGACGCCGCGGCCGCCGGTCGGTCAGCTAGTCGGTCGTCGTCATGTCGGGGGGCGGCGGCGGCATCGACAGGTCGGGGTTGGGCTTGGTCGCCAGGTCGGGCAGCACCGCCGGCGCGGTGGTGCTCTTGCAGTAGCCGCCGGCCTCCCGGGTCGTGCTGCTCAGCACGCAGGCCAGCCCAGACATGCAGTCGTCGTCGATCTGGCAGCGCTCGCCCTCGGCTTGTTTGCACCCGGCCAGCAGGGACGAGAGCAGGGCGGCGCCCAGCAGCATGATCGGAATCCCAGTACGCATCGTCGTGCCTTCTCTATTTTGATTTGGTTCGCAGTCGCCGGAGGGCCGGTCAGCGGTCGCTTGAGCCGACGAAAAGCCCATCCTTAGTGCGCCTTCATAGCACAGGTTGCCCGCCCACGCCCTGCTTTCCCGGACCGGACCGGGCCAAGGCGAGCTGCGCGCCGCGCGCGACCGGCGGCGCCGGGAGGTAGCTACGTGTCACGGGGCTCTGCTACGATGGCCGCCATGTATCGCCTCTCGCGCATGGTCTTCTCGACTGCCATCCTGCTCGTCGTCGCGTATTTTGCGGTCACGGTGCCGATCGGCAAGTACACGCTGTGGGGGCACCTGGTGCGCATCGCCCGCAGCCCGGAAGCGCAGGATCTGGCCACCGGCGCCAAAGAGACCGCCAAGGACGCCGCCCGCCGCGCCCAGCGCGAGCTGGAGGCCCAGAAGGACGGCCCCGCTACGATCAAAGAATCGCCCGCCGCAGGCCGCGAGCCGCGCTAGCTCGCCGCCAGGGGGAATCCGGGCTGGGTCCGCGCGCCGCCAGCCGGTGCTAAAGTGGCCGCATGACCGATGCCAACTCGGAAGTCCCGGCTGCCGCCTCCACCACCGAACCGCTGCGCGCCAAGCGGGTGATCCTGGGCGTCGGTGGCGGCATTGCGGCCTATAAGGCGGCGGAGCTTGTGCGGCTGCTCACCCGCGCCGGGGCCACCGTGCACGTCATCATGACCGCGGCGGCGCAGCAGTTCATCACCCCGCTGACCCTGCAGACGCTGTCGGGCAATCCGGTGGGCACCGAGCTGTTCGATCTGACGCGCGAGTCGCAGATCAGCCACATCACGCTCGCTGACCAGGCCGACCTCTTGCTGGTGGCGCCGGCGACCGCGGACCTCCTGGCGCGGCTCGCGCTCGGCCTGGGCGACGATCTGCTTACCACTGTCGCCCTGGCCTGCCGGGCGCCGGTGCTGCTGGCGCCGGCGATGAACGTGAACATGTGGGAGCACCCGCAGGTTCGCGAGCACCTGCAGCGCCTGCGGCAGCGCGGGGCGCAGGTGGTGGGGCCCGAGGCCGGAGAGCTGGCCTGCGGCTGGGTCGGGGCCGGGCGGCTGGCCGAGCCGCAGGCGATCTGCACCGCCGCTACCGCGCTGCTCGCCGCCGCCGAGCGGCGCGACCTGCGCGGGCGGCGGGTCCTTGTCACCGCCGGGCCGACTTTTGAGGCGCTCGATCCGGTGCGCTTTATCGGCAATCGCTCCTCGGGGAAGATGGGGTTCGCGCTGGCGGCGGCGGCGGCGCGCCGCGGTGCCGAGGTCACGCTGGTCGCCGGGCCGGTGCACCTGCCGACGCCGCCCCGGGTGCACCGCATCGACGTGGAGAGCGCGGCCGAGATGGCGGCGGCGGTGCTGCCCGCGGCCCACCCCGCGACGACCGGCAGCCCTGCCGCCGCGGTCATCATCATGTGCGCCGCGGTGGCCGACTTTCGCCCCGCCGAGGTCGCAACCCACAAGCTGAAGAAGCAGGCGCTCGGCGCCAGGCCGGCCATCGAGCTCATCCCCACCGTCGATATTCTGGCCGAGCTCGGGCGGACGCGCGCCCCCGGGGGCCCGCTCCTGGTCGGCTTCGCCGCCGAGACCACCGCGGTCGAGGACTACGCGCGCCGCAAGCTCGTCGACAAGCGCTGCGATGTGATCATCGCCAATGACGTCTCGGCCCCCGATACCGGCTTTGGCGCCGAGACCAATCGCGTCACGTTATTCGCCGCCGCCGGTCCGGAGCAGCCGCCGCGCGTGCTGCCGCTGCCGCTGCTCACCAAGACCGAGACCGCCGAGCGCATTTGGGATCACCTCCTGCCCCTGCTCACCGGCCGCCCCGCCTAGCCTGCTGTGGCCCGGATGGTGCGGCCGCGGCTCCTCGGAGTTGGCACGGGTGCTGCTTCCCAGCTGACCATGCCGCGCGCCGAACCGCCCCGCTGGACGCCAGGGTGTCGCCCTGCCGCTGCGTCCGATCGCCCTCCCCCATCCCGCGACCTCGGGTTTACCCCCACCGAGCCCGCAGGTGAAGACACGCTCGCCGTGCCGCTGGCCACTGCCGAGACGCTGCCCTGCCCGCGGCTGCTTTTGGCCGAGCCGCCGACGCTGCGCGCCACCCCCGGCGAGCTGGCCGAGCTCATCGAGCTGACGCGCCCGCCGCCGCCCCAGCCTGCAGTCGCGCCGCCCGCGCCGCTTCAGCTTGGACGCCACCGGCTACCGCCTGTCCGCCAGCCGGACTTGCGACCTCCCCTGCGGCTACCGCCACCTGCCCTGGGCAATCCACCTGTCCGCCAGCCGGACTCCGGACAGACCGAGCGGCTGCGGCTCGCAGTACCGGGGTACACCGGGCCGCTCAGCTGGCGAGCAGGTGCGGCGCCGACGCTGCAGCCGGGGTCATCGCGTCCAGCGCTGCCTGCAGGCTCAGCGCGCGCTGGCGAGAGCCTGCCGCAGCGACAAGAGGCCGCGCACCAAGCCGAGCGTCGAGCGCGGGCGGCGCAGCGCCCGGTGCGACCCCCACCGCGGCAGCTCGCCGCCAGTCCTGGCCGGACGGCCGCCGCTCCGCCCCGCCCGCTCGGCAGCGGGACCGCGATGATGCCGACCCAGCTCTGGCTTGGTTCAATGGCCGCCGGCGCGACCCTGCAGCGGCCGCGGAGCGGGTTCTGGACACGGCTGTGGCGTCTGCTCGCCCTCGCAGTGCGACCCCGCAGGCGGCCCGGCGCGGCGCGTCCGCGAGCGCTGCCCCGTTAACCCAGCTGGCCACCGGTGCTGATAACCGAGCGGCGCGGACGCGGCCCAGCTTGGCAGGCTGGAGCGCCACAACATGCGGCGCGACGGCGCGCAGGGGCGGGGTTCACTCATTGCTCGATTTGGCGGCGCTTGCTAGCATCGCCGCCATGGAGCGTGCACCTAGCCCGACATCGACGCCGATTTCGGCAGGTCCCCAGGTAGCCACGCACAGCGCCCCCGTGCTGGAAGCGGACCCCGGGCCCGAGCCGTGGGGTGAGCTGCGCGAGCTCGCCGCGGCGCTGCGCAGTCACCTCGGCTGGCTGCACAGCGGCGGCGTGCTCGGAGTTCCCCGGCCGCCGCAGTCGCCCGAGAGGCCGCGCCGCGCCAGCCCCACCGCGGCCCGCGCGCCCGAGTCCGCCGCCCCGCCGCCCGACCTGCAGGCGGATCGCCTCGCCGGGGCCGCCCTGCCTCCGCTGCCGCCTGGCGCTACGGACGACTCCGCAGCCGATGATGCTGCCTCCGCGGCGCGCGCCGCCCTGCAGGCCAGCGCGCGCGCCGCCTCGGGAAGCCTGCGCCCCGCAGCTCCGACCGCCGGCAGGGCGGCTGCATATCCCCCGGCGGCACCTGCTGCGCTCCTCAAGGCGCCGCCGGCAGAGGCCCGCTACCCCGAGCTCGACGACCCGGCCCTGAGCCAGGGCTCGGCGGAGGCGGGGCTCGCCCAGGTGCGCCAGATCCTCGGCGACTGCCGCCGCTGCAAGCTCTGCCACGGGCGCAACAACATCGTCTTTGGCGAGGGCAACCCCGAGCCGTGGGTGGTCTTTGTCGGCGAGGGACCGGGCGCTGATGAAGATCGCCTGGGCCAGCCGTTCGTGGGCGCTGCCGGCGAGCTGCTCAACCGCATGATCAAGGCGATGGGCGATGAGGCCGGCAAGCGCGGCCAGGCCGAGCTGCGCGAGCACCTCTCGCGGCAGCAGGTCTACATCGCCAACATCGTCAAGTGCCGCCCGCCGGGCAACCGCACGCCCGAGGCGGATGAGATCGCAGCTTGCGCCCCGTTCCTGCGCGCCCAGCTGGCCCGCCTGCAGCCGCGGGTCATCGTCGCCCTGGGCCGCACGCCGACCCACTACCTGTTGCAGACCACCGCGCCCATCAGTCGCCTGCGCGGTCAGTTCGCCACCTGGAACGGCATCCCGGTCATGCCCACCTACCACCCGGCGTACGTGCTGCGCACCGAGGGAGCCAACAAATTGGTCTGGGACGACCTCAAGCAAGTGATCGAGCGGCTCAGCCATTAGCCAGAATTAGCCAGATATACCCATCAGTCAGCCGCCTGTGGGCGGCCGAAAGGATCTGCCATGAACGCTAGACCTACGCTCCGTTCGCTGCGCCTTCTGGGGGCCGGCCTGGGCCTCAGCGTGGCGCTGGCCGGTCACGCGCTTGCCGGCGGCCACGCAGCGGCCGGCGGCCCGCCGCCGGGCAGCTCGGGCTCGATCGTGATCACCGATCACGAGCTGAACCCGGCCCTGTCCTCGTTCCAGAAGGACCTGCGCAGCGAGGCCAAGGCGTCCCTGGGCAAAAACCCCGAGAGCGAGACCTGGCGGCTGCACTTCATCGCCTACCTGACCCGCCCCGCCGGTGCCGAGGACGTCAACCTGGTCTTCTACGACCCGCAGCCGCCCAAGCCCGGCCAGGAGCGCGAGCCGGTCCAGGCCTTCCCCATCCACACCAAGGCCACCGCCAAGATCCTCATGAGCCAGATTGACCTCAAGCCCGAGGACGGCTTCAAGGCCGGCGGCAAGTACCAGGTGCTGGTCACCCGCCTCATAAACGGCAAAGAGGACGTCTACGCCCGCGGCATGATCCAGCTCACCGACAAGACCGCCGCCAAGTAACGACCCCGCCGCGCCTAGTCAGCACCTGCCGACCCGCGGCAGCGTCGCCACCTGCTCCCCCGTCCTACACCGTGCCAGAGCCGAGCCGCCGCCCGTATGGCCTGCAAAAAGCCCCCTAGGCGCGCAAGCGCAAATCTTCCACCGACGACAGGGCTTTAAGGGTAATATCGTGAGTTAATATCCGGCCATGTCTATCGCCAAGCTTAGTCCAAAGGGTCCGGGGACCTCTGCAGCGCCGGCTGCGGAGAGGGGCGCTGTGCCGGCAGCGGCCCTGCCGTCGCATATTCTCAGCGGTCACGGGCCGTTTCGCGCCCCGCGGGGGGCGCAGCTCTCGTGCCAGGGCTGGGGCCAGGAGGCGGCGCTGCGCATGCTGCTCAACAACCTCGATCCGGAGGTCGCCGAGCGGCCTGAGGATCTGGTGGTCTACGGCGGCACCGGGCGGGCGGCGCGCAGCCACGAGGCGCTCGCGGTGATCGTGCGCGAGCTCCTGGCGCTCAAGAACGACGAGACGCTGCTTGTGCAGTCGGGCAAGGCGGTGGGGGTGCTGCGCACGCACGCCGGGGCGCCGCGGGTGCTGCTCGCCAACAGCAACCTGGTGCCGGCGTGGGCGACCTGGCAGCACTTCTGGGAGCTGGAGGCGGCGGGCCTGATGATGTACGGGCAGATGACCGCCGGCTCGTGGATCTACATCGGCACCCAGGGCATCCTGCAGGGGACCTTCGAGACGTTCGCGGCGGCGGGGCGCGCCCACTTCGGCGGCACCCTGGCCGGGCGCCTGGTGGTGAGCGGGGGCCTGGGCGGCATGGGCGGCGCGCAACCGCTGGCGGTCACCCTCAACGACGGGGTGTTCCTCGGCGTCGACGTCGATAACGAGCGCATCACCCGCCGCCTCAGCCAGGGCTACCTCGACGAGCAGGCGACGGATCTGGACGACGCGCTGCAGCGCTGCCGCCGCGCCCAAAAGGAGCGCCGCGGGCTGTCGGTCGGGCTGTGCGCCAACATCGCTGACGTCCTTTCCGAGCTGGTGCGCCGCGGCGTGACCCCGGACCTCATCACCGACCAGACCTCGGCCCACGATCCGCTGGGCGGCTACGTGCCAAGCGGCCTCGATCTGCCGGCCGCCGCGGCCCTGCGCAGCGCCGACCCCGAGGCCTATATCCGGCGCGCCCGCGACACCATGGTGGCGCAGCTGCAGGCGATGCTCGCCCTCGGCGCGCGCGGGGCGCACCTGTTTGACTACGGCAATAACCTGCGCGGCCAGGCGCTGCTCGCCGCAACGGCCGCGGCGCAGGGCCTGACTCGCGAGCTCCTGTTTACCCGCATCCCCGGCTTCGTGCCGGCCTACATCCGGCCGCTGTTCTGCGAGGGCAAGGGCCCGTTCCGCTGGGTCGCCCTCTCCGGCGATCCCGAGGACATCTACCGCACCGACGCCGCCGTGCTGGAGGTCATGCGCGGCACGCCGAGCGAGCCGCACCTGCGGCGGTGGCTCGACATGGCGCGCCGCCGCGTCCAGTTTCAGGGGCTGCCGGCGCGCATCTGCTGGCTCGGCTACGGCGAGCGGGCGCGCGTCGGGACCTACTTCAACCAGCTGGTGCGGCGGGGTGAGCTCAAAGCGCCGATCGTCATCGGCCGCGATCACCTGGACTCGGGCTCGGTGGCCTCACCCAACCGCGAGACCGAGGCGATGCGCGATGGCAGCGACGCGGTCAGCGACTGGGTGTTCCTCAACGCGCTCTGCAACTGCGCCGCCGGCGCCACCTGGGTCTCGGTCCACCACGGCGGCGGCGTCGGCATCGGCTTCTCGCAGCACGCCGGGATGGTCGTGGTCGCCGACGGCACCGACGAGGCGGAGCAGCGCCTCGCGACCGTCCTCACCACCGACCCGGCGCTGGGCGTGCTGCGCCACGCCGACGCCGGGTACAGCGAGGCGCGCGAGTTCTCTGAAAAGCACGGGCCGCGGGTGCCGCACCTGGAGCCGCCGACGAGCGCACCGGGTCACGGCCCCGCGCCGGAGTCCTAAAACCTAAGACACCGCCGCGCGGCGGGAGATGAAGATCCGTGAACTCCTTTTTCGGCTCGCCCACCAGCTTCCGCTTCAGGGTCCTTCTGCCCCCGCTGATCGTGCTGCTGTTTCTCATCGGCCTCATCTCGGTGGGCGGCAACCTGTGGGTCCGCGACGTCACCCGCCGCCTGGCGCAGGCGCACGCCGACACCCAGGCGGCGGTGCTCGCCAACTCGCAGCAGCTGCACGAGGCGCTCGCCGACCCTAGCAAGAGCCTGCGCCCGCTGCTCAACCAGACCGTCGATGCCGAGAAGGGTCTGCTGTTCGCCATCGTGCGCCTGGGCGACCAGACCACCGTCGGCACGCGCAGCGGCCGCGAGGGGGAGCAGCTGGCCGAGCTGCTGCTTGCCGATCAGCAGCGCTTCGCCCACGCCAACCTCGATGCCCAGCAGTCGCTGCCGGGCTTTGAGTTCATCGTCGCCCGGCGGCAGATTCCGCCGACCATCACCGGCGGCGAGCCGGGCGAGCTGCAGGTCGCCTGCTCGCTCGCCCAGCAGGGTGGCGAGTACCGCTCGGCGATGGTGCTGGTGCTGGTGCTGCTCGGGACGGCGTTTGTCGCCTACGCGCTGGCCGGGGTCTACATGCTGTCGGTGTCGAGCCGGCAGATGGATCAGCTCAACGACGCGGCCCATCGCATCGAGGCCGGCGACCTCAAGGTCCGGCTGGGCGTGCTGATGCCCGAGGAGCTGGCCGCGGTCGGTCGCGCCTTCGACGCCGCCGCCGAGCGGCTGTCGCAGGCGGTCGGTCACATCACCTCGGCCTCGCGCACCGTCGAGCGGACCGCGTCCGATGTCGGCGAGGCCAAGAGCTCGCTGCAGCGCGGCATCAACACCCAGGTGCGCGACGTCGACGACGCCCTGCAGTCGGTGCGCGAGATCATGAACGCCCTGGCGGCGGTGGTCAAGCAGGCCGAGACCACTCGCGATGACACCCGCATCGCCTCCAACGTCACCGTGCGCCTGTCCAACAACGTCCAGGAGTCGACCGCCACCGTCGAAGAGGCCGAGCGCGTGGTGACCCTGGCGAGCGACAGCATCCAGCAGGTCTCAAGCTCCACCGCCGACATCGCCAAGCACGCCGACACCCTGTCGGACACCACCGCCTCGACGGCGAGCGCGATGCTGCAGATGAAGCACTCGATCGCCCGCGTGCGCGAGACCGCGATCACCGCCGCCAGCCTCGCCGAGCAGGCCGGCGTCGACGCCGAGCGCGGCACCCAGGTCCTCACCGAGAGCGTCGGCGGCATCGAGCGCATCCGCGAGGCCTCGCACGCCATCGGCTCGGTCACCGAGGCCCTGGAGCGCCGCGTGGGCGAAATCGGCGACGTGCTGCACCTTATCACCGAGCTCACCCAGCGCACCAACCTCCTTGCCCTCAACGCCTCGATCATCGCCGCCCAGGCCGGCGCCGAGGGCCGCGGCTTCGCGGTGGTCGCCGACGAGATCAAGGACCTCGCCCGCCGCACCGCCAACTCGGCCGGCAGCATCGACACCCTCATCCAGGCGGTGGCCGAGGGCGCGCACGCCGCCCGCCGCGCCGCCATCGCCGGCGCCGACGCCGTCGAGACCGGCGCGACGCAGTCCAACGAGGCGGCGCGCACCATGACCGACATCCTGTCGCGGCTGCGCAACTCCGCCGCCATGTCCAAGTCGATCGCCGCCGCCACCGATGAGCAGGCCCGCAGCTCGTCCTACGTCACGCGGTCGATCCAGGAGGTCCAGGGCCACGTCAACGAGATCGCCATCAAGGCCACCGAGCAGACCCGCCGCGCCGAGTACCTGCAGCGCCAGGTCGGCCGCATGCGCGAGCTCGTCGAGACGCTGAGCAAGTCCTCGCGCGAGCAGCGCGAGGGCATGGTGCAGGTCAGCGACACCCTGATCCGGGTGGTGCGCGGGATGGAGGAGATCGGCAACTCGCAGCGCGGCCACCTCGCCGAGGGCGAGCGGGTGCGCGGCATGCTCGAGGTGCTGCGGCGCGTGGTGACCAGCCACCGCGACCAGATCTTCGCCTTCGACCGCGCGGTCGGCGACCTGAACGCCCAGGCCACCGTGCTGCGCACCGAGCTGACCCGCATGGTCTAAGACCCGGCCGGGAGCGCGAACTCGGGTCGCGGAGTTGTTTGCCTCAGCCTGGTAAGCTCCGCGGTTCACGGCAGCACGAGGCGAGCCGGTAATATTAGGCCGATGATGGCTGGGCAGCCCTGTATTTTTATCGATACGCGGCGCGGGCGCTTCGCGGCTCTGGCGGCGGGGCCGGCCGATGGGCCGGTCGTGCTGTGCCTGCATGGCTTTCCCGATACGCCGGCGACCTTCAGCGGGCTCTTGCCGGCGCTGGCGGCCGCAGGATTTCGCGCGGTGGCGCCGTGGCTGCGCGGGTATGCGCCAAGCCCGCTCACGGGCGAGTTCGGGATGGCGGCGCTCGGGGCCGATCTGCTGGCGCTCAGCGCGGCGCTGGGGGCGCGGCGGGTGGTCGGCCATGACTTCGGGGCGCTGGCGGTCTACGCGGCGCTGCAGCAGGAACCGACGCGGCTCGCGGCGGCAGTCACCCTGGCGGTGCCCCACCCGCGCGCGCTGCGCCGCAACCTCGCGCATCAGCCAGCACAGCTTTGGCGCAGCCGCTACATCCTGCTGTTTCAGCTGCCCGGCGCCGAGCGCTGGCTGCGCCGCCACGACTTCGCCTATGTGGACGCGCTGTGGCGCCGCTGGTCGCCCGCGCTGGTGCCGCCAGCGGCGCACCTGGCCGAGGTCAAGGCGACGCTCCGGGCAAGCGGGGCGGCGCCGCTTTTCCACTACCACGCCCTGCCGGGGGGCCTGCTCGCCCCGCCGCCCGCCGCGGCCGGCGCGACGCCGCCGCTGCTCTACCTCGCCGGCACCGCCGACGGCTGCATCGGCGTCGAGCTGGCGCGCGACCAGGCGCGGATGCTCACCGGACCCTATAAGGAACGCCGCTGGCCTGGCGCCGGTCACTTCCTCCACCTGGAGCGGCCGGACGCGGTCGCCGCCGAGATTATCGCCTGGTTTCGCACCCAGGCCGAGCCGCCGGCCCGGCCGAGCAGCTAAGCTGCCCCCATGCAGCTGCCCGACCCTGACCGTACAAGCTCCGCCGCGCCGCCAGCCTGGCCACTGCTCGCCGCGCCGCTGGAGGCGCTGTTCCGCCTGGCGTCACACTTCCCGGTCATCGACCCGGTCGGCCGCGGGCTCGGTCGGCGCCGGCAGGAGCTCGGCGCGGCGCTGCTGCCGGCGGCGCAGCGGCGCCTGCGGCCGCTGTGGGACGGCGTCCTTGCCGGCGAGCCGGCGGCAGTGGCGGCCTACGACCAGGTGGTGCTGGAGGTGCTGGAGACGCTGCGCGCCCAGACCAACCGCGACGCGGCAGCCGGCCCGGTCGCCGCGCTGCTCGGGCGGCTGGATCGCTGGCTGTACAAAGACGGCCCGGAGCTGTTAGACGACGTCCAGTTCCCGCTGGCCAAGCGGCTGCAGATCCTCGAGACGCTCGATGGGCTCAACGTGCACCTTGGCAGCTATCGCCGCTGGTGCGCGGCCCTGGAGCCGCTGATCACCGCCGCCGCCGCCGGCCGCGATCGGCCCGTCGAGCTGCACGATCTGGCGGCCGGCCACGGCGGCTTCGCCATCGCGGTCAAGCAGTACTTCGGCGCCCGGGTCACGGTCACCGCCAGCGACCTGCGGCCCGAGTACCTGGAGCTCGGCCGCCAGCACGCCCGCCGCCGCGCCGTCGCGGTGCGCTTCGTACAGCAGGACGCGACGCGCCTTCGCAACCTGCGCGGCGACGGCGTCGATCTGTTTCTGTGCACCCAGAGCCTGCACCACTTTCCGCCGGGGATGGTGGCGCGCATGCTCGGCGAGGCGGCGCGGGCGGCGCGCACCGGCGTGTGCTTCATAGATGGCGAGCGTGGCTACTTCCCGCTCCTTCTGGCCCCGCTCATGGGCGCCTATGGAAAGAGCTGGGGTGCCCTGCACGACACCTGGGTGTCGCTGCGTCGCTGCTATCTGGCCGAAGAGCTAGAGCTGGTGGGGCAGCTGGCGCCGGCCCTGCCCGCCGGTGCGCAGCTCACCGCGGCGCGGCTCCCACCGGGTCACCTGATGCTGACGATCAGGGTTTAGGGCTACAATTCTTTCCGCATGAACCAGCAGCTTGGACGTGTGGGCACCGCGACCTTCCTCTTCCTCGCTCTCGTTTGCGGCAGCGGCCTCCGGAGCGCGACCGCGCAAGGGACGGCGGCGCGACCGGCGGCGAGCTCCCCCGGCGCGGCGACGCACGGCGAGCCGGCAGCGCACGCCGACTCGCCGGCGCACGCTGACCCGGGCAGCCACGCCGAGCTGACGGCGCCGACCGCTGCGGGGCCGCACGCCGAGCCCGCAGCGCACGCTGAGCCGGCGGCGCACGGCGAGGGACCGGGCAAGCTCGCCCCGGGCGCCGGCAGCCGGGTCGGCGACTGCCGGCCGCGCGACGGCACGCACCTGCTCCTTGACTTCTTCGCCCTGCCCGCCGACCCCAGCGACTCCCCCGAGCAGGCGCTGACCACGGCGCTAGGTCGCGGCGACACCAAGCTGCAGTTCCTGCTCGCCACCGTGCCCGAGCCGCGCCTTGGCTTTGACGGCGCGATCGAGTCGATGAGCCGCGCCATCGAGGCCAGCGGCTACACCCTGGACCGCTACGATCTGCCCTGGGAGCCAGGCGGTCCGGCCAAAGGCGCCGCCCCCTGCTACGAGCAGCACCCGGGTGCGGCGCTGTTCGTCCACTCCCCCGATCCCAAGATCGCCGGCGACGTGCGGCGCCTGCTGCTGCTTTACCTCATCGGCGAGACGCCGATCTCGGGCATCCACAAGCCCGCCTTCACCCGCGCGCTGAAAGAGCGCCAGCACCTCAGCGCGCTCTTGCCGGCCGGCAGCTGCCCGAGCTGCGCCGAGGTGCGGCTGGTCGGGCCGGCGTTCTCCGGCTCGGTCGCTTCGCTGGAGATCCTGCTCGATGCGTTCCCGACCCTGTCGTTCAACATCCTGTCGGGGCGGGCGACCAACCGCCAGATCCAGCCGCTGCTCACCCGGCACGGCAACAAGG
The DNA here is from genome assembly GCA_044222245.1 of Polyangia bacterium. Lineage (GTDB taxonomy): Bacteria > Myxococcota_A > Polyangia > Palsa-1104 > JAEUJZ01 > CALFML01. The sequence goes on along the minus strand of JBGANQ010000059.1, from coordinate 39,955 downwards.
ATCGCTACGTCCGCTTCCAGGCGACCGTCATTCCCATCGACGTGCTGCAGACCGAGTTCTTCCGCTACCTCACCGAGAAGCTGGGAGCCGACGAGCACGATGTGGCGCTGGTCACCGAGTCCTCGACCGCCTACGGCCAGTCGGTGATCGCCGCCAACCTGCCGTTCACCAGCCACGGCCCGCGGCTGACGCTGCCGGTGCCGCTGCACATCTCGCGGCTGCACAGCGCGCTGGCCAAGCGCACGCCGCTGCCCAAGCGCGATGCCGGCGACTCGCTGCTGCCCAGCCTGTCGGCGACGCTGCCGCAGCTGCTCGATGACAGCTTGCGCGCCGACGTCATTCCCACCCTGTCCGAGCGCACGCTGGCCTCCGATGAGCGCGCCCTGGCGCAGATCCTCTCGACCATCTCGGCCGAGAAGATCCGCTACGTGGGAATCCTCGCCACCGATGTCGAGGACAAGCTGTTTCTCGCCTACCAGATCCACACCTACAGCCCGGACGTGGTGCTGTTCACCTTCGAGAGCGACATCCTCTACACCCATCCCGAGGCGCGCTCCTATCTGAAGGGAATGCTGGTCGTCTCACCTTATCCGCTGTTTACGCGAAACCAGCAGTGGACCTATCCGTTCCACGGCTGGCAGCAGCGGCTGCAGTTTGACAGCGACGCCGACCAGGGAGTCTATAACGCGACGGTGGCGCTGCTCGGCCGGCCGGATCAGCTCATCGAGTACTCGCAGCCCTCCTTCGGCGTCAAGCCGCAGTATAGGCCGCCGATCTGGATCAGCGCGGTGGGCAACGACAGCCTGTCACCGCTGGCGATGCAGGCCGGCAACTACGATGACTTCGGCTACGTCTACCAGTTCCCCGCCGACGGCCAAGGCGAGTATCTGTACGCGCCCTACCAGCAGGGAACGCTGAGCGCGCTGCTGCTCATCCTGGGACTGGTCGGCTTCGTGCTGTGCGGCGCCTACTTCCGCTGCTACTACGCGACCGCTAGCGTGCTGCCGGCGCCGTGGTCATTCTTCAAGGTCCTGCGCAAGAGCGGCGCCGGGCAGCGCCAGCCCGGCGGGGCGCCCGGCTTCGGTCACTCCGAGGCGCGGCGGCAGCCGCTTTATATCCTGTTCGGGTTTGGCCCGATGTGGATCATCTATCTGCTCATCGGGACCATGCACTTTATGCAGCTGCGCGAGGCCAACTACGAGCCCGGACTCACCGCAGCGGAGCTGCCGCTGTGGCTGCGCGCCTGGTACCACATCCACCACCTGGGCGTCTACGCGACCCTCAGCTGGAATGTCCTGGCCATCGCCCTGCTGACAGCGGCCTGTGAGCTGGCGTTCTCGCTGACCGTGCTCGACATCCTCTCCAACCTGCTGTTCCGCGGCTGGCGCGCCCGCCAGCAGGAGCGGCTGCGCCGCGTCTTTGCCCGCCTGCGGGGAGTCCGCCGCAGCCTGCTGTATGCCGCCGCGGTGCTCCTGTTCAGCGCCGGCACCGTGGTCTGGTTTGCGGTGTTCGTCTCGCTGGTCAACCACCTGCAGTACGACTTCAACACCCTGATGTTCCTTGGCCGCTCGGCCCACCCGGCGGTCGGGCTGTCCCCGGCGATGCCGCTGTGGCTGCTGGCCGCCGACCTGCAGCTGTGGGGCTACTGCAACCTGCAGCGCATCTACCTTATCGACAAGCTGGCGTCGATCTACATTGATCTTTTGGCCGAGCTGGCCGAGGACTCCGAGCTGCGCAAGGAGGTGACCCGCATCGCCAAGCAGCTGGAGAGCCCGGGCCGCTTCGGCGTGCTGGCGGCGGCCGGCGTGTCGCTGCTGCTGGCGGTGACGATCCTGTCGGATCTGGTGTCGCTGGAGCACTACTCGCTAAACTTCGTGTTCCGGTTCCTGTTTGGCCTGCTTTTGGCCAACACCGGGTACGCGTTCTATCGCTTCCTGCGGCTGTGGTACGGCCTGCGCCTGTTCCTGCAGCGCCTGTCGCACCACCCGCTGGCGCCGGCGCTCGATCGCCTGCCGACACCGATCTCGCGCTCGCTGTCGGCGCTGCTCTTGGGCGAGCTGCCCGACCTGACGCGGCGCGAGGCGGAGTGCCAGCACTTCCACCTGCTTATGAATCACCTGCGCCAGCTGCAGGACCGCGAGCTCGCCTCCTTGGAGAATGCCGGGCCCGAGGCCGGCGCGCTGCGCAGCAAGCTCATCGAGCTGCGCGATCATCCAGAGACGATGGACGAGCCCCCGGCCGCAAGCGCCGCCCCCCCGGCGCGAGCGGGCGCCGGCCGCAAGAGCGCGTCCTCACCGCCGCCCAAGGAAGGCAGCGCGTCGCCCGAGGCGTGCGACACCGCCGAGGATCACCACATGGTCCGCGCGGCGCAGCAGATCGTCCACATCCTCAAGCACTTCTGGGCCGCCCGACCGCTGCGCGGCACCGTGGTCGGCCGCGGTGACGACAAGCCGAGCTTCGCCCCGAGCGGCCTGCCCGGCACCCACAACACCGCCGAGACGTACCTGCAGATGTTCCCCGACACGCTGCACCTGTGGCTGCGCCTGGCCGAGGACTTCATCGCCATCCAGGTCGCCGCCTACGTCACGCGCCTTTTCCCCCACCTGCGTAACACCATGCTGTTTGTCACCGTGAGCATCCTGCTCGTGCTGGGAGCGCTGTTCACCTATCCGTTCCAGCCGCAGCGCTACATGCTGGTCGTGGTGTGGGCGGTCATCATGGTGACCGGACCGCTGACCGTCTTTAGCCTGGTGCAGATGAACCGCGACGAGGTCCTCAGCCGCATCGCCAAGAGCGAGCCGGGCAAGGTGACCTGGGACCGCCACTTCATCTCGCAGCTTGTGATCTACGGCGTCCTGCCGCTGTTCAGCCTCATCGCCTCGCAGTTCCCCGAGGTGCGCGGGGTGGCGTTCTCCTGGCTCGAGTCGCTGCTCAAGATCCTGAAATAACTTCGCGCGCGGCAGCGCTGCGGGGGCACCCGGACGTGGTAGGCTGCGGCCAGTTCCGTCCCGGCTATGATTCAGGGAAGTCCATGCCCGATATGACCTGCAGCGTCTGTCAGACTCCGCTCGCCCCGCGTCACCCGCGGGTGCGCGACCCGCAGTCACAAAAGACCTTCGCCATCCTCGCCTGCCCGGACTGCGGCCTCGGCGCGACCGCGCCCCAGCCGGCGGATCTGAGCGCCTACTACGGACCGCGCTACTACGGCAACCGCCACGGCTTCACCGCGCGCCTGTGCATGCGGCGGCGCGCCGACCTGCTCGACCGCACGGCCGCAGCGCCGGGCGCCGTCCTCGACATCGGCTGCGGCGATGGCAGCTTCCTCCGCGAGGCGCAGGCGCGCGGCTGGACGGTCACCGGCACCGAGCTCGCGAGCGAGCCGCTGCTGCCCGGCGGCATCCCGGTGTTCGCCGAGATCAGCGACGCGGCGCGCGACCGCCGCTTCGACGTGGTGACGATGTGGCACTCGCTAGAGCACTTCCGCGATGTCGATCGCGCGATCGCCCAGGCGCGCGCGGCGGTGCGGCCCGGCGGCGTGCTGCTAGTCGCGGTGCCCGATGCCGGCGGGCTGCAGGCGCGGTGCTTTGGCCGCAAGTGGTTTCACCTCGATGTGCCGCGCCACCTGTTCCACTTCACCAAGGACTCATTGGAGCGCCTCTTGCGCAAGCACGAGCTGACCATTGAGTCGTGGCGCCATCAGGAGTCCGAGCTCGATGTCTTTGGCTGGATGCAGAGCGCGCTGAACTGGGTGCTCGCCGAGCCCAATGTCCTTTTCAACTCCCTGACCGGCAAGCCGACCGGCGCCGGGGCGCTGTCGCGAGCGCTGAGCTACGGCCTGGGCGCGTGCGCCTTCCCCGCCTCGGTGGGTGCCACCGCGCTCAGCGCGCTGCTCGGCCGCGGCGGCACCCTCATCGTCAGCGCCCGCGCGTAGCTGCTCTTTCCCCGCATTCCCCAGCTGGCGGGGGGTTTCATGCCGCTTAATGAGTCTTTGCAGCCGCTGCAATTGTCAGCGCGTCGGCGGAGTCTCATGATCGGCACAGACCCAAGGAGACAGCCCCATGACCAAGATCCTCGTCACCGGCGCCACCGGCACCATCGGCAGCCGGGTCGCTCAGTCCCTGCAGCAACAAGGCGCCGCCGTGCGCGTCGGCGTTCGCAACCCGGCCAAGGCCCCCGAGCTCTCGACCAAGGGCCTGGAAGTCGTCGCCCTGGACTTTGACCGCCCCGAGACCGTCGCCGCCGCGGTGCAAGGGGTAGACTCGATCTTCCTGCTCACTCCCTTTATCGAGCACTTCCGCGGCCAGGTCGAGGCGGTGGTCCGCGCCGCCCAGGCCGCCGGCGTCAAGTTCATCCTGCGCATGTCGGCCTTCGGCGCCCACCCCGACTCCAGCGATGCCCTGAGCCGCGAGCATGGGCAGTGCGAGGAGCTGGTCAAGAGCAGCGGCCTTGGCTGGGCGATCATCCAGCCCACCTTCTTCCAGGACAACTTCATCAACTTCCAGGGCCAGGGCATCGTCGCCACCGGCGCCTTCTACGGCTGCTCGGCGGGGCAGAAGACCGCCTACATCGCCGCCAGCGACATCGCCAGCAGCGCCGCCGCCATCCTGCAAAATCCCGCCGCCCATAAGGGCCAGACCTACGTGCTCACCGGCCCGAGCGCCCACAGCGATAGCGAGGTCGCCGCCCTCATCGCTGCGGTCCTCCAGCGCCCGGTCAGCTTCGTCGACCTGACCCCCGAGCAGTTCCACGGCGGCCTGCTGCAGCAGGGAGCGCCGGCCTGGATGGCCGAGCACCTGGTCAAGCTCGAGGGCTACAAGTCGCGCGGCGAGGCCGCCGCCACCACGGGCGCGGTCAAGGCGATCACCGGTCGCGAGCCAGAGTCGCTGCAGTCCTTCCTTGCGCGCAGCCGCGACCAGTTCCCCGCCGCCTGATGGGCGCCGCCGCCGGTCGCCGGCGGGCGGCTACTCGCCGTGCCGGCTCCCGGCGTGCACCGGCGGCCGGAGCAGCGCGCCGCTGCCCTCGCGCGTCGCCGCCTGGTGGCCGTTGAGGTAGATGTCGTAGTGCATGCCGTAGCCGAGGTGGTCGCGGTTGTGGCACTCGATATTGAAGTTGCCGCTCAGCTCAGTCTCCCAGTCGCTGCGCACTTCCGCAGAGCCGCCACAGCCGACTCCCGTGCTGGCCCCTAGCATCAGGAAGGCCCAAAGGCTCGCCGTCTTCATCTTCATGGCGTGTTCCTCCGCATTCCTAATATAGGCGCCGCGTTCAACAGCGCGCAACGCCGCGGCGTAGGTGCCCGAACTTGGGCCGCTCTGCCGCCGCTCGGCGCCGGCCGCGCGCAGCGCCGCTTTCTCAGGACTCTTTGCGGCGGCCGGGGCTCCAGTCGCGCTCTGGATCGACCCGCGGCTCCAGGAAGCGCGCCAGGCGATGGAAATCACTGCCCGGCCGGATGAAGCGCACCTCGGTCTTGAGAGTCTGCTGGTTGATGAGCTCTTTGAACGGGACGTAGTGAAGCTCCAGCTGGCCCTTGACGCTCACCAGGTGGCCGTCCAGGTTCTCCTCGACCAGCGCCCGGTAGGCGCCGATGCCGAGCTGGCTGCCAAGCATCACATCGTAGGCGTGCGGCGGCGCGCAGCGCGACTCGTAGCCGAGCTGCAGGCCGGTGAACTTCTTCTTGCGGCCGGTGCGCTGCTCGTAGCGCCTGGCCACCACCTTGGCGAGCAGCTTGCCCAGATCCAGCTTGCCGAGCGAGAGGTGGCCGTGCTCATCGTGGCTGGCGGTGTCCAGCGCGTGATCCGGCAACAGCTCGGCCAGCCCCTCGGCGATGACCACGGTGCCGTAGTGCTTGTTGTAGCGGCTCTCGCGCAAAAGGGCCAGCTCGACGATGCGATCGGCCAGCTTGTGCAGATCGAGCCGGCCGTCCGTCTGCAGCGACTCGCCGACATCCTCGGGCGCGAGCACGAGGTTGGCCTCGCCGGCGATCGACACACCGTAGCTCAGCCAGCCCGCCTTGCGCCCCATGGTCTCGATGATGTAGTAGGCGCTGGTGGCGATGGCGTCGGCGCGCAGGTTCTGCACCTCCTTGGCCATGAAGTCGACGGCGGTAAAAAAGCCAAAGGTGAAGTCGATGCCGCTGTAGTCGTTGTCGATGGTCTTGGGCAGGTGGATGATCTGCACCCGGCGGGCCCGCGGCGGCAGGTGCTTCTGGTACTCGTAGAGCAGGTTGGCGGTCTTGAGGGTGTCGTCGCCGCCGATCGAGACCAGGGCGTCGATCTCCATGTCGACCAGGGCGCAGTACACGTTGCGCAGGTGGGTAGTCTTTTCGTGATCTTGCAGATCCTGCGGGCCGCTGATTCCCTTGCCGGGGTTGGCGCGCGAGGTGCCGATGATGATGCCGCGGCTGTTGCGCAGCCCGCGCAGATCCTTCTCGCAGAAGATCCGATAGTGGGTATCGGGCACCAGGCGGTGGGTGATCGGGTGATAGTCCTGCAGGTTCGAGTAGCCGTGGAAGAAGCCCACCACCTCGCGCTCATCTTCGAGAAACGAGATCGCGGCGGCGCCGATGACGGCGTTCGAGGCGGGTGCCGGACCGCCGGCGAAGATCATGCCGATCCGCTTGATGTGGTGACCTTTTTTCTGCATGGTCAAAGTGTACGATATTGTCCTTGAATGCACACGCGCGCCGGCTTGCCAAGGCGGTCCGGCGACCCATCTTAAGCTCATGGCCAGCGTGATTTTTCCGTGTCCGAGCTGTGAGAAGAAAAATCGCATTCCGGCGGCGCGACTGCAGGCCCGCCCCCGCTGCGGCAGCTGCCAGAGCGAGCTTGTCTGCGGCGCGCCGGTAGCGGTGGATGAGCAGACCCTGCCCGGCCTGATCGCCGAGTCCAGCCTGCCGCTGCTCGTGGACTTCTGGGCGCCGTGGTGCGGGCCGTGCCGCATGGTCGCCCCGGTGCTGGAGGAGCTGGCCGGCCGCTACCGCGGTCGGGCGCTCGTGGTCAAGGTCAACACCGATGAAAATCCCGGCGCCGGCACCCGCCACAAGGTCTCGGGCATCCCGACCCTGGTCCTGTTCTCCGGCGGACGCGAGGCGCAGCGCCTGGTCGGGGCCCACCCGGCGCCGACGATTCAACGCCTGCTCGACTCGGTGGTGCGGGCCTAGCGGCGGCCAGGCCAGTCACCTTAGATGGTCTCGTTCTCCATCGCGATGGCGCCGCAGGGACACTCCTGCGCGCACAGCCCGCAGCCCTTGCAGAAGTCGTAGTTGAACTCGTAGCGGTTGCCCGGGCCCTTCTTGATCACCGCGTTGTCGGGACACACGCCGTAGCAGTTGTCGCACTCAAAGCAGTTGCCGCACGACAGGCAGCGGCGAGCCTCGAACAGAGCGGTCTCGGCGTTGAGTCCAGAGTGGATCTCGGAGAAGCCGCTCTGGCGGCGCAGCAGGTCGAGGACCGGCTGGCGGCTGCGCTCGGCGTCCGAGTAGTACCAGGTGTTGAGGTGGGAGAAGCTCGCCAGCTCGGGCTTGGGCGGCGGCAGGTAGCGCTTGCCGCGCAGGTAGCCGTCCAGGTGCCGGGCGGCCTTTTTGCCGTGCCCCACGGCCACGGTCACCGAGCGCTCGCCGGGCACCATGTCGCCGCCGGCGAACAGCCCCGGGTAGCCGGTCATCAGGTCGGCGCCGACCTGCAGTACGCCTTCCTTGTCGAACTGCAGCCCCGGCACCTTGGCGAGAAACCCGGTGTCCGGCTTCTGTCCCAGGGCCAGGATCAGGGTGTCGGCCTCCAGCTTCTCCAGGCGGCCGGTCGGGCGCGGCCAGCCGTCCTTGTCGAGCTCCATCTCTTCCACGGTCAGCGAGCTATCGTCCATCTGCTTGATGGTGCGCAGCCAGCGGATGACCACGCCCTCTTCCAGCGCCTCGTCGGCCTCGAAGTCATGCGCCGCCATGTGATCGCGATCGCGGCGGTAGATGATGATCGTCTCCTCGGCGCCGAGGCGCCGGGCGGTGCGCGCCGCGTCCATGGCGGTGTTGCCGCCGCCGTAGATCGCCACCCGGCGGCCCAGGCGCACCGGGGTCTGGCCGCTCTCCACCGCGCGCAGGAAGCTCACCGCATCGAGCATCTTGCTCGCCTCGCGACACGGGATCTCGGTGCGCTTGCTCAGCTGGGCGCCGATGGCGAGGAAGCAGGCGTCAAAGGCGCCGGCGGCCAGCTCCCCGGCGAGGTCGGCGACCGGCCGGTTGAGCTCAATTTTCACCCCGAGCGCCGCGATGCGGGCGATCTCGGCATCCAGGATCTCGCGCGGCAGCCGGTACTTGGGAATGCCGAACCGCATCATCCCACCGGCCAGCGGACCGGCCTCATAGATGACCACCTGGTGGCCGAGCATCGTCAGGTGATAGGCCGCCGACAGCCCGCTCGGGCCCGCCCCGACGATAAGGACCCGCTTGCCGCTCGCCGCCGCCGGTGCTGGGGGCAGCCAGCCGTGCTTTATCGCCTCATCGCCCAGGAAGCGCTCCACTGCATGGATGCTCACCGCCTGATCGAGCTGACCGCGGTTGCAGGCGTCCTCACAGGGGTGATAGCAGACCCGCCCGTGAATAGCGGGAAAGGGATTGTCGCGGATGAGCGAACGGAAGGCCTGCTCGTACTGCCCCTCCTCGGCGTGGTAGAGCCACTGCTGGACGTTCTCGCCGGCGGGACAGGCGTTATTGCACGGCGGCAAGCGGTTGCGATAGACCGGGCGCTGGGTGCGCCAGGTTCCGGTGTGATTGTGCAGGCTGGAGCCCGGATCCAGCGTGATGGCAAACGGACGCGGATGGCTCATTGGGCCGCCCCCTTCTCCAGAAGTCCGAAGCGCTTGATGTTGCGATCTGCCTGCGCCTGAATCGCCGCGACCACCGCCGGCTCGCCCGGCGCCGCGAACAGGTGATGGAAGCGGCGCTGCAGCTTGAGGTATTCATCCACCTTGACCAGGCTGCGGATGGCGGTGCGCGCCACCACCTCGCCGTACTCCGCTTCGAACAGAGGAAACAGTCCCGACTCCACCGCCAGCCGCGCCACCTTCAAGGTGTAGCTCGGGTCGCAGCCCCAGCCGAGCGGGCACGGGACATGGACGTGGACGTAGCGCGCCCCGGCGATGGCCATCGCCTTGGTCACCTTGGCTTCCAGATCATGCAGGTCGGCGACCGAGGCGGTGGCGACATAGGGAATGCCGTGCGCCATGGCGATGAGGGGGACGCTCTTGCCGGTGCCAAAGGAGTTTCCCGGCTGGCTGCCCACCGCCTGGGTGGTCGCGGTGTGCGCCGCCGCCGGGGTCGAGCCCGAGCGCTGCACGCCGGTGTTCATGTACGCTTCGTTGTCGTAGCAGATGTAAAGGACGTCGGCGTTACGCTCGAACATTCCCGACAGGCAGCCAAGGCCGATGTCCACCGTGCCGCCGTCGCCGCCCTGGGCGATGACTTTAATGTGGGTCTTTCCCTTGGCGCGCAGCGCCGCCGCGACCCCGCTGGCCACCGCCGGCGCGTTGCCAAACAGGGAGTGCAGCCAGGGAATCTGCCACGAGGTCTCGGGGTACGGGGTGGAGAACACCTCCAGGCAGCCGGTGGCGTTGACCGCGACCAGCTGCTTGCCGGCGGCGCGCATCGCGGCGTCGATCGCGTAGCGCGCCCCGAGCGCTTCGCCGCAGCCCTGGCAGGCGCGGTGGCCGGAGTTGAGGGAGTTTGTCCGCTCGGGACGCGACTGCACGGTGCGGTCGCTCTCGTCGAGCAGGCGGTTGCCGATGGTGAAGGTTCCAGTCTGGTAGAACTTGACACGCGTGTACGACATGGTGACTCTCAGTGCACTCGGGTGCCGGGGGCGTTGAGCTGGCGCAGGACATTCTCGGCGGTGGGACCGGCGCGCCGCTGCTCGGCCTGGCGCGCCAGCTCCTTCTCGACCACCTGCCAGTTCAGATCGAGGAAGTGCGGCTCGGCAAAAGACGGCGAGGCCGCTTCGCTGAACACCCGGCGCAGCGACGCCTTGGTGATGGCGCGGCCGCCCAGGCCGGCGATCACCGTGTGCACCGCCACCGGCAGCCCGCGCAGCGCCATGCGGACGTTGCTGGCGAGGATTCCGCCCAGGCCCACCGCCAGATCCTTCTCGATGACGATGACGCGCTTGGCGCCCTGCAGCGCCGCCCGCACGGCGGCGAGCGGGAACGGCCGGAACGAGCAGAGCTTGACGGCGCCGATGGCCATGCCGGTGGCGCGCAGCTCATCCACCGCGTCCTTGATCGTTCCGTTGACCGAGCCAAGGGCGATCACGATCGTCTCGGCGTCGGCGCTATGGTACTCGCTGAGCAGACCGCCCGAGCGGCGACCGAAGCCCTGCGCGAACTCCTCGGCCAGCTGCGGCAGAAGCTCCAGCGCCCGCAGCTGCTTGTGGTGCGCGAGGTAGCGCACCTCGGCGAACGCCTCGGGTCCCACCATGGCGCCGATTGACACCGGCTCGGCCGGGTCGAGCACCTGCACCGGATCGTAGGGCGGCAGGTAGGCATCGACCTGCTCCGCGGTCGGCAGATCAACGCGCTCATAGGCGTGGGTGAGGATGAAGCCATCGATGCAGACCATGACCGGGCAGGACAGCTCCTCGGCCAGCCGGAAGGCCTGGATGTGCAGGTCCACCGCCTCCTGGTTGGTCTCGGCGTGCAGCTGGATCCAGCCGGCGTCGCGCATCGACATGCTGTCGGAGTGATCGTTCCAGATGTTGATCGGCGCCCCGAGCGCGCGGTTGCCAATCGTCATCACGATCGGCAGCCCGAGTCCGGCGGCGTTATAGACCGCCTCGGCCATGAACAGGAGGCCCTGGCTGCTGGTGGCGGTATAGGTGCGGGCGCCGGTCGCCGAGGCGCCGATGAGCAAGCTCAGCGCCGCGAACTCCGACTCGACGTTGATGAACTGGCAGCTGCCAAGCTCGCCCCGCTTGGTCATCGCCGACAGCGCCTCGACAATGTGGGTCTGCGGCGTGATCGGATAGCAGGAGATGACCTCGGGACGGCACAAGGCGATGGCCGCGGCCACTGCCTGCGAGCCCTCAATCTGCTTGAGCATGCAAACCCTCCTGCGCGGCGAGCTTGGACCGCGTGCGATTAAATGCCGAGAGCGCCGCCGCCGCGTTGCGCTCCCCCGAGACGCCGGCGAACTTTTCGCGCAGCGCCGCCTGCACCGAGGAGATCTTCAGCCACCCGGTGAGCGCCGCCAGCCCGCCGAGCAGGGCGCCGCTCGGCAGCGGCTTGCCCAGGTGCTCCCGCGCCAGCTCGCTGGCGGGCAGCGTGCACACGTGCTGCCGGGGGACGCGCGCAAACAGCTCGTCGATGCCGAGCTCCTCGGGGCTGCGCCCAGAGTTTAATAGGACGTAGCCGCTGGCGGCCAGGCCCTGGAACAGATCCACATGGTGCAGCAGCGTCGGGTCCTGGATGATGAGCGCGTCGGGAGTCATGATCGGCTCGCGCAGGCGGATCTCGCGGTCGTCGATGCGGCAGAACGCCATGACCGGGGCGCCCATGCGCTCGGAGCCAAAGCTGGGGAAGGCCTGGGCGTGCTTGCCTTCGCGAAAGGCCGCCACCGAGATTATCTCGGCCGCGCTGACGACCCCCTGGCCGCCCCGACCGTGGATCCGGATCTGCAACATCTGATGAGCTCCTCCCCGCTGTCCCTCAGACGGTGCAGGCGCGGCGACACTCGCCACGGCTGGCCCCGCGCTGAAGGACGCTGTCTTGGTACTCCAAGCAATGGCCATGCCGCGTTTGGTCGGGGCCGGGGCGACGGCAGCCGACGGTTTCCGGCATTTCTTGCGCCGCCTCCGCCAAGGCCCGCAAGAAATGCGCTGCTCTGGCGCGGCCCCTTCGCAAAAGCGCGCTTTGCTGCTCTAATGTTGGGGTCAGCGTCACGCACTTCGGTGATACTCCCGCCCGAGCTTGCAACCCCCAGCCATCGGTAATACAAGCAAGAAGGTGTGGCCATGTCCGGTCCAGAGTCCGCTATGTCTGAGCAGGTCGCAGCGCCGCGCTGCCTGGCCGCCGCCGATCTCGAGCTGCTGTTCCGAGCGCTGCGCGAGCGCGGGCTGCGGGTGCTCGGCCCGACGGTGCGCGACCAGGCGGTGGTGCTGGCCGAGCTGACCTCGGCGGCCGAGCTGCCGCGCGGCGTCGGCGACCTGCAGGCCCCGGGCAGCTACCGCCTGCGCGAGCGCGGCGATGGCGCCTACTTCGGCTTCAACGCCGGGCCGCACACTTTCAAGCAGCACCTGTTTCCCCCGCGCGAGCCGCTGCTCACCATCCGCCGCCGCGAGCGCACGCAGCTCGTCGAGCCGGCGCCGCTGCCGCGCGAGCGCTGGGCACTGCTCGGCGTCAAGGCGTGCGACCTTGCGGCCATCCAGGTGCAGGATCGGGTGTTCATGCCGGCTGCGGACGCCGGCTTCGCCGACCCGCGCTACCGGGCGCGCCGCGAGCACGCGTTCATCATCGTCACCGAGTGCACGCAGGCGGCGGCGACCTGCTTCTGCGTGTCGATGGGCACCGGCCCGGCCGCCCGCGGCGGCTTTGATCTGGCGCTGACCGAGGTGCTGCAGGCCGACGCCCACTACTTTTTGTGCCGCGCCGGCTCGCCCGCCGGGGCCGAGCTGCTGGCGGCGCTGCCCACCACGCCCGCCGACTCCGATCAGCTGCGCAGCGCCGCCGCCGCGGTGGCGCCCGCCGCCCAGCAGCAGCGCGCCATCGCCACCGCCGGGATCAAGGAAGCGCTGTACGCCGCCGTCAACCACCCGCACTGGGACGATGTAGCCTCGCGCTGCCTGAGCTGCAGCAGCTGCACCCTGGTCTGCCCGACCTGCTTCTGCAGCGCCACCAGCGACTCGGCGGATCTGGCCGCCACCCAGGCCGAGCGCGCGCGGCGCTGGGACAGCTGCTTCAACCTCGATCACAGCTACCTGCACGGCGGCCCGGTGCGCGGCGCGGTGGCGTCGCGCTATCGGCAGTGGCTCACCCACAAGCTGGCCAGCTGGATCGATCAGTTCGGGACCTCGGGCTGCGTCGGCTGCGGTCGCTGCATCACCTTCTGTCCGGTCGGTATCGACATAACCCGCGAGTGCGCCGCGCTGCGCGCTCCGCTTGCGCAGGCAACTAAATGACAAGCCCTCCTAGCTCCGATCGCGCGGCGCTGTCCGCTGCGCTCGCCCAGCACCCGTTCTTCGCCGAGCTGTCCGCGACCGAGCTTGAGCAGCTGGCCGCCTGCGCGGTGCGCCGCGAGCTGCCCGCCGGCCAGCCGCTGATTCACGAAGGCGAGCCAGCGAGCTGCTTTTACGCCCTGCTGCGCGGCAAGGTGGCGATCCAGCTCAACGTGCCGGCGCGCGGGCAGGTCACGCTGCAGACGCTGGCCGCCGGCGAGGTGCTCGGCTGGTCGTGGATGATGCCAGCGGCCAGGTGGTCCTTCGACGCCCGCACGCTGCAGCCGACCGAGGCCCTGGAGCTTGACGGACCCGCGGTGCTGAAGCTGTGCGAGGCAGATCCGCTGCTCGGCTACCGCCTGATGACCCGGCTGTCACGGGTGATGGCCGAGCGGCTGCACGCCACGCGGCTGCAGCTCCTTGACATCTACGGTGCGCCGCGCAAATGACCCGGCAGCCTCTCCCGACCGTGGACGCCGGCGTCGCCAAGGACGCGGCGCCGAGCGACCCGTGGACGCCAGCGCCCTATCAGGTGGTGCGGGTGCGCCGCGACACTGCCGACACCTTCACCCTCTGGCTGCGGCCGCAGGACGGCGGGCCGGCGATGGCGTTTCTGCCCGGCCAGTTCAACATGCTGTACGCCTTCGGCATCGGCGAAGCGGCGATCTCGGTGAGCGGCGATCCGCACCGCCGCGAGGTCCTGCAGCACACCATCCGCAACGTCGGCAGCGTCACCGGCCAGCTGGCGCGCCTGCGCCGCGGCGACTCGCTGCTCGTGCGCGGACCCTTTGGCCGCCCGTGGCCGGTCGCCGAGCTGGCCGGGCGCGACGTGCTGGTGGTGGCCGGCGGCATCGGCCTGGCGCCGCTGCGCCCGGTGCTCTTGCACCTTTTGCGCTACCGGCGCCGCTATGGCCGGGTGACGCTGGTCTATGGGGCGCGCACGCCGGCGGATCTGCTGTTCGCTGCCGACCTGAAACGGCTCGCTCGAAGCGGCGCGCAGGTCGAGGTCACCGTGGATCACGCGAGCGGCGACTGGCACGGCGACGTCGGCCTGGTCACCGCGCTGCTCGGGCGACTCCGGCTTGCGCCCGCGCGCACCGCGGCGCTCATCTGTGGCCCCGAGATCATGATGCACTATGTGCGCCTGGAGCTCGGCAAGTGCGGGGTCCCCGACCCGCAGATCTACGTCACGATGGAGCGCAACATGAAGTGCGCCATCGGCCACTGCGGGCACTGCCAGCTCGGACCCAAGTTCATCTGCAAGGACGGTCCGGTGTTTACTTTCGCCGAGCTTTCGGGCCTCTTTGGCCGCAAGGAGCTTTAAATGGCAAGCGGGCGCGATGCCAAGCGGCGGGCCAAGCCCAAGCTGGCGGTATGGAAGTTCGCCTCGTGCGACGGCTGTCAGCTGAGCCTCCTTGACTGCGAGGATGAGCTCTTGGCGCTCGCCGAGGTCATCACCATCGCCAACTTCGCCGAGGCGTCCAGCCGCGTGCTGCCCGGCCCCTACGACCTGTCGCTGGTCGAGGGCTCGATCACCACCCCTCATGACGCCGAGCGCATCGCCACCGTACGGGCGAGCTCGCGCTTCCTGGTCACCATCGGCGCCTGCGCCACCGCCGGGGGAATCCAGGCGCTGCGCAACTTCGGCGATGTGAATGAGTTTGCCGCCTACGTGTATGCTCGGCCGGAGTATCTAAAGACCCTGGCCACTTCGACCGCGATCGCGGCGCACGTCAAGGTCGACTATGAGCTGCACGGCTGTCCGATCAACAAGCACCAGCTCCTGGAGGTCATCCAGGCGTTCCTGCACGGCCACCACCCGCAGCTGCCGGCGCACAGCGTCTGCGTCGAGTGCAAGCTGGCCGGCAACGTCTGCGTCATGGTCGCCCACGGCACCCCGTGTCTGGGTCCGGTCACCCATGCCGGCTGCGGCGCGCTGTGCCCTTCGTACAACCGCGGCTGCTACGGCTGCTACGGGCCCAAAGAGACCCCCAACGTGCCGGCCCTGGGCCGCCACTTCCTCGGACCGCTGGGTCAGAAGCCCCAGACTCTGGTCCGCGCCCTACGTACCTACAACACCGGAGCGGAGGCGTTCTTAGATGCCAGTCGACGATTCCAGCCGCTCGCCGCGGCCGCCAGCAGCGACCCCGAGCTCCCCGGCCCCAGCGGTGACCGCGAAGCCGGCAAGTGAGGCGGTCGGCGACACCGAGATCGGGGTCAAGATCAAAGCCGGGCTCAAGCCGGGCGTCTCGCACACCATCAAAGTCGATTACCTGGCGCGCGTGGAGGGCGAAGGCGCGCTGACCGTCATCGTGCGCGGCGGCCAGGTGCAGGATGTGCAGCTGCGCATCTTCGAGCCGCCGCGCTTCTTCGAGGCGTTCCTGCGCGGCCGTGATCAGGCAGAGGTCCCGGACATCACCGCGCGCATCTGCGGCATCTGTCCGGTCGCCTACCAGATGAGCTCCGTGCACGCGCTGGAGCAAGCGCTGGGGATCACCATCTCGCCGGTCGTGCGCGAGCTGCGGCGGCTCCTTTACTGCGGCGAGTGGATCGAGAGCCACGGGCTGCATGTTTATCTCTTGCACGCGCCGGATTTCCTCGGCCTGCCCGATGCGGTGCAGCTGGCCAAGCAGCACCCGGAAGTGGTCGGCCGCGGCCTGCAGCTCAAAAAGGTCGGCAACGAGATCCTGCGCCTGCTCGGCGGGCGCGAGGTGCACCCGGTCAACGTGCGGGTGGGCGGCTTCTACAAGCTGCCCGATAAGAGCACCCTGCAGACGCTGGCCGAGCGCCTGCGCTGGGCGCGCGAGGCCGCCATCGCGACCGCCCGCTTCTGCGCCGGGCTGCCCTTCCCCGACTACGAGCGCGACTACCAGTTTGT
Organism: Polyangia bacterium; assembly: GCA_044222245.1. GTDB lineage: Bacteria > Myxococcota_A > Polyangia > Palsa-1104 > JAEUJZ01 > CALFML01. The sequence goes on along the minus strand of JBGANQ010000059.1, from coordinate 23,890 downwards.
CGCCCTGCATCACCCCGCCGAGTACCCGATGTGCGAGGGTCGCGTCTTGGCAAGCGATGGCCTCGACCTCGCTGCGGCAGACTTCGAGACGCACTTTATCGAAGAGCATGTGCCGTGGTCCAACGCCCTGCACTGCGCGCAGCGGCTGCCCGATGGGACGCTGCGCCCCTACTTTGTCGGGCCGATGGCGCGCTACAACCTGAGCTTCGCCCAGCTCTCGCCCCTCACCCAGCAGGTGGCGCGCGAGCTGCACTTCGACCGTCAGGTGAAAAACCCGTTTCAGAGCATCGTCGTCCGCGCGCTCGAGCTGGTCTACGCCTGCGATGAGGCGCTGCGCGTGGTGACTGAGTACGAGCCGAGCGGACCCGCGTTTGCTGAGGTACCCGCCACCGCGCTGCGCGAGGGCGCCGCCGACCGCGTGGGCATGGCCTGCACCGAAGCTCCGCGGGGCCTTTTGTATCACCGCTACGCGGTGCGCGCCGACGGCAGCATCAGCGAGGCGAAGATCGTCCCCCCGACCTCGCAGAACCAGAAGACGATCGAGCAGGATCTGCGCAGCTTTGTCGCGGCGCAGCTGCACCTGCCGCGCCCCGAGCTCGTGCACCGCTGCGAGCAGGTGGTGCGCAACTACGATCCCTGCATCAGCTGCGCGACCCACTTTCTCACCCTCTCGGTGCACGACCTGGACGCGCCGGCGGCGGTGCAGCCATGACGACCGCTGCCAGTCCAGCGCTGGTCGTGGGCATCGGCAACCGCTGGCGGCGCGATGACGGGGCGGGGCTCCTGGCGGCGCAGCGGCTGCGGGCACGGCTTGCCCGGCACAGCGCGGCGGTCGAGGTCCACGAGTGCGCGGGGGACATGACGGCGCTGATTGATCTGTTGAGCGGCCGCCCGCGCGTCTTTGTCCTGGATGCGGCGGCCGCCCCCGGGGTGGCGGTCGGCCAGGTGAGGCGGGTGGACGCGGTGGCCGAGCCGCTGCCGGCGGCGCCGCCGCGGTCGACGCACGCGCTCGGGGTCGCGCAGGTGGTAGAGCTGCTTCGCGCGCTCGGCACGCTGCCCGCAGAGCTCTTGGTCTATGCGATGGGCGCCGCAGACTTCGCCCCCGGCGAGGGCGTGAGCCCGGCGGTGGACGCGGCGGTCGACGCGGCGGTCGACGCGCTGCTGCAAGAGGTGACCCATGCATGAGCAGGCAGTCCTGCGCGATCTCATCCGCGAGATGCAGCGCGTGACAGCGCAGCACGGCGCCCGGCGGGTGCTCGCCGCCCACGTCTGGCTGGGCGCCCTGTGCCACCTGGATGAAGGTCACTTCCGCGAGCACTTCGCCATCGAGTCGCGCGGCACCTGCGCGGCCGGGGCCGCGGTGACGGTCGAGGTCAGCGACGACCTGAGCGCGCCGAGCGCCCAGGGGGTCATCTTGCGCAGCGTGGAGCTGGCGGATGACTGACGCCGCGCCCGCCCCGCCCCGGCGCTGCGCGCTGCAGGTGTTCGGCGCGGTGCAGGGGGTGGGGTTCCGGCCGTACGTGGCGCGGCTGGCGCGCCGGCTGGCGCTGGGCGGCCGGGTGACCAACACCGGCGAAGGCGTCACGATCGAGATCGAGGGCGCCGCCGCCGCGGTGGCCGAGTTCGTGGCGCGCCTGCCCAGTGAGGCGCCGCCCGGGGTGGGCGTGACCGAGCTGCAGTTGAGCGAGCTCGCCGCGCAGCTTGAAACCGAGTTTGTGATTGCCGCCAGCACGCCGCGCGCCGCGGCCGAGCTGGGACAGCCTGGGGCGGCGCCGCACCCCGGCGGTCCGTCCGCCCTGCAGCCTGACGCGGCGGTGTGCGCCCACTGCCTCGCCGACGTGCTGCAGCCGGGCGGGCGGCGCTTCGGCTATCCCTTCACCACCTGCGCCAGCTGCGGTCCGCGCTATACCCTGACCGAAGGGCTGCCCTTTGATCGCGAGCGGACAACGATGCGCGACTTCCCGCCCTGCGCCGCCTGCGCCGCCGAGTACAAAGACCCCGCCGACCGCCGCTTCCACGCCCAGACCCTGTGCTGTCCCGCCTGTGGGCCGACGCTGACGCTGCGGCGGCCGGGCGGCGAGGTGCAGGCCGGCGCCGCGGCCGCCTTGGAGCAGGCGGCGGCCGCCCTAGGCGGCGGCGCGATCGTGGCCGTCAAGGGAGTCGGCGGCTACCACTTGATGTGCCTGGCCACCGACCAGCAGGTGGTGCTGCGGCTGCGCGCCCGCAAGCAGCGACCGGACAAGCCGCTGGCGGTCATGGTCGAGGATCTGGAGCAGGCGCGCCGCCTGGCCGCGGTGACCCCCGAAGAGGCGGCGCTGCTGCTGACCGCCGCGGCGCCGATCGTGCTCCTTGGGGCGCCGCACCCGCTGCGGGTGGCGCCGGCGGTGGCTGGCCGCGTCGGCACGCTGGGCGTCTTGCTGGCGTACACGCCGCTGCACCAGCTGCTCCTCCGCGCGGTCGGCGCGCCGCTTTTGGCGACCAGCGGCAACCGGAGCGATGAGCCCCTGTGCACCGAGCCGACCGAGGCGCGCCGGCGGCTGGCCGGCATCGCCGATCTATTCCTGGATCACGACCGCCGCATCGTGCGGCCGCTCGATGACTCGGTGACGCGGGTGATGGGCGGGCGGCCGGTGGTGCTGCGGCGCGGTCGCGGCTACACGCCCGGCTCGCTGCCGCTGCCGCCGGGCCTCCTGGCCGCTGGCCCGCAGATCGGCGTCGCGGTGGGCGGTCAGGGCAAGTGCGCGCTGGCGGTGCTCGCCCACGGTCGCGTTCACCTCGGCGAGCACCTGGGCAACCTCGATGAGGAGCTGACCCTGGCCCACTGGCGGCGCCAGCAGGACGAGCTGCCGGCGTTTCTCGGGCTTAAGGGGCGGCCGCGCTACCTCGCCTGCGACGCCCATCCTGACTACGTATCGACGCGGCTTGCCGACGGGCAGGCGGCGCCGATCTTTCATCACCGCGCCCACGCGCTGGCCGCCGTGTGCGACACCCGCGCCGAGCTGCCGGCGCTGGCGGTGACCTGGGACGGCGGCGGCTACGGCGAAGACGGCACCATCTGGGGCGGCGAGATGCTGCTCGTGTCCAGCCTGACCAAAGTGCAGCGCCTGGTCCGCCTGCGGCCGTTCCGGCTGCCCGGCGGCGAGGCGGCGGTGCGCGAGCCGCGGCGGGCGGCGCTGGGCCTTGTGTACGCGCTGCGCGGCGAGGCGCTGTGGGCAGCACCGCCGCCGGCCCTGCGCGCGCTGTTCAGCGATCCCGAGTGGGCGCTGTGGCGGGTGGCGCTGCCGCGCGCCGTCAACGCGCCGCTGTGCTCGAGCATCGGCCGCCTGTTTGACGCCGTGGCCGCGCTGCTCGGGCTGCGCAGCCGCGTCACCTTCGACGGCCAAGCGGCGATGGAGCTGGAAGCCGCGGCCGCCGCCGCGCCCCCGGTGCTGCCCTGGCCGCTGCCGCTGCAGACCGCAGAGACTCCCTGGTGTCTGGATCCCGCGCCGCTGATCGATGCCCTGCTCGAAGACCCGGTGCTGACCACGATGACACCAGGCACGGCCGCGGCGGCGCTAGAACCAGAGCTGACTGCGGCGGCATCACCCGTGGCCGCAGCGTTGAACCCGGAGATGACCGCGGCGATCATCCCCACGCCGGCCGTGGCCGCCGCCGCCCGCCGCTTCCACCTTGCGCTGGCCGAGTCGATCGCGGAGGTGGCGCAGCGGACCGGCCTTACGCGCGTGCTGCTTGGCGGAGGAGTCTTTCAGAACGCGCTGCTGACCGAGGCGACGATCGCCGCGGTCCAGCGTCGCGGCGCAGCCGTGCTGTGGCCGCAGGAGGTACCGCCAAACGACGGCGGGCTGGCGGTCGGTCAGGTGCTCGCCGCCGCGGCGCAGCGGGAGAGCGCCAGCGCCGCAAGCGAGGTGGACGCATGTGCTTAGCCGTCCCCGGGGAGCTGCTCTCCATTAGCGAAGGCGAGCCGCTGTGCCGCACCGCCAGGGTCCGTTTTGGCGGGGTCATCAAGCAGATCAACGTGGCGTTCGTGCCCGAGGCCCAGGTGGGAGACTACGTGCTGGTGCACGCGGGCTGCGCGATCAGCGTGCTGGATGCGGCCGAGGCGCAGCGGGTGCTCGCGGCGCTGGCGACCCTCGTTGAGCCGGAGCTTGACCCGAGCGCGGAGGCCGAGCGGTGAAGCTCGTCGATGAGTTCCGGGAAGCGGGGGCGGTGCAGCAGCTGGCGGCGGCGCTGCGCCGGGCCACCACAAGGCCGTGGACCCTGATGGAGGTCTGCGGCGGCCAGACCCACGCCCTCTTGCGCTTCGGTATCGACCGGCTGCTACCGCCAGAGCTGGAGCTCATCCACGGCCCTGGCTGTCCGGTGTGCGTGACCGCGGTGTCGACTCTCGATCTGGCGGCGGCGCTGGCGCGTACGCCGGGAGTCACCTTGTGCACTTTCGGCGACATGCTGCGGGTGCCCGGCTCGCACGGCGACCTGCTGAGCGCCCGCGCCGCCGGGGCCGACGTGCGCGTAGTCTACTCACCGCTCGATGCGCTGCAGCTGGCGCAGCGCGAGCCGGAGCGGCAGGTGGTGTTCCTCGCCGTCGGGTTTGAGACCACGGCGCCGACCACCGCGCTGGCGGCGGCGCAGGCGCGGCAGGCTGGCACGCGCAACTTCTCGCTGCTCGTCGCGCATGTGCTGGTGCCGCCGGCGATGGCGGCCATCCTCGCGGCGCCCGACTGCCGGGTGCAGAGCTTCCTCGCCGCCGGCCACGTCTGCACAATTATGGGCACCGCGGCCTACGCCGAGATGGCGGCGCGCTACCAGGTTCCGATCGCGGTGACCGGCTTTGAGCCCGTGGATCTGCTGCGCGGCGTGCTCGCCTGCGTCGAGCAGCTCGAGCGCGGCGAGCACCGGCTGGACAACCGCTACGCGCGCGCCGTGCGCCCGGTCGGCAACGAGCCCGCGCGCGCCCTGCTGGAGGAGGTCTTCGTCATCGGCCCGCAGCGCTGGCGCGGCCTTGGCGAGCTGCCGGCCAGCGGCTACCACCTGCGCGACCGCTACCGCGAGCTGGATGCGACGCTGCGCTTCCCAGTGACCGCCAACGCCACGCCCGGCGCAGCGGAGCGGCGCTGTCAGAGCGGCCTGGTCCTGCAGGGCCGCATCCGCCCGCCAGAGTGCCCGGAGTTCGGCAAGGGCTGTACGCCCGAGCACCCGCTCGGCGCCACCATGGTCTCTTCCGAAGGCGCGTGCGCCGCCTACTACCACTACCGCGCGCCCGGCCCACCAGCCGAGCGCGCGGCCACCTCCCCCAAGGACACGCCATGAGCGAGCGCGAAATCGGCGGCCTCGCCTGTCCGTTCCCGCTGCAGCGCTACCCGCGGATCACCCTGGCGCATGGCGGCGGCGGCAAGCTCACCGCGCAGCTGGTGGATGAGATCTTCCGTCCGCTGTTCCGCAGCCCGGCGCTAGAGGAGCAGCACGACGGCGCGCGCCTGCAGTGGACCGCCGCCCGCGCCGCCCGCCCCGGCGAGCTGCAGCTGGCGATGAGCACCGACTCGTACGTCGTGCGCCCGCTGTTCTTCCCCGGCGGCGACATCGGCTCGCTGGCGGTCGTCGGCACCTGCAACGATCTGGCGATGTGCGGGGCTCGCCCGCGCTACCTGAGCTGCGGCTTCATCCTGGAGGAAGGTCTGCCGACCGAGACGCTCGTGCGGGTGGCGCAGTCGATGGCGCAGGCGGCGGCCGAGGTGGGAGCGCAGCTTGTCTGCGGCGACACCAAGGTCGTCGAGCGCGGCAAGGGCGACGGCGTGTACCTCAACACCAGCGGCATCGGCGAGCTCGTCTCCGAGTCGCCGATCGTGCCGGCGGCGCTGCGGCCGGGCGATCAGCTGCTGCTGTCGGGCGACATCGGCCGGCACGGCCTGGCGGTGCTGTCGGCGCGCGAGGACCTGGGCTTCTCGCCGCCGCTGCACTCGGACTGCGCGCACCTGTGGCCGCTGGTCGAGGCGCTGCTCGCGGCCGGCGTGACGGTGCGCTGCCTGCGCGATCTGACGCGCGGCGGCCTGGCCACCGCGGCGGTCGAGCTGGCCGAGTCAGCGCGGCTGGATCTGCGCCTTGAAGAAGCCGCGGCGACCCGCAGCGCGGCGGTGCGCGGCGCCTGCGAGGTGCTGGGACTCGACCCGCTGTACCTGGCCTGCGAGGGCCGCTGCATCGCCGTGGTGCCGGCCGAGCAGGCGGCGCAGGCCCTGCAGATCTGGCGGAGCCACCCGCTCGGGCAGGCGGCGAGCCGGCTGGGCGAGGTGCTCGCCCCCAGGGACCCCGAGCTCCCCGGCCGGGTGTGGCTGCACGGCTCCCTGGGCCAGCTCCGCCCGCTCGACCGCCTGAGCGGCGAGCCGCTGCCGCGCATCTGCTGACTGCCGCGCCGCCCACGCCGCGCCCGGCTGCGGAGCCTTGCTCGGTCGGCGAGTCCACCGCGCCGGCGGCGCCCGCGGGCGCCGGACCGTCCAAGGACAGCGCGCTACAAGCTCGCGGCCACCGCGGCACCGGGCACCCGCTTGCGGGGACTTGTCTTAAGGCAGGTAGTGGAGGATGGTTCCGTTATCGCCGACCGCGTAGACGTTGGTGGCGCCGGTCCCCCACACCGCGTTGAGCTTGCGGGTGAGGTTGGCGGTGACGTTGGGCAGCGGGACCTTGCTCCACACCGCGCCGTCCCAGTACAGGATGGTGAGCATGTCGCCCACCGCGTACACCTTGTTGTCGGCGGCACCCCAGACCCCTTGCAGCGACGGGGCGTTCGGCACGTTCTGCACGGTCCAGTTGGGGAACGAGTTTCCCTTGGGCCCGCGCGAGACGAGCGTGCCCTGCGGACCGACCGCGAAGATGTAGCTGGAGGCAAAGAAGATACCGCTCAGGTTCTGCGTCGTGCCCGCGGCGCCGTTATCGAACACGTCGGTGCCGAAGAAATCGCGGTGGCGGCGGAGGTTGTAGCCCTGGTTGCCGGCGTAGGCGAAGTTGTCGCCGCTGGCGGCGACCGCGATCGCGCTCAGCTTCACACCGGCTTGCGAGCTGGGCGGATTGCCATAGTTCCCATTGGCCGTCTTGACGCTGAACGAGCCGGTAGCCGAGCCCTTGAGGAGGGTCCCGTTGTCGCCGACGATGAACACGTCCGAGGCGTTGTCGGCGGCGACGCCGTTCAGGTTGGTGGCGCCGCTCGGCGAGGTGACCTTGCCGGCGGCGTTGAGGATGGTGCCGCCATCGCCGACGATGACGTAGCCGCCGCCATCGCGCGGGAAGGTGATGCCGCGCAGCGTCGTCGCCGGGCTGGGGGCCGCCTGCTTGGTCCAGGTCTGGCCGTCCCACTTGACGATGGCGCCGGCCGCACCGACCGCGTAGACGTTGAGCGGACCGCTGCCCCAGACGCCGTACAGGTTGTCGGTGACGCCCGAGGGCTCCTCGCACCAGCCGCGGCAGGCGCCGACGGCGGCGAACACCGCCTGCACCACGGTGTCTCCCGCCTGGTTCAGGCTGAGCACACACTGCGGAGCGCTGCCCGTACAGGCGCCCGACCAGCTCTGGAAGCTGCCCGTGGTCGCCGTCGCCTGCAGCGTCACCGAAGAGGGCACCGCGTAGATCTGATCACACTTCTGGCCGCAGCTGATGTCGGCACTGGCCACCGTGGTCACGGTGCCGGCGCCGCCAAGTCCGTTGACCACCTGGACGACCAGCCGGGCCGCCGGGGCCCCGCAGGCAAGCGGCGGCGGCGTGAGCTGCACGGTAACATCATAGCTCCCGTCATGATCGATGAGCTGGGTCGCCGTCCCCGAGCCAAGCAGGCAGGTATCCTGAAACACGTCCACCTGATAGGTCGTCAGCGCCATCGTCCCGGGTGGGAAGGTGACGCCCAGGACCTCGAACGGCCCGCTCGTGAAATCGCTGCTCGCGGTCTTGCTCTGGCCCTGCTTGTCCTGCGCGCTGACCGTCAGCATCACCCGCGTCGTCGCCGGATTCAGGCCGGCCAGGGAGAGGCGGACCAGCGACCCATCGACGCCCGCGGTGCCGTCGCCGCTGCACGACAGAAGGACGAGCAGCAGACCAAGGCCAAAGAGCTGCGCCGCCCGCTTAGGAGCCTGCGTCTGGTGGTCGAAGCGGCTGGGTATCGCCATGATGGACTTCCTTTTTTGAACTGCCGTCCTAGGGAAACGTCAGCGTGTTGGCCGGCAGCGCCGGGCCCGCCGCGCCGCGGGTGCCAAGGACGATGCCGGCGGTGATCGCCCCGGCGGCCAGGACGCCGCCGCCGATGGCCACCCAGAACCACCACTTCTTGTAGGCCGGGCTCCGCTCGCGCTCTACCACGACCACCGACTCGGCGGAGCTGCCGGGGACGAGCTTCAGCTCCAGGCGCTGCTTCTTGCCTTCGCTGATGCTGGCCTCCAGCTGCTGCGAGCGGTAGCCGGTGTGACGCACCACGATCTTGTGCTGGCCGACAAAGATGCTGCGCTGGTAGGGAGTGATTCCCAGCTCGGTGCCATCGACAAAGACAATGGCGCCGACCGGCTCGGTGCGCAGCTCCAGGACCCCGCGCGGCATGGCGGCGCTCTGCAGGACGGCGGCCTTGACCATGCCGCCGAGCTGGGCCTCCGCTTTGGCGCTGGAGCAGCCCTGGCAGTCCTGGGTCAGGCGGGCCCCGAAGGCCCCGACCTCGACGTCCAGGAGCTCGACGTTGAGGTGCCAGTCGGGGTGCTTCTGACCCTCGGGCTGACTCACCTTGATGCGATAGCGCAGCACGAGCTGGCTCGCCAGCAGCCGGCCGAGCCGCTCGAAACACAGCTCGCTGCCGCAGTCCTTGAGCTGGGGCTCACCGGTGATGACCGCCGCGAGCTCGGCCGGGCCGACCAGATCGAGCTGCAGCTCGCGCAGCGCTCGGTTGACACTGTCGGTCAGGGCGACGGCCCCGGGCGGCGGCAACAGACCGATGATCGTGGGCTCGACCACCAGCGCGGTTCCCTTGGGCGCGCCCGCCGCCGCTGCGGTCTCGGCCGCGGAGCGCGCCCACGCCAGCCCGTCAGCTAAAGTGGCCCCCGCGGCCAGGAGCATGACGGCCAGCGCCACCGCGCGGGCGGCTGTCCCCGCCGGGCCAGGCCAGGCAGACCCGCACCAGCGACGCGCCTGAGGGCGGAAGGAAGTTGGCATTGGCCCTGATGATACCCCAGTTTGGTCAGCCAACACAGGTTCCAGACTCTACCGGAGATCAGCCACCTTTACCGCGGTTTGACCACTCGACTTGGCGCCGCGCGCCGGGGTCGCGGCGCAAGCAGGGCGGCTGGGCGCTGCGCAGCACTTGCAGCCAAGGCGCGGCGTGGTGCAGGTTCTGCGCGCTCGCGGTGACCAGCCAGCCGCCGGCGCCGCTCAGGCGAGCCGCGGCCCGAGCAGGTGCAGGCGCGGCGCGCACACCGCGGCCATGGTCCGCGCCGCCGCCATCAGCGACACCGCGGCCGGTCCGTCGGGGGCCGCAGGGTGCTGGCGATTGGCGGCGCGGGCAAGGTCGTTGAGAGCGAGGATGCCCACCGGATGGCCGTCGTCATCGAGCACCGGGATCCGCCGCAGCTGGTGCTCCATCATCAGCTGCTCGACCTGCTCCAGCGGATCATCGGGCAGGCAGGCGTGGAGGCTCCTGGACATGGCCGTGCTGACGCCTATCTGCTTGAGCGCCTTGCCCTGGGTGTAGGCGGCCATGCAGATGTCGCGGTCGGTCAGCATGGCCACCGCCCGCCCGCCCGCATCGATGACCGGCACCGCGCCGCAGTCGTCCTCCCACATCAGCCGGGCTGCCTGGTCGAGGTTGTCGCTGAGCTGACAGACACTAACCGGCTGGGACATGATGTGCTTGGCTAGCATGGGCGTTTCCTTTCTGCTGCCCGCCGTGTGGCACGGTCGGGAGCATCGCGGAAGGACACCGCGCTGTAGCGCCGACGGCGCGATGCACCTTTTATCCTGGCTTCGCTGTTTCCATGACTTTTTCAATCCGAATGAATTCAATGTCTGGGAAATACGCCCTCATCACTACCACAGAATAGAAATCAGCGGTTAGCTCGAGCGCCGTCAGGCCATCGCCCGAGCCAGCTTGGGCTTACCTTCCATGTTAATCATCCACGCCCGCCGATGGTAGCGGCGCCGTCGAGAAATCGGTAAAAAACTCACCGCCGGCGGCTTTCTGGAGGCGGCAATGACGTTCCTTTTTGGCACCGTGACCGGCCTTGTCGCGAGGCCGCTGCGGCGGCGCGAGCAGGCTCGCGAGCTCAGGAGAGGTTCGGACCGGGCTCCAGCTGGCGGGGCGCGCACACCGCGGCCAGGGTCCGCGCAGTGGCGGTAAGCGAGGGGCCGCCGCTGCCGCAGGGCGGACTGGGCTCCAGCTGGCTCGCCACCTGGGCGAGGTCGCTCAGCGACAGGATGCCAAGCAGCCGACCCGCCGGATCGAGCACGGGAATCCGGCGAATTTGATAGTCGCGCATGAGCTGCTCGGCCTGCTCCAGGGTATCTTCGGGGAAGCAGGAGTAGAGCTGCTGCGACATCGCCGTGCGCACGCTGATCTCGCGCAGCGGTCGGCCCTGGGTATAGGCAGCCATGCAGATGTCGCGGTCGGTCAGCATGGCGATCACCCGCTGCTGCTCATCCAGCACCGGCAGCACGCCGCAGTCGGCCTCCCACATCCGCTTGGCCGCCTGCTGCAGGTCTTCCTCAAGGGCGCACACCGCGGGCTGACGCGACATGATTTGATCTACCCGCATCGATGTCCTCTTCTTTGTAGCACCAGACTGAAAGCTCTTGCAAAAAGGGGCCCCGCGATAAAGTTCATAGGGGGTCGTAGTGGCTTGGATATTCTGGTTCGGCTCCAGCATGCAGTTAACTCCACACTGACTTGATTCAGAGTAATAATCGCTAGTGATCGCTTGCGACACCCTGGGCCAGCGACTCTCAAGCCGCTTGCGCGGCCGGCGGCACCACCAGGACCGGCACCGGCGAGCGATGGCAGAGGGCGGAAGAGACGCTGCCAAACAGCATCCGCTTGATCGCGCCGCGGCCATGGCTGCCGACGATGGCCAGCTCGGGCTTGAGCTTGCTGATGACCTCCAGCAGCCCATCGAGCGGCATGGCATCGACGACGTGGAAGGTGTAAGGCACCTTGCCCGCGACCATGCGGTCGCAGAGCTCGACCCCTTGCCGGCAGCGCGCCGTTCGCTCGCGCGCGATGCCGGCCAGCACGTCTTCGTACATGGCGGTCGACTCCAGAGTAGTCGCGGCATAGGGCTCATAGACATGTACTACATGCAGCGAGGCTTGCAGCCGCTTGGCCAGACTGACGGCTTCGGCGATCGCGCGCTCGGAGCCAGGGCTAAAGTCAATCCCAACTACAATACTGGACTCTTGGTGGGCCATAAAAGAACTCCTCAGAACACTAGGTATGTAAATAACCCTGCTCTCGCACAAGCAAGCCTCTTGCCAAGCTGGCGAGCCGCGGCCGCCGACCCCCGCCCCCTTCGCCGCTTGGCGGGTTCCCCTGTCGCTGCGCGGTCCTAGCTGGTCCCGGCGCGGTCCGCCCCAAGAGCCGCTCCTGCCGGGCCGTGATGCGGCGGCCTGCGGCGTAGCTTTTGTAGTACGCAAGGTTTTCCTGTCCGCGGCCGCTGCGCGCAAGAACTGCGCACCTGCCGGCACGGCCTGCCCGGCCTGGGCCTTGCGCACCCGCCGCTACGACAGCGCTGGCACAGCAGTTGCGTTGGCGGCCAGCAAGGCCTCGCGGCTCGATCCCATCGACGCGCTGCGCTGCGAGTAAGACGCATCCGCAGCCGCGCGCTGGCTAAAGAAATGCATGTAACCCTGGCGAGGAGACTCCCATGACCACTCGACCATTCTCGACCAAGGCCGCCCTCTCCTATGGATGGGCCAAGATGATCGACCACCTGAACATCTTTTTGCCCCTGTGCCTGATTAGCTGGGTGCTCTCGGCCCTGCAAGCGGGAATCAACCGCTGGCACGGGGCCGCCACCCTGATGCGCTGGCTGATAGCGCCGGTCCTCTTTCTGGCGACCGTGCAGATCTCGATTGTCTGGGTGCGGGCGATCCTGCGGGTGCAAGATGATCGGGCGCCGACCACGACCGAGCTGACTCACATCGATCTGGCAGAGCTCTTCCAGTACATGCTCGGCTCGCTGCTTTATGGGCTGGTGGTCGCGGTCGGGATGGTGCTTCTGGTCGTGCCCGGCGTGCTGTGGGCGATCAAGTACTGCTTCACCGGGTTCCTGATCGTGGATCGCGGGCTCGATCCGCTGACCGCCATGCGCCGCAGCGCCGAGCTGACCCGGCCGGTGCGCGGGCAGCTGTTCATGTTTGGGCTGACCCTGCTCGGCGTGAATATCTTGGGCGCGCTGGTGCTGGGCGTGGGGCTGTTGGCCACCGTGCCCATGACCATGCTGGCGCTTGGGCAGGTGTACCGCCAGCTGCTGCACGGCGCCGACGCGACCCACGCCGCCCGGGGTGAGCACAGCTCGCCGGTGCTGGCTTGAGCGAGCAGCCAGCCAGCAGGCCGCGCATCGCCGTCGTGCTCTCGGGCGGCGGGGCGCGCGGCGCCTATGAAGCGGGAGTGCTCAACTACGTGCGCAGCGCGCTGCCGCAGCCGCAGTGCGGCCAGCGGTTTGACCTCATCTGCGGCAGCAGCGTCGGCGCCCTCAACGCCGCCCTCCTCGCCGCCACCGCAGAGCAGCCGCTCACGCAGGGGCGCCTGCTGTGCCAGCTGTGGAGTCGCATCGAGCAGGACCGCATCTTCCGCCGCGACTGGCTGGCGGTGGGTCACTTCCTGCTGCAGGTCGGCGCCGGCCTTGTGAGCAACTTCCTCCGCTTCGACCCGAGCCAGCGCTGGCTGCAGCGGCGCAGCCGCTTTGTCTCGCTGTTTGACACCTCGCCGATGCCGGCCTACCTGCGAAGCCTCATCGAGCTGCCGCGCATTGGCAGCAACCTGGACGCCGGTCACCTGGACGCCCTGGCAATCACCGCCACCAACCTCGACACCGATCAGCCCGAGCTGTTCCTGCAGCGGCGCCCGGGGGTCACCTACAGCGGGGATTTCCGCGTCCATGATGTCAAGCTGGGGATCGAGCACCTTTTGGCGAGCGCCGCGATTCCGTTCGCCTTCCCGCCGGTAAAGCTCAACGGGACGTACTACTGCGATGGCGGCGTGCGGCTCAACACGCCGCTCAGCCCAGCCATCCAGCTCGGCGCCGAGCGCATCCTCGCCATCGGCACCCATGCCCTTTTGGAGAAGCGGCTGCCGCCGCCCAAGGGAATCGATGAGTATCCAAGTCCGGGTCGGCTGATCGCGGCGGTGACCGAGGCGATCTTCAGCGACAAGGTGCGCTCTGATATAGATCAGCTGCAGCGCATAAACCGCATCATCGAGTGGGCGCAGGCGGTGTGCAGCCCGGAGTTTCTGCCCGCGCTTAACCGCTACGTGCAGGAGCGTGGCGAGAAGGGGGATCTGGCCAGCCGCGGGCTGAAGCAGATTAACGCCCTGCTCATCCGCCCGAGCCAGGATATCGGCCAGATCTTCGAAGAGCAGCTGCGGCGCAACCCGTACCTCGATCCGAGCTTCAGTACATTCGAGCGCTTCATCCTCCGCCTGTTCGCGCTCGACCCGCGCGAGGCGCGCGAGCTTTTGAGCTATCTCATGTTCGCGCCCCGCTACCTCCAGGCGCTGACCGAGCTCGGTTTCAAGGACGCCCGCAGCCACCACGCCGAGCTGGTCACGCTGCTGGCCGGCGGCAGCCTGCCCAGCGCCTTCCCGCAGCTGGTCGCGGCGCCCGCGTAGCCCCTGACCGCCCAGCGGGTCGCGCGAAAGCCCTGCGCCCGGGTGCCGCTTGGCTGACGCTCGCTGCCGCTCATGCTGCAGCGGTAGAGGGCGCGGCGCTCAGTCCTCGCGCTTGCGGCCCTCGGCCTGCACGGCCGAGCGGATGAGCGCCTTGAGCAGCGTGTTGCGCTGGACCTTGCCCACGATCAGCTTGAGGTCCTGATAGACGGTCGGGTCGCGCAGCAGCCCGCCGACGGTGCCCTTGCCCTGCTCGACCTCTTCGATGACCCGGCGCAGGATGCGCGCCGCCGCGGTGAGGTCGGTCACCAGGTTGGTCTTGCCGTCTTCGCCGTCTTTATAGATCAGCGAGTGCAGGGCGCCGCGGCCGCTGCGCACCTCGGTCAGCACCGCGCCAAGCTCCGCCGCCGTACGCTGCACCTCGGCGAGCAGCCGGCCGCCGTCATCGCGGTAGACCAGCCCGTGCAGGGTGCCGCTGCCGCCCTCGATCTGCGCCAGGACCGCATCGACGCGGCCGAGCGCCTGGTTCAGGCGCTGCGCGCTCTGCTGGGCCTCGCTGACCAGGGCCGTCGTACTCTGCGCCAGCTGCCGCTTGTAGATGAGGTCATGCAGGAGCCCATCGCCGCGCTCGATGCCCTCCATCAGGTCGGCCGAGGCGTGCACGGTACGCTGCAGATCGCGGGCCACCTCATCGCTCAGCACCACCTGCAAGCGCTCATCGACGTGCCCGACCAGCTTGCGCACCTCGGTGATGCCGTCCTGCACCGAGTCCACCACCTGGGTGAGGCCCTCGCTCTCCTGCGACTGCAGGGTGTCGCCGCTGCGCAGCATGGGGAAGTTCTGACTGCCCACCGCGATGTTGATCAGCATATCGCCGAGCAGGCCCTTGGAGCTGAGGCGCGCCACCGAGTCGCTGCGGATGCGCTCCAGGTACTTGCTCTGGACGCCCAGGGTGACGCGGACCTTCTTTACCCGCAGATCTGGATCGAAGCGGATCGTCTGGACGATGCCGATGTCGACCCCGGCCAGGCGCACCGGCGAGCCGACCACCAGGCCGCTGATGTTGTCAAACGAGGTGTGGAGCAGCGCCTTCTGGGAAAACAGGCTGCGCGAGCGACCTAGGAGCCCCAGCACCACCACCAGCACGATCAGGCTGAGTCCGACGAAGACGCCCACCCGGACCAGCCGCCAGCCTTCCTGCGTGTTCATGGGAGCGCTCCTTCTGTCTGCATTCTCTGACTGAACGCAAGCGACATCGCGGTCACAAAGTCGCGGATCGCCGGCTCCTGGCTGCGGCGAAACTCTTCACAGGGCAAGGTGGTCAGGATGCGGCGATCACTGAGCATGGCCAGCCGATCCGAGACCATGAACGCGGTGGCCATGTCGTGCGTGACGACCAGCGAGGTCACGTGCAGGCCGCGCTGGATGGACATGATCAGCTCGTTTATGCGGCGGGTGTTGATCGGGTCAAGGCCGGTGGTCGGCTCGTCGTAGAGCAGCACCTCGGGATCGGCGGCGATGGCGCGCGCGATCGCCACCCGCTTGCGCATGCCGCCCGACAGCTCGGCTGGCCACATGTGCTCGATGCCGGGCAGACCGACGAGCGCCAGCTTCTCGGCCACCCGCGCCGCCACCTGCGCGGGCGGTAGCCGCAGGTGCTCGTGGATCGGGTAGGCGACGTTCTCCCCGACGGTGAGCGAGTCGAACAGGGCCCCGCCCTGGAACAGCATCGAGATCCGCCGCCGCACCGGCAGAAGCTGCGCTTCGCTGAGCGGAACCAGCTCCTCCCCATCAAAGCGGATCGATCCCGCGTCGGGCTTGAGCAGGCCGATGAGCAGCTTGAGCATCACGCTCTTGCCGCTGCCCGAGCCGCCGAGGATCGTCAGGGTCTCGCCGCGCTGCACGCGCAGCGACAGATCCTCGTAGAGCCGGTTCTTGCCGAAGCTCTGGCGGACCTGGCTGAACTCGATAAAAGGATCGCCAGCGGCCGTGCTCATAGTCCAAACCCGAGCAGGATGTTGGTGAGGATGAAGTCGGCGCACAGCGTCACCAGCGAGGTGATGACCACGGTCTCGGTGGTCGCGCGGCCGACCCCGGCGGTGCCGCCGCTGGTATGCAGGCCCTTGTAGCAGGCGATGGTGCCGAGCAGGAAGCCGAAGAACACGGTCTTTATCAGGCCATGGAAGAAGTCGGCAAACTCCACCGAGCGCAGGGTCGACTCGAAGAACAGGACCATGCCGACCTGCGAGTCGACGCGCGCCGCGACCATCGCCCCCAGGATGCCCAGCACATCGGCGAGGATGGTGAGCAGCGGCAGCACCAGGGTGGTCGCCAGCACCCGCGGCACCACCAGCTTGCGCACCGGATCGGCGCCCATGGCGCGGATGGCGTCGATCTGCTCGGTGACCTGCATCGATCCGAGCTCGGCGGCGATGCCGGCGCCGACGCGGCCGCCGACCATGAGCGCGGTGAGGGCCGGGCCGAGCTCGCGCACCAGCGACAGCGCGACCACGCTGCTCACGTACTCCTTGACCCCGAAGCGGGCCATCTGGACCGAGAACTGCACGGTCATGACCATGCCGGAGAAGACCGCGGTGAGCACGGCGATGGCGATCGAGCGGATGCCGATCGACTCGATCTGGCAGATGAGCTCGCGGCCGGCGAAGCGGCGGTGGAAGCAGCCGGCGATGGTCTTTTGCGCGAGCACGCTGACCTCGCCCAGGGCGATCAGGAAGCGCCGCGGCTGCGCGAGCAAGCTGGCCGAAAACGGAGAGCGCTGCGCCACGGGGTGGTCCCTACCTTCCGCGGATGGTGGCGAAGCCCTGGACCAGCGCCGCGAAGTCGCGCTGGCGGGCGGCGAGCTCGGACGGGGCGGCGATGAGCTGCAGATCGTAGACGCAGCCGTCCTTTTTCAGCACCACCAGCTCGAGGGCGACGGGAACGCCGTCCAGCTCGCCCAGGAGCCGCGTCCGCAGCGCCTGGCGGCCATCGAGCGTGAACAGGTCGCGGCCGAGCTCCTGCCGGGTCTCGATGCCAAACAACAGGTGGCTCGCCAGCACCGTCAGCGGCACGTCTTCGCCGGCCGGACACTGCCCGCTGGCGGCGATGGTGCCGCCGGCGCGGTGGTGGAAGACCAGGTGAGCGCCTTTTACGTACCACGGCTGCCACTCGGCGGGCAGCGGGCCCACCCGGTAGGCCAGCCGGCCGCGGCGGTAGGACTCGCGAGTGACGCTGCCGCCGGCGGCGCAGCCGAGCTGCAGCAGCGTCACCGCCGCCAGCAGACCGCGCGCCCACACAAGACCCATCCGAGGCATCGCGCCAAGGACAGAGCAAGCGTCATACCGACCGCGTCCGAGGCGCAGTCTCCGACGGTGGGGCGGTGTCGGGACGGGCCTCCGCCGGCAAATCTTGCGTCACCGCGCAAGGCCCGTGCAAATCTTGCGCAGCAAGCCTCCCGTCGCCAGGCGCGGACGCCGCGCGCCAAGCCAGCGCCTGTCGCGCCATCGCGCCTGCCGGCGGCCGGCCGGCAGCGGCCCGAGCTCACCCGGGCCGGGCGCCGCTCAAGCCGCTTGCTGGAGCTGGTGAACCTTCTGCAGGTACTTGTTGAGCGTCTCCTGCTTCTTGTCGTCCATGCCGAGGAAGCGCAGGCCCATGTCGCCCGGCGCGCTGCGGTTGACCCACACCACCTGGGCGCGGCACGGCAGCTGCGCCGCGATGTCGGGGAAGTGCACCAGCAGCTCGACCTCGGTGCCGATCGCCTCGGGCGAGTCGCAGCGGAAGCAGATGCCACCGAGCGAGATGTTGAGCAGCTTGTGGTGCAGGTACACCTCGCTGCCCATGCAGTCGATGTAGGCGGAGACCTCGTAGCGGGGGCTCTTGCGCTGCTCCGGGCCCGCTTCGGGGCCCGCTTCGGGGCTCGGGTTCTGGCTCATGGTTTCCTCGTCGGGGGGCCGCCGGCGTTAAGAACAGATGGGGCCGCCCCGCATCGTACCACAAGCGCCCCGGCCGATAAAAGGCCGTGATTGGGCATTTTTTGGCGCCCCAATGCCCGGGGCGCCTGGCTGTGCGGTTAGGGTACAGGTGTGCTCATTTGACCCGCCACGACCTTTGAACGGACCGGAGCGATACGCCCGTTTTGCCGCCCCCGCGGAACGCCGCGCGACGGCCCAGAGACTTGGTCGCTAGCGACGGAAAAAGGAGCACTCCTAGGGAGTCCGCAGCGGGTCTTTAGACCCCTGCCAAGGGCACCTAGGAAGAGCAGAATTTTCCCTGGCACAGGGGTTGCTCTGCCAGCGGTTAAGTCAACGGTCTTTGGACCTTGTAAAGCCTTACTGACCCATTATTGACCCCTTGCAAAGGTGCCGTCCGACGGCCCAGAGGACCCTGTCATGAACTTTACCCTTCGACTCCTGCCGGCGATTGCACTCCTTGTCGGAACCGTCAACTGCCACAACTCGGTCAAGACCGCGTCCATCGGTCCCAAGTGCAACCTGGACGCCGACTGCGCGACCGGGACCCTGTGTCACCCGACGCAGAAGGTGTGCCTTGCGACCTATCCGGACCCGCGGCTCCTTGAAGCCTCCTATGATCTGAAAAACTGCACGCCGTCGAACATCTACTTCGGCTTTGACTCGGCGGACCTGACGCCCGATGGCAAGATGTGGCTCGACTATGATGTGCGCTGCATCAAGGCGCGCGGCAAGCCGGTGGTGCTGGACGGCTACTCCGATGCCAAGGGCGAGCCGGGATACAACATCGATCTGTCGAGCCGCCGGGCGATGGCGGTCAAGCAGTACCTGGATCAGAACGGCATCGCCACCGCGCAGATCGCCGGCAAGGGCGAGCAGAACCCGGTCACCACCGGCACCACGGAGCAGGACTACGCCTGGAACCGCCGGGTCGAGATCCGCTTCTAGATCCGCTTCTAGATCCGCTTCTAGATCCTAAGGAGAGCCGAGGAGACGCTCTGGCTCTGTCCACGTTAAGCTAGGAACCATCGCGCTGGCCCGGTGCCAAGCCACGGCCAGCGCGGTCAGGTTCTGCTGCGAGCTCGCGGCGCTGTTGGGCGCTTGCGGGCTCTCTGCGTTTTGGCCGGGCCTAGTCGTGCTCGCCGGGGCTGGAGGCGCCGTCGCGCGGGGCGTCTTGGCCGGCCGGGTAGCGCATGATAAGGAGGAACCGCGCCGGCTCGGTGCCGGGGTTGTGGTAGCGGTGCGCGCGATCGGCGCGGAAGAACAACAGGTCGCCGGCCTGCAGCTCGGCCGAGCGCCCGGAGCTCTCGACGACAAGCCGCCCCTGGACAAGGTAGATCTGCTCGCGCGTGCCCACCGCGTGCGGCTTGGCGCGCTCCTCACCACCGGGCTTGAGCCACAGCTCGTACAGCTCGGCGGCGCGCGGGTCGGCGGCGGGGAACAGCGCCCGCGACCGCAGATCGCGGCTGCGGTTGTGAAACTCCTTGATCTGCTGCCGCCCGAGCACGACAAAGTCGGCCGGCTCGGCCTCGCCGAGCAGCGCCCCGAAGGACACGCCCAGCCCGTTGGCGATCTTCCAGCCCAGGGCGATGGTCGGGCTGCTCTTGGCGTTCTCGATCTGATTGAGCATTGCCTTGCTGACTCCGCTGCGCTCGGCCAGCTCGGCGAGCGTCAGGTGGCGCTCGGTGCGCAGCAGCCGCAGGTTGGCACCGACATCGGGTTCGGCGAGCTCGCCCTCGGAGGCTTGGGCGGCCCGGGCCTTGGGAGTCTTTTTGACCATGGGCAGCCATTGTGCCAGAGCCGCTCGGTGGCGTGAACCCTCCTGCGTGGGGACGGTGGCGCGGGCGCCAGCTGCGGGGCTTGGTTTGACATCGTTCAATATAACAGATATAAATTTCCTATAGCGAACCACTTCTTCTCTGTGAGCCCCGATGACCAGCCCCTATCTCCCCGGCCGCCTCGGCTTTGCCAGCCCCGCCGATATCGATGAGTTCGTCGCCACCCTGCGCCGCTACGAGCGCGGCGAGCTGTCCGCCGATGCCTGGCGGGCCTTTCGCCTCGTCCGCGGCGTCTATGGGCAGCGCCAGCCCGGGGTCCAGATGCTGCGGGTCAAGATCCCCCAGGGCATCCTCGGACCGGCGCAGCTGCGCGCCCTGGCCGCCGTCGCCGCGACCTATGGCGACGGCCGCTGCCACATCACCACGCGGCAGAACGCGCAGTTCTACCAGCTCGACCTGGGCCGGGTGGAGGCGGCGATGCGCGACCTGGCGACGGTCGGCCTGACCACCCGCGAGGCCTGCGGGCACTCGGTGCGCAACGTCACCGCTTGCCCCCTGGCCGGGGTCGACGCCGCCGCCGTCTTCGACGTCACCCCGTACGCCGACGCCCTGACCCGCTACCTCTTGCGCGGGCCGCTGTCGTCAACCCTGCCGCGCAAGTTCAAGATTGCGTTCGAAGGCTGTCATCGCGACTGCGTGAAGGCGGCGATCAATGATCTAGGCTTTGTCGCCCGCCGCGACGCCGCGGGGCAGCGCGGCTTCCTGGTCCTGGGCGGCGGCGGGCTGTCGACGCTGCCGCGCTCGGCGCCGGTGCTGGTGCAGTTCCTGCCGGCCGGCGAGCTGCTCGGGCTCAGCGAGGCGGTGGTGCGCGTCTTTCACCGCGAGGGCGACCGCAAAAACAAGAAGAAGGCGCGCCTGAAGTGGGTCATCCAGCGCCTCGGCTTTCCCGCCTTTCGCGACGCCGTGCTCGCCGAGTGGGCGGCGATTCGGGCGACCGGCGCGCCGCCGCTGCCGTTTGACCCCCAGGAGCCGCCGGTCGAGCCGGCGCCGCCGCCGCACCCGCTGGCGCTGCTCCCGCCGGAGACGGCGGCGCCCGAGCCTTCCTATGCCGCCTTCACCCGCAGCAATGTAGTTGCCCAGCTGCAGCCGGGCCGCGTCACGGTGCTGGTCCGGCTGCGCCTGGGCGACCTGAGCACCGCTCAGCTGCTCGGGATGGCCGAGCTCATCGTCCGCTTCGGGGATGGCACGCTGCGCGCGACCGCCGATCAGAACCTGGCGGTGCGCCACGTCCCGGAGGCCGCGGTGCCGGCCCTTTACCGCGCCTTGCACGAGCTGGGCCTGGGCGACAGCGGCGCCGGCAGCTTCGCCGACGTGGTCAGCTGCCCCGGCGCCGACACCTGCGCGATCGCGGTGACCGCCTCGCGCGGCATGGGGCGCCTGCTCGGCGAGCACCTGAGCGCCCAGCCCACCGAGCCCGGCACCGCCGGCGCCCGCATCCACATCAGCGGCTGCCCCAACGGCTGCGGCCAGCACCACGTCGCCACCATCGGTCTGCAGGGGGCGCTGCGCAAGATCGGCAACCGGCCGGTGCCGGCCTACCAGCTGACCGTCGGCGGCGGCGGCAGCGGCGACGTCGCGCAGTTCGGGCGCCTCATCGGCAAGATCCCCGCCCGCTCGGGCCCGCAGGCCATCGAGCGCCTGCTCGCGCTGTGGCGCCGCGAGCGGCAGCCCGATGAGTCGCTGCAGCGGTTCTACGCCCGGGTTCCGATCGATCAGGTGCGGCGGACGCTGGTCGAGCTGCTCGAGGTCGACGAGCACAGCCTGACTCCCGAGGACTACATCGATCTGGGCCAGCAGGCCCCCTTCGCGGTCGGCGAGACCGAGACGGAGGGCGAATGCGCCGCCTGAGTGAGGAGAGCATGGAGAGCCGAGCACGGAGCCTGATGAAGACCCTGTCCTGGCGCACGGCGGCGCTGGGCATCACCGCGGTGGTCAGCTACTTTGTCACCCGGCGGTGGGAGGTGGCGCTGGCGCTGGGGACCACCGACACCCTGGTGAAGCTGGTCCTTTACTACCTGCACGAGCGGCTGTGGAACCTGGTGCCGCACGGCCGCGCGCTCGTCCCGGCGCCGATTGCCACCGAGGGTCTGCGATGAGCGAAAACAGCACCGGGGCGCGGCTGTCTGCGGGGTCCGAGCTGCCGGTGCTCGGCGCCGCGGCCGAGCCGGAGTCGATCCTGCGCGCCGGCCTGCAGGCTGCCGGCGGAACGGTGAGCCTGGCCTGCTCGTTTAGCATCGAGGATGTCGTGCTCATCGATTTGCTGTGCACCCACGGCCTGCTGCACGAGTTCGGCGCCGAGATCTTCGCCCTCGACACCGGCCGCCTGCACGAGGAGACCTACGAGGTGGCCGAGGCGCTGACCCAGCGCTACGGGGTGTCCATCAGCTGGTACTTCCCCGACCCGCTGGAGGTCGAGCGCCTGCTGCGCCAGAAGGGGCCGTTCTCGTTCCGCAGTAGCCTGGCGGAGCGGCACGCCTGCTGCAACGTGCGCAAGGTGGCGCCGCTGTTGCGGGCGCTGCACGGCAAGGCGGGCTGGATCACCGGCCAGCGCCGCGAGCAGGCGGTCACCCGCAGCGCCCTCATGCCGCTTGAGCGCGACGCGGCGCACGGCGACATCCTGAAGATCAACCCGCTGTGCGAGTGGAGCGAGCAGCGGGTCTGGACCTACGCCGATGCGCGAGATCTGCCGCGCAGCCGCCTCTACGAGCGCGGCTACCTGTCGATCGGCTGCGCCCCTTGCACCAGAGCGGTCGGCGCCGGCGAGCCCGCGCGCGCCGGCCGCTGGTGGTGGGAAGATCCAGAGCACAAAGAGTGCGGCCTGCACCAGCTCGGCGTCCCGCGCCCGGCCGCCCAGAGCGCAACAGCCGCCGCGACCGCCGACAGCGCCTCCTGACTAACCCGCCGCCGAGTCCAAGAGCAGCCGCAGCAGGCCGTCATAGAAGGCCTGCCGGGCGGCCAGGGCCCGCCGCACTCCGGTGGCGATGCGGCGGCGGCTCTCGCCCGAGTCGGCATACGGGGTCAGCGCCTTGACCACGCGCGCGCCGAGCCCTTCGCTCTGCTCGACCTGCAGGACAAAGTAGGCGCAGTCCTCGCGCGGCAGCACCGCGCTGCGCTCGACTGCCTTGAGCAGCAGCGGATACAGGCGCGGCAGGAGCCACTCGGCGCCCATCGCGATCGCCGCCAGCGCCTCCTGCCAGCTGGCGCTGCGGCACAGCTTGTGGGAGTCGTCGATGCCCTGCGCGGTCTCGGGCAGGGGCTCGCAGCTCGCCAGCTCGCCGGGACCTACGCCCACCGCGCGCAGGAAGCTGCGCAGCAGCGCTGGCCGTGACTGCTCGCGGCTGCGCTGCGCCGCCATCGCCCGGAAGTCGCCGAGCACCTGCGGGCTCAGGTGACCGTTGCGAAGCAGGACCGCGACCACGTCGTCCTCGCCATCTTTGGCGGCCAGCTCGGCGTAGGCGGCGGTGAGCTGGTCGGCGGTGATGCGCCGCGCCCGCAGCAGCTGGACCGCCAGCCGCTCCGGGCTGCGCCGCGACTCGCCGAGCTCCTCGTACATGCTGGCGACCAGCACGCTGCGCACCTCCTCATCGGCGATGTTGCTAAGCACGGCGCCGAGGTCGCGGTCGCGGTTGCGGGTGTACAGGTAGTGCTGGACGACCAAGGCGGCCAGCTGCGGGCGCGACAGCGGCTCGCGGCCCAGGCGGCCGAGCAGCGCGTGGTGCAGCGCCGGGTGCGCGCTGGCCTCCTGCAGCAGATCGGCGAAGAACTGGCTGCCGGTGGTGCTGCGCTGCTCGGGCAGGGCGCTGGCGGCCCGCTGGCTCGGCTCTTCACCGAGCGTGCTGCGCAGGGCGGCGGCCACCTGGGCGCTGCTGCGCAGGAAGCGCTCGACCAGCTCGTCCAGGGCGGCGCGGTCACACAGCTCGGCGCGCGACTCCAGCTCGCTGCACAGGGACGAGAAGCCGCGCGCTCCCACCAGCTTGCTGCTCGACTTCAAGGCGTGACCGATGCGGCCAAGGGCCCGCCCGTCGCGCTGCGCGGCGGCGCTGCGCGCGGCCTGGGTGCGCTCGCCCAGATCGCCCAGGAAGGTGCGCACCACCTTGGCCACCAGATCCTCGCCGCCGGCGGCCTGAAACTTGCGCAGCTGATCGAGCGCGCCGCGGTCGATAAGGTCAGGGTCCACCGGCTCGCTGGCGGCGCTGACTGGGACCGGGGGGCGCTCGCCGCCCGCCGCGGCGCTGCCGGGCAGCCACTGC
>JBGANQ010000058.1:0-58924 GCA_044222245.1 Polyangia bacterium | reverse complement strand
GCGAGCTGCGCCAGGTCGACAAGGCCGACCCGAGCTGGAAGTCGACCGCCATCGCCGGCACGGTCCTGCAGGACCTGACCCTGCAGCGGTCGATCGCCGAGAACGAGGCCGGCGGCCTGGCGCGCAAGCGCCTGGAGCGCCTCGCCGGCGAGATCCAGGAGCTCATCAAGCAGGCGATCAAGATCGAGTACGAGACCCTCCAGGGTCAAAAAGGCGTGCTCGAGGCCTCGATTAAAAACGAGCAGGTCGCGGTGAGCGGCACGGCGAAGAAAGTCGTCAACGTCTCCGCCGACGATGAGCACCTGTACTGGCGCTTTAACGGTGAGTACTGGAAAGACGAACTCGGCTACTATCGGTTCCGAGTCGTCAACCGTTGCGAGCAGGCACGGGGCGGCAGCGCAGCGTTGCCCCCGCAGTAGGACACCCCCCTAGGAGTGAGTGCTAGGCGAAATGTTCAAAGCACCAGCGAAACGATATGTCAGCGGAACCCTCGCGGCTTCGCTGATTCTTGGTGGATATTCCTCAGTCTTCGCAGCCGGCAAGTTTACGAAGAAAGAGGAAGCGGTCGTCGCGACCCAGACCGCCCTGACTAAGCCGCAGCAGCGCGTCGACCGTGAGAAGAAAAAGCCCGACCTCACCGCGTCGGACGTCTTCTCCGGTCAGGGCGATGCCCTCAAGGCAGTCACCGACGCCCAGATCAAGGTCCTGCAGCGTCTTATCGACGCCACCTCCGAAGGCGACCCCGAGAAGCCTGACCTGCTGTTCCGCATGGCCGAGCTCTATGCCGAGCAGGAGCGCTACTACAGCTTCCGGGCGCGCGACCTCGACGAGAAGGTGTTCGACGCGCAGCAGAAGAACGACACCGCCAAGGCCAACCAGCTAAAAGCCCAGCAGACCGACTTCGAGAAGCGCGAGAAGCAGTGGCTGCTCGAAGCGGTCAAGAAGTACATCGAGGTAGCCAACGGTCCCAAGTACCAGAGCTACCAGAAGATGGACCAGGTGCTGTTCTATCTGGCCTACCTGCTCACCCAGGTGAAAAAAGAAGACCAGGCGCGCGTGTTCTTCAAGCGCCTGATCAAGGACTACCCGCAGTCGCCGTTCTTGCCGCATGCCTATCTGTCATTCGGTGAGTACTTCTTTGAGAACAAAGATCTCGAAAACGCCCTCAAGTTCTACGAGAAGGTTCTGCAGTACACCGGTAGCCCCGTATACGGCTATGCGATGTATAAGAAGGGTTGGGTCTACTACAACCTGACCGATTTCAAGAACGCCCTGGCGACCTTTATCGACGTCATCGACTTCGCCACCACGCCCAAGACCAAGCACGGCAAGGGCGACGGCCAGCTCGCCAAGGAAGCCAAGAAGGACCTGGTCCGCACCTACTCGCAGATCGGCACCCCGGAGAAGGCCTGGCAGTTCTTCCAGAAGTACGGCAAGGACTACGCGCCGACGATGCTCGAGCAGCTGGCCGACCTGTACAACGCCCAGGGCAAGTTCCTCGACAGCGTCAAGACCTACCGCGAGCTCATCGATCTGGCGGTCAAGAAGAAGCAGATCCCCGAGAACGGCAAGCTCTGCACCTGGCAGACCGAGATCCTCAAGAACACCCTGTCGATGACCGGCTCGCGCGCCGTGCCCGAGACCGTCAAAGAGCTGCAGCGGCTGTCGGCCGTCTACGAGCAGGTCTCCGAGCGCAAGGATCTGAAGAAAGAGCAGATCGACGAGTGCCGCGACAACACCGCGGCCAGCCTCCGCGAGCTGGCGACGGTCTGGCACAAGGAAGCGCAGAAGACCAACAACCCCGACACCTACGCCAACGCCTCGGATCTCTACAAAGAGTACATCCGCCGCTTCCCCAACGAGCGGGACAGCTACCTCATGCACTACTGGTACGCCGAGCTGCTATTCAAGCTCGGCTCGCTCGACACCAACCAGTCGAGCCACTGGTACTGCGACGCCGCCCCGATCTACACCGACGTAGTCAAAAAAGATCCCAAGGGCGCCAAGCTCAAGGACGCGGCGTACGCCGCCGTCATCTCGTGGAAGAACTGCCTGGATATCTCCGACGAGGGCCAGGACGAGGCGGCCAAGGTCAAAGAGGACCTGAAGAAGAAGAAGCAGGAGCGTAAAGAAGCGGCGGCTTCGACGGCCAAGAAGGACAAGGAAGAGGACTCGTTCGCGCCCAAGCCGATCCCCGACAAGCAGCAGAAGATGCTGGAGGCCTTCGACACCTACATCAAGTACGTGCCCGAGGCGCCCGAGCTTGTCACCATCAAGTACCGCCGCGCCCGCGTGTACTACGAGTACAACCACATCGATCAGGCGCTGCCGCTGTTTAAGGACATCGCCGAGAACTACGTCAAGAGCGAGCTCGCCCTGTACTCGGCGAACCTGCTCCTTGACTGCCTGGCGATCAAGATCAACTTCGAAAAAGAGAAGGCCGACGACTACATCAAGCTGATGGAGACGCAGGTCGACAAGTTCGCCGCCATCCCGGACCTCGTCAAGGACAAGGACTTCGAGGACCAGCTCAAGAAGATCAAGGCCGGCCTGCTCCGCAAGCGGGTCGAGGTGATGGAGAAAAACAAGGAGTACCGGACTGCCGGCGCCCTGTACCTGCAGCTCGCCGAGCGCTACCCGGATGACCCCAAGCTGGACGAGCTCCTGTTCAACGCGGCGCTCAACTTCGGCCAGGCCAACCTCATCGGTCTGTCGATCCAGGCCTATGACAAGCTGATCACGGCGCGGCCGGACTCGCCGCTGTCCAAGCGCGCGATCTACCGCATCGGCCAGAACTACCAGTCGGTCGCCGCCTACCGCGAGGCCGCCGACAAGTACGAGGCGTTCGCCACCAAGTTCTCCGGCGAGATCGCCAAGGCCGACGAGAAGGACATCAACAAGCGCATCGACGCCCCCTCGGCGCTGCAGCAGGCGGCGTTCTTCCGCCGCGGCCTTGGCGAGACCGACAAGTCGATCGAAGACGTCAAGCTCTACATCACCAACTACGGGGGTCGGAAAGAGTTCTTCGATCAGGCCGCTGGCGTGTTCTTCGATATGGGCCAGATCTTCGAGCAGCGCAACGACACCGCCAAGCTCAAGCAGCACTTCACCGAGTACCTCAAGACCTGGGCGACCAAGGGCGGCATCGATCGCCAGATCATCGCCGAGGTCAAGCTCGGCGACATCGCCTGGCGCGAGTCGTGCCCGGTGCCCGGCGTCAACGGCGCCTGCATCGACATCAAGCGTGAGCGCGCCAGCTCTGCCACCCTGGTTGCGGCCAAGGCGGCAGCGGCGGCCAAGAACAAGAAGCTGAAGAACAAGGGCCCGCTCAAGCTCGGCCAGTGCGGTCCAGAGACCAAGTCGAAGATCACCGTGCACGATCGCAAGCCGGCCCTGGTCAAGGAGGCGATGCTGCACTTCAAGAAGGCGCTCGACCTGTACAAGGGCGGCGCGGCGGCCGGTCAGGTGCCCAAGGTCGAGGACCAGGTGCGCGACGCGCGCATCGCGGTCATGACCTACCACGCGGCGCTGGCGCGCATGGCGCAGGGCGACCAGCTGTACGAAGAGCTGCTCACCACCAAGCTGCCCACGGGCCTGGTGTTCGATCCGAAGCGCAAGAAGGAAAACGACGCCTCGGTGAAGAAGTTCTCGGTGTGGCTCGACCAGAAGAGCAAGCGGCTGGAAGTGGCCCGCAAGACCTACGAGAGCGTGATCGTGCTCAAGAACGCGCACTGGGTCATCGCCGCCGCGGCGCGCATCGGCCAGCTGTTCCAGGACTTCGCCAACGGCCTCTACACCGCCGAAGTGCCGACGCCGCCGGCGACCCCGCCGGGCCTGGAGCGCGACGAGTGGGCGCAGCTGTTCCGCGACGCTTACTGCGACGCTCTGACCGACAAGGCGGAGCCGCTGGACAAGAAGGCCGAGGAAGGTCTGTCGGTGTGCCTCAGCAAGTCGACGGAGCTGAACTGGTTTAACGAGTGGTCGAAGCTGTGCGAGACCGAGCTCAACCAGATCCTGCCCAACAAGTATCCGCTCGCGTCGGAGATCCGCGCCGAGCCTGGTTACGCCGGGGTGACCCTCGATGTCGCACCGCCGCTGATGGTCGCAACGGAGAAGTAAGAAACCCATGCGTGGATTCCTCGGAGACGCTGTAATGGTGACCGGTGCCGCCTGCCGCGGTTTGTCTGAAGCTCCCCGGCGACTGACCTTCGGGCGCCTGCTGACTGCGACCGTGCTCTGCGGGGCGTTTGTCGCGGCGCCGGCGCACGCCAAGCCGCCCAAGGGGCCCCTGGATGAAGTCGTCGAGAAGTACAACCAGGCCAAGATCCCCAAGAAGGACGCCCCACCGGGCCCGGTGACGCTGAGCCCCGACGACTGCAAGTCCTTCGCCAAGGACTTCATCAAGGCCGGCGAGAAAGAAAAGGGCCGCGAGGCCGAAGGCCTGTTCAACGCCGGCGCGGTCTACGACCTGTGCGGCAACGAGAAGGAAGCTGAGGGGCTGTACAACCAAGCGCTCAGCAAGAACCCCAAGTTCGCCCCGGCGATGAGCAACCTCGGGGTCCTTTATCAGAAGCGCGGCCAGACCCAGCAGGCGCTGGCGCAGTTCGAAAACGCGATCAAGGTCGACCCCAAGAGCCCGCAGGCGGTGCAGGCCTACAACAACCGCGGCGCCATCCTCTACGAGCGCGCCAAGCAGGCCGGCAGCAAGGGCTTTGACGACGCCATCGGGTCGATTCGCCGCGCCCTCGCCATCGACTCGGGCTCGATGGCGGCCTACCAGCTGCTCGCCTCGATCTACTACCAGACGGCGGCCGCCGACAAGTCGAAGCTGAAGCTGGCGCAGCTGGTGTGCGACGAGGCCAAGAAGATCAACCCCGACTACGCGCCGATCTACCACACGCTGGGCCTTATCAAGCTGCGCAGCAAGGACGTGACCGGGGCGCTCACCGAGTTCCGCAAGGCGGCGGCGCTCGACCCGGGCCTGCTAGAAGCGCAGATGAACATCGCCGCCATCAGCCTGTCGGCGCGAAGCTACAAGCAGGCCGAGGACGCGTTCCAGGCGGTGATCAAGAAGCAGCCCAGCAACCTGGACGCCACCATCGGCATGGGCGTGGCGATGCGCGGCCAGGAGAAGGCCGCCGAGGCGGAGAACTGGTACAATAAGGCCCTGGCGCTCGATCCGAAGAACTGCGGCGTGCTGTATAACCTGGGCCTGCTGTACCAGGACTACAAGGCGGGCAGCCCCGAGGACCTGAAGAAGGGCCAGGACCTGTACAACAAGTACCTCAGCTGCGGCCGCATCGATCCCGAGCACCAGGCCGACGCCAAGCGCCGCATCAAGGACATCGACGACACCTTCAAGGCGCTGGAGGAGCAGAAGAAGCTCGAGGCCGAGCTGAAGGCGCAGCAGGCCGAGATGGAGCGTATGCAGAAGATTCAGGAAGAGCAGCAGAAGGCAGCTGGGGGCGCCGGTGCACCGCCGCCTCCGGCGCCGCCGCCGGCCGAGGGGAAGAAGTAGCACCCCGCGGCAGCCGCCGGCGCGGCCGGCTCCGGCTGACGAGATCCTCAGCGAGGCTCGGCAGATGGCGGAGCCGGTGAAAAAGCCCGGCGGCCTGTCTCCATGATGGCTATACTATGAATGCCTAGTTCGCGGTGAGGAGGTCATCCGATGAAAAAGTTTACGATAGCGCTGGCTGTACTTGTGGGCTTCGGCCTCGGCTCGGCTTCGGCGCAGGACAAGCCCGCCCCGGCTGCCGCTGGGGCCGCCCCCGCCGCCGGTGCTGCCCCGGCTGCCGGCAGTGGCGTGCAGTACAAGCAGAAGACGGTCTACGACTTCGACGATGACACGGTCGAAGGCGATCTGGTCCGTCCCGACGGCGAGTTCGTCGACAGCCGCCGTGGGGCCAAGCACTCCTCGCTGATCAAGATCCGCGAGAACTTCATCCCCGAGATGCTCAAGTCAGTCGAAGGCATCTAGTCCTCCGGCGGGCCGCGGCGCCCCGCGCAGTCGCCCGCTCGGTCACTGACCTGCACTGGCCCCTGCACTGGCCTCCCCGAAAAGGGAGCGCCGGGCAGGGTTTTTTTATTTTGTTCCGCGCAGTCGACGAGCCTAGGGTCGGACCATTTCTCGCCACCCACCGCAAGAGGCGGTTCTCGTCGCAGTAACTGCCCATCGGGGATTGCATTCCGCAGGGAATCGCGGTAAACGGCTTGAGTGCTGCGTAGATACACTCGCGGTCGCTTGTCCACGTTGAGCGTCAAAGCTCCCAATCGGGTCGGCCGTAGCGTCGATCCGGTCGGCGGCTTGCCGGCTCGCGGTCGGCAGCGGCGTTGCTGTCGCCAGGGCGGGCTATGCTGCGCCTGGCGCGCCCGAGAGTGCGTCTCAGCCTGGGGCGACAAGCCCCCGCAGTCCACACTGGCCCGTCGCCATCCACACGCGGAGGAAGCTCGATGCCAAGCGGTGTAAATGTTCCCCTGACATTTGAGGTGTACAAGGGGGAACAACTCATCCAGAAAACCACGCTGACTCAGGACATCATCAAGGTCGGGAAGCTGTCTTCTTCCCACCTGCGCGTCGAAGATGAGTCCGTGAGCCGCATGCACGCGGTCATCGAGGTCGCCGGGGCCAAGGACGTCTCGATCGTCGATCTTGGCTCGATGAGCGGCACCCTGGTCAACGGCCAGAAGGTCAACAAGCAGAAGCTGCAGTCGGGCGACGAGATTCGCCTGGGCGACATCCGCATCGTCCTCACCATCGGCGAGGCGCAGCCGGTGGTCGAGGCGACGCAGCAGATCGACATGGCGCAGCTTATCGTCGGCGACTCGACGACCGCGACCACCGCGCCGATGCCGCCGCCCCAGCCAGGGGCCGCGCCGCCGCGTCCGCCGGGCATGCCGGCGCTGTTTCCCGCCGCCGCTCCGGTCGCCTACGCGCTGCCGCCGATGGGCCACTACGCCGAAGAGATCGAGGTCCGCGATGGCGTGCGGGCGGTCGAGGTGTCGGCGATGTTCGAGGACGCGGTGCAGGAGGTGCGGCTGTTCCAGAACCCCGCAGTCGGCGAGGTCTCGGGCGGCACCAAGGCGCTGCTCGGCGTCGGCACCGCGGCCCTTTTGGCGGCGCTGGTGATGTTCATCGTCGCCTTCGTCCAGGTCGGCCAGCTGCGCGACGCCCGCGACGCCTGGGAGGCGGCGGGCAAGCCGTACCACGAGTTCAAGATGCCGCGCGAGAACCCGGCGACCGACATCGTCAGCGGCGCCCTGCTCGCCTTTGGCGTCATCACCCTGATGTGGGGCCTGTTCCGCCTGTTCGAGGAGCGCGGTGAGAAGGACTTTACGATCGGCACCGATCCCAAGGCGACCTTCGTCATCGACACTGGCCTTTCAGTGCCGCTGCTGCCGCTGCTCCGCTCGACCGGCACCGACTACGAGGTGCTGTTCACGCCGCAGATGACCGGCGATGTCCGCGAGGGCGACAAGGTCACCACCCTGGCCGAGGCGATCCAGGGCGGCAAGGCGCGGCCGGCGTCGGTGGCCGGGGCCTTCGCGATGCCGATCGGCAACGAGGCGCGCATAAACCTCCGCCTGGGCGAGGCCACCTTCAACGTGATCTCGACGCCCAAGGCGCGGCGCATGCCGGTGCCGCTGCGCATCGACTGGGCGGCGCAGTCGTACACCGCCGGGATCTTCGCCGCGACGATGGTGTTCCTGCTCATCATCTTCTCGGTGCCGCCCGATCCGCGCTCGCTGGCGCTGGACGCCTTCATGAACGATCAGCGCTTCGCCAAGTTCCTCATCAAGCCCCCCGAGCAGAAGGACGAGGTCCTGCCCGAGTGGCTCAAGAAGAAGAGCGACGACGACGCCGGCGGCAAGGGCAAGCGGCACAAGGACGAAGAAGGCAAGATGGGCAAAAAGGAGTCCAAGAACAAGGCCGGCCTTTATGCCCTCAAGGGTCCCAAGGACAACCCCGACATGCACCTGGCCAAGCAGCTGGCGACCGAAGCGGCGCAGAAGGCGGGCGTGCTCGGCATCCTCAAGGCGCAGCAGGGCTCGATCCTCGCCTCGGCGTTCGGGCGCGACTCGGCGCTCGGCTCGGACGCCTCGGACGTGCTCGGGGGCCTGGTCGGCACCGAGGTCGGTGAGGCCTACGGCGTCGGCGGCCTGGGCCTTGTCGGCACCGGCCGCGGCGGCGGTGGCACCGGTGAAGGGACGATCGGCCTTGGCAACCTCGGCACGATCGGCAAGGGCGGCGGCGGCGGCTCGGGCTCGGGCTACGGCCGCGGCGCCGGGGGCCTGGGCGGGCGGCGCGCTTCGGCGCCCGAGGTCGTGCCCGGCACCGCCGAGGTGCGCGGCTCGCTCGACAAGGAGATCATCCGCCGCATCATCCGTCGCCACATAAACGAGGTGAAGTTCTGCTACGAGCGCGAGCTCGTCAAGAGCCCGAACCTCATGGGGCGCGTCATGGTGCAGTTTACGATCTCGGCCCAGGGCTCGGTGCTGGCTTCGCTCGTGCAGTCCTCGACCATGAACAACGTGCCGGCCGAGCAGTGCATCGCGGCGGCAGTGCGGCGCTGGGAGTTCCCCAAGCCGCAGGGCGGCGGCATCGTGGTCGTCACCTACCCGTTTGTGCTGAAGTCTGCTGGCATCGACCAGTGAGCTTGCCTGTAAAATTGGCAGCGAATTGGCGGCGAATTGGCAGTAAGCTAGGGCCAAGCTGGCTGTAACTGCAGTAAGCTGGCAGCAGGCTGCCAGCCAGCCAGCGGTCAATCAAGCAAGCGAGTCGACCTACGGGGAAGCGATCTGCAACGCGGTCTGCAAGCGATCGTTGCCTGCGAGCAGCAGGTGCAGGATGAGTCAGCGACGGCCGCGCCTGCCCGTCGCGATAAGACCGCACGCACAACCGGTCGCTGAAAAAGCATAGGAAGAGGATGTTCATGCACAACCTGAAGCGGTGGGCGTTTTGTCTGCTTCTCCTTGGCTGCAATCAGGAGCGCAACAAGTCGATCGAGGCGATGAACCAGGGCGTCGAGGCCGGGCGGCAGAAGCTCTTCGATCGCGCGATCAGCCAGCTGCAGCAGGCCATCTCGCTCGATGCGTCGAACGATCAGGCCTACTACAACCTCGGCATCATCTACAAAGACCAGAAGAAGCCCGCCGAGGCCGCCGGGGCCTTTGAGAGCGCGGTCAAGTACGCCTCGGATAACCCGAGCTACCACTACGAGCTGGCCAGCGCCTACCTCGACAGCAAGAAGTTCGAGCAGGCGCGGGCCGAGTTCGAGCAGACGATCAAGCTCGAGCCCAAGGCCTACAAGGCGCACTTCCGCCTCGGGGTGGCCCTGGAGCTGATGGAGAAGTTCAAGGAGGCCGACGCCTCGTTCCGCAAGGCCATCGAGGTCAACCCCCGCTTCATCCCGCCCTACATCCGCCTTGGCAACCTGTACCTCGACTTCGACTACGACAAGGAAGCGGCGCAGGTGTTCCAGAACGCGGTGCTCGCCAACGACGGCGACGCCGACGCCCACTACGGGCTCGGGGTGGCGCTGCAGAAGACCAAGCAGTACGACGAGGCGGTCAAGGAATACCGTCGCGCCTACGAGCTCAAGGACGACATGTTCATGGCCGTCTACAACCTCGGCATGACCTACAAGGCGATGGACGACAAGAAGAACGCCATGGACTGGCTCAAGCGCTTCCAGCAGCTCGGCGGGCGCGGCGGGCCGGATATGGCCAAGGCGGCTTCCGACGCCCTCAGCCAGCTCGAAGCGCAGTAGTCGTCTGCTAGTGTAGTTACTTGTCTTGCCGAGTAAGCCCGGTAAGCCAAGCAGGCCGGCTCGGCCCGGCAAGTCCGGTAAGCCCGGTAAATCGGTGAGCCAGGCAAAGCCGCTAAAGCCGCCAAAGCCAGTAAACCGGGCAAGGCCGATAAGCTAAATTCAACCAAGGTCAAGCACCTACCTTGGCCTGCAAGTAGGTTAGGCTCGGCGGCTTCCCACGCCGGCGTGACGCCCCGTCGCCAGGCGTCACTTATCCGCCAATCGCAAACAGTCTCGCTGCCTTGACCGGCGCCGCCTCCCGGCGCGTCGGCGCCGTGCATATTGGGCAACTGCCCCGCAACTTCTGCCGCCTTCCGCCGGCCTCCGCGCGCCTCAATCCTACGGCGCTGTGCCTGTTTCCATTTGATCGCCGTCGCCACGCGTGTTATAAAAGGTGCGACTTTCAACCATCCATATCCCCTGGAAACTCTATAAGGGTGGCCTGCTCATGCAACTTCGGGAAAAGGTAGCGAAGCGCCTTCGTAGTGCGCGAAATTGGGCTGGTTTGCTTGAGGATCTCGAGAAAGAGACTGAGCGGATCGAGGGCAAGGAAAATAAGGCCGCTGCCCTCTTCGAGCTGGGAGAGCTCTGCGAGGAGTTTTTTCTTCGCAAAGATCGCGCCATGGCGCATTACCAGCAGGCCTTCAAGCAAAACCCCCAGCAGACCCGCGCCCTTACGCGGGCGCGCCTTATCTACCGCGAGATGGGCAACCTGGAGATGGTCGCCACCCTGCTCGGGCTGGAGATCAAGGTCAGCAGCGACCCCGAGCGCAAGAAGGAAGCCGAGCGGCTGCTCGGCGAGATCCTGCTCGACGCCCGCGAGCGCGACCGCGCCCTGCCGCACCTGACCAACGCCGCCCGCAACTGGCCTAGCGACACCGACGTCGCCGACGCCCTGGCCGCCTGCAGCTACGACCGCGAGGACTGGCTGGGTGAGGCCGAGCGCCTGATGGACAGCGCCCGGCGCATCCAGGAGACCGACCCCAATATGGCGGCCCGGGTCTGGCTGCGCGCCGCCCGCATCTTCCACATCGAGGCGCGCAGCGACCCGCAGTTCGAAGAGTGCCTGCGCGGCGTCGTGGCGCTGCAGCCGCAGCACGAGATGGCGAACTTTCTCCTCGAGAAGATCCTGGCCGAGCAGGGCCGGTTCGACGAGATCATCGCCCTGCAGGATCGGCGCATCGACGGCCTGACCGGGGACCAGCCGAAGATCGATCTTGCCAAGCGCATCGGCAACATGTGGCTCTTGCGGTGGAAGGACAAGGACCGGGCAGCGCGCTTCTACGGCCGCGCCCTGAACTTCACCTACCGCGGCGCCACCGAGGCTGGCAAGGCGCTGCCCGGCCACCTGGCGGCGTTTAGCCTGTTGCGTGACACCCTGGCCCCCAAGGGCGAGTGGGCGCAGCTTTTCAACTATGCCGACCTTGGCAGCTTCGCGCCGATGAACGAGGAAGAGCGCGCCGCGCTGATGGTTCAGGCGGGGCGGGCGGCGTGGCGCGATGCCGGCGATCCGGGGCGCGCCAAGAACTACTACGCCGAGGTGCAGCGCACCTTCCCCGAGCACGAGGAGCTGCAGAACTTCATCGCTGAGTACGGCGATCCGAGCGTCGAGGCCCCCGCCGAGGAGGCCGCCGCGCCGGTCGCCGAGGAAGCTCCGGCGGTCGCCGCCGAAGCGGTGGTCCACGAGGAGGCGCCGGTGGCGGCCGTCGAGGCCCCGGCTGAAGAGGCCGCCGCGCCGGTCGCCGAAGCGCCGGTCGAAGAGGCGCCGGCCGCCGAGCCGGTCGCCGCCGAGCCGGTCGCCGAAGCCGCCGCCGAGGAGGCTGCGGTCGAGGAGCCGGTCGCCGAGGCGCCGGCGGTCGAGGCTGCCCCCGCCGAGGAGGCCGCGGTCGAGCAGGCGCCGCCCGAGCCGGAAGCTGCCGCCGATGGCGAGCTCGCGGGCCTTGACAGCGCGACCGTGCGGGCGATGGAAGCCGCGCACGCCCTAGAGGGCAGCAGCGTCGACAAGGCGATCGACGCATGGCGCAAGGTAGTCACCGCGGCCCCGACCCACCGCGCCCCGCGCAAGAACCTGGCGCGGGTGCTGCGCCAGGTCGAGCGGTGGAACGCCCTGGCCGACGTGATCAAAGACGAGGTCGACAAGATTCCGGATCTGACCGTCGACGAGAAGGTCGAGCGGCTGTTCGACCTCGTCGAGCTGTACAAGGACCGCCTGCGCATCGACTCGCAGGTCGTCAACACGTTCAACGCCATCCTCGGCCTGCAGCCGGGCAACGTGCGGGCGCTCGACGCCCTGGCAGCGCAGTACGAGTCGATGAAGCGGTGGCCGGATCTCATCGCCACCCTGCAGAAGAAGGCCGCCCAGGTCGAGGACGTGGGCGAGAAGGTAGTCACCTACGGCCGCGTCGCCAAGCTGTTCCAGGACCGCTTCTCCAACGTCGCCGAGGCGATCAAGGCCTACGAGCAGGTGCTGGCCCTGGACGACAGCAACACCGAGGCCATCGCCTACCTCAAGAGCAACTACGAGAAGCGCCGCGACTGGGAGAAGCTGATCGCCGTCAATCAGCGCGAGGTGGCGCGCATCGAGAACCCGACCGAGCGCGGCCAGCGGTTCGTCGAGATCGCCAAGCTCGCCTCGGAGAAGCTGAAAAAGCCGGTGGTCTCGATCGAGCTGTGGGAGCGGGTCCTGGAGGCCAGCCCCGAGCACGCCGAGGCCCTCGCCGAGCTCGAGAAGCTGTATGAGCGCGAGAAGATGTGGGACAAGCTGGCCGATGTCTCCGAGACCCAGGCCCGCCTGTTCACCGATACGGCGAAAAAAGTCGCCATGCTGCAGAAGCTGGGCGTGCTGTTCACCGATCGCGTCAAGGACGCGACGCGGGCGACCAACGCCTGGCGCGAGCTCTTGGCTGTCGATCCCGAGAACCGTCGCGCCCAGGACGCGATCAAGAAGCTGTTCATCGAGCAGAAGAGCTGGGACGAGCTGGAGGCGTTCTACGCCCGTCAGAACAAGTACGACGAGCTCATCCGCACCTTCGAGCGCCAGGTCGAGCTCGAGGACGACGCCAACAAGGTCCTGCTCAATAACCGCATCGCCGTGCTCTACCGCGACAAGCTCGGCAAGGCCGACCGCGCCATGCGGGCGTTTGAGAGCGTGCTCAAGCTCGACGGCAAAAACCTCACCGCGGCCGAGGCCCTCATCCCGCTTTACGAGGGGGCCAAAGACGCCAAGAAGCTCGCCGGCGTGCTCGAGATCCAGCTGTCGCACACCGAGGACGTGGACACCCGCGTCGAGCGCATCCGGCGCCTGGCCGAGCTGACCGAGACCGCGCTCAAGGACAAGGCCACCGCCTACACCTGGTACCTGCGCGCCTTCGCCGAGGATCATCGCCCCGACTGGCTGCGCACCGAGCTGGAGCGGCTGGCGGCCGAGACCGGCGGCTACCCGCAGCTGGTCAAGGCCTACGAGGACGCGGCGCCCAAGTACACGGACCGCATCGACGCCCTGCCGGTGCTGCTCGTCGTCGCCAGCGTCTACGAGAGCCAGCTGGAGGACGCGGCGCGGGCCATCGAGACCAACCGCCAGATCCTCACCATCGACGAGAACAACGCCATCGCCCTGGAGGCGATGGAGCGCCTGTACCTCAAGACCGGCCGTTACCCCGACCTGCTCGGGATCTACCAGAAGAAGCTCGAGCTGGAGATGGACCCGGCGCGGCAGAAGGGCATCCGCTACCAGATCGCCCAGCTGTACGAGAACGAGATTCGCGATCCGGCCCTGGCGGTGGGCGCCTACAAGGCGATCCTCGACGGCGTCGGCGGCGAGAACGAGTTCCTCGCCTGGCAGGCGCTCGACCGCATCTACACCGCCACCGCGCAGTGGTCGGAGCTGCAGGCGACGATCCCGCGCGAGCTCGACCTCGTTGACCCCGCAGATACGGCGTCGATCGTCGATCTGAAGTTCCGCCTCGGGCAGATTCGCGAGCAGCACCTGGCCGACGTGCCGGGCGCGATCGACTGCTACCGCGAGATCCTCGAGGTGATGCCGGCGCACGCCGGGGCCCGCGAGGCGCTGGAGCGGCGGCTCGACGACGTGCAGTTCCAGCTCGACGCGGCAGGCATCCTGCAGCCGATCTACGAGCAGCTGGGCGAGTGGCTGCGCCTCATCGGCGTCCACGAGATCCAGCTGGCGCGCACCGCCCCCGAAGAGACGCTGAGCCGGGTCACCCTGCTCATGCGCATCGGCGAGCTGTGGGCGCAGCAGGTGCAGAACGGCGAGAAGGCCCTGGACGCCTACAGCCGCTGCTTCCGCGTCGACCCCTCCAACGAGCAGTGCCGCGCCGAGCTGGAGCGCATCACCGCGGCGCTGGGGGCGTGGAGCCACCTGGTGGCGCTGTACGAGGAGGCGATCGAGAAGGGCGGCATGGACTCGCTGCTCACCCGCGAGCTCCTCATGCGAGTGGCGGCGGCCTACGACGAGCAGCTTGGCAAGAGCGACAAGGCGGTGGAGTTTTACCGCCGCGCCCAGGCCCTCGATCCCGAGGACATCACCGCCCTGGAGGCGCTGGAGAAGCTGTACATCCGCCACGAGCAGTGGAACGAGCTGCTCGAGGTCTACCGCAAGAAGGTCGAGCTCGCCGGTGAGCCCGAGGTCCGCGAGCGGATGTTCTTCCAGATGGCCAAGCTCTGGGAGGAAGTCCTTGGCAACTTCGACCAGGCGATCGCGACCTACAAAGAGGTCCTCGCCCAGGACGACAGCAACCTCTCGGCCCTGCGCTCGCTCGACCGCCTGTACCTGCAGCAGAACCTGTGGACCGACCTCAGCGAGAACCTGCAGCGCCAGCTGGTGCTGACCCAGGATCAGCACGAGACGATCGAGCTGCTGGTCCGCCTGGCCGCCCTGCGCGAGACCAAGCTGGCCGAGATCGGGGCGGCGGTGGACACCTACCGCCAGGTCCTGGAGCTCGACCCGATGAACGAGGCGGCGACGGCGGCGCTGGAGAACCTGATCAAGCTGCCCGACCACGAGCTCAACGTCGCGACGATCCTGGAGCCGATCTACAAGCACCGCTCGGACTGGGCCAAGCTCGTCGAGGTCTACGAGATCATGGTCCGCCACTCGCTGGACCCGATCCGCAAGATCGAGCTCCTGCACGAGATCGCCCGCCTGTACGAAGAGGGCGGCGAGAACGGCCTGCAGGCGTTTTTGACCCACGCCCGCGCCCTGCGCGAGGACCCGACGCGCGACGACACCCAGAAGCAGCTGGAGCGGCTGGCGCGGCAGCTGGAGCGCTGGCAGGACCTGGTGACCCTGTACGCCGAGGTTGTCGGCCAGGCCAGCCACGACCTGGAGCTGCAGGTCCACCTGTACACCCGCATCGCCCAGATCTTCGAGACCAACCTTGGCGACAACGACCAGGCGGCGGCGGCCTACCACAAGGTGCTGGGCGTCGACAGCGGCAACCTGCCGGCGGCCAACGCGCTAGAGCACCTGTACCTGCGCACCGACAGCCACCAGAAGCTCGTCGAAGTCGTCCTGGCCAAGGTCGACATGGTCACCGAGATCAGCGAGAAGAAGGAGCTGTACTTCAAGGCAGCTCGTCTCTACGTCGAGGTGCTGGAGAACCCCGACAAGGCGATCGAAGTCTACAAAGGGGTCCTTGAGCAGGACCCGGTGGACGCCGTCGCCATCGCCGCCTTGGAGCAGCTGTTCATCAACCTCAAGCGGTGGGGCGATCTGAAGGACATCTACGCCCGCCAGGTCGAGCTGGCGCAGACCTCCGACGACAAGAAGCGGATCCTGTTCCAGATGGGCGAGGTCTACGACCACGAGCTGCACGACATCGAGCACGCGATCGAGACCTACAACGGCATCCTCGACCTCGACCCGACGGATCAGCGGGCGATCCAGGCCCTGGACCGCCTGTATGGGACGGCCGAGCGCTGGTATGACCTGCTGCAGATCCTCGAGCGCGAGGTCGAGCTGTCGCAGACCTCGGCCGAGACGGTGGTGTTCAAGCACCGCATCGGCAAGCTGTTCGAGACCCAGCTCAAGGACATGGTGCGCGCCGTCGAGTCGTACCGCGAGGCGCTGGAGATCGACGGCGGTCACGAGCCGACCCTCAAGGCCCTGGACGGCATCGTCCACGGGGCCGAGGAGCCGGTGCTGGCTGCCCAGGTGCTGGAGCCGGTCTTCGAGACCGCCGGCGAGTGGGAGAAGCTCATCGACGTCCTCGAGGTGATGGTGCATCACGCCGAGGACCCGCTGCGCAAGGTCGAGCTCTTGCACCGCATCGCCGGCTACTACGAGCGGCAGCTGGAGCGCAACATGGAGGCCTTCGAGGCCTTCAGCCGGGCGCTGCGCCTGGACGCGCAGAATAGCGACTCGCTGCTGAACCTGGAGCGGCTGGCCGAGGTCACCAAGGCGTGGCCGGAGCTCGCGGCGCTGTACGAGTCCGAGATCACCAAGATGCTCGACATCCCGCAGCAGGTCGAGATGCTGCTGCGCGTCGCCCGCGTCTACGAAGAGGAGATGCAGACCGAGCCCAAGGCGATCGCCACCTTCCGGCGCGTCCTCGACGTCGAGCCGGACAACTCGCAGGCGATCCTGGCCCTTGACCGCTTGTACGAGCGCGGCCAGCACTGGGCGGACCTGGCCGACGTGCTGCGGCGCGAGATACGCCTGGCCAACAGCGACGCCGAGATCGTCGCCCTGCAGTTCCGCCTCGGCCAGCTGTACGAGCAGTCGCTGCGCGATGTCGATAACGCGATCGAGGTCTACCGCGAGATCCTCACCAGCGATCCGGGCCACGGCCCGACGCTGCAGGCCCTGGAGCTGCTCTTTGCCGAGGGCACGCGGCCGATCGAGATCGCCGGTATTCTGGAGCCGCTGTATCGGGTGGCCGAGCAGTGGGAGAAGCTGGTCAAGATCCACGAGGTGCAGCTGGAGAAGCTGACCGACCCCAACGAGCGGCAGTCGCTCATCCAGCGGATCGCCGAGATCTGCGAGCACAAGCTGGTCGATCAGGTGGCGGCGTTCCAGTGGTGGTGTCGGGCGGTGCACGAGGCCCCGACCTCGGAGCTCGCCGGCGAAGAGGTCGAGCGCCTGGCCAAGATCGTCCGCTCGTGGGAGGAGCTGGTCGGCGTCTACGGCGACACCCTGCAAGGGGATCAGGCGCAGCGCGACCCGCAGATCCAGCGTCACCTGCTGCTGAAGATCGCTCGCGTCTACGAGTTCGAGCTGCGCGATGTCCAGCGGGCCGAGGAAGCCCATATTCGCGTGCTCGCCATCGACCCGCGCGACGCCGACGCTCTGGCGGCCCTGGATCGCATCTACGACCAGACCTCGATGTGGCCGGAGCTTGCCGACATCCTGCGTCGGCGCATCCAGGTCATCGGCGACCCCGACGAGATCGTCGAGCTGTACTTTCGCCTCGGGCGGGTCTACACCGACGCCCTGGAAGACCCCAAGCACGCCATCGAGTGCTATAACGCCATCCTCGAGAACGACTCGCGCAACGGCAAGGCGCTGGAGGCCCTGGAGCGGATCTACTTCCGCGGCGAGCAGTGGCCGGAGCTGTTCGGCGTCTACGAGAAGATGGTCGACATCGCCAGCGGCGACGAGGGCATGTCCGACTGCTACGCCCGCATGGCGCGCATCGCCAGCGACGCGCTAAATCAGCGCGACCGCTCGATCGAGCTGTGGAACAAGGTCATCGACCTGCGCGGCGAGGACCCGATGGCCCTCGGGGCGCTGGCGG
This sequence comes from Polyangia bacterium, assembly GCA_044222245.1. Classification (GTDB taxonomy): domain Bacteria; phylum Myxococcota_A; class Polyangia; order Palsa-1104; family JAEUJZ01; genus CALFML01. The sequence goes on along the minus strand of JBGANQ010000058.1, from coordinate 41,364 downwards.
TGCTGTACGAGTCGGCGCAGATGTGGCGCGAGCTCGTCGATGTCCTAGAGCGCACCGTCCGCATCACCGAGGTGCCCGAGGACCGCATCCCGTACTACAAGCGCCTGGGCCAGATCTGGAGCCAGAAGCTTGAGCGCGAGCGCGAGTCGCTGGACGCCTGGCAGGAGGTGCTGCAGATCGATCCGCGCGACATCGACGCGCTGCGGGCGATCGCTCAGCTTTACCGGCAGCTGCAGCAGCCCGATGACCTGGTCGACACCCTGCACCGCCTCATCGAGGCAGGACAGCTCTCGGGCATGGGCATCGACGAGATCCGCGAGGCCTACGCCGAGCTAGGCAAGCTGTACGCCGAGCAGCTGATGCGGCCGACCGACGCCATCGAGTCGTGGCGCAAGGTCTTTGAGTACAACAAGAAGGACTTCCGCGCCCTCAAGGCCCTGGAAGACCTGTTCATGCAGGAGGCGCGCTGGGAGGACGCCGTCGACGTCATCGAGAAGCGGGTCAAGATCCTGGAGAACCCCGGCGACAAGATCGCGGAGCTCCTCAAGGTCGGCAACATCTGGGAGGAGAAGGTCAACGACCTGCCGGCGGCAGCGGATGCGTTCGAGCGCGTGCTGCACATGGACAAGTACAACAAGACCGCCTCCAGCCAGGTCGAGAACATCTACCGGATGCGCTCGATGTGGTCGCAGCTGTCCGAGCTGCTCCTGGCGCGCGTCGAGTTCCCCGACAACACGCCGCAGAACCGGATCGAGACCTACCAGGCGATCGCCCGCATCTACGAAGACAACATGAACGACCGCGAGAGCGCGTTCGTCGTGTTGCAGGCGGCGTTCCGCGAGGACTTCTCGGTCGACTCGACGGCGCGCGAGCTGGAGCGGCTGGCCTCACTCACCAACAAGTGGGGCGATCTGCTCGGCGAGTACACCCAGATGGTCCCGCAGCTGCCGGACCTCAAGGCGCGCGCCGACCTGTGGGTCAAGATCGGCCGCTGGTACAACGAGCACCTGGGCCGCATCGACTACGCCATCGCCTCGCAGCAGCAGGCGCTGGCGCTCGACGCCAACCACAAAGAGGCGCTCACCAACCTCGCCGACTGCTACAGAAAGACCCAGCAGTGGCCGGAGCTGGTGCAGGTCCTTGAGCACCACAGCAACGTCGAGGACGACGCGCAGAAGAAGGTCGAGCTGCTGCTCGATCTGGCGGCCCTGTACGAGAATCAGCTGGGCAACGCCAGCTCGGCGATCGCCTCGCACCGGCGAGCGATCACCGCCGACCCGACGAGCATGCCGGCCCTGGACGCCCTGGAGCGGCTGTACACCGCCGGCCAGTCGTGGGCCGACCTCATCGAGATCCTCGGTCGCAAGGCCAAGAACATCGATGACACCGACAAGGTCGTCGTCCTCAAGCGGCGCATCGGCGAGCTATATGACGGGCGCCTCAACGACCCGCTCAAGGCGATCGTCAGCTTCAAGGAGATCCTCGAGCTCGACCCGGTGAACCTGCGGGCGATGCGGGCCCTCGAAGAGCTGTACAGCAAGACGCAGCAGAACGACAACTACCTGCGCATCCTCGATCTGCAGCTCGATGTGGTCAGCACCGACGACGAGCGCATCAGCCTCTTTGAGCGACTGGCGGCGGCGTTTGAGAACCTGTTCCGCAAGATCGACAAGGCGGCCGAGTCCTTCGAGAAGGTGCTGAGCATCAACGAGCGGCACGAGCCGTCGCTCAAGCAGCTCGAGCGGCTGTACCGGATGCAGAAGCAGTGGGCCGAGCTCGTCGACACCTACCGCCGCCACATCATGGCGGTGGGCGAGTCCAGCGAGCGGATGAACCTGTACGCGCTCATGGGCGAGGTCTACGAGAACGAGATCAAGGACCTCGACCGCGCCATCGAGGCGTACAGCGACATCCTGTCGGTCGATCCGAACCACCAGAACGCGCTCATCGCCCTTGGCCGCCTGTACGAGAAGGTCGAGGACTGGAGCCGCGCCATCGACACCCTGTCGCACCTGGTGACGCTGGTCGCGGATCGCCGGCAGCGCGTCGAGCTGCACACCCGCATCGGCGCCCTGTACGAGGACCGGCTGCAGGATCAGGACACCGCCGAGGGGCGCTACCTCGAGGCCCTGGCGCTCGACCCGAACTTCGTGCCGGCGATGCTCAAGCTCATCGCCCTGTACAAGGGGCGCGGCGACTGGCTCAAGGCCTCGCAGCTGATGATCCGCGCCGAGGAGCAGCTGCCCAATCCGCTCGAAAAAGTCAAGATGCTCTACGAGATCGGCACGATCTTCCGCGAGCGGCTTGACGACGAGCAGGGCGGCGCCGGGTTCCTCGCCCGGGTCATCGCGCTCGACCCCGAGCACGTCGGGGCTGCCGAGCCGCTGGCCGACCTGTACTTCCGCGAGCAGCGCTGGAAGGAGCTGGAGCCGATCCTCGACATGCTGGTGCGCAAGGCCGACCGCCGCGACACCAAGGACCTCAACGGGCTGTACTACCGCCTGGCCAAGACCGCCGACTCGCTGGGCAACAACGAGAAGGCGCTCAAGTACTACAAGGGCGCGTACGACCTGGACAGCACGTCGCTGCAGACCCTGCTCGGCCGGGCCGGGCTGCTCTACCGGCTGGAGGACTGGGAGGGCGCGTTCAAGCTGTACCAGACGGTGCTCGTGCATCACCGCGAGTCCCAGAAGGACGCCGAGGTCGTCGACATCTTCTATCGCCTGGGCATCATCAAGCTGCGCCAGGGCGAGAAGAAGAAGGCCCTCAACATGTTTGAGAAGGCCCTGGAGATCGACCCCAATCACCGGGCGACGCTGCTGGCCGTCATCGACCTGCAGACCAGCCAAAATGATTGGGAGGCGGTCATCACCGCCAAGCGGTCTCTGCTCCCGGTCGCCGAGGTGGACGAGAAGTTCAAGCTCCACTGCGAGATGGCCGAGATGTACAGCGACAAGCTGCAGAACTACCAGAAGGCGATCGCCAGCTTCCTGGAGGCCATCGAGCTCAAGCCCGAGAGCCACGTGGTGCTGCACAAGGTCCTGGACCTTTACACCAAGACCGAGCAGTGGAAAAAGGCGATCGAGATCCTCGGGCGCCTGGCCAGCATCGAGCGCGATCCGCGGCGCCGCGGCAAGTTCTACTACACCGCCGGCGTCATCTACCGCGATGCGCTCAAGTCGACCGACGAGGCGATCGAGCAGTTCAACCAGGCCCTGGACTCCTACTTCGAGCGGCCCGAAGCCATCCCGCAGGCGGAGTTCCAGACGTATCTGAAGCCGTTTGAGGCGATCGACAAGATCTGCACCAACCGCAAGGACTGGAAGGCGCAGGAGCGCAACTACCGCAAGATGATCAAGCGCATGCCCAAGACCGGGCAGGAAGCGGTGACCATCGCGCTGTGGCACGCCCTGGGCGAGATCTACAGGTCGCGTCTGCGCGACATCAACGCCGCCATCCAGACCTTCGAAGTGGCGACGCAGATGGAGCCGGACAACCTCAAGCGCCACGAGATCCTGGCCGAGCTTTACATCGTCGGCGGGCCCGACTTCATCGACAAGGCGGTGAAGGAACAGATGTTCCTCATCGAGAAGGACCCGTACAAGATCGAGTCGTATAAGGCGCTGCGCCGCATCTACATGGACTCGCGCCAGTACGACAAGGCCTGGTGCATGTGCTCGGCGCTGACCTACCTGCAGCGCGCCGATGCCGACGAGAGCCAGTTCTTCGAGCAGTACAAGTCCAAGGGCCTGGTGCGCGCCAAGGCCCGGCTCACCGACGAGATGTGGAACAAGTACGTGTACCACCCGGACGAGGACCGGTTCGTCAGCAACATCTTCGCCGCCGTCTACCGGGCGGTGGGCATGATGAAGAGCGGCGAGCACAAGCAGTTCGGCCTCAAGCGCAAGGAGCGCCGCGACCTGGCCACCGACCAGGCGCTGTTCAGCAAGGTCTTCACCTACGTGATGCAGGTGCTGAACGTGCCCTCGGACCTGGAGATCTTCTTCCGGCCGGATCAGACGGGCGAGCTGCAGGTCGCCAACGTCAAGGAGAAGCTGCAGTTCATCCCGTCGATCGTCGTCGGGCAGGGCATGCTGGCGGGGCGCAGCGACAAGGATCTGGCCTTCCCGATCGCGCTGTTCCTCACCAAGATGCGGCCCGAGCACTACCTGCGGCAGGTCATCCAGACCAACACCGAGCTGTCGGTGGCCATCATGGCGGCGATTCGGCTGGTGTCGCCGTCGTTCAACGTCCCGCCGGACAAGATCCAGCTCGTCGAGCAGTACATCATGGCGATGCGCCAGTTCCTGCCGCAGGCGGCGGCAGAGCACCTGCAGATGGTGGTGCAGCGCTTCGTCCAGGCCAAGAGCCAGCTCGACATGGCCAAGTGGGCGCAGGCGGTAGACCTGACCTCGCACCGCGCGGGTCTGATCATCGCCAACGACCTCAGCCTGGCGGCGCGCTTCATCGGCTCGGAGCCGACCACGGTCGGCGGCATGATGCCCAAGGACAAGATCAAGGAGCTGGTGATGTACGCCATCTCGCCGCAGTACTTCGAGCTGCGGCAGCTTTTGGGGATCGCCATCGGGTAGCTCGGGCGCTCGCTGTCAGCTGTAGGTAGTCCCTTTCCCCCTTGCTGGAGACGGCAAGGGGGATTTTTTTTGCTCACGCTCGGCCGGCACCGCGGCCCTTGTCTGATAAAGTCCGCGCCATGTCAGCGGTCCCGACTCCTTCCCCGGTGCGCATCGGCCTTGACCTGGGGGCTCAGGTCACGACGGTGCTGGTCCAGCTGCCGCGCGGCGGGCTCGGCTTCGCGCAGCTCGGGGCGGTGCCGAGCCTGGCGGCGCGCTGCCAGGCGGCGCTGGCGGCGGCGCTGCGCCTGCTTGGTGAGGGCGCCGAGCCGCCCGAGCTCGAGGTGACCTACGCGGCGGCGGCGACCACCCAGGCGCTGCTGCTGGGGCCGCCGCCGCGCGTCGCGCTGCTCGTCACCGCCGGCTTTACCGACGTGCTGCGCATCGGCCGCCAGAGCGCCGCGGTGCCGCGGCCAGCGCCGCCGCTGGAGCCCGGCGTCGAGGGGCCCGCCGCGCCGGCCGCGCTACCGGCCCACTGCCTGCCGGTCCCCGAGCGGCTGGCCGCCGACGGCGCGGTGGTGCAGCCGCTCACCGCCGAGGCGCTGACCGCGCTGCGCGAGCAGCTGAGCCGACTCGAGGTGGAGGCCGCAGCGGTCATGCTGCTGCACAGCTCGCGGGACGACCAGCATGAGCAGCTGGTCGCGCAGGCGCTCGGCGAGCTCGGGCTGCCGCTGGCTTGCTCGGCCGCCGTCCTGCCCGCCGCCGACGAGCTCGGGCGCGCCGCCGCCGCCGTGCTCGCTGCCGCCGGCGCCGTCGCCCAGACCGCCGAAGAGGCGGCGCTGCAGGCGGCGCTGCCGCGGCCCGGCCGGGTGCGCCGGGTGCAGAGCGATGGCTCGGCGCGCCGCGAGCCGCCACCGCTGCGCGGCCTGCTTTCGGACGTCGCGGCGGGCCTTGTCGGGGCCCACAAGGCGGCGGTGGCGCTGGAGACGCCGCGCTGCCTCAGCCTGGGGGTCGGTGACACGGTCAGCGTGGCCGCGCACCATGACGGCGTGCTGGCGCTGACCAGCCGAGCGCAGCTCGCAGGGCTGCCGCTGGGGGTGCCGACCCTGGCGGCGGCGCTGCGCCCGCTCGGCGGCGAGTCGCGCCTTTACCTTGCCAGCGATGGCCGCTGGGCGCACGCCACGGGCGAGTCGGAAGGATCGGCGGTCAGCCCGGCCGCCGCCGCCCGCTTCCTCGGCCGCGCCTGGGATGCCGCAGCGCTCGCTGGGGGCTCGGCCGCGCCCGCGGCGGCGACCGCGCAGGTGCTGGCGGCGCTGGGCGCGCCCCGGCAGCTGGACGCGGCGGCAGTGGCCACCGCGCTGCTTGCCGCCGTCGCCGCGCAGCTGGCCGACGCCGTGTGGGCGGTCTCGGTCGAGCGCGGCCTGGACCCGGCCGACTTTCCGCTGCTCGCCTACGGCCGCACCGGGGGTCTGCTGGCTGCCGCGGTGGCGGCGCAGCTCGGCATGCGCCGGGTCGTCATCCCGCCGGCGGCTGGCCTGCTCACCGCCTACGGCGCGCTGTGCGCCCCGGTGCTGCGCGAGCGCAGTCGCCTTCTGCGCTGCGAGGCCTCGGGCGCCCAGCAGCGTGGCCTCCTGGAGGCGACCCTGCGCGCCCTCAGCGACGAGCTGCGCCGCGATCTGGCGGCCGAGGGGCGGCTGGAGCGCGGCCACCTGACGGGGCTGCAGTGGTCGGCCGACCTGCGCTACGCCGGCCAGGCGCACACCCTGACGCTCGCCGGACTCGGCGAAGGCGGCCCGGCTCCCGACGGCACAACCGACCTCGTGGTCCGCTTCCACCAGGAGCACGAGCGGCGCTACGGCTTCACCCTCGGCCAGCGCCCCGTCGAGCTAGAGCAGGTGCGGGTGCGCGCCGCGGCGCCGATCGTCGGTCCGAGCTTCGCGCAGCTCTGCCAGCTGGCGCAGGAGACGGCGCTGCATACCGCCGCCGGGCCCGCCGGCCCCGCCGTCCCGGCCGGCGTGATCTTATATGGCACCCTGGCGACGACCCCGGTGGCCGGCCCGCTGGTCATCCATGAAGACTCGGCGAGCACCTTCGTCCCCGCCGGCTGGACCGCCGAGCTCGACAAGCAGGGCGCGATCTGGCTGCGCCACGGCGCCTGAGTTCGCCCAAAAAAGTTCACCCGCGTCCCGCGTCAGGCGCGACCCTGTCGCCCGCGACCTGCCCCGGGGCGCGTCTAAATTGAAAAAGCCGCTAGGGTATTTGTTATGATGAGGGTGCACTGGCCGATCGCGGACTGCCCGTGCCCACTTGGTTTGGTATGACCCCCGCGTGACATCCCTCAGGTTCACACCCAGCTGCCGGGCCACGCCGCCAGCCAGCTTGCCTTAACGTCAAACGTCAACAGGACCGGAACTCGCCGCATGGATATCGTCGTCGCTGGAGCCGGAAGCTGGGGCACCGCCCTCGGCTGCGTGCTGGGGCAGAACCAGCACCGCGTGACGCTATGGGGTCGCGATGCCGAGCAGGCCGCCGAGATGACCGCTCGGCGCGAGAACCGCCGCTACCTGCCGGGCATCAAGCTGCCCGCCGGGCTGCGCTTCACCAGCGACCTCGGGGCGGCGCTGCGCGAGCTGCCGACCGATGCGCCGTCGATGCTGGTGGCGGTGGTGCCCTCGCACACGATGCGTCAGGTGATCTCCGAGGTGGCGCCGCTCATCCCGCCGCAGGCCATCGTCGTCACCGCCAGCAAGGGGATCGAGAATCAGACCCTGGCGACCATGGTCGAGGTCCTGCAGCAGGTGCTGCCGCCGCCGCTCGCCCAGCGCGTTGCGGTGCTGTCGGGACCAAGCTTTGCCCGCGAGACCGCCGAGGCCCACCCCACCGCCGTGGTCGCCGCCGCCGCCTCGCGGCCGATCGCCGAGGAGGTGCAGCGCGCCTTCCAGGTCAGCACCTTCCGCGTGTACACCTCGGACGACGTCATCGGCGTCGAGATCGGCGGCGCGGTCAAGAACGTCATCGCCCTGGCCTGCGGCATGGCCGATGGGCTGGGGTTTGGCCACAACACCCGCGCCGCAGCGATCACCCGGGGCCTGGCCGAGATCTCCCGCCTGGCGGTGCGCCTGGGCGGCAACCCCCTGACCCTGGCCGGCCTTGCGGGCCTGGGCGACCTGGTGCTGACCTGCAACGGCCCGCAGAGCCGCAACCGCACTGCCGGGGTGATGCTCGGCCAGGGCAAGAGCCTGCAGCAGGTGCTCACGGAGATGAAGCAGGTCGCCGAGGGTATCAAGACCACGCGCTCGGTGCGCGACCTCGCCCTGCGCGTCGGTGTCGAGATGCCGATCAGTAGCGCGATCTATAAAGTCCTCTACGAAGACCACCCAGTCGGTCAAGTGATGACCGACCTCCTCGGTCGTCCGCCGCGTCACGAGCTGGGCTAGCCTCACCGCCGCTCTTTCGCCGCGCACGCCCGACACTAGAAGAGAACACCGATGGGAAACGACGAGCGCCCCAAAATGTCCTGGCGGGAAATCGACAAGGTCCGCAGCGGCGGCGGCAGCAGCCGCGGCTCGGCTTCACCGCACCGCTCGGGCGGAGGGGGGCCGCGCAGCAGCGGCGGTCGCAGCAGCGAAGACCCGCACCAGAAGCAGTATCGCGCCGCCTTGGAGGCCGCCTTTGCCAAAGGTGAGCTCGGCAAGCTCGCCGACAAGCTGAACCTGCTCGGCCGCGGCAACCTCAGCGAGGAGCCGAGCCGCCCGACCACGAACCCGCCGGCCACCGAGAAGCCGAGCCTGAGCGAGCGCATGATCGCGACCGCCGAGCGCGCCGTGGTCCCCGAGCCGAGCCCGCTCGGCCCCGAGGCCGCCGCGGCCGACAGCGCGGCGAAGAAGAAGGCCGGCGGCAAGAAGAAGGCCGGCGATGACAAGCCCTCGCTCCACCGCAAGCTGCTAGAGGCGCCGAGCCGCCACGAGATCAGCAAGGCGGCCGAGAAGTACCTGGCCAAGTTCCCGCTGCCCGACGACCACGAGTTCCTCGAGCAGCTGCTGGATCACGAGCAGGACGACCGCATCAAGGAAGCGCTGGCGCGGATCACCCAGCTGCTCGACCGCCGGCTGCCGCCGCGGCGCACGCGCGCCCTCATCGGCAAGCTGCGCTACCTGACCGAGACCAACTCGGACGAGCTCATCCGCGAGACCTCGCAGGCCCTGCTGCAGCGCCTGAGCTAGCGCCGGCTCCCGCTACATCCGCTCGGGGACCTCGATGCCCAGGGCGGCCAGGCCGTGGCGCAGGGTGCGCGCCACCAGCTCGAGCAGCAAGAGCCGCGAGGCGCGCACCGCCGGCTCGGCCTTGAGCACCGGCAGCTCGCTGTAGAAGGTGCTCACCTGACCGGCCAGGTCGTACAGGTACTGGCACAGGTGGTGCGGCCGCGCGGTGCGCACCACGGTCTCGACCGCCTCGGAGTAGTCGAGCAGCCGGCGCGCCAGCGCCCGCTCGGCGGGCTCGCCCAGGGACAGCGTCGCCGCCGCGGTGGCCCCTTCGGCCTCGGCGCGGCGAGCGATCGAGCGCAGGCGGGCGTAGGCGTACTGCATGTAGGGGGCGGTGTTGCCGTCGAGCGCCAGGGCCTGATCGAGATCGAAGTGGACGTCGCTCTGGCGGTCGCGCGACAGGTCGTTGTACTTGATCGCGCCGATGCCGACGACCCGCGCTACCTCGTCGAGGTCGGCGTCGCCAAGCTCGGGGTTCTTGCTCTGCGCGACCAGGCGCGCGCGGCGGATCGACTCGTCGATGAACTCGTCGAGCAGCGGCACGTTGCCCTTGCGCGTGCTGCCGGTCGACCACTTGCCGGTCTCGTCGCGGAAGCGCATGGTGCCAAAGGTGATGTGCTCCAGCTCGCAGGTGATGCCGAGCTTGCGGGCGATGGCGAAGATCTGGCGAAAGTGCATCTGCTGCGGTGCGCCGACCACGTAGAGGATGCGGCTTGGGTGCCAGGTGTTGACGCGGTGCTCGACGGTGGCGATGTCGGTGGTGCCGTACAGGTACGAGCCGTCGGCCTTGCGGATGAGCAGCGGTGCCGGCTCGCCGTCGATGTTGCAGATGATCGCGCCGCGGCTCGGCTCGGCGATGCCGCGCGCCACAAGCTCGTCGACGAGCGAGGCCAGGCGCGGGTGGTAGTGGCTCTCGCCGAGGATGTAGTCGAAGTGGACGCCGAGCCGCTTGTAGGTCTTGTCGAACACCTGCAGCGACACGGTGATGAACTCGCGCCAAAGCGCCAGGTTGTCCGGGTCGCCCTTCTGCAGCTTGGCGAGCTCGGCGCGCGCGGCCAGCAGCAGCGGCGTGGCGGCGGCGCTGTCGTCATCGGCCTCTTCGGGGTCGGCGTCGGCGCTGTCGACCGGCGCCCGCGGGGCCTCTTTGGCCACGGCGAGCGCGTCGGCCTCCTGCTTCTCTTCGGTAACAAACTTTTGGTAGAGGCGCACCAGCTCGCTAATCGGGTCGCGGCCGTAGGCCTGCCGATCGAGCCAGCGGCGGTAGGCGACGATCAGCTTGCCGAACTGGGTGCCCCAGTCGCCCAAGTGGTTGTCGGCGATGACGCGGAAGCCGGCGGCCCGCAGGATGCGCGCCAGGGCGTCGCCGATGATCGTCGAGCGGATGTGGGCGATGTGCATCGGCTTGGCGATGTTGGGCGACGAGTAGTCCACCACCACGGTCTGGCCGCCGGGCTGTTGGCGGACGCCGCAGTGGGGATCGCTGAGCAGGCGGCTCAGGCTGCGCTCGATGAACGCGCTGGACAGGTGCAGGTTCACGTAGCCGGGGCCGGCGATCTCGGCCTTGGCGATGGCCGGGTGGGCGGCCAGGCGCTGCTGCACCCGCGTCGCCAGGTCGCGCGGCTTTTTGCCGAGCGGCTTGGCCAGCTGCAGGCAGGCCGCCAGCTGCAGGTCGCCAAACTCCGGCTTGGCCGCCGGCTGCAGGGCGAGGCGCTCGGGGATCGCGCTGGCGTCGGGGTGCTCCTCGCGCAGGGCCGCCGCGGCGAGCTGACCGAGCTCGGCGATCAGATCAAGGAGTGAGGTAGCCGCAGGAGCCGCTGAATCTATCGACGTGGACATGAGGTCCGCAGCCTAGCAACCCGGTCCGCCGGCGGTCAATGGCGACGGCGCCTGGTGCCTACTCGGCGCCTATTCGCCGTCTACTGCCCTCGGCTCGCCGGCTACTCGCCGTCCAGGCGGAGCGTCGCGTACAGCCGCAGCCGCTCCTGCGTGGGGGGCGGCACGCGCTGGAACAGCAACAGCCGCGCCTCGCTGCGCTCGCGCTCGGTGCCGACATCGAGGATCACCCGGCCGGCCTTGGCGGTGACCGTGACCTCGCCCTCCCAGGCCACCCCGAGCAGCCGCGCCGTCGACTCGGTGGGCGGAGGCAGGTGGAAGCGGACGCGCAGCGGACCTTCGCACAGCTCGGCCGGCACCGCCGAGCGCAGGCGCAGACCGGCGCCGCCCGCGTCCAGGCCCACCGCCAGCCGGAAGAAGCGGACCCCAGAGTCGGCCGACCCGCGACCGGGCAGGCGCTGCAGCTCGACCGGAACAAGCAGAGGCGCAAGGACCATGCCCGTCATCTGCCACGACCGGCGGGTCCTTGCAAGCGGCAAGCCCGCAGCGCTTGCAAGCGGCGGCGGGCGCGACCGCTGTGGGCCGACCGCCGGGCGCCGTTGCCGAGGGAAACCCGGCTTGTCAGCGTGACCCCCATCATGGTACTAGTGCAGACGGTACGGCGTCGTCCAGCGCAGGCAGGCGCATGGGCGCCCGCGCCTTTGTCCAAGGAGCATTTATGTCCCACACCCAAGGTTCAAGCCCCGCGAGCGGCGGGTCCCCGGTAGATCAGAGCTGCGTCCTCATCGAGAGGATCCTCGGCCTGTCGGCGGCCCACAAACAGTCCGAGCGCGGCGTTTACATCGACAAGGGACTGTACGTCATCAAGCAGGGCTCGTCGTACGTCATGATCTCGGTCATCGCCACCGGCGCCGCGCAGGAGAGCGCGCTCGTGCGGGTGACGGCCCAGGTGGTCGCCGGCGTGCGCCCGGAGCCGCAGCTCCTGCGGCAGCTGCTCATCCTCAACGGCAAGCTGCGCTTTGGCGCCTTCGCCTATGAGCCCGATGGCGAGCTCATCTTGTTCTCGCACGCGCTGCTCGGCGGCTCGACCCTCAATGCCAATGAGGTGCTGGCGGCGGTGCACGATGTCGCCCTGGTCGCCGATCGCTACGACGACCATATAGTCGCCCGCTACGGCGGCCGCCGCATGCAAGACGTGGTCGAGGAGTCGGCCTGGGCGCGCCTGCTGCACCTGGACCGCGGCGAGCTGCCCAGTCTCGAGGACGACGCCGCGGCGGCCCCAGCCCCGGCCCCCTCCAGCGGCAAGCCCCGCTCGGGCAAGAAGAAGGACGCTTAGTCATGTCGCTCATGCACGGCGCGCGCGCGAACATCACCGAGGCGATCGGCAACACGCCCATCGTGCGGCTCAACAAAGTCGCCTCCCACGTCAAGAGCACCATCTACGTCAAGTGCGAGTTCCTAAACCCCGGCGGCTCGATGAAGGACCGGGTGGCGCTCAACATCATCCGCGACGCCGAGCGGCGGGGCCTGCTCGCCCCCGGCGGCACCATCGTCGAGGCGACCTCGGGCAACACTGGCGCCGGGCTGGCCATGGTGGCGGCGCTGCGCGGCTACCGCTGCATCTTCGTTATGCCCGACAAGATGTCCTCCGAGAAGATCGCCAACCTGCGCTCGTTCGGCGCCAAGGTCGTGCTGTGCCCGACCGCGGTGGATGCCAGCGACCCGCGCAGCTACTACGAAGTGACCAAGCGGATGGTCAAGGAGACGCCCGGCGCCTTCCACGCCAACCAGTACCACAACCCGGCCAACCCCGAGGCCCACTACCTGTCGACCGGCCCCGAGATCTGGGAGCAGACGCACGGCGAGTTTGACGCCTTTGTCACCGGCATGGGCACTGGCGGCACGATCTCGGGCTGCGGGCGCTACTTCAAGGAGCACAACCCCAAGGTCAAGATCGTCGGCGTCGATCCGATCGGCTCGATCTACTACGAGCTGAAAAAGACCGGGCGCATGACGCGGCCGTTCGCCTACTCGATCGAAGGCATCGGTGAGGACTTCTTGCCCTCGACGATGAACCTCGACATGGTCGATGAGATCATCCGCGTCGATGACAAGGAGTGCTTCCTCATGACGCGGGCGCTGGTCCGCCAGGAAGGCATCCAGTGCGGCGGCAGCTGCGGTGCCGCGGTGGCCGGAGCGATAAAGTACGCCGAGCAGCTCGATCAGCAGGGCCTGCCGCCGCAGCGCATCATCGTCCTTCTGCCCGATGGCTCGCAGAAGTACCTGTCCAAGATCTTCGATGACAACTGGATGCGCGATCAGGGCTTCCTGGAGTCCGAGGATCAGCTTGGCCTGGTAAATGATCTGCTGAACGCGCGCTCGGCGCGGCCGATCATCACCACCAGCAAGGATGCGACGCTGCGCGAGGTGATCTCGCTGCTCAAAGAGCACGGGATCTCGCAGGTGCCGGTGCTCGACGCCGGCGGCCGGCTGTGCGGCCTGGTCGCCGAGGTCGATCTGCTAAACCACCTGCTGGTCAAGGGCGGCTCGCTCGACGAGTCGATCGAGCCGATCATCGAGGCCGACTACGCCACGGTGACGCCGCTCACCCGGGTGCGGCTGCTCAAGACGATCTTCAACGACGCCAAGATGGTCTGCGTGCTGTCCTCGGGGAGTCACCCGCCGCCGGGCTCGGACGAGCGTCCATCGGCCAAGACGCCGGTGCCGCGCGATGCGCTGCTCGGCGTCATCACCAAGATCGACCTCATCGACTACCTGGCGACGCGCAGCGTCGTGCCTTAGGGAAGACAGACTCCGACCGCGCGGAGGCGGCGCTGCAGTTCAGGAGCTGCCTGCTGCGGAGGAGCGTAAACGCTCTCCGCCCAGACACGCCGCCCGCCCCCCCTTTCAACTTCGGCAGTCGGTCGTACGGCTTGGCAGCCGCTGGCATACGAGACGATCGGCCGAGCTCTAAAGCCCAGGCATAACGGATCGAGACCTCGCCAGGGCGCTGAGCCTGCAGTCGACCGCGGGCTACTCCTGGACCTCGGTGCTCACTTCATGGCGCTGGCCGCGGGCGACGCCGCCCTTGCGGCCGATGGCCGCCATATGCTGGCGGTTCTGGCTCACCGCCTGACCGCCTTTGCGACCTGCCTGCCGCGCCTCTTCCGAGGTGAACTCGTGGGCGTTGCCGCGCTCGTGGGCGGCGCGACCGCCGGCGCTGGCGATCTCTTTCTGGCGCGTCTTGTCCATGGCGGCAAAGCCGCGGCGCGAGGCCCGCCCGTGGATGGCCGGCGCAGCGGGCTGGGAGAGCGCCGCGGTGCTTACCGCGACGCTGGCGGCAACGTTCGAAGCGACGGGGGGGACGCGAACAGCAGATGCTTCTTGCATGGCGAGCTCCTGTGACCTGTAAGAGGTGTGCCTGACGCGGATGGTCTGTGTTTTGTATCGAGATAAGTGGCTCGGCGCGCAGGCGGCTTGCGAGCTTATTTATATATAAGCTGCGGTCCGCCCATAGTGCATAACAGCGCGCCCGACACCTACTCATACATACCCGCTGCGGGCGCCAAGTCAAGGGGGCTGTTGGCGATCTTTGAACGGAAAGTGAGCGGAGATTTTTATTGCCGCGCAGACCTGCGGCGACTCACGTTATCGTCGGTGTTAAATACTGGTAATATTGGATATATTTTTATTTAATTAGGTAAAAGTGGTAAAAAAATTGGGTAAATTTAATGAAGCGCTCCCGCTGCTTGGCTATTCATTATTGAAAACTAGCCAGGCTGCCAGGATTGTCACCGTCCGGCTGTCTTTTTACCCATATTGCCTGTAGGTCTTTAATTCGCTAGCGGCATGCCAATAGCCGGCGATAGCCGTCGCGTGCGTCGGAGCCGGCCAACCGGACGCGAGCTCACGGCCGCGCAACCGGACGCAAGTTTTGCCCACTTTTATCCATGACCCGCGCCAGCCAGAAGTCCGGTGTACGAGCCACCGGGCCACCGCTCAATCGGCGCCGCCCGCCAAGCAAGGCCCGCCAAGCAAGGCCCGCCGAGCGCCCCGCAGCGCGCCAGGCGCCCAAGACCCAAAGCCGGCCCGCAGCGTTCCTCGAAGCCGGCCCGCTGCCGGCCAGACTAGACGCGCAGACTAAAGGCGCCGAGCGCATCCGGCTGCGTGCAGTTTAGGCAGCAACTAACCGCGCCGGCACGCAGATGTGCTCTGGTCCCTGACCCCGTCTCTAGTCTATAGTAAGTTCGAGAGCCTTCATCAGCCTCGCCCCCGGAGAGAACCCATGTCCCAACAGGGCGCAGACTTGCTCGGTCGAACCCTGGGAAGAACGTATCAGGTAGAGCGCCTCCTTGGCGGCGGCGGCATGGGGGCGGTGTATGCGGCGCGGCACGTGCGCACCGGGGGCCTGTTCGCGGTCAAGATCCTGCACCGCGAGACCGCCGCTGACACCGATATCTACAAGCGCTTTCAAGACGAGGCGCGCACCGTGTCGGCGCTGCGCCACCCGCACATCGTCCAGGTCACCGACTTCGATCGCGATGACGATGGGACGCCGTTTATCGTCATGGAGCTGCTGGAAGGCGAGGACCTCTACCAGCGCCTGTGCCGGGTCGGCAAGCTGCCGGTCGAGCAGGTGATCGACATCGGGCGCCAGGTGGGCAGCGCCCTGCACGCCGCGCACGACAAGGGCATCATCCACCGCGACATCAAGCCGCAGAACATCTTCCTTGTCCGTCACGAGGTCGCCGACCTGGTCACCGAGGTCGCCAAGGTGGTGGACTTTGGCATCTCGAAGATCCGCCGCACCGGGCAGCAGATGACCCGCGACATGACGATCCTCGGCACGCCGCAGTTCATGTCGCCCGAGGCAGCGCTCGGTCAGAACTCGCAGCTCGACGGGCGCGCCGACCAGTGGTCGCTGGCCGTGATCATGTACCTGGCGCTCACCGGCCGGCTGCCCTTCGACGGCGAGAACCTGGTGGGCGTGCTGTACATGGTGGTGCACGAGCAGCCGGTGCGGCTCAAGCAGCTCGCCCCCGAGGTGCCCGACACGCTGGTCGTCGCCATCGAGCGGGCGATGGCCAAGAAAAAAGAGGACCGCTACCCGCGCATGGTCGACTTCGTGCGCGCCATGACCGGGCTCGGCGTGACCAGCGCCGGCTCGGTGCGGCTGAGCCCCGTGAGCGCCAACGGCTCGGTGATGCGGCCGGTGCCCAACGAGGTCGCCGGCCGCGCCAGCCAGCTCGCCTCGCCGGCGCCGGCCAGCGCTGATGCCCCGACGGCGGTGCCGCACCTGTACAAAGGCACTCCGCCCGCCCAGCCGCGCGCCCCGACGCCGCCGCAGCAGTCGTCGCAGCCGGTCAGCGAGGCCCCGACCAAGGCGCCGCACCTGACCGCCGCCGCCGAGCTGCCGCCGACGCGGCCGGCGATCGCGCCGCTGGAGCCGGAGGGCTCGCCGCTCACCGTGCCGGTCGGGCAGGCGCCGGAGTTTACCGGGACGCCGACCTCGCCGACGGCGTTCTCGCCGCTTGGGGCGATGCCGCCGGGACCGGCGCGGCTGCCCGCGGGACCGGCGCGGCCGAGCGGCAACACCCCGACCAACATCGCCCTGACCGACGCCGAGCTCAAGTCGCTGCTGGCCAGCTCGGAGTCAACGCCCAACTCAGTGGAGACGACCGACGAGCTGCAGGGCGTGCCGACCCGGGTAGCAATCAGGCCGCAGCCGGGCGACCAGACCAAGGTGGCGCGCTACGAGATGCCGACCACCGCGACCGTCCCGCTCAGCGTGCTCAAGCGGCCGCAGTCGGCGGACAATCCCTTTGACTCCGCCTACCCGAACACGCTGTCGCAGGCGACCGGGCAAGAGGTGTCGCTGCGGCCGCGCCTATTTCCGCCGTGGGCGACGGTGCGCGAGGTCACCCTGAAGCTCGTCGGGGTGGTGCCGCGCTCGCGGGTGCGGCTGGCGGTGACCGGCGGTGTGCTGACGCTGGTCCTGGTCCTTTTGGTCAGCCTGCTGGCCAGCGGCGGCGATCGGCCCGCCGGGGACAGCAAGAACCTCGGGGTCTCCGCCACCCCGGTCGGCGGCCTCGGCAGCGACACCGCACCGGCGAACCTGCTGGCGGACGGCGGGGCGGCAAACGGCAAGGACGGCAAAGACGGCAAAGACGGCAAGACCGGCCCGGCGGCCGGCGGCCGCGACACCACCGAACCTGACGACAAGAGCGGCAAGGCCGGGGCCGGCAAGTCGACCAAGTCAGGGACCGTCAAGAAATCGGGCGTCAAGGGCGGCAGCGACCCGCGAAAGCGTCCCTGACCAGCGGCGCCGGCGGGCCGCGGTGAGCGCGGCCAAAAAAAGCCGCGCCGCCGCTCGCCAGCGCGACGACCGTAGCGACGGCAGCGCGGACGACAATTGCGCTCGCGCGTGTTTTTGTGGCTAGCGCTTGCAGGGCCAATTCGCTACGCTGCGCCCGATGCTAAAACCAATCGGCAAACAACGAGTCGCAGAAGAAATTGTGCAGCAGCTGCGCAGCCTCATCCTGCGCGGGCACTACGCCACAGGAGATAAGCTTCCGCCCGAGCGGAAGTTGGCCGAAGAGCTGGGAGTCAACCGCGCGTCCCTCCGCGAGGCCATCAAGGCCCTGGAGCAGATGGGGCTGGTCAAGACCCGGCAGGGCGATGGCACGCGGGTTCTGGATTTCATGCAGACCGCGGGCGTCGAGCTGGTCTCGCACCTGGTCGCCGGGACCCCAGACGGCGTGCCGAGCGTTGAGGTGCTGGAGGACGTGCTGGAGTTCCGGCGCATCTTCGCCCGCGACGTCGCGCACATGGCGGCCGAGAAAGCCACCGCCGAGGACCTCGCCCGGCTGGAGGAGCTCGCCAAGCGAGCCGAGAGCGAGCTCACCCCGGAGGAGCTGCTCAAGCTCGACTTCGAGTTCTATCTGGAGCTGACCCGCACCGCCAAGAACCGCGTGTTCCAGCTGCTCATCAACACGGTGCGCGCCGCCGTCATGTCGCACGCGGTGTTCTTCGCCGGCGTCAGCCCGCCGGCCGCGGTCATCCGCAAGCACCACCGCGATGTCATCGCCGCGATCAAGGCGCACGAGGCGGACAAGGCGGCCAAGGCGGTCAACGACTACTGGTACAAAGCGCAGGAGATGGTCGGCGCGATGTTCCCCGGACGCAGCCGCATTGTCGTCGCGCCCGCCGATGCCAAGGGCCCGGCGGCCAAGTGAGCCTGGGCGCAACGTGAGACCCACCGCCAGCCAGCCAGCGGATCGCAGCGCCGAGACGACGCAGTCTCGCGAGGCCGGGGTGCCAGCAGCACCGCGGCAGACCCTCGTCCCGGTTCCGGCCACTGGCTGGGCGCGACGGGCGGCGCTGCTCGGCTTGGCGCTGCTCGGCACCGCCGGCGTGGTCAGCGTCTTTACCTGCAGCGAGAGCCCCATCCCTGCGGGCATCAACGGCACGACCAACGGCCTGTGCACGTATCCGCGGGGCTGCTACGTGGTCAACGCGAGCGGACCGCTCTTGGGCCAGTGCGACGACTGCTCGTCGCGGGCCAGCTGCCGGCTGGTGTTCACGCCGACTAACCCAGGCGACTATCAGTCCCTCAGCGGCACCTGGATGCCGGCCAGCGGACGGCCGCTGCCCACCGACTGGCAGGCCATCTGCGCCTATGGCTTTGACATGGGCGCCTCGGGCAAGACCGCGGTGTGCGCGGCCCCCGAGGCGGTGTGTATCGCCCGCGGGCCGGCGTGCAGCGGCTACTGCATCCACCGCACTGCGCAGGAGGTCGACGGCGGCGCCTCGGACATGGGCGCCGCGCTGGCCTGTGCGGCGGGCGTGCCGGTGCCGCCGCAGCGGCGGCCGGGAGCCGCGGATGGCGGCACCCAGACCTACTGCCCGCTGACCGATGACACCTGCTGCCCGGGTCCGATGCCCGGCGATGGCGGGGCGACCGACGGCGGGATCACCGACGGCGGCGCTGCCGATCTGGCCGGGCGCGACTAGAGCGCGAGTCGGGCAGTGCGGCGCGGACTTTTGCCCTGACCATGGCTGTCGAGGTCCTCTTGCAGCAGGGCGCGGCGCAGCTCGGGCTGCGGCTCGAGCCGGCGGTGGTGCAGCAGTTCGCGCGCTACCGCAGCCTGCTCGCCCTGTGGGGACAGAAGATGAACCTCACCGCGCTGCACGACCCGCAGCAGGTGGTCATTCGCCACTTCCTCGACAGCCTGGCGCTGGTGCGGCGGCTGCCGAAGCTGGCCGAGCTGCCGGCGCCGACCCTGGTGGACGTCGGCAGCGGCGCCGGCCTGCCCGGCGCGGTGTGCGCGCTGCTGCGGCCCGAGCTGCAGGTCACCCTGGTCGAGCGGGTCAGCAAGAAAGCCGCGTTCCTTTTGACCCTGCGCCGCGAGCTCGGGCTGCACTACGAGGTCTGCGTCGACGATGCGACCCGGCTGCAGAGCCAGTTTGGCGTCGTCGTCTCGCGCGCCGCGCTGCCGCTTGGGCGCTGGCTGCCGCTTGCCCGCAAGCTCGCCCGGCCCGGCGGCACGGTGCTGGCGATGACCAGCCCGAGCGAGCCGCTGCCGCCGCCGCCTGCGGGGCTCGGGGTCAAGCTCGATGAGACCTATGATGTCGGCGCCGGACCGCACCGCCTGCTGGTCTATGCGGTCGCCGGCTCGGCCGCCAGCGAGGCGCTCGAGCTGCAGCCGCGCGGACAGTAAGCTCGGGTCCTTGCGCAAGCGAGCTCTTGGGAAAAGCGCCTGCCAGTGCTGTCGCGTTCGCCGCGCGGCCCGAGGGAGGGCGCAGCTCGCCGGCGCCCAACCGGCAGAAATTATTGCGAAAAAATTGACCCCCAGATCGCCTGGTTGACAATGAACAAACCGGGGAGGAACTTCGATGGCCCTTTTGGAATTCGACGACAATCACAACCACGCCAGGATCAAAGTGATCGGTGTGGGCGGCGGCGGTGGCAACGCCATCAATACGATGATCACCTGCCGGCTGGAAGGCGTGGACTTCGTCGCTGCGAACACGGATCTGCAGGCCCTGGAGAGCAACCAGGCGCAGATCAAGATCCCGCTCGGCAACCGGCTCACCAAGGGCCTGGGCGCGGGCGCCAACCCAGAGATCGGCCGCAACGCCGCGATGGAGGACCGCGACCGCATCGCCGAGGTGCTGCAGGGCGCTGACATGGTCTTTGTCACCGCCGGCATGGGCGGCGGCACCGGCACCGGCGCTGCTCCCGTCATCGCCGAGGTCGCGCGCGAGCTGGGAGCGCTCACCGTCGGCGTGGTCACCAAGCCCTTTGGCTTTGAGGGCAAAAAGCGCCGCCGCCACGCCGAGGAGGGCATCCTCAACCTGGCGCGCGCCGTCGACACCCTGATCACCATTCCCAACGAGCGGCTCTTGTCGGTGGCGGGTCAGAAGACGACCATGCTCGACGCCTTCCGCAAGGCCGACGATGTGCTGCTCAACGCGGTGCAGGGAATCAGCGACCTCATCACGATTCCCGGGCTCATCAACGTCGACTTCGCCGATGTGAAGACGATCATGTCCAGCATGGGCCGCGCCCTGATGGGCACCGGGCGCGCCTGCGGCGAGCGGCGAGCGATTGAGGCGGCGCAGCAGGCCATCTCGTCACCGCTGCTCGAGGATGTGTCGATCACCGGCGCCACCGGCATCCTCATCAACATCACCGGCGGGCCGGACCTGACGCTGTTCGAGGTCAACGAGGCCTCGTCGCTCATCCAAGAAGCGGCGCACGAGGATGCCAACATCATCTTCGGCTCGGTCATCGACTCGAACATCGTCGATGAGGTGCGCATCACGGTCATCGCCACCGGCTTTGACAACTACAAAGAAGTCGACGCCGAGCCGCCGCTTTACGTCGAGCGCAAGACGACGAGCCAGCACCAGGTGCCGATTCAGTTCGTCCAGCAGCAGCCGGCGGTCGCCCCGCCGCCCCCGCCGCCGCCGCCGTCGCTGCGCGAGGCCACTCCCACGGCCGCCGCTCCTAGCTCTGGCGCTCGTCGCGAGCGCACCGTGGCGCCGCCGCGCATCGAGGTCCCGCCGGCGACGCGCGCTGCGCGCGTGCTCGGCACCCGCCTCAGCTTCGAAGACGAAGACTTAGATACCCCGACCTACCAGCGCCGCAGCCAGCAGCACGCGACCTCGCGCGAGTAGCCCGCGGTCGGCCGGGCCAGCGGCCGCCCCCATCCCCGCCCGGCTAGCAGGCTGAGGCAACCCTACGATGCGACCCGATTTTGGGGTCCAGAGGGGACGCGCTGCATCGGCCTCGCTCCGGCTCTTTCCTCGTTCACCTGGCTTCGATCAGCCGCCAGACATCCATCCGGCCGTCTATAGAGCCACGCAAGATGGCGAGGCTATCGGTGCGCAAGACCTTGTTGCGCGGCAGCGCGAACGGGTCGCTGCCCTGCCGCAGCGGCGCCGTCATGTCCAGGAACGCCGCCTCATAGCCCGCCGCGCGCGCCAGCCCATAGTCGCGCGGCGACACGGTGCGGCGGGTGCCGTACGGGTAGGCGAGCAGCGTGACCGCGACCTCGCAGGCTTGGGCCAGCAGGCGTCGCGACTCGCGCAGCTCGTAGGCAGCAGCGTCGGCGGGCAGGGCGGCGAGCACCGGGTGGCTAAGGGCGTGCGAGCCGAGCGTCCAGCCGGCCCGCCCGAGCTGCTTGAGCTCGGGCCACGACAGAAACGGTCGGGTCGGCTGGTAGCTCGGGTGCGGCGGCTGGCCGGCGATGAGGCCCGGCGCGATGAACGCGGTCGCCGGGATGCCGAAGTCGGCCAGGATCGGCAGCGCCGCGGTCAGCACGTCGCGCAGGCCGTCATCGAAGGTGACCGCCACCGCCCGCGGCGGCAGCTCGAGCTCGCCGCGCTGCCAGCGCACCACGTCGAGCAGCGGCACCGGAGCGCAGCGCTCGGCGAGCCAGCGCGCCTGCCGCCGCAGCTGGTCGGGGGTGACCGACCACTCGTCGGGCGGCTCGGGGCAGACGCCGTGGTAGGTGAGGATGCGCGGGGTCGCCTCGGGTTGCCGCTGCACGAGGTGACCGATGCCCAGGGCGGCGTGGCGGAGCACACCCTTGCAGCTTGCGCGCAGCGCCGCGCGGTTCACCGCTCGCCGTCCCGCGGGTTGGCGGCGTGGGTGCCGCGTCGCTCGGCGAGCAGGCAGCGCCCGAGGAACTGCGGGATGCCCAAAAGGTAGCGCCGCGCCTTGTAGGGCTGCTGCAGGACGATGTACAGCCACTCTAGCCGCGCCTGCCGCCACAGCTGCGGCGCCCGCTTGAGGGTCCCGCCGTAGTAGTCGAGCTGGCCGCCGATTGCCAGGAACAGCGTCCCCGCGAGCTGCGGGTCGTCCAGGTGGCGATCGATGAACTCGACCTGCAGCGGGTTGCCCATCGCCACCAGGACCACCTGCGGCCGCAGCGCCCGCAGCTGCGCGAGGACCTGCGCCTCGGTGGCCGCGTCCAGGTAGCCGTGGTGGCTGCCGACAAAGCGCAGGTGAAAAAAGCGCGCTGCCAGGCTCTGTTGCGCCCGCGCCGCCACCCCCGGCCGCGCTCCCAGCAGGTACACCGCGGTGCCCGCCGGCGCCGCCTGCAACAGCTGCGGCACCAGATCGGTCCCGTTGAGGTTGGCCGGCAGCGGGCGACCCTGCCGTCGTGCCGCCCAGGCCAGCCCCGCGCCGTCGTTGAACACCAGCATCCGGGTCTGCAGCAGGCGCCGGAAGTGCGGCCGCGCTGCCGCCAGGTTCAGCGTCGACATGTCGGGGAAGCACACCCCGGTGCTGACCCCTTGCTGCAGCCGACCGAGCAGCAGCCGCACCACCGCCTCGGGTAAAAGCCGCGGGAACGAGACCCCCAGCACGTCCACCGTGTCCGCGGTCGGCTCGGCGATCACGGCACGATCACCACATCGCCGCGCAAAAGGTACAGGTTCATCTCGGGCCGCTTGCCGCTGGCGAGCAGCGGATACGAGATCGGAATCCGCCGCTCCTTGCCCTCGCTGCGGCGCAGGATGGTGATCGCCTCGCCGCGCGCGTAGGGCGTCAGGCCGTGCGCCAGCGCCAGCGCCTCGAGCACGGTGACGTAGTGGCCGGGCTGGTAGTGGCCGGGCTGGCTCACCTCGCCGAGCACGCTCACCGCGTAGCCCTGATACTCGTCGACCGAGACGGTCAGGGTCAGCATGTCGGCGTTCTGGGCGATGAAGCGCTCTAGCCCCTTGGCCAGCTTCTCGCGGAGCTTTTTGACCGTGAGGCCCGCCGCCGCCACCTGGCCGAGCAGCGGCACCTGAATCGTCCCGTCGGGCAGAACGCGCGTGCGGCCCGAGACATCGGGATTTTTCCACTGCCGGATCTCGATGATGTCGCCTGGCCC
This sequence comes from Polyangia bacterium, assembly GCA_044222245.1. Lineage (GTDB taxonomy): Bacteria > Myxococcota_A > Polyangia > Palsa-1104 > JAEUJZ01 > CALFML01. The sequence continues at coordinate 18,312 of JBGANQ010000058.1, read as the reverse complement.
AAGGACATACTCGTGCTGGGTCGGATCGAGCTCGCCGCGATAATCATACTTGGTCAGCGGCTGACAGCCCGCCGCCTGCAAGCAGAGCAAAACTCCGAGGACCACGCCGCGCCATGAGGGATCCGCCCGCGTCATGGAGCAGCATGCTAGCACAGCTTATCGCCGCGGCGCGGAGCCGCGCCCGGCCGAGCGCTGCAGGTCGCGCCCGGGCTAGCGGAAGGGCTGGCGGAAGGGCTGGCGGCAGGACTGCTGGAAAGATCTGCTTGACAGCTGCCGTGTGAATACGGCTAATTAGGCTCGGTGAACCGCTCCGAGCTCGCAAGCTCGCTGCGGTGAGCGCCTGACCCCAGGTACGTGACAAGTGAAGACGCGAGGGTGGCGGAACTGGTAGACGCACTAGCTTGAGGTGCTAGCGAGTAACATCGTGGGGGTTCGAGTCCCCCCCTTCGCACGACTTTGATTTAGCCTTGATTCAGGGACCCCAGCGAGCGGCAAGCTGCCCGCTGGGACTCCGACCAAGCGGCCCGAGCTATCGGGGCGCAGCCTGCAGGGCCCGGCTGGCCACAGCGCGCCGGATCTCTGCGCAGCGGGCCGGCGGCCAGGCGACCTGTCGCCGGCAGCCTGGAGATTAGCCTGGTGCCGCCCGTGCGCGGTCGGCCCGCTAAAGCGGGCTCGGCATTGAAATTTTGCCAGCTGTCAGGGCCTCTGCCTATACTCGCGCTGTGCGACTGCCTCCAACGCCGCGAGCGCCTAGACTCAACCTGGCAGCCCGCATCGTTTCATTTTACGCCACCGTGACCGCCGCGGCGGTGCTGTGGGGGGCGCTGCGCGGCCACGCCAACATCCTGGTCGCAGCGGCCCCGCTCGGCCTGCACAGCGAGCGCGCGGCGCAGCTGCTCAGCAGCGCCGCCCTGGGCGTGGCGATGGGCCTGCTTCTGGTGCTGCTGACGCGCGAGCTGCAGGAGCGGTTCGCCTGGATGCGCGTGCTGCACAACGAGTTCCGCCACCTCCTCGGCCCGCTCAGCCAGCGCGAGATCCTGCTCCTCGCCGCCGCCTCGGCCGTGGGTGAAGAGTGCCTGTTCCGCGGCGCCCTGCTCATGCACCTGCAGGCGCTGCTGCCGGGCAGCCTTGGCGGCGTGCTGGGCATCGTCGGCTCGGCGATAGTCTTTGCGCTGCTGCACATCGGCCCGGGGGTGCGATTTTTGCCCTGGACGGTCTCGGCGCTCGGCATGGGCCTGTTGCTCGGGCTGCTGTGCGTCACCATGGGGGATCTGTTCGGGCCGATCGCGGTGCACTTCACGGTGAACCTGCTGAACCTGCAGGACATCGTGCGCCGGCAGATGCAGGCCTGACCGCAGGGTCTCGGCGGGCGGGCCGCGCTAGCGATCGATACCGACGACGCGCCAGCCTTTGCTGGCCGGCTGGAGGATGAGGATCAGGTCCTCGCCCCCGAGCTCGACCCAGGCGAAGGCCATGTCGTCATCGTCACCGCCGCGCGGCAGGCTGCCCTTGCGCTTTTTGATCTGCTCGGCGGTGTAGAACTGCACCCGGTCCTGCTTGGGCGTGCCCTCGGCGAGCATCTCCTCGTAGAACGAGCGCAGGCCGGGGCCGTCCTCGGCGACGGTCTTGCCGCCGGCGGTGAACGGCAGCGCGCTGCTGCCCGCCAGCCAGCGCGCATCGGCCTTGTGATACCCGGACAGCCAGCGCTCGGCGATGCTGCGCGCCTCGTCGGGAACACCGGCGGCCAGCTTGCTCTTGGCGGCGCTTGGGCTCGTGGTCTCCGGCGGCGCCGGCGGCGTGGCAGTGCTGGCGGCCGCGCTGCCGGTCGCCGTGGTGCCGGTCGCCGCGCTGCCGGCGGCGGCTCTGTTCAAGGCGGCGCTGGCGGCGCCCGGGCGCAGCCCCCCAGCCAGCCGGCTCAGGGTCGGCGGCGGCGGCGGACCCTTGCTGCCAAGCTCGCTGCCGGCGACCCGCGGGCCGGCTGGCGCGGCTGGCGCGGCCGGGGCGGGTGCGGGCTTGCCGGGTGTGGTCAGGATGTGGGCGCTGACAAAATCGGTGGCGCACTGCCGGTCGTCGCGGTGAAACAGCCAGGTGACATAGACGTTGCCGTCGCGGCTCTTGATCGACTGCGGCGGCGCGGGGAACGGCGCCGCCATGTGCACCGACTCGAGCGCCGCGGCATCAAAGGGCAGCACGCCCGAGGGCCGGCTGATGACCACCTGGTTGATGGTCCCATCGGGCTTGAGCGAGATCTCCAGCGCCGTCACCAGGTTCAGGGGATACAGCCCGAGGTTCGGCTTGGCATCGAGCTCGGCGAGGAAGCCGTCGCCCCAGAACTTGTGGATCTGGCGGTGGACCGACGCGATGTAGGCGGCGAAGGGATGGGCGCGGGTGCCGAGCTCGCTCTGGTTGCCGACGCGCACGTTGGGCGTGAAGTTCTCCAGCGCCGAGCGCAGCAGCGCCTGCTTCATCTCCAGCCGCTCCCAGCGGCCCGGGGCGTGCGATTTCTGCGCCAGCGCCGCGTTGCGCCGCTCGGCCTCGGCGACGTCGTAGCCGATCACCCGGTCGTAGTCGTGGTGGTTGAGGCGAAACGGGCTCTCGCCGGGCTGCCCCGGCTCGCCCACCGCCCGCTCGGACTTGCCCTGCGAGTGCAGGGCGTCGGGACCCAGGGCCGAGCGCTGCACAAGGAGCCCGTCGGCCGACAGCTCGCTGACCTCGGGCGAGGTCGACTTGGGCGTCTCCTGCTGCGGGCTGCGCATGGCCAAAGGCGAGATCGACAGCGACGGCAGGGCCGGAGCGGCCAGGCCCGGCGGCGCCCCCAGCGGCAGGTGCTTGGGATCGCCGGGGCGGTCCTGCAGCTCGGCGACCTTGCGCTCGTTTTCGCCCGGCTTGTCGCCGGCGTTGGCGGGAGCGCTGGGCACAAGCTCCCCTTGCATGTTCTGCACCAGGTTGCGGCTGTTTGACTGCGTGTCCTCCGCCGCGCGGTGGTTCTTCTGCGCCAGGAAGCGCGCCTGGTCGTTGTCCTGCTCGTCGGGGAACTGCTCCTGATCGACCATCTTGAGGTGCGGCATGGGCGTCACCTCCAGCGGCGGCGGCTCGGGCGGCTTGGGCTTCTCCGGCTCGGGCTTTTTGGCCTGCAGGCGCTGATCGGGCTCGGGCGGCGGCGGCTCGGGCTTGGGCTTCTCCGGCTGCTTGTTCTCCGCGGTCTTGGTCTTCTCCTCGGGCGCCGGGGGTGGCGGCGGCTCGGACGGGGGCGGCGGCTCGGCGGCTTCCTCGGGCGCCATGTAGGTGATCTCGAGGTCGCGCTCGGGCGCGTCCTGCAGGCGGGCAATGCCGGGCAGCGCGACCACGGCGTGCCACAGCAGCGACCCCGCCGCCGCCCACAGCCACACCCGCCGCCGCTTGGACGGGCGACGCACCAGGTCGGCGCCGGGCCCGCGCTGGGGTCCGGGGGTCGACAAGGCGCGATGAGGCTGCGAAGGAGGCGCATTAGCGCGTCCGTGCGGCCGAGAGGACATCCTTCTACCCTACCAAGACAAGGGCGGCCATCGCAAACCAAAGACCGACGAGGGACCGTCGCTGCAGCTGATTTGTTGGCGATTTGGCGACGGCACCTCGCCAGCGTAAAAAAGACCGGCGGCCGCGGCCGCGCCCAAGTGGCCAAAAAGGCTGGCAAATCCTGCCCGCGAGCCGGTCCAAGCCGCCCCTTGGCGGTGCCGTGCGCGGTCGGGCGAGCCGCTGCGCGTCGGGCCGCTTGTCAGGGGGGCGGCCTACATTGAGCCGGCACCAGTTGCTGCGCCGGGGCTCCTGGCTTATGTTTCGTTGCCTTTGGCACTGGCCAGGTCTGCCCGCGGACCGCCCGTCCGCCGCGACCTTGTCGACGAGTGCTGAGCGACCTGTGACAGGCCGCGGTCGCCGCGCGGCGCAGCAGAGGCGGTGCCGCGGCGCGACCCCTTTTCCCGGAGAGAGCAATGCTGATGTCCCCGCCCCGAGATGCTAGGTCCTGTCCGCGCTGGAAGCTGGCGCTGTGCGCGCTCGGTCTGGCCCTGGCCAGCACCGCCCCGGCGAACGCCGCCCCGCTGCCGAGCAGCGTGGTGACTGCCCTGCGCGACTACAAGGCCGAGGGCGGCGACCTCGCGGCGCTGCTGCGCCAGACCGCGCCCGCCCTCGCCACCGTCTGGCTGGGGCTGGAGCCGGGGGCCCCCATGGACAAGGGCGCGCCGATCGAGCAGACCCTGGGGCCGCAGATGCCGGCGCAGCTGGACGGAAAGGGCACCGCGCTGCCGATCGTCGTGTACCGCAAGGAGGACGGCCGCCTGCCCGGCGCCTTCATCATCGCCCGCTATCGCAAGGTGGCGCCGCTGCAGATCATCTACCGGCTGGCCGACCGCAGCGCCAACATCAAGCACCCCCTCATGGATCAGTTCCTCGACCTGAACCCGTGGCAGACCGCGACCGAGTCGCAGTGGGGCGCCGGCGCGACGGTGCGCCAGCACTCGGCGTTCCTGGCGTTTCGCATGCCGTTTGGCGCCGGGCTGTTCGGCCTGCGCGACAGCTACGCCGTCCAGGACATGGAGACGGTCATGCTGCCGAGCGGCATCGGCGTCCTTACCTACACCAGCCGCCCCGCCACCGCCGCCGAGAAGCAGCGCCTGGCCAAGTTCAAAGACAAAAAGGACCACGATCGCACCCTCGATGACTCCTACTACGAGGCCAGCGAGTACCGCCTGAGCAGCCTGCTCATCCCCGAGAAGGACCCGGCCGGCCACTACAACACCATCCATGCCTACTTCGTGCGCATCGTGCCCAACCTCAAGCCGGGCAGCAAGCTGTCGGGCAGCGGGGCGCTGGCGCGGTGGATGTTCAACCGCGGCGCCCAGGACGCGCTGATCTCGCCGGTGCACATGATCCGCGAGGAGATCGAGCACGTCGTCGGCAAGTAGCGGCGGGCCGGCGGCGCGGCGGTCCTGCCGCCGCTCGCCCCGGTGGGGGCGCTGGCTGCTCGGGGGCTGCTCGTGCTCCCCGGCCTGGGCTGCGGGCCGCAGTTCCCACCGAGCTGGCTGATCCCGGCAGAGCCGAGCGCTGTCGGTGGGGGGGTCGAGCCGGCGGGCAAGCTGCGCGTGCTCGCCATCGCCGCCGAGCCGCCCGAGGTGGCACCCGCATCGCCGCCGATGCGGCGCTGCGCGCCGGCGTGCCACGATCAGGCGGTGGCGCGGGGCGGCGTCTCGCCCGACCCTGACCACTGGGTGATCGCGGTCAAGCTCGTCCAGGTGAAGGCCAGCGACCGACCCAGCCGCAACCCGGCGCTTGCCGGTTTTTACCTGGGTGCGGCAGCGTCGCTGCCCGCGCTGGGTCCCGGCGGCGGCAGCTACCCCCGACTCGCGGCCGACCTGGCTGACGCTCAGCGCCCGCAGCTGACGCTGGCCGCCGAGCGCGCCGCCGACGCCGTGCAGGCCGAGCCGGACCCCCAGCAGCCGGCCGCGGAGCGCCCCGAGACCCTGCGTATATCCTTTTTTACCACTGCTTGCACCCTGGAGGCGGGGCGCGGCAGCTTCCTGGAGCTGGGCTGCAGCGCGGAGCCGACGCTGTGTCCGCAGCGGCAGCGGGCGGCGGTCAGCTGGCAGCTGCCGGCCGCCCGCGCGCGGTCGCAGCGCCTGCTGGGGTGGTCTTCTTCTTCGCCGTGCTGCGCGACGATCGCGGCGGCACCAGCTTGCGCCGCGGGTACGCGCTCGGGCGCTGAAGCCAGCGCGGCGCTGCGTCGCCGGGCGCGCGCCCCGGCGGTCGGCCGAGCCACCAGGCAGCCTGCCAGCGCGGCGCGGGGCAGCGGCGAAGGCGGCGGCTAACAAATTGCGCCGGCGGCGGAGCTGTGTTCCCTTTGGCCGCTATGCGCATCCGACTGGCCGAGCTCAACCCGCCGCAGCGCGAGGCCGTGACCACCACCGATGGGCCCCTGCTGGTGCTGGCGGGCGCCGGCTCGGGCAAGACCCGCGTCATCACCTATCGCATCGCCTACCTGCTGGCCCGCGGCGCCCGCCCCGAGGCCCTGCTCGCGGTCAGCTTCACCAACAAAGCCGCCGACGAGATGCGCGAGCGTGTCGAGCGCCTGTGCCCGCCGCAGCAGGCGCGGCTTCTGACGCTGTCAACGTTTCACTCGCTGGGCCTGCTCATCCTCAAGGCGGAGCAGGCGGCGCTCGGCATGTCGGGGGGCTTTACGATCTACGACACCTCTGACCAGCTGGGCGTGCTGCGCGAGATCCTGCGCGACGCCCGCGTCGCCGATCGCCGCCTCGACATCAAGGGCATCCTCAGCCGCATCAGCCGCTGCAAGAACGCCGACCTCACCCCGGCGGCCTTCATCGAGCAGCTGAAAAAAGCCCGCAGCGTCACCGAGTACGACGGCTACACCGCCGAGGTCTACCCCCGCTACGCCGAGCGCATGCGCGCCCTGCACGCCTTTGACTTCGACGACCTCCTGGTCGAGACGCTGCGCCTCCTGCGCGAGAACGAGGCGGTGCGCAAGCGCTGGCAGTCGCGCTTCTCGCACCTGATGATCGACGAGTACCAGGACACCAACCGCTGCCAGCTCGACCTGCTACGCATCCTGTGCGAGCGCCACGGCAACCTCGCGGTGGTTGGCGACGACGATCAGTCGATCTACGGCTGGCGCGGCGCCGAGACCAAGAACATCCTGGAGTTCAGCCAGCAGTTTCCCGGCGCCAAGGTCATCAAGCTGGAGGAGAACTACCGCTCCACTGGGACCATCCTGCGCGCCGCCAACGCGGTGATCGCCAAGAACACGCTGCGCCACGGCAAGACCCTGTGGACCAGCCAGGGCAGCGGCGAGCTGATCGAGGTCGTCGCCGCCCCCGACGAGGCCGCCGAGGCGACCTTCGTCGCCGAGCAGATCGATCACCTGCTGGCCTCACGCCGCTACCAGCTGCGCGACATCGCCATCTTGTACCGGGCGACCAAGCAGAGCGAGGCGATCGAAGAGGCGCTGCGCCAGGCGCGCATCGACTACCGGGTCATCGGCGGCCAGGCCTTCTTCGAGCGCAAGGAGGTCAAGGACGCCATCGCCTACCTCAAGGTGCTGGCCTATCCCCACGACGAGATCGCCCTGCGGCGGGTGGTCAACTACCCGCCGCGCGGCCTCGGCCCGGCGGCGATGGAGCGGCTCACCGCGGCGCATAAAGAGGCGCGCAAGCTGCGCCGCGACAGCTCGCTGTGGGAGGCGATGGCGGCGATCGTGCGCTGCGGCGCCGCCAAGGACCAGGAGGCGCGCCAGGGCGGGCTGTTCGCGCCGCCGCCCGTGAGCCGGCCGATCGAGACCGGCGCCCCGGAGCTGGACCTGGGTGAGGTGCTGAGCGACCGCGCCCGCGCCGCGCTGACCGCATTTGTCGATGGCGTGCAGCGCTACCGGGCGCACATCCTGCAGGCCGGGCCGGACAAGCTGCAGAGCGTCGCCGAGCGCTTCCTGCGCGAGATGGGGGTGCACGACGACCTGACGCGCTCGGGACCGACCGCCCTGCAGGCGGAGCGGCGGCACCGCTCGCTCAGCGACTTTCTCGCCAGCCTGCAACGCTACGCCGAGCGCGCCGGGCCGGGGTTTGACCTGCTTGGCTACCTGAACCGCCTGGCGCTGAGCTCGCAGGACGACGACGCCGACGACAGCCTGCGCGACGCGGTGACCCTGTCGACGCTGCACGGCGCCAAGGGCCTGGAGTTCCGCGTCGTCTTCTTTATCGGCATCGAAGAAGAGCTGTTGCCGCACAAGCGCAGCCTCTACCCGCGCGAGGCCGACTTCACCCTCGCCGGCGGCGGCGACAGCGGCGACGGCGCCCAGCCGTCCGACATCGCCGAGGAGCGGCGCCTGTGCTACGTCGGCATCACCCGCGCCCGCGAGCGCCTGTACATGAGCTGGGCCCGCCAGCGCAACGGCCGCCCCGAGCTGCGCTGCCGCAGCCGCTTCCTCGATGACGTGCCCAAGGACACCTACCGCGAGCGCGACCTCGAAGGGCCGGCGATCAAGCAGGACCCCGAAGAAGAGGCCCGCCTCATCCGCGAGATGATCGAGCGCGCCAAGGCCGTCAGCGCCTAGGCCACCCAGAAGCTAATACGAGTAGCGGCGGGTCGAGACGTTCATCAGCAGCCCGAGCGTCAGCATCACGGTGAGCAGGCTGGAGCCGCCGTAGGAGACCAGCGGCAGCGTCACCCCGACGACCGGCGCCATGCCGATGACCATGGCGATGTTGATCGCCACGTGCCAGAAAAGCAGGCTCGTGCAGCCGATCGCCAGGTAGCGGGCGAAGCGGTCGCGCGCCTCGTTGGCCAGGTAGATCGACCACAGGATGAGAAGGAGGAAGCAGAGCAGCATCGCCAGGCAGCCGACCAGGCCCCACTCCTCGGCCCACACCGCAAAGGGGAAGTCGGTCCAGTGCTCGGGGAGGAACTGCAGCTGGTTCTGCGTCCCGCGCAGGTAGCCCTTGCCGAGCAGGCGGCCGCTGCCGATGGCGAAGATCGCCTGCCGGGCGTGCCAGCCGGCGCCCGTCGGGTCGCTGTTCGGATCGAGGAACGTCAGGAACCGCTTCTTCTGGTAGGTCTTCAGGCCAAACAGGAAGATCGCCGTCGCAGCTGACAGATCCAGGGTCGCCACCGCCGCCTTGACCCGCCCGGGCAGCGGCACCAGCAAGAGCATCGACGCCGCGACCATCACGCACAGGAGCGCCGTGCCCAGATCCGGCTGCTTGAGGATGAGCAGCGCGGGAAAAAGAAGCAGCAGGTGCCAGCTGACCGCGTAGCGCCACGGCCGCAGCTGCAGGTCGGGCGGGTCCGACGAGAACAGCCGCGCGTAGGCGAGGATGAGGGTCAGCTTCATGAGCTCGGACGGCTGCACCCCGAAGCTGCTGATCCCCAGCCAGCGCCGCGAGCCGTTTACCACCTTGCCCGCCACCAGCACCACCACCAGCATCGCCAGCACCACCAGGTAGGACGGCATCGCCAGCCGCTGCAGCACCCGCAGATCCACCGCCGCGGCGACCACCACCAGCAGCACCCCGACGCTGTAGAACAAAAGCTGGGTGCCAAACAGGCCCTTGGGCGCCACCTGCGTCGCCGAGTAGAGGTTGACAAGCCCCATCGCCACGATCGCCAGCACCGCCACGAGGAGCGGCCAGGCGAAGAAGGCAAGCGGCCGGCGCAGCTCCGACATGGCCGCTTGGCGCCTGACCTAGCGCGAGCCGCCGGCGGTGGGCAGCGTGGTGCGCAGCCGCGGCGGCTCGGCCGCGAGCAGCGGGCGCGGGCGCTGCTCGGGGGCGATCTGGTTGAAGTAGCCCTGGATGATCTTGGTCGCCGTCGGCGCCGCGATGTGGCCGCCCAGGCCCCCGTGCTCGACCAGCACCGCCACCGCAATCTTGGCCCGCCGCGAGGGGGCAAACCCGACGAACCAGGCGTGCGAGTTGGCCACGTCCCAGCCCGCCGACTCGCCGCGGCGGTTCTTGCGCACCTGCGCCGTGCCGCTCTTGCCGGCGACGTCGATGCCCTCGATCGACGCCGTGTTGGCGGTGCCCTTGATGTCGGCGACTACGTCGACCAGGGCCTGACGCATGCGCTCTAGCGAGTCGGGCGACACCGGCAGCACGCTGCGCAGGGCGGGGAGGTTCTCGCGAACAAGCTCGCCGCCCGGCTTCTCGATGCGCTCGACGAGCAGCGGCTGGTAGAGCCGGCCGCCGTTGCCGAGCGCCGCATACGCCAGCGCCAGCTGCAGCACCGTCACCCGCACCGCCCCCTGGCCGAGCGCCGTGTTGAGGGCGTAGCCGCCGCGGAAGCCGCCGTTTTTCTTGTAGAAGTCGAGCGTCGGCACAAACCCTGCCGTCTCGCCAAGGCCGATGCCCGACGGCTGGCCGAAGCCGAACTGCTGCGCCATGCGCGCCATGCGCTCAAGGCCGACCTTCTCCGCCAGGTGATAGAAGTAGACGTTGCACGACTGGACGATGGCGTCGTGCAGGTTCATCGGGCCGTGGCTCTTCATGCAGTGAAAGACGTGGCGGCCGAGCTCGTAGCGGCCGTAGCAGGGCACCTTCTCGTCGGGGTTTAGCAGCCGCTCTTCCAGCGCCGCCAGCGCCGGCACGACCTTGAAGGTCGAGCCCGGGTAGTAGCTCTCGCGCAGCGCCTTGTCGAGCAGCGGGTGGAAGGGGTCGGCCTCCAGGCGCTGCGCCTCGGCCCGCGTCAGCCGCCCGGTGAGCAGGTTGGGATCCGGGCTCGGGTAGGAGGCCAGGGCGAGGATCTTGCCGGTCTCGACCTCGACCACCGCCGCCGCCGCCGAGGGGTGCTTCTGCAGCGCCTCCTCGACGATGCGCTGCAGGCCCAGGTCGATGGTGAGCACCGCGTGCAGGCCGGGCGTCGGCTCGCGCACAAGCTCGGCCCCCGCCAGCTGCGCCATCTTGCCGATCTCGCTCTCAGTCTTGCGGCGGCCGCGGGCGTCGACGAAGAACTTCTCGAAGCCGGGGGTGCCGCGCAGCTGCGGCTCTAGCAGGTGCTCAAGCCCCGAGCGGCCCACGTACTCGCCGCTCTTGTAGCCGTGGCGCACGTCCTCGGCGCTGGCCTGGTTCATGTAGCCGAGAAGGTGAGCCAGCTGGGTGCCCTGCGGGTAGTAGCGGTGCGCCCGCGTCTCGACATCGACGCCGGGCAGCGACTCCTTCTCCGACTCCAGCAGCGCCATCTGGTCGCGGGTGATCTCCTCGCTGACCAGCACCTGCTTGAACCGCTCTAGCCCGCGGCGGGCGGCCAGCTTGGCGGCGAGCGCCGCGGCCTGCTCATCGCTGAGCTCCAGGTACTTGGCGAGCCGCTGGATCTCGCCCTCGACCAGGAAGCGCGGCGTTACGTAGACGCTGTACGAGGGCCGGTTCTCGACAAGGACAACGCCGTTGCGGTCGCGGATCTGGCCGCGCACCGCCGGCCAGTCGCGCTCGTGGATGAAGTTGTTGGTGCTCTTCTGGTAGTACTCTTCGCCGCGCACTGCCTGCAGCTGGACGAGCCGCCCGGCGAGCAGCAAGAACACCCCGACCACCACCGCCACCGCCACCCGCAGCGAGCCCTCAAGGCGCTGCTGCGGCGCCGGCGCCCCGGCGCTTGGCGGCATCGCCCCGCCGGCCATCGGCGACAGCGGCAGCAGCGCCCCCGCGCCCGGCCGACCGAGCGCCGAGCCCAGGCCCACCCGCAGGTCGAACCGCAGCTTTCCCGAGCTGGTTTTAGTAGAGCGACCGAACATTGCCATAACTCAGCCCGTGCGCACGCGGATCGCGCCACAACCGAGCATCGATGCGGCTTAGCACATGAAAGACCAAAGGGGCTAGTAGCGCCGTGGTGAGAGCCTGCCCGAGCGCCGCCCGCCAGCCGGCCAGCGCCGTCTGCGTCCCGCTGTCAAAGAGCAGCAGCAAAAGCGACAGCAGCGCCCGGAACAGCAAGGTGAAGATCGCCGCCACCGCCATCACCGCGCCCGGGCTGCGCACCAAAAGCTGGCTCGCCACCGCCCGCAGCCCCAGCAAGAGCAGCGCCATCCCCAGGGCGCGCAGGCCGGTGGGCGTGCCGCAGATGACGTCCGACAGGTAGCCCATGGCCGAGCCCAGGCCCAGCATGGCCAGCGGCCCGGCATCGCGCAGCGCCGCCACCGCGCCGCCGACGAACCTGCAGGTAAGGCCGGCATACAGCGCCACCAGCAGCCCGAGGTCGGGCAGCGGCCAGGCGAGGTACACCGCCAGCGCGCTGTGCAGGATGAGGGCCAGGTAGGCCACCGCCAGCAGGCCCAGGGCGCGCGGCCAGGTCATGCGCCCACCGCGCTGGGGTGCTGGGCTCGGCTGGCGCCGCTCCCAAGGTGAGGTCCAGAGCGGCTCCGGGCAGCGCTGGCGGCGGACGAGGACTGGCTGCGCGAAGCGAGTTCCGCCGGATATCGCAGGCCTTCTTCGGCGCAGCGGTACTGCCCGCAGCCGCGCTGCGCGGCCCGGCCAGCCGCGATCGCCAGGTGTCCGGCCGAGCTCATCGCGGGATCCCCACGCCGCGCGCGCTGTCGGTCGGGCGCTTGCCGAGGTCGGGGTCGGGGGCGGGCGGCGGCGACAGGACGATCAGGACCTCGCGCAGCTTGCCGAAATCGACGCTTGGCTCGACCTCGACCTCCTGGTACAGGCTGGCGTCGGTGCGCCGCAGCCGCACCACCTTGCCGACAAAGACATCGCGGGGAAAGATCGCCCCCAGGCCCGAGGTCGTCACCGTGTCGCCGACCTGGACCTCGTCCTTTTGCACCAGGTACTCGACGCGGCAGACGTAGCGGCTGTCGCTGGCCACGCCCTTTAGGACGCCGCGGCTGCCGGTGCGCGGCAGCACCACGTCGATCGACGACTTCGGATCCGTCGCCAGCTGGACGTCCGAGAACGGCCCGACGACGCGGGCGATGCGCCCGACCACGCCGCCGGCCGCCAGCACCGGCATGCCCGGCCGCACCTCGGCGCCGCCGCGATCCAGGCGCACCCGCAGCACGCGGAACTGGCGCGAGGTCTCCATGCCGATGACCTGCGCCGCCGCGGTGTCGGTCAGCACCTGGCTGCGCAGCTCGAGCAGCCGCTCCAGCCGCTCGGTGCGCGCGGCCAGCTGCGCCAGGCTCTCCAGCCGCGCCCGCAGCTCGGCATTTTCCTGCAGCAGGCGCTCGTTTTCGCGCTTGACCCCGACCAGCGCCAGGTAGTGCGAAAAGCCGCCGCTCAGCTTACCGAGCAGGCGCCCGACCCCCGACTGCAGCGGCGCGGTGAGCCGCACCACCAGCCGGTCCACCGGGTTCTGGCGCTCGGGGGCCCGGGCACTGGCCCGCAAAAGCAGCGCCAGCGCCATGAGCAGCGTCGCCGCGATGAGGAGCCGTCGGGCGCGCCGGAGCAGGTCCAAGCTTTTTCCCCGCTACGAGACCGTCACTTCTTTGAGCAGCCGCAGCTCGTCCAGGGCCTTGCCCGAGCCGAGCACCACCGCCAGCTGCGGCGTCTCGGAGACGAAGACCGGCAGCCCGGTCTCTTCGCGCAGCAGCATGTCGAGGTTCTTGAGCTGCGAGCCACCGCCGGAAAGGACGATGCCTTTGTCGACGATGTCGGCCGACAGCTCGGGCGGCGTGCGCTCCAGCACCACCCGCACCGCCTCGACGATGGCGTTGACCGGCTCGCCCAGGGCGTCGCGGATCTCGTCCGAGTTGATGGTCAGGGTCTTGGGCACGCCGGCCACCAGGTCGCGGCCCTTGACGTCCATGGTCAGGACCTCGTCGAGCGGGTAGGCGGAGCCGATCTGCTTCTTGATGTCTTCGGCGGTGCGCTCGCCGATGAGCAGGTTGTACTTGCGCTTTATGTGCTGGACGATCGCCTCGTCCATCTTGTCGCCGCCGACGCGGATGGACTTGCTGACAACGATGCCGGCCAGCGAGATCACCGCCACCTCGGTGGTGCCGCCGCCGATGTCGACGATCATGTTCCCCGAGGGCTCGGTGATCGGCAGGCCGGCGCCGATCGCCGCCGCCATCGGTTCCTCGATGAGGTAGACCTCGCGCGCCCCGGCGGCCAGCGCCGAGTCGCGCACCGCGCGCTTTTCGACCTCGGTGATGCCCGAGGGGACGCAGATGATGATGCGCGGCTTTACCAGCGTCCGCCGGTTGTGGGCGCGCATGATGAAGTAGCGCAGCATCGCCTCGGTGACCTCGAAGTCGGCGATCACTCCGTCCTTCATCGGGCGGACGGCGACGATGTTGCCGGGTGTGCGGCCGAGCATCTCCTTGGCCTCGCGACCCACGGCGAGCACCTTCTTGCTGCCGGTGTTGTGGCGCTGCACCGCAACCACCGACGGCTCATTGGAGACGATGCCCTTGCCCTTGACGAAGGTGAGGGTGGTCGCCGTGCCCAGGTCGATCGCCAAGTCGTTCGAGAACAGTCCGTAGACCCAGTCAAATAGCATGTCCAAGTCCTATCTTCTCGATGCAGATCGCCTGCCGCGGACAGGCGCGATGATTGTCATGTAACCCAGGGTCGATGCCGCCGTGGCAGCGGTGCTCGGCGAAGCCGGCGGCGAGAAGGTGCTTGTCAGGCCGACCAGAGTTTCGCCCAAGACTCGCTCCACGCTGGTTGTCGCTGCGTCGGGTTATGGCTGCTGTGTTGTCTGTTCAAGGCGGGCCGCCACGATGTAGGCGATCGGCACCGCTCGTCGTACGCAGTACCACAGCGGCCGCCGCTACTTCAAGCGGCGATCTGACGCCGGGCGGCGCCCGAGCTGGCGCTTATGGCAGGTTCTTCGACGGAGAATAGGGTCTGGTGGGCGCCGGCGCGGGGCCGGTCAGGACCGGATAAAAGGCAAATTTTTTGCAGAAATTTCGCCGCGCTAGCTCTGCTTGCTACCGCCATGGCAGAGCGGGGTCTGTAGGCTCGCCTGCTGGCCGTCCTGCTGCCACCTCTGCGGGGTCAGGGTCTTCATCGCCAGGGCGTGTATGCCGCCTTTTAATTCGTCGGCCAGGATGCGATTTACCAGGCGCTGCTGCTCGATGAGCGACTGCCCTTCAAACTGCGCCGAGACGACGATGACCTTGAAGTGCGACTCCGAGCCGGGCGGCACACTGTGCAGGTAGCTCTCGTTGATGACTTCCAGGTGGAGCGGCGACAGGGCGCTGCGCAGCTTGGACTCGATGGTGGACTGGATGCGCATGGGACCTCTTATAAGGGCTCTTTATACGCTACCAGGCGTCGGTCGGCTAGCGGCGCTACAGGTCGCCGGGGGAGAGCCGCCGGCTTGCAATAGTTGCTTGCCACCCCTGGGAACATAAGGTAGCATGAGCGGTCAGCTCTGTATTCTAAGATACAAGAATCATGACGCCTTCAAGGCGCTCTAGGACAGCAGTTTCAAAGTGTTACCGCCTTGGCTCCCAAAGGGGGGGCCGGCGATTTATTTACCCCCATGTTTGACCCGACTAACTAGGAGTACGTCGAATGGAGGAAACCCGGTTCTTCGAGCTAGACGCCAAACTCGAGGCACTGCGCGCGCGCAAAAACGCCGAGGATCCCCGCGCCTTGGATGCCTTCAGCGAGAAGCTTGACATCGGGTGGATCTATCACGACAACGCCCTGGAAGGCGTCGTTCTTTCCTACCCTGAAATTAAAGATGCCGTCGATCGCAAGATCATTTCAGATGTCAGCCTGGTCTCTTTGTACGAGGACATCCGCAACCACAAGGTCGCCGTCGACTTTGTCCGCGACCTGGGCCAGCAGCAGCTCGCCGTCCGCAAGAAGCAGGGCCTCATCACAGTTGATCTGATAAAGCAGATCCACGAGATCCTGACCCCCGAGGACAAGTCCAAAGGAAACCCCTACCGCAAGGACAACCCCTTGCACCGGGCGTACTTCCACGAGATCGCCACCCCCGACAAGATCCCGCTGCGCATGCGCAAGCTGTGCGAGTGGCTCGACGACGAAGAGACCGAAGGGCTGCACCCGCTGACGCGCGCCGCCGGGGCCCACTTCCGCCTGATGGCGATCTACCCGTGGACCAAGAACAGCGGCAAGGTGGCGCGCCTTTTGTGCAACCTCATGCTGATCCGCGAGGGCTACCCCCCGGCGGTGATCCACAGCATCGAGCGCCAGCGCTACTACGACAGCCTGCGGGCCGAGAACGGCCACCTCGCCTGGCTGATGATCGAGGCGCTGTCCAACTATGTCGCCACGGCCAGCCGCTTCCTCGATGAGCTGGCCGAGCTGCGCCGCTCGCGCGTCGCCTCGTAAAAAGCCGCCGGTCGGGCTGCCTGGGACCGGCAGGCGCGATCTTAGAGGGACAAGATGCCGCGACTGTACGCTGATGCGCCCGATCTGGCCGTAAGCCCCGACGGAGTCTGGGTCGCCGAGCTGGCCGCGGGCAGCCTGCGGCTGTACGACCTCGGCCGCGGGCCGCGCGCCGGCGCCGATGGCGGCGGCGCGCGCCTGTCGCCGATCGCCGAGGTCAAGCGCGCCGGCCACCCCGGTCGCATCGTCTTTCTCACCGCCGAGCGCCTGCTGCACCTGTGGCTGGTGCCGCCGGCGGACGCCGCCACCGAGGAAGGCTACGTCCACGCCGAGCTGCTCACGGTGCCCACCCTGAGCGAGGTCGGCCGCGGCCTGCGCGTGCCCGGCTGCACCCGCATCCTCGGCATCGGTCCGGCCGGCGCGGTGGTCGCCCCGAGCGGTCCCGGCGCCGAGATCGTCGCCGCCCGCGGCAGCGAGCTGACCCTGCACCGGACCTTCATCCGCGGCGAGGTCATCTCGGCGATCGCCGCCCCCGACCGGCGCTTCCTCATGGAGCAGCGCAGCGGCTTTGAGCTGTGGGACCCGCAGGCGCGCAAGGCCCTCGGGCGCCTGGTGCTCAACACGCGGCAGAGCCCCGCCTATCTCGGCTTCGCGCTCGGCGGGCGGGTGCTGTGGGCGGCCACCGGGACGATCCCGGTGCACGTCGAGGTGTTTCGCGCCTCGGACGGGCGGCGGCTGTTCGAGCTCGATCAGCCGGGCCGCGCCCTGCAGGCCGATGCCGGACCGGGACGCCTGCTGGTGGCGGTGGAGGAGCGCGAGACGGTGGCCCTGCTCGACCTGGATCTGGGGGCGCGGGCGCTGCGCCGCGTCGCCCTGCCAGCCGGCAGCCCCGCCCCGCGCAGCCTGGTCGTCAATCCCGAGGCCAGCGCCTCCGAGGTCCTGCTGCGGCTGGACGTCGAGCAGGCCCCCCTGCTGCGGCTACCGCTGCCGCGACCGCTGGCGCGCGTCGCCCCGGTCGAAGAGCGCCCGGCCGCCGCCCGCCCCGGGACCGCCCGGCCGGCGGTGCGCGCGGCCCCGGCCGAGTCCTCGACGCGCGCCCTGCGCCAGGCCCGACCCGAGACTCGGCTCATCCGCCGCGCGGCCCCCACCCCGGTCGAGGTCGACGAGGACGAGCTGCCCCCCGGGCGCCCCGCGGTGAGCTCCGCCCTGAGCCCACCGCCCGAGGACCTGGAGCCCGAGTCCGACCTGCTCGCTGAGACCGACGGCCTTCCCCTGCCCCTGGGCGAGGGCGCGCCGGCGCTGGCCCTGGGGCTGGAGACCAGCGGCGAGCGCGTCCCCGAAAGGCCGCCGCCCAGCCGCCAGGCCGAGCTGCTCAGCCGGGTCTTTGATCCGCGCAAGAGCCCGGCGGCCTGGCAGTGGGAGCTGGCGCGGTGGGCGCAGGCCCTCCTTCTCGGCAGCGGCGCGGCGCTGCTGCCCATGCCACCCGAGGGCGGACCGCTTGGGCCGCTCGCCAAGCGCCTGCGCCTGTCGCCTGCGGCGAGCCGGGCGCTGGCCCTGTTGTACGCCGCCCAGAGCCTGCTCGGCTGCCGGCCGCGCGGCATGCGGCCGATCGAGCTTTCGCAGTGCCTGGGCCCGCTGCACGAGGAGCCGGCAGTGCTGGCCGAGCTGCTCCCCCCGGGTCCGCTGCGCCAGCTCGAGCTGCTGGTGCTGCGCGCCGACGGCCGGCTGCGGCTGCGGCAGGAGGTGATCCTGTTATTGCAGGGCGCGCCGTGCCCCGAGCTGCAGCCTGCCTCGGCCGCGGGGCTCGGGCGCGAGCCGCTGCCGCCGGGCCTGCACCTGCTGCCAGGGGTCTATCCGGCCCGGCCGCCGCTTGTCATCGGCCAGCCGCTGCTGCGGGTCGACGGGCTGCGCGAGCCGCAGCTTTTGCCGGCGCTCACCCGGGCCCTGCGCCGGGCCGAGCTCTACGACGCGGCGGTCATCCTCGACGGCGTCGCCGGGCTGTCTTTTCCGGCGTTTACCAGCGATGGGACCCTGCAGCAGCTGCGGGCGCTCCTGGGGAGCCCGCGGGTGCCGCTGCTGCTGTGCGCAATGCCCGAGGCGCCGGCGGCGCTGGGCCTTGGGAGCCGACCGCTGTCCGCACCGGCGAGCATCGCCGAGCAGCCGGCGCCGCTGCTCCCGAGCGCGCCGCTGCCGCTCGGCACCAGCTGGCGCGCCCCGGCGCTGCCCGCGCTCGCTGCGGCAGTCGCCGGCACCAAGGGCCGGCTGGAGCCGCTGCTGGCCGGCGATCCCCGCGCCGCCATCGTCGTCGGCGCCAGCGCTACCCCGGACGCCTACGCCGCCGCCGCCTATCTCGCCGCTCGCGACGGCGCGCTGCTTGTGCTGGATGCCGAGCTGACGCCCGTGCGGGCCGTGGTCCTGGGCATGCTCGTGCGCCAGCTGCCGGTCTGCATCGCCGCCGTGCCGCCCGCCGGTCCCGGTACGCCGTGGCCAGCGCCGCTGCAGCCGTTCGTCGCGCCCGCCCGCCCGCGCGTGTAGC
>JBGANQ010000161.1:1721-10440 GCA_044222245.1 Polyangia bacterium | reverse complement strand
CTGCCGGTGCCGCTGGTCTCGCCGGGCTTCCCCGGGCGCTCGGTGCAGCCGCGCACCCGCGTGTACACCCTGCTCGGCCTGGGCAGCAGCCTGGCGAGCCGCGACCTCAACGTGTTCCGCGTCGACATCGGCGGCGAGCTCAAGGCGCCGCCGCTGCGCGCCCAGCTGCAGCCGGGGCGCTACTACGCCCGGGTGTCGGCCATCGACAGCGAGAGGCTGGTCGGCCCGCCCTCGCCGGTGCGCGAGTTCTCGGTCATCACCCTGCGCACCGACGCCAGCGTCGTCGGCGTGCCGGTGCAAAACGGCGGTCCGCCGAGCGAGAAGCAGCACGGGGCGCAGCTGATGCTGGTCCGCTCGCTGAGCGCGACGCTGGAGCTGTCCGGGGTCGGCCAGCCGCTGCAGGTGGCGGTCGACAACGCCCTGCCCGTCGACTGCAAGAGCGCGCAGGTCTTCACCCTCGGGCCCGGCGAGCACCACGTCCACCTGCGGCTGGCAGACGCCGAGTCGGAGCTCCTGTTCTCGGTGGCCGGGCCGCCGCTGCCGGTGCCGCTGGTCTCGCCGGGCTTCCCCGGGCGCTCGGTGCAGCCGCGCACCCGCGTGTACACCCTGCTCGGCCTGGGCAGCAGCCTGGCGAGCCGCGACCTCAACGTGTTCCGCGTCGACATCGGCGGCGAGCTGGCCCTGTTGCAGCGGCGGCTGTCGTTTGATGTCAACGTGCCGCTGTTGTACTACACGGGCCTGAGGGCGCCGGGGGGGCTGCCGGACGACAACGCGGTGGCGATCGGCGACGTCGCCTTCGGGGCGCGGGCGGTGCCGCTCAAGGCCGCCAGCGGCCGCTTTCTGCTCGGACCGCTTTTGCGGGTGCAGCTGCCCACCGGCTCGTTCGATCGCACGGCGACCCTGGGCCGCCCGGTCACCCTTGATCCGGCGCTCGGCATCGCCGCCCAGCTCGGGCGGGTCGGGCTGCAGACCACCCAGGGGCTGCCGGTCACGCTGAACCTGGCCCAGAACCAGCTGCGCTGGGCGATGAGCTACAGCGCCGAGGTCAAGGTGTGGCGCCTGAGCCTGTCAGCGACGCTCGATGCCGCCATCGGCCTGCTCGGCGCGAGCGAGAGCGGGGCGTCGCTCGGCGGCGGGGTGCGGCTGCAGCTCGGGCCGTGGAACCTGCTCACCGGCGTGCGCGGTGGCCTGGGCGATGGCGGCGCGGCGGTGTTTGGTCGCTACTACTATTTCCTCGGCGTCGAGTGGTCACCGCTCTGACGGCGGGGGCGCGGGCGACCGCGGGCGGCGCCTAGCGACCGGAGGGGCCTTGGGTTTAAGCTAGCGGCATGCTCCTCGCGGTCGACATCGGCAACACCAACATCGTCTTTGGTCTGTTCGAGGGAGCGCGCCTGCTCACTCACTTTCGGCTCGAGACGCGCAAGGCGCGGACCGAGGATGAGTACGCGGCGCTGCTCAGCAGCCTGCTGCAGCTGCACGGGCTGCCCTTCCGCGCCACCACGGCTCCCGAGCCGGAAGCGGAGGCCGCCCCCGGCAGCCGCGCCGACTCGACGCCGTCCGGGGAGCACAGCACCGAAGAGGGCGGCCGCGGCCGGCGGGCGGCGAGCGGCGGTGAGCGCGCCGGACGGGCGGAGGCCGGCGGGTCGAGCCCGCCCGCCAGCGAGCCGGGACACCTGCAGCCGCTGTCGGCGCAGGCGGGCGAGCGCGGCATCTCGGCCGGCATCCTGGCGACGGTCGTGCCGCCGGTGCTGGCGGCGTTCCAGCGGCTGTTTCAGCGCTACCTCCACCTGGAGCCGGTGATCGTCGGCCCGGGCACCCGCACCGGCATGCCGATCCTGTACGACAACCCGCGCGAGGTCGGCGCCGACCGCATCATCAACGCGGTGGCCGCCTACGAGCGCTACCGCAGCGGCTGCCTGGTCGTCGACTTCGGCACCGCCACCACCTTCGACGTCGTCACCCCCAAAGGCGAGTACCTGGGCGGCGCCATCGCCCCCGGCATCGGCATCAGCGCCGACGCCCTGTTTCACGCCGCCGCCAAGCTGCCGCGCGTCGAGCTGGCCCGGCCGCGCTCGGTCATCGGCAAGAACACGGTGAGCAGCATGCAGTCGGGCCTGGTCTACGGCTACGTGGGCCTGGTCGACGGCATCGTCGAGCGCATGCGGGCCGAGGTCGACTTCCCGCTGCGCGTGGTCGCCACCGGGGGCCTGGCCCGGCTGCTCGCCCGCGACAGCCGCACCATCGAGGACTGCGACGAGATGCTGACGCTCACCGGCCTGCGCATCATCTACGATCGCGAGCAGCGACGGGGCCCCCGCTGATGACCGCGGCCCCGGCCGCCGCGCCGCGCGTCGGCTTCAGCGAGCGCATCGGCCGCGCCGTGTTGTTTCCGCACAAGGCCAGCCGGGCGCTCATCCAGGGCGAGCACGGCGGGCTGCGCGACGCGGCGCTGCTGCTCGTGCCGCGCCTGTTGATGAGCGAGACGCAGCACCTCACAGGCCAGCTCCGCGAGCTGCAGCAAGGCGGGCTGCGCGCCGGCTTCACCGTGCTGACCGACGCGTTCTCGGCGCTCCTGCCCGACCTGCTGGGCATCCTGCTCGGCGGCGTGCTGATGTCTTTGTTGCTCGGGGAAAAAGAGCGCCGGCTGCGCCCGGGCCTGACGCTGGATCTGTCGGCGCAGGCGTGGCTCGGGTGGCTTTTTCTGCACGTCCTGGCCTCGCTGGCGCAGACGCTGCTGCAGCGCCCGCTCGGGCCGCCCTGGGCGGCGGTGCTGCCGAGGGTGGCAATTGCGGTCTGGTTGCTCTATATATTGATCGGATTTTTGACGATGCGCCGCGCCCTGGCGGAGCAGCCCACGATGCCAAAAGCGCCGCCGCGCGGGGGGACGTAGGATGACCGAAGCTACTGAACAGCCGCAGCCGCAGCCAGCGGACCGCGGGGTGGCCCGCTGGGGCGGCCGCTTCCTGGTCGGGGCGCTGCTCGTCCTGGTGGCGCTCAACGTGGTCTGGGTCGTCCGCAACTATGGTCAGAAGCGGTCCACCGATGCGCACGCCGCCCCGGACTTCGCGGTCCGCCGCATCGACTCGGGGGCCACCCCGGGCAGCGAGTTCCGCCTCTCGGCCGAGCGCGGGCACCCGGTGCTGGTCGACTTCTGGGCGACCTGGTGCCTGCCGTGCAAGGAGTCGCTGCCGGTCCTGGATCAGGTCTACGCGCGGCTGCACGACCGCGGCCTGCGCGCCATCGCCATCGAGACCGAAGGGGCCGAGGCCAAGGCGCGCGCCATGGCCAGCCAGCTCGGCCTGCGGCTGCCGATCGGCACCGATGAAGGGCCGCTGTCCGAGCAGTACGGGGTGACCGCCATCCCATACATGCTGCTCATCGACGGCCAGGGTCACATCAGCCGGATCTTCCGCGGCGTGCACAGCGCCAGCGAGATCGAGCGCGCCGTGCTGGCCGCAGGGCTGCAGTGAGCCCGACCGCCCGCCGGCACTGCAGTCAGCAGCCCTGAAACAGACTGATGCCCACCTCCGCTGACGAGCCGCCGTCCCCCGCTGCGCCGCCGTCCTCGACTGCGCCGCCGCCGCCATCCTCCGCTGCGCCGCTGTCCTCCACTGCGCCGCCGCCGTCCTCCGCGGCGCCGCTGTCCTCCGCTGCGCCGTCCTCTGCTGCGCCGCCGCCGTCCCCTGATGCACTGCCTCCGCCGTCTCCTGCTGCGCACCCGCTGCCGGCCCAGCCGCCCGCTGCCGGGCCTGGCGCCGGCAATGCCGAGCCGGCGGCAGCGGCCGACCGAATGGCGGGCGCGGCGGGCATGCTGTCGGTCGCCACGCTGCTATCGCGCGTCATGGGGCTGTTGCGCGAGCAGGTCTTCGCGGCGCTCCTAGGGGCGGGGTTTTACGGCGACGCCTTCACCATGGCGTTCCGCCTGCCGAACCTTTTGCGCGACCTGTTTGCCGAAGGGGCGCTCTCGGCCGCCTTCCAGCCCGCCTTCATCGAGCAGAAAAAGCACCACAGCCTGGAGGCCGCCTATCGCCTGGCCAACCTGGTGATGACGGTGCTGCTGCTGGTGGTCGGCGCGCTGGTGCTGCTGGGCATCCTCTACTCGCCGCAGCTTGTCGACTCGTGGGCGGCGGGCTACTCCCAGACGCCGGGCAAGGCCGAGCTGACCGTGCTGCTCACCCGCATCATGATGCCGTTCCTCTTGCTGGTGTCGCTGGCGGCGGTGGCGATGGGCATGCTCAACGCGCAGCAGCGCTTCCTCGCCCCGGCGCTGGCCCCGGCGCTGTTCAACCTGGCGACGATCGTCGTCGGCGCGCTTTTGTGGAGCCTGAAGGTCGGGCGCACCCGCGGGGCGGCGATTGCCTGGGCGGTGGCGACCCTCATCGGCGGGGCGCTGCAGCTTGGGGCGCAGCTTGTGCCGCTGTGGCGCAGCGGCTACCGGTTCCGGCTGCTGTTCGATCTGCGGCTGCGCGACCCCGGGCTGCGCAGCGTCCTTAAGACCATGGCGCCGGCGACGCTGGGGCTGGTGGCGACGCAGGTGAACATCTTTGTCAGCTCGTCGTTCGCCTCGCGCGAGGACGGCGCTGTCACCTGGCTGGCTGTCGCCTTCCGCCTGATGCAGCTGCCCATCGGCATGTTCGGCGTCGCGGTCGGCACCGTGGCGCTGGCCCGCGCGGCCAGCAGCGCCGCCGAGCGCGATCTGGCGGTGGCCATGGACGGGGTGCGCGACACGCTGCGGCGCGGGCTGGTCCTGGTGGCGTTCTGGACGCTGCCGACGGCGGCGGTGCTGTGGGTGCTGGCGGAGCCGATCCTGCGCGTCATCTACCAGCACGGGGCCTTCCAGGCGAGCGACACCGCCGCCGCCGCGGTAGCGCTGCGCTACTACGCGCTGGGGCTTTTGGCCTACTCGGCGGTCAAGGTCGTGGCGCCGGTGTTCTACGCCCTCAAGCTGACCCGGGTGCCGATGCTGGCGACCCTGTTGGCGGTGGGGGTCAGCGTGCTGTGGTGCGTGGCGCTGCACCCAATCTACGGCTACCGGGCGCTGGCGCTATCGACCAGCATCACCGCGACCGTCAACCTGGCGGTGCTGCTGGTCAGCTTCTCGCGGCGCTATGGCGGGCTGTGGCAGTCGCATGTGCTGCTCAGCCTGGCGCGGATCACGGTCGCGGCGACCTGCGCGGGGCTGGTCATGTGGACGGTGCTGAGTTCGCTGCTAGGAACCCAGACCGCAGCGCTCAGCGTGCCGCTGGGGCGGACGCTCGGCTGCCTGAGTCTGGCGCTTGTGTCGGGGGGAACCAGCTATGCCGTCTTGTGCGCTCTGATGGGAGTCAGAGAAGTCCAAGAGGTCGGACAGGTGGCAGGTCGGCGGCTGCGGCGCCTGCTCAGCAGATCGACCACCAGATCGATCTCGCGCTGACCGCTCGCCGCCGGCGGCTGACTACTTGCTCTCGTTGACCGAGTACTTCAGGACGCAGGAGGTCGGATCCTGCGGGCACACCGCGCCGGCGACCGAGGTCGAGTCGAGGCGCGTCTGCGTGACCACGATGCCGAAGGTGTTGGCCGAGGTGACCGTGAAGTCCACCGAGTTCTTGTACCGGTAGTTGCACGGACCGTCGACAATGAACTGCGACTCGTAGGTCAGGGTGCCGGTGTTGCAGCGCACCGGGCCGGTGCCGACCAGCGACAGACCATCCACGCTGGTGACGCTGATGTTGCCCTGGGCGTCATTGCTGACCTTGCGCGACTTCTCGACGTCAGAGGCGACAAAGCCGGTCTTGCAGCTGTCCGAGACGATGGCGCCGCTGCCGGCCACCGGGTTGTACGAGCCGGTGGAGATCTGGTAGACGGTGACGCCGGCGGGGCAGGCACCGGTGGTGCCGCCATCGAGCGTGCCAAACAGGTTGTCGCCACCGCACGAGGCGGCAAACAGGACCGGCAATCCGAGCATGGCAAGTCGCAAAAGGGACTTCTTCATTAGGGTACTCCTTGGCTAGGTTTTTACTTTAGGCTAGCAGCCCCGACTGGAGCTGCGTCCCCCCCATATAGAGAGTAGCTTACCGGGATGAAAGCAGCGGACTTGTTTACAGGTTTCCGCCGCGCGGCCGCGCCACGGGATTGGCCTGCGAGCCGACCGGAGCCGAGGTGTCGACCTTGGGCGCCGGCGGGGCGGCCACGGCCTTGGGAGCAGCGGGCTTGGCCTTGCCACCGCCGCTGTGGTGCGGCTCCGGGGCCGGGGCCGGGGCCGCGCCCGGGGCGCACGCCGCAAGCTTGGCGTCCGACTCGGCCAGCTTGGCCTTGTTGGCATCGCTCTCCGTCTTCAGGGTATCGAGCGATACCTTCATCGAGTCGACCTGGCCCTTGAGCTGATCACGCTCGGAGGTCACCTTGGCCAGCTGGTCCTTGGTCTGCTCCAGCGCTTCCTTGGACGGGTCACAGCCACCAAAGAGGGTCATGCCCAGGGTAAGCGCCATAGCCGACTTCGAAACCTGAGAGAAGATATTCATCGTTGTCTCCTTGTAGTTGTTTCCGGGCCAGCCTGCTGACCCCAGTTCTCGACCTAAGCCACTAGCACGTTCTGAGCCAGTTGCCAAAATCTTCTACGCCCTGCGGGTCCAGCCCGTCTACCTGCCACGCGAAACCGTAATGGCTCAACTAATTTTACATCCTCTAGACAGCCCAGGGTCGGCCGAGCGCCTAGTACACCCGCTCGTGGGGCAGGTGCTCGCGCGGTGATCTGAAATAATAGAACGGGGAATAGGACAAAAAATTCGAGACTCGACTCGTATATAGGCAGGCGTAGTCCTCGACCTGCTCGCCGAGCCGCGAGTTCTCGTTGCCGGCCTTGAACAGCGGCCCCCAGAAGGGGTTGAACACATGCTCGATATCGAGCTCCAGGCGCTCGATCTCTTCGTCGGTGAGTCGGCTTGCCGCGTGCAGCTCGCCGAGGCGCCGGGTGAGCTCGCCAGCGGCGGCCTGCAGGGTCGCGGCGGCGGCGCTGCCGGGCTTTATCGGCAGGGTCGCGGCGGTCGCGGCGGCGGCTGGACCGGCCAGCGCGACCTCGAGCTGCTGCAGCGGCTCCTCGACCCGGCTGTGGTGCAGGAGCTCCTGCTCCAGCTCCTGGATGATCATCGCCGTCCGCCACACCGAGGCCCGCTTGGCGCGATACATATCGCCATAAATATGATCGCCAACATACAGCACGCGATCCCCACGAAGCCCCAGCAGCTTGTCCACCGCGCTCACGTTCCCCCCTTGATAAAGGACAGCGGGTGGGCGCTCTGAGCTCACCTGAGCGCCGGCGCTCAGCTGCGGTCGCGGCTGCCCGCCCTCGTCCAGCTCGATGAGCGGCGGATGCTCGGCAAAGAACCTGGGCTTTTTGGCATCGACCACGATCACGTCGAAGTAGCTCCGCCACGACGGGTAGTCGGGCAGCTGCTGGTCGAGCAGGAACGACATCACGGCGGTCGTATAGTCGTAGCCGCTGTTGGTCAGCAGAAACAGCCGCTTGCCGGCCGAGCGGAAGCGGTGCAGCGTCAGCGGCAGCTCGGGGTCGCGCTCGATGAAGCTCTGCATGTCGGCTTTGATGATCCGCTTTATCGACTCGTCGCGGTGGGCCTCGTCGATGCAGTCGCGGATGTCTTGCCACAGCTTGCTGTAACGCGCGGCGCGCGCCTTGGGTGCAAGCTTCTGGAACTCGGGCTCGGCGTCAAAGTAGTCGACGGCGCGAGCGTAGAGCACGGCCTCGGGCAAGGCGAACAGGGTGTCGATGTAGGCCCAGCGCGGCCGACCCGACTGCTCGCGGTACAGCTGCTGGCGCTCTGGGCGCGGCAGGGGGCGGGTGCCGTGATAGGCGCGTCCGACGTAGCCGTAGCGATCCATCTTGAGCAGGTTGCCCCGCTCGCAGTCGACGACCAGCCCGCGGATGGCGAACTGCGGGTTGTAGTCGAGGCCGAGCAGGGCCGGCGGGTAGCCGCGGCTCTCGACCATCTTGTTCAGGGTGCACTCGACGGACAGCGCCTCGATGCGCGGCTGGTTGTACAGCGCCAGCGTGTAGTCCATGTCAAAGCCGATGACTTCGATCTTCTCCAGGGTCAGGTTGCGGTTGACGAAGATGCGGCGGGTCCGCGGCGGCTCCAGCGGCGGGTTGTCGCGGCCCAGCGCCTCGAGCAGCAGGATGTGCTCGGGCGGCGGAGCCGGTTCCTTGCGTCCGGGCGGCTCGTCAGAGCTGCAGGGGAGGCGGGCGGCGGGGCTAGGCGCGTCGTCGGCGTTCATGTCGACAGGCGGATGATTATATCAGCGAGTCGGACCATCGCGCTACCGGACGCGCCGCGGGCGGTCAGCGGAGGATCTCGCCGGCCCCGGCCGCCAGCAGCTGCTCTGCCAGGGCGATGCCCAGGCCCTCGGCGTCGTCCGGAGGGCCGGTGCGCTCGCCGCGCAGGACTCGCACTCCGTCGACGCTGCCGACCAGCCCCTCAAGGTGCAGCTGGCCCGTGGCGCCCGCCGCGGCGCCCGGGGCGAGCAGCCGGGCGTGCCCGCCGAGCGGCGTCTGGCAGCTGCCGCCCAGGCGCAGCGAGAAGGCGCGCTCGGCGGTGGTGGCGATGGCGGTCGCCGCATCGGCGAGCTGGCCGAGCCGCTCGCGGGTGCGGGCGTCGTCGGCGCGGCACTGCACCGCCAGCGCTCCCTGGCCGCAGGCGGGCAGCATCTCGCCCGTCGCGAAGCAGGC
>JBGANQ010000161.1:0-1711 GCA_044222245.1 Polyangia bacterium | reverse complement strand
GCCTGCAGCTTGCGCAGCCGGGTGTCGACATTGCCGCGCAGCGGCACAATGGTCAGATCCGGTCGCAGCCGGCGCAGCTGGCAGACCCGCCGCAGGCTGCTCGTCCCCACCCGGGCACCGCTTGGCAGCAGGCCGAGCAGCGCGCTCGCGCTCGGCGACCCGTCGGCCGCTGCCAGCAGGTGCTGGAAACCGGGCGCGAGCAGCAGGGCGTCGCGCGGATCGGCGCGCCCGGGCACCGCGGCGACTTCCAGGCCCGCGGGTCCGTGCGCCGGCAGGTCCTTCATCGAGTGGACCGCGACCTGAGCCCGACCGTCGAGGAGCGCGTCCTCGATCTCCTTGGTGAACAGCCCCTTGCCGCCGATCTCGCTGAGCGCCCGATCGAGCACCCGGTCGCCCTGGGTCTTGAGCACCAACAGCTCGATCCGCAGCTCGGGCTCGCGGGCCCCAAGCTCGGCGCGGATATACTCGGCTTGCCACAGCGCCAGCTTGGAGCCGCGGGTGGCGATACACAGCTCGCTCATGAACTCTCCGTCTTGTTCGTCTGGGGCGCGGGGCGCCGCTCGGGCGGGGGTGGGCTGTCGCCAAGGGCCGCGGGGCCGGGCGGCTCGCCGGTGCCAAGGCCCAGGGGCTCGCCCGCGGCCAGCTCCCCGGCGATGAGGCCGTCGAGCGGCCACAGGCTGCGCACCGCCCCCTGGAGATCGGCGGCCAGCGGCCCGTCGGGCTCGGCGGCGGCCCGCTTGAGCGCGGTGAGCGGCGCGTGCAGCAGCTTGTTGACGATGCCATCGGCCAGCTGCTGTACGAGCTTGCGCTCGCGCTCGCCCAGCGCCCCGAGGCGCGGCGTCAGGCGCGCCACCTCGGCCTGCGCCACCCCTTGGGCGTAGGTGCGCAGCGCCTTGATGACCGGCACCACGCCGCCCTCGCGCTGACGCGACACGAAGCGCGACAGCTCGCCGCTGATGATCTGCTCGGCCGCCGCCGCCTCGCGCTGGCGCTCGGACAGGTTGCCGGCGACCACCGCCTGCAGGGCGTCGATGTCGTACAGGTAGACGTTGTCGAGCTCGCCCACCTGCGGCTCGACGTCGCGCGGCACCGCGATATCAATAAGCAGCAGCCAGCGGCCCTTGCGCGCCTTCATCACCCGCGCCAGCATGTCGGCGCGCAGCACCGGCTCGCGCGAGCCGGTCGAGCACAGCACCACCGCGGCGCGCCCGAGCAGGGCCTCCAGCTCGCTGAAATCGTGGGCGGTGCCGTGCAGGCGCCCGGCCAGCTCCTCGGCGCGGGCGCGGGTGCGGTTGACGACCAGGAACTGATCCGCCGAGGCCTCGCGCAGGTGGCGAGCGCACAGCTCGGCCATCTTGCCGGCCCCGCACAGCAGCACCGGGTGGCCGCGCAGCTGGCCGAAGATCTGGCTCGCCAGGCTCACCGCCACCGAGGCCACCGAGGCCGAGTTGGTGCCGATCGCGGTCTCGGTGCGCACCCGCTTGGCGACCAGGAACGCGTGCGGCAGCGCGACGCCCAGCGTGGTGCCGATGGTGCCGACGCTCTGCGCCAGCTGGAAGGCCTGCTTGACCTGGCCGAGGATCTGCGGCTCGCCGACGACCATCGAGTCCAGGCTGCTGGCAACGCGAAAAAGGTGGCGGATGGGCGGGTCGGCGTGCAGGCGGTACAGGTGCTCGCGGGCGTCGTCGTGGGCGCGGGTGAACAGCGACTC
>JBGANQ010000160.1:0-10672 GCA_044222245.1 Polyangia bacterium | reverse complement strand
GGGTAGAAGCCCCGGCCCAGGTGAGCGCCCCGGCCGCCAAGGGGCCAAGCCCCGTTACTCCGGCCGAGCCGCCGGCAGCGCCGGTGGAAAAGCCGGTCGCCGCGCGCCCTGCCGAGCGCCCCGCCCCCGCCGAGGTCAAGCCAGCTCCGGTCGAGAAGCCGGTCGCCGCGCCGCCCGCCCGCGAGCCCGCTCGGGTCGAGCAGCCTACTGCCAAGGCGGCAGAGCCAGTCACCGCCCCGGCGGCCGCTGCTCCGCCGCCGGCCCCGGCCGCGGTGACCGAGCGCGCCCCGGCCGCCGAGCCCAAGGCCGCCGCTGAGCCCGAGACCCGCCCTGCCGCCAAGCCGGCCCCGATCGCGGCCGAGCCGGCAGCGCGTCCGCCGGTTGCCGCGCCGCCCGGCCCTGCCGCCAAGCCGACCGTCGAGCCGACCGCGGCCGCCGTCAAGCCGGCAGCCGAGCCGGAAGCGGTCAAGCCCGCAGCCCCCGCCGCGCCGCCAGCAGCGGCTCCGGCGGCGCCCATGACCGCCGCCCAAGCAGCCGCCGCGGCGCAGCAGCAGCGGGTGTTCGTCACCGCGCAGACCCGCCGCCAGAGCGAGGGCCTGGGTCCGACCGGCCGCGTCATCGACCTGGCCGCCCTGCGCCCCGCCGCCCCGGCCCCCAGCAAGCCGAGCGCCGAGAGCCCGCGCGGCTTCCGCAGCCCCGAGCCCGAGGCCCCGACCGGCCGCGGCCCGCGCCAGGAAGTCACCGGCGAGCGCCTGCGCCAGCCGCCGGCCAAGCAGCAGAGGATGCGCCACCAGCCCGGCAAGCAGAAGCCGCAGCCGGGGCGCAAGGCCAAGCAGACCCAGATCACCACCGCCGCCGAGCACAAGCGCGTGGTCAAGATGGACGAGACGATCGCCATCTCGGCGCTGGCGCAGCAGATGGGCCTCAAGGCCACCGATGTCCTCAAGAAGATCTGGGAGCTCGGGCTGCGCAGCCTGATGATCAACTCCTCGATCGACTTCGACACCGCGCAGCTGGCCGCCGCCGAGTTCGAGTGGCGGGTGGAGTCCACCGCGTTCCAAGAGCAGAGCGTGGTCTCCGAGGTCGTCGATCAGCCCGAGGACCTCTTGCCGCGCGCCCCGGTCATCACGATCATGGGTCACGTCGACCACGGCAAGACCTCGCTGCTCGATGCGATCCGCAACGCCAACGTCGCCGCGGGCGAGGCCGGCGGCATCACCCAGCACATCGGCGCCTACAAGATCTCGTCGCACAACGGCGACGTGGTGTTCCTCGACACGCCGGGCCACGAGGCGTTCACCGAGATGCGCGCCCGCGGCGCCCAGGTCACCGACATCGTCGTCCTGGTGGTCGCTGCCGACGACGGCGTGATGCCGCAGACGCTGGAGGCGCTAAACCACGCCAAGGACGCCAAGGTCCCGATCATCGTCGCCGTCAACAAGGTCGACAAGCCCGGCGCCCAGCCCGATCGCATCCGCCAGCAGCTGTCGGCCCACGGCCTGCAGCCTGAAGAGTGGGGCGGGCAGACAATCTACGTCGACGTGTCGGCGCGGACCAAGGTCGGCATCGAGAAGCTGCTGGAGATGCTGGCGCTGCAGTCCGAAGTGCTCGAGCTGCGCGCCAACCCGAACAAGGCCGGCAAGGGCGCGGTCATCGAGGCCCGCATGGACGCCAAGCGCGGTCCGGTGGCCTCGGTGCTGGTCCAGGAAGGCACGCTGCGCGTCGGCGACACCCTGGTCGTCGGCGAGGAGATGGGCAAGGTCCGCGCCCTCATGGACGACAAGGGCCGCCAGCTGCAGTCGGCCGGTCCCTCCACCCCGGTCGAGGTCCTGGGCCTGTCGGGCGTGCCGCGCGCCGGCGAGGTGCTCAACGTCGTCACCGACGAGCGCGCCAGCAAGGAGCTGGTCGAGTTCCGCCGCAACAAGCGAGTCGAGAAAGAGCGCGCCAAGGCCGGCCCGGTCTCGCTCGACAAGCTGCTTGATGCGATGAAGGCGGGGCTCAAGGAGCTCAAGGTCATCCTCAAGGCCGACGTGCAGGGCTCGGTCGAGGCGCTGTCGAGCGCCCTGGTCAAGCTCACCACGCCCCAGGTCAAGGTCACGGTCATCCAGGCCGGCGTCGGCGGCATCACCGAGACCGACGTCAACCTGGCCAAGGCCGGCAACGCCATCATCATCGGCTTCCACGTCCGCCCGGCCGGCAAGGCCTCGGCGCTGGCCGAGCAGGAGGGCGTGGACATCAAGCTGTACGACATCATCTACGACGCCCTGGACGACGTGAAGCGCGCCATGGCGGGCCTGCTGGCCCCGGTCAAGCGCGACAAGATGCTCGGCAAGGCCGAGGTCCGCGAGCTGTTCAACATCCCCAAGATCGGCGTCGTCCTCGGCTGCTTCATCACCGAGGGCCTGGTCCGGCGCAGCGCCCACTGCCGGCTCATCCGCGACTCGGTGCTCATCTACACCGGCAAGCTCGGCTCGCTGCGCCGCTTCAAGGACGACGTGCGCGAGGTCCAGCAGGGCTACGAGTGCGGCATGACCATCGAGGGCTACCTCGACGTGAAGGTCGGCGACGTCATCGAGTCCTTTGAGGTCGAAGAGATCGCCCCGACGCTCGCCTGAGCGCTCGCCTGAGCGCTCGCCGGAGCACTCGGAGACCGCGCGGGTGACCGCCTCCAGCCCTACCGCCAGTTCCCCCTAAGCCACAGCAAGGCCAACGCCCATGGTCGTCGGTGTCTGCCGGATCAGCTTGATGATCGAAGAGAGCCAGTCCCTAAAGGACAAGCGCTCGGTGCTGCGTCGCATCAAGGACCGCGTGCAGCAAAAGTACAACTGCGCCATCGCCGAGGTCGGCGACCCCGACGCCTGGCAGACGGCGCAGCTCGGGTTTGCGGTGGTCAGCAACGAGCGCGGCTTCACCCAGTCGATGGTGCAGAAGATCCTGCAGTTCGTCGAAGACCTGGCAGTGGCCAAGGTTATCGACGACGAGCAGGACTACGTCGACTACGGCGATGGGGCGCTGGAGGGCAGCTCGCGCGGCGACTACCCGCACTGGGAGCCCGATGAGCCCTCGCCGCCGCTCGGGCGGGCGAACTTCCCCCGGCCGCAGAAGCTGGCCGCCATGGACTACCCGTGGGACTCGCCGCACCCCGACGGCGAAGCGGCGAGCCGAGCAGCGGACGAGCGCGAGCGGCCCCACCCGGCCGAACCCCCAGAGCCGGGCGAGCGCGGCGAGAGAAAAGTCAGCCCATGACGGCGGCGCGGCGCAGCGGGCGGGCGGCGGCCCTGGTGGTGAGCGCGGGGCTTCTCTACCTGCTCGGCGCGAGCGGCTGCGCCATCGTCAACCCGCAGAGCGCGGTGCGGCTGGCGAGCCAGGCGCAGCTCACCACCCGCTCGCTCATCCAGGCTCTGGAAGACACTCGCACCGGCCTTTCGATCTATGTCGAAGGCAAGGCCCTCAGCGGGCCGCTGCTCAACCAGGAGCCGCTGCCCAAAGAGACGCTGTGCAGCATCGCCTCGGCGCAGCGCAGCCTGCGGCTGCGGGTGCAGCTGCTCGGCAAGCTGAGTATCCTGTACGACCACTTCGCCGACCTGGCGACCCAGGGCCGCGACGACCCAGGGATCTTCGACAACACGATCGGCGAGCTCGACCCGGCCGACTATCCGGCCGATCCGCTGCTCGTCGCCGACTGCCCCGGTGAGGGCGAGGTGGCGCGGCCGCCGCCCGATCCCGCCGCGGGGCCGGTCGCTTCGGCCACCTCGCCGAGCCCGTGGCTTGGGGTGTCGCGCTCGCGCAGCCTGCGCTACGCCAGCATGCGGATCCGCCAGGTGCTCGGTCGGCTCATCGAGCTTTTGGACAAGGAGCTGCCGCTGTACGCCTCGCTGCAGCGCGAGGCGCTGCGGTCGCGCAAGGGGCTGGCCAAGGCGCTGCTGACCAAGTACGGCACGGTCTCGCCGGGGGATCTGCTGGCGCCGCAGCTGCAGGAGCTCGGGCTGCGCTGGGACGAGCTGCAGTTTCAGCGGCAGCAGCAGGACTGGCCGCCGGCCAAGCGGGCCGCCGTGCAGGCGGCGCTCGCCGCCGCGGTCGAGCGCCGCGCCGAGCTGCTGCTCGGCACGCAGAGCACCGCGCTCGGGCAGCACCTGTCGCTGCTGCGGGCGCTGGCCCGCCTGCACCTGAGCCTGGAGGTCGGTCAGCCGCTCGACTGGCGACAGGTCGCCGCGCCGGTGCTGCCCGTGGTAAGGTCGATTAACCTCCGCGACTCCTGCAAAAACCAATAGCCCCGGCGAGCACCCATGGCCGTTGATCCGCACCCCGCCTACCTGGCAGCTGTCCAGCACGCCTACGAGGTCCTCGATGACAACTTCGACGACCTGTACCAGCAGTGCACAACGACTGAGCAGCGGCAGAGCCTGCGCTCGCTGCACGCGGCGGCGCGCGACACCTACTGGCGCGCGGTGGCGGTGGATCTAAAAGACAATAGCCCCGTGGTGCGCGAGATCTTCAGCGAGCTCACCCAGGCCAACCAGGACCTGCGCGAGCTCATCGCCAACCTGCAGAACATCTCGGCGTTCATTGCCCTGTTCACCCAGGCGGTGCGGCTGGCGGCTCCGCTGGTGACGCTGGCCACCGTCGCCTAGGAGCCTGCTAGCGCTCGGCGGCGCCCTTATCGGGGGCGGCGTACTTGGCGCCGGGCTTCTTCAGGGTCGGCTGCTGGGTGCCGCCGCTCGGGGTGGCCGGGCCGGTCGGGGCCGGGGTGGGCGTCACGCTCGACTTCAGGCCGGTGAGCAGCGAGGGGTCGTTGAGCACCGGCCACGCCTCGCCGGACATCGGCCGCGGGCTCATCGCCGCCGGGGAGAGCGCCACGGGCCGGAACGGCCTGGCGGTCACCGGCGGGCGGCGCACCAGCAGCGCGTGCAGCACCACCTTGAGCAGGAGCAGCGGGTGGAGCAGCCGCAGCGGGGAGGACATAAGGTGCATCACGCCCAGGAATGACTTGTAGGCCTGGTAGTCGCTGACGCCGAGCTCCAGCAGGTTGCGCACGAAGCCCTGCAGCAGGCGCACCAGCAGCGCGTGCTTGGCCCGCACCTCGCGGCGGGCGTAGCGGAGATCTTCGTTGGTCGCGATCAGCCACGGCACCCGCAGGTCGCGCGCCAGGTTGCGCTGGAAGCGGTGCGAGAGGCCCTGCAGGCTGCGATCGGGGTGGCGGCGCAGCTGCTCACCGACGCAGCGATCGAGCTGCACGGCGCCGATGGCGGCCACCGACATGCCCTGGCCGTAGACCGGGTTGAACTGGCACACGGCGTCGCCCAGGGCGACAAAGCCCTCGGGGCTGCGCTTGACCCGATCGAAGTGGCGCAGGCGGTTCTCGGCGTAGCGGTAGCCGTAGATGCCCGAGACCGGCTTGGCGTCGCGGATCGCCTCGAACAGATCCGGCTGGGCGAGGCCGCGGGCGAACTCGAGGAAGCCGGCGTCGTCGTCGGGCGGGTAGTCGCGGTTGGTGCCGGCGAGGGTCGCCAGCCACAGGTTGTTCTCCAGCGGGAAGATCACCCCCATGCGCG
This sequence comes from Polyangia bacterium, assembly GCA_044222245.1. GTDB lineage: Bacteria > Myxococcota_A > Polyangia > Palsa-1104 > JAEUJZ01 > CALFML01. The sequence goes on along the minus strand of JBGANQ010000160.1, from coordinate 5,120 downwards.
GGCTGTCGGGCGGCGTCGGGTGCACCGCCATCGCCTTCCAGCTGCGGTCGGGCTGGCTGGGGCACTCGTAGTAGCGGCTGGCGTAGCCCCAGAACGCGTCGACCTTGGTCTCGGGCACCGGGCCGATGCCGAGCTTGGTGAGCCACTCGGGGGCCATCGAGCGCCGGCCGGTGGCATCGACGACCAGGCTGCCGTGCAGCTCGCGGGTCTTCTGGCCGCGGCCCTTGCGGTGCTGCTGCAGGCGCAGCCCAACGATGCGCAGGCCGTCGGCGAGCAGCTCGTTGACGGTGCACTCGGTGAGGATGCGGATGCGCGGGTTTTGCTGCAGCCGCCGGCGCAGCGCCCACTCGATCAGGTTGACGCTGCACGAGATCGAGGTGAGCGCCGGCGGGTAGCGGCGCCGCCAGCCGCCAAAGTGATACCAGCGGGTGTCGGGGCCCCACTTGTATTGCAGCGCTCCGGCGGCGCACAGGTCCTGGCCGAGCTGGGGAAAGATGGTCTCCAAAAGGTGCATCCCCTGCGCCAGCAGGATGTGGGCGTGGCGGCCCTGCGGCTTGCCGGCGCGGAACTTGGGCTGCTCGGGCAGCTGATCGCGCTCCAGGATGGTCACCCGCTCGAAGTACTTGGTGAGCACCGCCGCCGCTGTCATGCCGGCGATGCCGCAGCCGATGACCAGCGCGTGCTGCCGCGGCTCGGGGTTCGGATCGAGGTTTACCGGGCTGTGCTCGGGAAAGCTGTCGGCGAGCTGGCCAGCGAGGCTGGCCGGAAAGCTGCCTGAAAAGCTGCCTGACGGGTTGGCAGGAAATACCCCCGAAGCGCTGCCTGCCGCGTTCCCTGGCAGGCCACCTGACAAGCTGCCAGATGGATCTCCGGATGAACTGCTGGGTTTCTGGCTCATGAGCCCGTAGCCTGTGCCTATTACGACTAAGTGGTTCTAAGGTCGGTTGCCCGAGGGCTGCGCGCAACTTCGCGCGCAGTCCCTAATCACGGTGCGTCGAGACAACGCACCTGCTCCAGCATATCCGATCTAGGCAGAGGGCTAAGCCGAGCGACGCTGCGCCGCCGGGCGGAGCGGCGATCGGGTCAGGGGCGGCTCCAGTCCTGGTTCCAGTCGAGCGCCGTGTCGCGGGTCATCACGGCGAAGCTGGTGCTGGCGTGCTTTAGCTGCAGCAGGTTCTCTCGCGCCAGCTCCTTTAGCACGTCTTTGGCCCCGAACTGCTTGAAGTAATACTGCCGGGCGCTGCCCGGGGCCTTGCTGCCCAGCCACAGCGCCAGCTTGAGCAGCGGCAGCAGGGTGAAGGTGCCGGCGCTGCGCCGCCCAGGATCGAGCTTGCCCCAGGGCTCGGGCCACAGCCCGCTGCGCTCGATCTGGGCGAAGATGCGCGCGGCCGCCTCGGCGGAGGAGCAGTGGCCATCGCGGTAGGCGTAAAGCTCTTTCTCGGCCGCGTCGAACAGGGCCGAGAACTCGGGCAGCTCGTAGCCCTGGGCGGCGCGGTAGGGGAACGACTCGGTGAGGCTGTCGTCCAGCGGGTCTTTGGCGTTGACGATGCGCTGGTAGACCTCCATCTGGCCAAAGGGACCGAGCATGCCGCCGATCATCCACAGCCGGTGCCAGGCATTCCACAGCGCGAAGTCGCAAAACGACAGGTACGCCCCCGAGACCAGCCGATCGTAGAAATCGATGTTCTTCTTGGTCCAGGTGTCGACGTAGGCAAACCGCGCCGCCGAGTAATCGCCGTCGCTGGCAGCGCGGATGAGGCGCACCGCGATGGCGTTGATGGCGAACATCGTCACCCCGAGGCCGCTGGAGAACAGCGGGTCGACGAAGCCGAAGGCGTGCGGCAGCATGCAGAAGCGCTCGCCCACCGCGGTCTGCGACGAGAACTGCAGCTGATCGCTGCTCATCCACGGCTGCGCCGCGGTGGCGTCCTTGAACTGCTCGGCGATCGAGGGGTAGCCGCTGATGAACTGGCGAAACTCCTCCTCGGGCGGCAGGCCAGTGCGCGGGTGGTGGTCGAGGTCCAGGTTGAGCCCGACGCTGACCAGCCGGTTGGTCGAGGTCGGGTGGTTGTTAAACGGGATGACCCACATCCAGCCGCGCTCGAACACATGGTGCAGGGTGCCTTGAGACAGCGGGCTGAACAGTCCGTGGGTCTTTTCGATGCAAGCGTCGTAGGGCTTGACCCCGACCATATGGGTAAACAGGCTGCGCGAGCGCGTGCGCAGGGCCGGCTGCGCGTCCCGCAGCTTGAAGGTCTGGGCGAGCATCGACTTGAGGCCGCCGGCGTCGACCACATAGCTGGCGGTAAACTCCTTACCCTGCTTGGTCCGCAGGCGCACCCCGCCCGGCTCGATCTCCACCTCGTTGACGTCGGTGCGCATCACCGCGCTGGCCCCGTAGGACAGCGCCACCTGGAGCATGTAGGCATCGACGTCCTGGCGGAACATGTGGACGTCGGGCCCGTAAGGCGGCGCCGCGGTCGGGTACTGGCTCGACTCCTCGGGACGCTGGGCCTGGCCGGGGCGGTGATACATGAACGAGAAGTTGCGCTTGACCCCGTGGCTGGAGCCGACGTAGCGGTTGAGGCGCTGGTAGGTCGCCAGGTTGCCAATCTCGGGCACGCCGTAGCGGGCGGCGAGGATGCGGAACAGGATCGTCGTCTCGGGGATCGTCGACTCGCCGATGGTGAAGCGGGGGTGGACACCCTGCTCGATGAGGAGGACCCTCTGCCCGTGACGGGCCAGGATCGCCCCGAGGATGGTGCCGCCGATGCCAGTGCCGAGGATGGCGACATCGTAGCGAGTCCCAGCGTGCAGCGGGGAAACCAACATAAGTCCTCCTTTGGTTGTGAGATGCTGGCGAGCGCTTAGTTGGTGCGAGTTTGTGCTGCGCAGGTTTTAGCCCTTAGCAGGACTGGGCGCAATGTGCTCGCAGTGGCGGTCCGGCCGAGGCCGGTAGGAAGGTAGGAAGGTTGCGCTAGAGGCGGCTGGCGGCTACTTCAGCCCGCCAAGCCCCATGCGCGTCGAGCGCAGCGCGGCTTCGAAAGCCGGCCGGTTGGTGTAGCCGATGAGCGAGCCGCCGAGCGCCAGGTTCGCCACCGAGACGCCCATCGAGACGAGCTTGGAGCTAACCAGGATGTGCACCTTGAGGCGCGAGCGGTTGGAGGCGACCCACTGCGTGTACATGTTGCGGATCTCGGAGTCGTAGCCGTTCATCTCCGCCCAGTCGCAGAACAGATAAAAGACGCGGTGCTGCGGGACGAGCTTGTCGACGATATCGAGGGTGCGCCGGCCCATGACCTTGTCCAGGTGCCCGATCACCTTCATAAGGACAATATCCGGCTTGGGGGCAGTGACCAGCGACTCCCCCTTCCCCGAGTTATATTGTTCCAGCACTTCAGGCGGTATCATGGGTCTCGTCGCAGCGATCGCTAAGGATGTGCGAGATTCATCATACACCAAACGCCCTCCGGCGTGCATCAGCGGAGTTTGGTTAGATCGGGCGGGCGGCACGAATTTTTTAGAGCGCGGGGAGCTCAGCCAAGAAGGGACCCGGTAGGCGAGGTAGGCCAGGTAGGAAATTTGACATACAGGTGCGCTGCAGTACGGTTGTATCCTACATGTGGGCAGGAACCGACCAATGAACAGCGCACCCGCCATTTCGCTTGAGCCGCGGCTTGAGCCTGGGTCCGAGAGCTTGGCTGACTCTCACGCTTACGCTCCCGGCTATGCTCCTGGCTATGCTCCTGGCTATGCTCCTGGCTATGCTCCTGGCTATGCTCCTGGCTATGCTCCGGCATCGCGCGCCGCTTCCGGCCCCCGACCCGCGCGCGGCTCGGCGGCCCCGCGAGTTTTTTCGGGCAGCGTCTCGGGCAGCGTCTCGGGCAGCGTCTCGGGCGGCGTCTCGGGCGGCGTCTCGGGCGGCGTCTCGGGCAGCGTCTCGGGCGCTGCTTCGGCTGCGTTAGCAGGCCCTGCGGGAGCAGCCCTGTCGGGTGCCGCTTCGGGCGTAGCTTCGGGCGCGCGCGTCAGCGCGGCGCGCGGTGCCCGCGAAGTCGCAGCTCCGGGCGGCGGCGGTCCTGGTCGGTCGGTTCAGCTGGCGGCGCGACCGGCGCTGCGCCCGCCGCTCGCGCCGGCCCCGGTCCCGTCCAGCGGCGGACCCGACGAGCCGCGCCGCCCCGGCCTGTCCAGCGAGCCGGGCGAGCGCGCCCCGGCGGCCGAGCGGCTCCGTCCCAGCCGCCGCGACGGCCTGCCGGCCCCGGCTCGCAGCGCCCGCCCACCTACCGCTCGCAAGGAAGGTAAAGAGGGCAAAGAAGACAGGCAGAGCCTGCCGGCGCCGCCAGCTTCGCGCCGCCGCGAGGCGCAGGGGATCGTGCTCCTCACGCTGGGCCTGTTTCTGTTTCTCTCCGCCATGTCGCTGCTGTTCGGCGATGGCAAGCTCATGGGGCCGGTGGGCCGGTGGGTGGCCAGCACGGTCTATGCGGGCTTTGGCGCCGGGACCTTGGCGATCGCCGCCGGGCTCCTGCTCGGGGCGGTGCGCTACCTCGGCGGGCTGCCGCTCCGGCCGCGCGTCCGTCTTGCCGGCGGCGCGCTGAGCGCCAGCCTGGCCGTGGCAGCCCTTTTGCACCTGGGCGGCGCCCGGCTGCGCCTGCACGGGATGCCGCTCGGCGGCGCGCTCGGCGAGTACACCGCCGAGGTACTCGTAGGTCTGGTCGGCACCGCCGGTACCATCCTGGTTGCGGTGCTGGCGCTCTTGCTGGCGCTGCTGCTCGCCACCGAGCTGTCGGTTCAGCAGGGGCTGACCACCGCTGCCGGCGCGCTGCGGCGGGGCCTGGAGCGCCTTATGACCCGCGGCAAGCAGGCTCTGGCGCACCGCCAGTCGGCGCTCGCACTGGCGGCCCGCCAGGCGGATGCGGTCGGCGGCCAGCGGCCCGTGGACGGCATCCCGGCCGTGGTCACCGACTATGGGGATGATCGCGACCAGCGGTCGCCGACTGGCGCGCTGGCGCTGCTCGGGCGCCTTCCGGCCCAGGTCAAAGAGCAGCTCACCGGACAGAAGGCGGCCGCCAAGGGGCGCGGCGTTCCGAGCTCCGGCAAGTCGGCAGCCCCGGGGCGCGGCGAGC